>JBGCCY010000169.1:0-36935 GCA_045104975.1 Saprospiraceae bacterium
CGAGTGTATTATTTTTCAGATTGCAACTGCCCTGCGGAATTCGAACCAAGTGGAGAAGATTTTTTATCAGGTTGTTTGGAAGAGGCGAATTTGATGCGACGAGTTTTGTCTGCAGATGAATTTGAAAAATGGTTTAAGAAATTTTTACCCAAAAAAAAATTAAAAACATTGGCGACTCCCGCAGATGTGAGTGATCGAAGTGATCCAAAAATTGTACATTTGGATGGATTAAATTTAAGTCGAGCGTGGTGTATGTATGGAATTGCCCAAAGTATAAAAAGTAAGAAAAAACGAAAACTAATGTTCGAAGCAGCAGAAAAACACTTGCGAGTAACTATTCCAAATGTTGTTTCAAAACATTATGAAGGATCACATTGGTTGGCATCATTTGCAGTTTTTGCCTTGTCATCAAATAAATAATGGATTGTATTCGATGGACGTTGAACGGTAGACGTTTTACATTCCTCTACAATTGGTAGTTAGATTGAATTTTAATGAAAGATAAAAAACAACATATTGGTGATTGGTTGGAGCAGTTACAACGAGAGAGTTGGAACTTGGAATTATTGGTTTCGGGTTTTTCGATCTTCTTATTGATTCAAGCATCGGAAGGAATGTTGTGGGTATTGGACTATGTTAATTTACATATTTCCTTGAATGGAAATATGGAAGGAATGCTAAGGACATTCATTATTACCTTGATCTTAGCTTCTTGGGTTTTGACTTTTAATTTGATCGTTCATGTTTTCCTTAGAGGTTTTTGGATAGGAACAGTTGGTTTGAGATCAGTACAAAGTAGTATTGATTTAGACGAAATGGGGTATAGCGAATATTTTACAGAAAAATTAAAAAAACGAGTTCCTACGTTAGATCAAATGTTGGAACGATTAGATACTTTGTCGAGTGTGATTTTTGCTTTTACTTTTTTGGTGGTATTTATGATGTTCTCGTTGTTTTTGTTTTTCTCTGCATTAAGTTTGTTTACTTATATATTTATCTGGGGATTGACTGAATATGTTTCGACGGATTCAGGAATTGGAAAAATACTATTTATTGGAGTGAAGCTTTCGGTATTATTTTCTTTGTTGATAGGATTTATCTATTTCATAGATACGTTGTCACTTGGGTTTTTTAAAAGGTATAAATGGATAAGTAAAATTTATTATCCATTTTATAGAGTCATTGGAGTGATCACGATGGCTGGAATTTATCGAAGTATTTATTATAGTTTGATCAGTCGGTTTTCCAAAAATAAAATTCGAATTGCGTTGGGAGTTTATTTGATTATGTTTTTTTTGATTCCCTTTTTTAAATTTGATCAATACATTTTTTATCCAGACAATAGTTCAAAATTTGAAATTAGTAGCAATGCATATGACGATCTTCGAGAGGAAGATGAATTTATTCGACGAGCAAGTATTCCTTCTCAGTTTGTAAAAGGAAATTTACTACCATTATTTATCAGATATCAAGTGAAGGATAATACGAAACTAACGGAAATTTGCGAAGACTTTAAGCCTGAAAAAACAGATGGTCTAAATTCAGGCATATCATTTAAAAATGGAAACTTTAAATTGGGTGATCCATTTGTGAATGAAAAAAACCCTGAAGATGCGTTGGAATGTCTGAAGAATTTTTATTCCATCTCGATTGATTCAACTCTCATAAATACTGATTTTTATTTTTATACTCACCCTAATCGAGAGGAAAGAGGAATTTTTACTATGTTGCAAACTGATAGTTTGGCGAAGGGAAAACATGAAGTTTTTATCAATAAAAAAGCGATAAACAAAGAAGATGAAATTATTGAAGTGGACTTCACCAAGATCACTTTTTGGAAAGAATAATTTATTTAAAAAATAAAACAACAACTATGAATTACATTAAATTTTTAACTATTCTACTTTTGGTTTTTACGATTTCAAGTTGTGAATTTGGAACATCGACAAATGTTGAAAATGGAAATTCACTCACAGATAAAACTAAGAAACCACTTCCAACTACGCCAGTTAAAATTGAAAAAATAGATAATTGGACTTGCATCCCAGGTCAGCAAGTTGGCCGAATCAAAACCAATTTTAATGGTTCTGATATTTATAAAATTTTTGGAAAAGAAAATGTTTTGGAAACTGAAATTGGATTGGGTGAAGGCGAAACTAAAAAGGGATTATTAGTTTTTCCGAAAACTAATAATGAAATTCAAGTGTTATTTGAAGGCAATGAGGAGATGATGAAGCTAGAAAGTATCAGGATCAATGGAACTGATTCAAAATGGGAAACAGATTCTGGAATAAAAGTAGGAACGACTTTGGAAGAGTTAGTTGCTGCCAATGGAAAGGATTTTAATTTTTATGGTTTCGAATGGGATTATGCTGGAAAATTAGCGAATTGGAATGGCGGAAAATTAAATGACAAATTGAGTGTTTTTCTGGAAGCAACGAATGAAGAACCGGTTTTTCCACATTTACTAGGTGACAAAGAATTTTTATCTAGCAACGCAAAAGCAAAAGAAGCAGGACTAAAGGTAAGTTCCATTTTAATAAATTTTTAAATCTTTTTTGAAAAACGAGACTTTCGGTTTAAGGAAAAACTATCTTTATTTTTTTAAATTAAACACATGTAAATACTATGTTAGATTTTTTGAGGAAACTATTTGGTGGAACAGATTTAAGACCGATTATTAAAAATGGAGCGGTGATAGTTGATGTTCGAACGGTCAAGGAATTTCAAGGAGGAAGTGCTGAAGGAGCGATAAATATTCCACTTGGAGATTTTGGAAAAAACATCGATAAGATGAAAAAGATGAAGAAACCAATCATCACTTGTTGTGCTTCAGGAATGCGAAGTGGTGCTGCGAAAAAGCAATTAGAATCTTACAGAATTGAAGCGTACAATGGAGGTTCTTGGCAAAGTGTGAATAAGTATGTAGGTAAATAAAATAGAGAGAGACGCTAAATTTTTATGCAAAAAAGTTTACTGGACTAATTTCGATCTCATAAAAAAATAACGCCTCAATTTTTCAAGTTAGTGGTGTTAGCCCGTACGGGCTAACACCACTTTTACATTTTAGAAACTACTTCTCCGCTGTCAATCGAACATCCGCTTGTTTCGCTTTTTGAATCAAATCCAAAAACTCTTTTCGATATCCATGCTCATCTTTTCCAAGTGCTCCTTGCGTCATTTCCGAGATATTATCATAAGTCGCATTTCCCTTGAATTTAGAATCTCGCAACATCATCGCAAAACTTGCCACCGCTGCCGAGAATCGAAAATTATTAGAAGTTGCTTGAAGAGAAAGACCATTATCCTTCGTCGTCACTTCTAATAATTTACTCACGTCTTCATTTGGTTTTTTGTAACGCAACTTGATCGTCATCCAATCAGCATCAATTTTTGCCCATCTTTTTACAGAACGATCTTGATATTTTAATGGATCAACTTTGCCAGCAGAAGTTGTTTCAGAACTCGTTGGGATGATTTCATAAATAGCTGTGACTGTGTGCCCTGCCCCTAAATCACCTGCATCTTTTTTGTCATTATTAAAATCTTCATTTTTGAGTTTTCGATTTTCATAACCGACTAATCTGTACTCTTTAACATGCGCAGGATTAAATTCGATTTGTAATTTTACATCCTTTGCAATAGTGTGAAGAGTACCACCCATTTCTTGCACGAAGACTTTTTTCGCTTCTTGAAAATTATCGATGTAGGCATAATTTCCATTTCCGTTGTCTGCCAATTCTTCCATTCGACCATCTTTGTAATTGCCCATTCCGAATCCTAAAATGGAAAGGAAAACACCTGACTCTCTTTTTTCTTCAATCAATCGAACCAACTCAGAAATGCTACTAGTTCCTACATTAAAATCTCCATCTGTAGCCAAGATAATTCGGTTGTTTCCATTTTTGATAAAAGTAGATTCGGCAGTTTGGTAAGCTAATTGAATACCTGCGGTGCCTGCTGTACTTCCACCTGCATTTAATTTTTCAAGAGCCGCCATGATTTTATTTTTATTATTTCCAGAAGTCGGAGGAAGTACCAAACCTGAAGCACCTGCATATACGACAATGGAAACTCGGTCCTCTTCCCGCATCTGTTGCGTGAGTAATTGAAATGCTTTTTTCAAAAGTGGTAACTTATTATAATCACTCATCGAGCCTGAAACATCCAATAGGAAAACTAAATTAGATGGAGGCATTTGTTCCTTCGGTAACTCATAGCCTTGCAAACCAATATGAACTAATTTGTGATCTTGATTCCACGGACAATCTGAAATTTCAGTATTGATAGAAAAAGGATCTTCGCCTTTTGGTTGTGGATAATCGTAGTTGAAGTAGTTGACAAATTCTTCAATTCGAACCGCATCTTTTGGTGGCATTTGACCATTGTTTAAGTAGCGACGAGCATTACTGTATGATGCATTATCTACGTCAATAGAAAAAGTGGATAATGGTTTTTCGAGAGAAGAAAGGAAATCATTTTCTACTATGTGATTGTATTCTTCAGTGTTGTGTTGAGGTTCTGGACGATGTGATTGTTTTTTTATATTTGGTCTAAGGTTAAATGTTTCAGTTGGTTCTTTGTCTTCGACATCCATTACTAACTCTTCGTCATTTATCTCAATTTCATCATGATTTGCCATAATTTGATCTGTGAAAACTTCTTCTATCTCTTCTTCTATTACTGGAGGAGGAGGAGGTGGAGTCACATCTTTTATAACTGTAATTGCTTCCTCTTGATAAGCATATTGATCGTCAATAGGAGCTTTACTATTTGGCTTTGCAGATCTTGTTTGATCTTGAGATGTTTTTGGAATACTATCTTGACAAGAAGTCATAACAATACAATTACAAAATAATATTATAACGAAAACAGATAACGTATTTTTCATAACTTGATTTTTATGGTGAGTGAATTTTATAAACTAGGAGATGCAGAGAAAAATATTTTTGGTGGGAATGGTTATCTTTTTTTATTTTTTGAAAAAAAAAGAGCGCTATCTTTTTAAAAGATAACGCTCTTCATAATCTGTCGGAAAACTATTTTTTAGCAGTCAAACGAGCATTCGTTTCTTTCGCTTTCTTTACTAATTCTAAAAACTCATTTCGATAACCAAACTCATCTTTCCCTAAAGAAATTTGAGCGATCTTTAAAACTTTATCAAAATCTGCATCACCCTTGAATTTAGAGTCTCGCAACAACATTCCAAAACTTGCCACCGCAGCAGAGAATTTAAAATTATCCGAAGCAGATGAAAATGCAATATTTTTATTTGTCGCATTTACTTTAAGTAATTTACTTTTTGTACCATTTGGTTTCTTGTATCGCAACTTGATTGTCATCCAATCTTCATTCGATGGATTCGATTTCTTAAAAACTCGATTAAATAAATTCTTAGATTTTTTATTCGCAGATTCAGAACTTGTTGGAACGATTTCGTAAAGTGCCGTAACCGTATGACCTGCACCCAAATCACCTGCATCTTTTTTATCATTGGCAAAATCTTCATCTTTTAATTTTCGGTTGACATAGCCGATGAGTCGGTATTCTTTGACATAATTTTTATTGAACTCAATTTGTAATTTTACATCTTTTGCGATGGTGTGAAGGGTGCCTCCCATTTCTTGTACAAATACTTTTTTAGCTTCTTGAAAATTGTCGATGTAGGCATAGTTTCCATTTCCATTGTCAGCGATTTGTTCCATTTTTCCATCTTTATAATTTCCCATTCCGAAACCTAAAATAGAAAGTGAAATACCTGATTTTCTTTTTTCTTCAATCAATTTTACCAATGCAGCATTGCCACTCGTTCCCACATTAAAATCTCCGTCCGTTGCCAAAATGATTCGATTATTTCCGTTTTTGATAAAAGTAGATTCGGCAGTTTGATAAGCCAAATTTATTCCAGCAGCACCTGCTGTACCTCCACCTGATTTTAATCTATCAAGCGCAGAAATAATTTTATGCTTATCACTTCCAGAAGTTGGTGGCAAAACCAAACCTGACGCTCCTGCATATACGACAATCGAAACTTTATCTTCTTGCCGAAGTTGCTCCACCAACAATTTAAATGCTTTTCTCAAAAGCGGCAATTTATTTTGCGCACGCATCGAACCTGAAACGTCTAATAAAAAAACTAAATTAGAAGGAGGCATTTGTGCCTTCGGCAATTCATAACCTTGCAAACCAATGTGTACTAATTTATTTTCATTGTTCCACGGGCAATCTGAAATTTCGGTATTGATAGAAAATGGATCAACAGAATTCGGTTGCGGATAATCATAATCGAAGTAGTTGATAAATTCTTCGATGCGAACCGCATCTTTTGGCGGCATTTGGTAGTTGTTCAAATACCTTCGAACATTGCTATATGATGCATTATCGACGTCGATAGAAAAAGTAGAAAGTGGTTTGTCAGAAGAAGTTAGAAATTCATTTTCTACAAAATGATTGTATTCTTCATTGCTATTGTTGATTGGTTTTGGAATTTCCTTTTTTGGTTTTTTCTTGGATGCTGTTTTTGCTTTTTTATTAACTCGAGTGTCATCAACATAATGATCTGTTGCGTTGGATCGAGAACCTTTAATTTTTATGGAGCCTCCTTCATCGGATGTACTTGCTCCCGCAGTTGCTGCAGCTATTGCATTAATATTTCTGGTAGGTAAGTTTCTGATTTGCTCACTTGTGACCACGCCACCTGTGCTAGTTTCGTCTTGTTTGATGAGTGGAACTTTGTAACCTGTGACAACTACCTCATCCATCATTGCTGTTCCTATTGAAAGTTGAACATTTACTTTTGTTGCTTGTCCAGCATTGGCAACGACTTGCGTAATTTTTTGTGGAGTATAGCCCGTGTAAGAAAATTCCAAATCATAGGTTCCAGGATCAACTCGGACACTATAATTTCCATTAATGTCGGTCGTTTCTCCTAGAATGAAATTCCCATTTTTAGAAATAACAATATTAGCGGAAATCATTTCTTCGCCAGTATTTCGGTCCGTAATTTTTCCAGTTATAGATGTTTGAGAAAAAACAAATGAGGTAGAAAAAAGCAAGGCGATCATTAAGATTAAATTTTTTTTCATGACTTTAATTTTTTTGTTAAAAAAGATTTTAGATGAATATTGAAAATCAAATTTTCAAAAAGCAGAAAATTGATTTAGATTTGAATTCAATTACCACGACGAAATTTTTTACTAAAAAGGTTATCATGATTTTACAAAAAGAAATAATTCTACCTGCTCACTCACGAGGGTTTCATTTAATTACTCAGACAATTTTGGAAAAAATTGATTTGCCAGAAATAGGATTATTCCATCTCTTTATAAAACATACTTCTGCAGGTTTAACGATAAATGAAAATGCTGATCCGTCGGTTCGAATAGATTTTGAGGAAGTTTTTAATCGTAGAATTATGCCTGAACATGAACCATATTTAATTCATACGATGGAAGGTGCAGATGATATGCCTGCGCATATTAAGTCAACTTTGGTGGGAAGTTCGGTGACGATTCCGATTACCAATGGACGGTTAAATCTAGGAACGTGGCAAGGGGTTTATCTTTGTGAATTTCGAAATCATGGAGGAAGAAGGAAACTTGTGGCCACGATTTACAGTTAAAAAACTATCTTTAATTCTAATAAATATGAAAAGAGGTTCTATGAGAGAAGGCCATGAGAAACGTGGCGGGTTGGGCACGGCGAAAAATGAGGGTGCGGGAGCCTGCTTTGTGTTTAGCTATTTTTTCGTCTATAATTTTTTGGTTCTTTTTTTTCAATGAAAAAAAGAACAGATTAGCAAGCGAGAGCCAATGAAAAGATTTTGAAATCGTATAATTATATTCTTTTTCATTGACTTTTATTCTAATTTTTGAAGGAAGTGAATATTGGGCAGATTGTTCTTTTTGCATTGGCAAAAAAGAATCAAAAACCCTAGGCGAAAAAAATGCGCTTCACAAAGCAGGCTCCCGCACCCTCATATTTCGCAGCACTCAACCCGCCCCGTTCTTCATAGACTACTTCTCAACGAACTCTACTCACAGACTACCTCTCTTGGAATTATTTTGTAATTAATTTTTTGAAAAAATAAAAACATTTGAACGCATTATTGGAAGGATTGCTTTTTGGATTGACATTGACAGTTATGGCTGGGCCAATTTTGTTTGCATTGTTGCAAGCAGGAATTGAACATGGATTTCGAGCAGGAATGATGGTAGCGTTGGGAGTATTTATAAGTGATGTATTATTTGTAGCAGCAGTTTATTTTGGATTGAGTTATATTCAGGCAGTGGTAAAAATGGATGGATTTAATTTGACTTTAGGAATTGCAGGAGGAATCGCTTTGATATTAATTGGATTGGCAACGTATTTTTCAAAACCACCGAAAATGCCTACCGATGATTTTTTTTCAGAAAAAGAAATACAACAAGATCTCGAAGAAGTTCCTGACAAAAAGAATTTTTCTTATTTCAAAATGTTGCTCAAAGGATTTTTAGTCAATACTTTAAATCCATTTACATTTTTCTTTTGGGGAGTGATTGCAGCAGGTAAATTAGCAGAAAGTGGATTTAGTGAAAATGAATTTTTTCTTTTTTTTGGAGCAATACTTTTTGTGATTATTGCTTCCGATACATTGAAAGTTTACTTGGCAAAAGTGATACGCAAATATTTAAAACCTAAAAATATTTTATTAGTTCGCAGAGTTTCAGGAATTGCATTTGTGATTTTTGGAATAATATTAATAGTTCGAGTGATTTTATAACAAGATATTTACAAATTTATTTTTTCCAAAAAGTATTATATTTTAAAATACAATAAATCGCTCGGAAACCATCTCTCCAACCAATTTTTTTCCCATCTTCATAGGATCTTCCATAGTACGAAATTCCAACTTCATAAATTCTAACATTTGGGATTCGAGAAATTTTGCCAGTTACTTCTGGTTCAAAGCCAAAACGATTTTCTTTTAAATTTAAACTCTGCACCATTTCCGTTTTAAATAATTTATAGCAAGTTTCCATATCAGTCAAATTCAAATTGGTCATCATATTCGACAAATTTGTTAACCATTTATTTCCTATCGAGTGCCAGTAAAATAAAATACGATGAGGTTTTCCTCCGATAAATCTTGAACCATAAACTACATCCGCCACATCATCCAACATCGGTTTTAATAAAATATTATACTCCTCAGGATCATATTCTAAATCTGCATCTTGAATAATCAAAAAATCGCCTGTTGCCTTTTTGATACCTGAATGAAGTGCAGCACCTTTCCCTTTGTTGACTTCGTGTTTGGAATATTGAATATTCATTTCAGGGTTCGCTTCCGAATATCGAAGAATCGCTCCTTCAGTATCATCAGTCGAAAAATCATTGATGATGATAATTTCTTTTTTCAAATCACCGATCAATTGAACAGCCTTGATTTTATCCAAAATAAAATGAATGGTCGGCGCTTCGTTGTAGGCAGGGATAACAATGGAAAGTTTTTGACTCATGTACTTTTTCTAAAAAAAATTAAAAAGAAAAATTCGTTGCGCAAAACTAAAAAATCCAAACCAGTATTCCATATAATTAACTGACTTGGATTTTTTTTTAGTAAAATTATCCATTCACGTTCCCTCTTAAGAGATAGCGGTTGGGATTTTATCATTCATCAACTTAAACCAAAGCGGTGGCAAAAACGAAATCAACATTGACCCTGGATATCCATAAGGCAATTGCGGACTTTCATTAAAATGTCGAAGCACTTGAAACTTCCGAGTCGATTTGAAGTGATGATCTGAATGTCGTGTCAATTCATATAAAAATATCCGCCCCATTTCATGGTTTGAATTCCAAGAATGTTGCATTGTTACATTTTCGTAACGGCCTGAGGGTAATTTTTTCCTACGTAAACCATAGTGCTCGATGTAGTTGACTGTTTCCAATAAAAGGAATCCTGTGATGGCAATAATGATGGCAAAAGGAACCACAAACCATCCAAAATATAATCCAACAAAAACTAAATAAACAACCTGAATCAATTGGAAAATCAGCATTTCATTTTTTAAAGAGAAAAAAGAGGCACCTTGTTTTTTTAATTTTTCATTTTCTAAATTCCATGCACTTCGATACCCTCCGAAAGTAGAACGAACCCAAAATGAATATAAACTTTCATTCAACCGAGAAGATGCTGGATCTTCATCTGTTGCGATATTTTTATGATGACCTCGATTATGTTCGATGAAAAAATGCATGTACAATGCGGAGAGTAATAAAATTTTGGACATCAATTGTTCTGATTTTTTTACTCGATGACCCAATTCATGAGCTACATTTATACCAACCGTACTGACGATAACTCCGACACTCCAAGTCATTCCTACTAATTCAAAAACCTCCAAACCTCCTGCGGAAACGGTACTGAAAAAATACCACAATAAAATCCAAAGCATCGGAACGTTTATGTAAAGTAACCAATCAAAAATGATCGTTGATAATTTTGAAACTTCTTCGTCCTCCGTCAAATTTTGTTCAGAATAAGGGACTAAAAAATCCAATGTAGGAATGATGGCAAATGCCAAAAATACCGTTACAAATGACCAATAACCTTGAAAGTAAATAGCTGCAAAAGCGGAAAGCGGAGCAACATAAGCTAATAAATATTTAGAATCTTTCCAGTTCATAATTTAGACGTATATTTTTTCATTAAAAGGAATGATTTAAAAATACGATTTTTAAACTATAATTTGACAAAAAGGTTATCAATAAAGACAATAGGTTCATTACCTTTGCAGCGCAAAATTTTAAAATAATTTTTACAAAAAAATAAATATGAGTACTCAATTTCACAGTTTGAAAGTAATGAAAGTCACTCCTGAAATTAGTGATGCATCTTCGATTACTTTTGAAATACCAAGTGATTTGGAAGATAAATTTGATTATACGCATGGACAATATCTGACTTTGAAGTTTAATATAAATGGAAAAGAAGAACGTCGGGCATATTCTATGTCAAGCAGCCCATTAGAAAATGGAGTTACCGTTACCGTCAAAAAGGTAGATAAGGGAATCGTTTCCAATCATATTTGCAATAATCTAAAAGAAGGAGATTTGGTAGAAGTAATGATTCCGCAAGGGCGATTTACGTTGCAGTTGGATGAGGAGAAAAATAGAACGTTTTATTTATTTGGTGCAGGAAGTGGCATCACACCTTTGATGTCGATTGGTAAAACTGTTTTGGAAAAAGAACCACTTTCTACGGTTTTTCTTTTTTATGGAAATAGAAATGAAGCGTCTATTATTTTCAAATATCAGTTGGATGAAATGGAACGAAAATATCAAAATCAATTTATCGTTTGCCATACTTTGAGCCAACCTAAAAAAGAGAAGTCAGGTGGTTTTGGAGGTATATTTAAAAAAGCAAAAATGTCTTGGCAAGGAGAAGTTGGACGAGTGGATAAATTGAGTGTAAAAAAGTTTTTGGCAGATAATCCAACTCGAAGCAAAGAAGCACATTATTTCGTTTGTGGTCCAGGAGGAATGATAGATGATGTGGAAAATGCGCTTTTGGAAATGGGCATTGATAAAAATAGTGTTCATTCAGAAAGATTTACAGCTAATGTTTCTGGTGATGAAAGTACGACTCATGTAAGTGCAGCTGCGCCAGTTGATGGAGCAAAATTAACGGTTCACCTTGATGGCGAAACGATTCAGACAGAAGTGAAAAAAGGGAAATCAATTTTAGATACTTTACTAGATTTAAAATATGAACCACCCTACTCTTGTTGCTCAGGATCTTGCTCGACTTGTATGGCAAAAGTAATAAAAGGAAAAGTTGAGATGGAAGCTTGCTATGCTTTGGATGATGATGAAATTGAAGAAGGATTTATTTTGACTTGTCAGTCTCATCCGACAACGGAGGAAATTGAGATAACTTTTGATGTTTAGTTTGAATAAAATCAGATGACTAAATATGAATTAACCGGTGGTGCAAGAATAGGAATGGCAAATGCTACTTGGCCACTTGCCAAATTGAAAGTGAATCAAGATAAATTAGAAATTAATGCAACGATTATAGGAAATTTAGTTTTTCAACCGAGCGATATTATTTCAATTGAGCCATATACTCAAATTCCATTTTTAGGACAAGGGATAAAAATAAATCATAAAGTAGAAGGCTATAATTCAAAGGTTATTTTTTGGACATTCAAAAATCCAAAAACAGTTATTGATGAAATAAAAAAAACTGGCTTTTTTCAAAACCAAGGTGGTAAAGCTATCGTTAAAAGTCAAGAAGTTTTGATTAGACAAAAGCAAGGAGGCTTTCCAATAAAAAAATCAGTTGCCATAGGTACAGTCATTTTATGGAATGTATTATTTTTTTCTGACTTGTTGGGTTATGTTCAGTTTGGAGAAAAAGTGCCGTTTGGATATGGAGTAATAACTGCTTTAAGTTTAGTTTTTTTATCATCCTTTTTGCTATTAGTTTCTTCTAGATTTAGAGAAATAACTTTGAAAGAAGGACGAGGACTAGAAGACATAAAAATGTTTATTTATTTGTTATTATTTATCAGCGGATCCATGCTTTTTGGATTTTCGATTTTATTGAAAGTCTTATAAAATAGAATTAGAACGTGAATCTTAAACTAATTTAAGAAACATTAAATGTGCATATTTTTTATTTAGTGATTTTTATCAAACCAAGATATTGAGGCGAAAATTCGCTACTTTTGTATTTGTTAAGATTTACCATAAAATAGAACTATAAAAATCCACTCGTATGAATTTTGAATTAACCGAAGAACATTTAGCAGTTCAAGAAGCTGCAAGAGACTTTGCCCAAAAAGAATTAAAACCTGGAGTTATCGAAAGAGACTCGAAAATGATTCATGCTACCGAGCAAATCAAAAAAATGGGTGAATTAGGCTTTATGGGAATGATGGTTTCTCCAGAATATGGAGGTGGTGGAATGGATACAATTTCATATTGTGTAGCGATGGAAGAAATATCTAAAGTTGATAATTCGTGCTCAGTTGCCATGTCTGTAAACAACTCATTAGTTTGTTGGGGATTGGAAACATTTGGAACGGAAGATCAAAAGCAAAAATACTTGACGAAATTGGCAGCAGGAGAATGGATTGGTGCTTTTTGTTTGTCTGAACCGGAAGCAGGAAGTGATGCGACAAGTCAGCAAACTACTGCAATCGACATGGGCGATCATTATCTTTTGAATGGAACTAAAAACTGGATTACCAATGGAGGTACTTCAAAGGTTCATTTGGTGATCGCACAAACTGATCGTGAAAAAGGGCACCGAGGAATCAATGCATTTATTGTTGAGACAGATTGGGATGGAGTTGGAATTGGAGCAAAAGAAGACAAATTAGGAATCCGATCTTCGGATACTCATACAATTATGTACACCGATGTAAAAGTGCCAAAAGAAAATAGAATAGGTGAAGATGGGTTCGGTTTTAAATTTGCTATGAAAGTTTTGACAGGTGGGCGAATTGGAATTGCATCTCAAGCAGTTGGAATTGCAGCAGGTGCTTATGAGTTAGCAGTTGCATATTCTCATGAGCGAGCGGCATTTGGAAAACCAATTAATCAGCACCAAGCGATTGCTTTTAAATTGGCGGATATGGCAACAGACATTGATGCTGCACGAATGATGGTTCACCGAGCTGCATGGATGAAAGATGAGAAAATGGACTACACCATGTCTGCTGCGATGGCAAAAGTCTTTGCCTCAGAAGTTGCTATGAAACATACAGTAGAAGCGGTGCAAGTGCATGGTGGATATGGTTTTGTAAAAGAATATCACGTAGAACGATTGATGCGAGATGCGAAGATTACTCAAATTTATGAAGGAACTTCTGAGATTCAGCGAGTAGTGATTTCGAGAGAGATAATTAAAAAAGGAAATTTATATGCTCCGATTTTGGGAGCACCAGCGAAGGTGTAATTTCTTTTTTGGAAAAATATTAACAAAGGCAATGACTCGTTTGAGTTGTTGCCTTTGTTATTTTTTATCAAAAGGATGCACCCTTTTGATAAAAAAAGGAATCTTTAAAGAAAACGTTATCATTTAAATTTCAATAAATATTTTATATGAAAAAGTTATCAATTTTATTTTTCGTCTTTTTTTATAGCATATCTCTTTTTGCAGATTGTGGAATGAGTGGACTTTGGGTTTTTCCAAAAGGAGGTGAAATTGCAAAAAATTCGATCATCATGATTGAAGGTTATGCCGCCTCACAAAAGATCATTAATAATTTAGATGGAAAAAATTCAGCGTATTTACAAAGTGAAAATCATATTGTAAAATTAAAGGTAGAAATTATTAAGAAAGGTGGATTTGGTTTAACCCAAGCGATTTTAAAACCACAGGAACTCTTAAAAGTGGGGGAAGAATATTGGTTGAAAATAGATGGACTGAATGAAAGGATGAATAAGGTCGATTCTTATAGAAATCAAAAAACAAAATGGAAAGTCAAAAATGAAATTGATACAAAAAACCCATTTTGGAAATCCGAAATGAGACCTAAATTTTTAAATACTACCTATATCGAGTATGGATGTGGACCCGAAATTTTTGCTCATTTCCAAGTAAAAATAAATGATGATTCAGAAACTTTGGTTAAAACGGAAGTGATGGATTTGAAGACCAAAGTATCAACTATTTATTATCTCACTTCAAAAGCCGGAAAAATTTCAATAGGTCATGGCATGTGTTCAGGCGCGTTTTCTTTAAGCAAAAATGGAAAATATAAAGTTAGATTTGACTTGATGGATGCAAGTGGCAATTCATTTGGTAGATGGTCTGAATCGACAGAAATTAATGGTTTCCAAACAAAGATGGGAATGCTTGACCTTTCAAAAAGCAATAACTTATCCTTACCGATTGGAGTTATTTTATTTTTTATAGCTATATTTTTTAAAAGACATTCTGAAAAAGTTTAATGTTTTAATAACAACCAAAAGGGAAGTTTTCACGTTTAATCAAATATTACATCAATCAACATTCATTCTTTGAAAGGAGCATTCCAAATCGCAAAAGTCGCTGGCATTCCAGTTAAACTACATTGGTCATTCGTGCTAATGTTAGTATGGGTGGCAATTGAAGGAAGGCGGAATGGAATGAATTGGGAAAGTGTAGGATGGTTTGCAGTATTAATGATTGGAGTTTTTATTTGTGTGATTTTACATGAATTCGGACATGCTTTTTCTGCCAAAAGATATGGTGTTCAAACCAAAGATATTATTCTCTCACCATTGGGTGGCGTTGCTCGATTGGATGGTTTGCCAGAGAAACCAATTGACGAATCGGTCGTTGCATTTGCTGGACCTTTAGTAAATATTTTGCTAGCAGGCATTTTTGGAGGGTACGGTTGGATGACTTCGAGCATAGATCTTTCCAACCTTGGAACATCAAGGTTAGTGTTTGGAAACCCTGAAAACTTTGTCACCTTATTTCTTTTAATCAATATTTTTCTAGCGTTATTTAATTTGATTCCTGCCTTCCCGATGGATGGTGGGCGAATTTTTAGATCATTACTTTCTCCAAGTTTAGGGCGAAGACGAGCGACATTAGTGACGACTTATTTGGGACAAGGGATGGCTATTTTACTGGTTGTTTTAGCTTAT
Source organism: Saprospiraceae bacterium (assembly GCA_045104975.1). Classification (GTDB taxonomy): domain Bacteria; phylum Bacteroidota; class Bacteroidia; order Chitinophagales; family Saprospiraceae; genus CAJQQY01. Next base: position 15,634 of record JBGCCY010000169.1, read on the forward strand.
ATTTTGGTGCCGCCACGAATGACATTTTATTTGATTCCACTTTTTTTATTGTCGAGTGCTTTTATGTTTTTTATGGCAAGGCAAGAATATCGAATGGTGAAATTTGAAGAAATTTTAAAAAAACATTCTATCTCAGAATTGATTCGTCAGCCAGTCAATATTTTCAAAAAGAATGATCACATTGCTCATGCATTAGAAATATTGAAACGAGGTTTGGAAAAAGATTTTTTAGTGAAAAATGAGGATGGAACAATTGCAGGTGTTTTTTCTCAACCTGAAATTGTGGAGGTGGCGAAAAGTATTCCGACGGATGCACATGAAAATCACGAGGTCGAAGAATTTATTTCAGAAGTCAAAGAAACTATTTCTCCAGCTGATTCGCTTCATGTTTTTTATAAAAAATTAGTTAGTCAAGAATTACGAATTCTACCTGTTTTTGAAGATGAAAATTTAATTGGAGTGGTAGACATTCAACAATTAAATGATTTTTTGAGAGTGGAATATGAGATGAAGTAAAAGTTAGAAAAAAGAAAAGCAAGAATCGGATTGTTTAAAGTTTAAAATAATTCGATACTTGCAACATGGAAAATAATTATCATTTCGATCTAATTGCCCAATCTATTCGTTTTATCAAAACGAACCATATCGATCAACCCAACCTTGATGAAATTGCCGCTCAAGTAAATTTAAGTAAATATCATTTCCAAAAACTTTTTCAAAAATGGGCAGGTGTCTCACCTAAAGTATTTTTACAATACACCACGATTGAGCAAGCTAAAAAATCTCTTCATGCTGGAAAGTCAACTTTGGAAACAGCTTATGAAGTTGGTTTGTCAGGCAATGGAAGACTGCATGATCTTTTTCTAAAAATGGAAGCGTGTACCCCTGGAGAATTTCGAAAACGAGGCGATGGATTGGAAATTAATTTTGAGGAAATCTATACACCTTTTGGAAAAGCAATCGTCGCAGAAACAGAAAAAGGAATTTGTAAATTATCATTTACTGATGGTCAAACAATTCTCGAAAAGGATTTAGAGAAAGAATTTGCAAATGCCACTTTTACAAAAGGACTTGGTAAAAATGGAAAACTAGTTCAAGCGTTTTTTAAAAATTGGAAAATACCAAAACAAAAAATTGGTTTGGATTTACAAGGCACTCCATTTCAAGTTCAAGTCTGGAAAGCACTTCTGCAAATTCCTTCCTCGCAATTATTATCCTATCAAGACATTGCTGAAAAAATCCAAAACCCCAAAGCAACACGAGCTGTCGGAACTGCAATTGGAAAAAATCCAATTGCCTATTTAATTCCTTGTCATCGCGTAATTCGACAAAATGGAGAGATGGGAGGTTATCGATGGAAGCCTGAAAGAAAAATAGCCATGAATGGATATGAGTGCTTGAATTTTTCATCAAAAATTGCGCAAGAATCGGATTGATAGATCTTGAGCTAGGTGTTATCTTTGAATAAAAATATCAAAAAATGAATATTCAATTTCAAATAAAAGCAATCGAAGATGTAAGTCTTAATCACTTTTTCGATTTGTCAGAGGAAGAATTAAAAGATATAAATGCGGTGAAGATGATCGTAAATGAAAAGCCAGGTTTTCCATGTCGAGTAAGTTTAGAAGATGCTAACATTGGAGAAGAAGTTATTTTATTTCCATTCGCACATCACAAAGTGAATTCACCATATCAATCTTCTGGACCAATTTTTATTAGAAAAAATGCTCGAATTGCTCAATTGGAAATCAACGAAATTCCAATTATGTTGAAGCATAGATTGCTTTCATTGAGAATTTATGATGGTGAAGGAATGATGATAGATGGACTAACGGTAGAAGGAAAAACTTTGGGCAAGGAGATTGAAAATGTTTTTGAAAATGAATCAGCGAAATATATTCAAATTCATAATGCTAGCCCAGGATGTTATAATTGCCAAGTCGATCGAGTTGATTAAGAGAATTGATCTTTCTCCAAAACGCCCACTCCAAACAAAGCAAAATCATATTTCACAGGATCTTTTGGATCAAACTGTTTTAAGTTATTCGTCAATTCGATGACCGATTTCCAATCTGTTTGTTTCCGCTGCAAAAGATTCAACCTTCGTGCTACTCGATCTACATGCACATCTAAAGGCATCAATAGTTGCGACGGTTTTATTTTTTTCCAAATCCCAAAATCAACTCCCTTTTTATCTTTCCGAACCATCCATCGAAGAAACATATTCAATCGTTTGCAAGCAGAATTTCGAATAGGAGTTGAAACATGTTTTCGAGTTCGGTGAGGTGCATCAGGAAGGGAAAAAAACTGTTCGTGAAAACCTTTTAGCGCAGCTTCAATATTTTCACTTTTAGGAGTAAGGTGATTGGAAAAAGCACTCTCGAGTGATTCGTTTTTTTGATAAAAGTCTTGGAAAAATTCTAAAAAATAAAGTGTGTCTATCGCTTGAAAAGTTCGATGCTTGAAATCTAAAAAAGGCTTCCGATCTTTTTCCTCATGATTTAAAATAAAATCATAAGGAGCACCATCCATCAATTGAATCAATTCGTTCGCTTTATTAATGATTGTTTTTCGTTGTCCCCAAGCCAACATGGAGACCCAAAAACCCATAATTTCAATATCTTGTTTTCGCGAAAATTGATGAGGAATGGAGATCGGATCATTTTTAATAAAGTCAGGCCTATTGAATTTATTTACGCAAGAATCGAGGTAAGATTTTAATTCCTGTTGGTTAATGTTTAGATTTGTCGGCATATTACATTTGAGGTGAAATAATCGCTGAGAAGTAATACCAATTTAGCGTTAGTTTTACGATAGTTAAAAAGGAATTCATTTATTTTACCTAACTAAATTTGAAGCCTGATATGACCGCCACACTTACTTATACCCTCGTTTTAGCTGCAATTTTTATTGGTAGAAAAGCTTTTGATCTGATTGAGCAGGAGTCGAAATCATAGATTGATTGTTAATTAAAAATCAATCATACAATGTGAAAGACCTGATTATCTAATCAACTGATTATCTGTTTAACTCTTCTTAGGTTTTTTATACATCTCCATTTTCACCAATCCCATCCGTTGGAAAAAATGTCCCAACGAAACTCTCAAAACTCCCATCCCATATTTCGCACTTCGTTGAAAGTTAATTGAAGACGCTTCATCAAAATATTTTGTCGGACAAGTCACCTCTGCAATATCAAAACCTGCATAAATTATTTGCGACAACATTTCATTATCAAATACAAAATCATCATCATTCGCATTGAAATTAATGCCTTCCAAAACTTCTCGACTAAAGGATCTATAACCTGTGTGGTACTCTGATAATTTATAATTGACCAACATATTTTGAGTAAAAGTCAATAAGCGATTTGCGATATATTTATACAAAGGCATCCCTCCTTTCAACGCTCCTTTTCCCAAAATTCTGGAACCCAAAACTACTGGATATAAATCATCACCAATAATATTTACCATAGCAGGAATCAACATTGGTGTGTATTGATAATCAGGGTGAAGCATGATAACAATGTCTCCACCTAATTCCAATGCTTTGTTATAAAGTGATTTTTGATTACCGCCGTAACCTTTATTACTTTCATGTCGAATGATATGTTTGATACCAATTTGTCGACCTAATTCAGAGGTGTTATCTTTACTTGCATCATCACAAAGAATTACTTCATCCACTAATGGAAACGGGATTTCTTTGTAAGTTTTTTCTAATGTCAATGCTGCGTTATAAGCAGGTAAAACGACAATCACTTTCTTTCCTTTGTACATAATTAGAATTAATTCTGAATGATTAATGTTGAATTAGAAACGAATCAAAATTCTTAAACATAGATCATTTGGTAGTTATTTGATACTTCGTAAATAAGTTAAATTTATATCATCTGAAATATTCGAGGCGAATTTACACATCGATAGTTTTTCATCTAATTGTTTTTCGAATGGAGTAATTTTGGGAAATAATTCTTGAACAGCATATTCGTAAAGTTCAGCTACTCGTTGATCTTCGGTTTGATAAATGAAATGGTTATTTTTTCTATAGTCAAATTCTTCTTGAATAACATGAGTTAATTCATGTTGATCTAAAATCCACTTTTCTAAATCTTTGTAAGATTTAATATCTCTTCGAAGTAATTCATGAAAATAAGGTCTCATTTTTGACCATACGGTAATTTTAAATTCATTAGGCAAATACGTACGTTGCCTAAGATTAGGGTGTGTTGGGTTATTCATTTATGTATGTAAAGGTGTTGTTTTCAAAAATTAGGGCTGAAAAAAATAATGAACTATAAATGATAGGATTTATCATTTATAGTTCATCATTTTTTTCTATTCTTCTTCCTCCGATTTCTCTTCGGTTTCTTCAGGCTCATCTTCCATGTCGATCAAACTTCTTTCATTCAAGAAATTGAACCATTTGATTACTTTTTTAATATCGCTTGTATGAACTTTGTCCTCATCGTAATCAGGCAAAATTAACTTAAAGTAAGTATGTAATTCTTTTGAAGAACCATTGGCTGAAGGAACAGGATTATTCTCCATTTGCTCCACCATCGTTCTAAATATTATCTTCAATTCAGTCGAATCATCAAGCGTGAAAATTCCAATACTTGCTAAAGGAGTGAATTGATGCTTTCTTGCTGGGGCAAATTTTCTTTTACCGTCGTCCAAATCTTCTATGATTAAACCATTATTTCTATTGGCTGCTAATTTGTATACGCCTGACATTCCACTTACGGCTACTAAATCATCTAACTTCATATTGTGGTTTTTTTATTTTAAAATATAATAAATAGGTTATAATTTTCGGGTGCGAAATTACAAATTCTATTGAAAAAAAAGCATTTTCAAAGCAGATGCTTTTATCGAGAATAAAAACTTAAATATTCCGAGAGAAAAAAGATCAAGATTAAAAACTCAGCAAAATGATAATCTTACCTAAAAGATGGGTTTAATTTTTTAAAAGTGGAGCATAATAATCGACTAAAAAAAGGAACTGTTTAGCAAGCAAGAATAAATTCCCAAGGTTTAAACCAATTCTAAAAGACATTTTTAACAGTACCTTTTTTTAATCTTTTTCGTTTAGTAATGGTCAAATAATAATTCCTCGATTTGGACGGAATCTTTTGCTCTCATTTTTAACTTTAACTCAGTTAAAGTATCAACAATTATCTTTCATTAAAACACAAACTGAGAACAAAATATCCTCGTCTAAATCAGGAACTTATTAATTGACCAATACTTAATTTTTTTCATGTAAAATTTTTATAATTTTGCAACCAATTTAATATTTACCTAACCAAAGTGTTATTTCTCAAGTTTGTTGAGAAATTTTAAAATGTAAAAAATGAAAAAAGATTTTTTAAAAAAACTAGGTCTTAAAGCCAAGAATAATGGAACGAGCACAGGACTAAAATCTTATGCTTCTAAAGAATATATCGAATCGTACTCTCCAGTTGATGGGGCGTATATCGGTAGTGTAGGTGTTACTACCAAAGCTGATTATGAGCGAGTAGTGAAAGCTTCGCAAAAAGCATATGCTACTTGGAGAACAATGCCTTCGCCAAAGCGTGGAGAAATTGTTAGACAATATGGAGAAGCTCTTCGAGAGAACAAAGATGCGTTGGGGAAATTAGTTTCTTACGAAATGGGAAAGAGCCTTCAAGAAGGTTATGGAGAAGTTCAAGAGATGATTGATATTTGTGATTTTGCTGTTGGATTGTCTCGACAGTTATATGGATTGACAATGGACTCTGAACGACCTAATCATAGAATGTATGAACAATGGCATGCACTTGGAATTGTTGGAATTATTTCAGCATTCAATTTTCCTGTTGCCGTATGGTCTTGGAATTCGATGTTAGCAATGGTTTGTGGAGATGTTTGTATTTGGAAACCTTCTGAAAAAGCACCTCTTTGTGGAGTAGCTTGTCAGAATATTTTCCAAAAAGTTTTGAAAGCAAATAAAGTTCCTGAAGGAGTTTCTTGCTTGATTAATGGAGATTATAAAGTGGGAGAATATTTGACAAAGGATAAAAGAGTTCCTTTGATTTCTGCTACAGGAAGTACTCGAATGGGGAAAATTGTAAATCAAGAAGTGGCAGGTCGATTAGGTCGAACGATTTTAGAATTAGGTGGAAATAATGCCATCATCATTACTCCAAGTGCAGATATGAATTTGGTTTTACCAGGTGCTGTTTTTGGAGCAGTAGGAACTGCGGGACAAAGATGTACTTCGACTAGACGATTGATTATTCACGAAAGTGTTTATGATGCGGTGAAAAATAAAATCACGAAAGCATACAAACAAATCAAAATTGGAAATCCTTTAAATTCTAAAAATCACGTTGGTCCATTAATTGATACTGATGCAGTAGAAGCATATTCTGAATCATTGAGAAGAGTGAAAGAAGAAGGTGGAAAATTAATTGTTGCTGGTGGAGTTTTAAAAGGAAAAGAATACAAAAGTGGTTGCTACGTAAAACCTGCAATTGCAGAAGTGGAAAATCATTTCGAAATTGTACAGCATGAAACTTTTGCTCCAATTTTATATTTGATGAAATATAAAACTTTGGATGAAGCGATTGCGATGCAAAATGATGTTCCTCAAGGTTTGTCTTCAGCAATCATTACTGATTCTGTAAAAGAAGCAGAGCAATTCCTTTCGACTGCAGGTTCAGACTGTGGAATCGCGAATGTAAATATTGGAACAAGTGGTGCTGAAATCGGTGGTGCTTTCGGTGGTGAAAAGGAAACTGGAGGAGGACGTGAAAGTGGTTCTGATGCATGGAAAGCTTACATGCGACGACAAACGAATACGATTAATTACAGTAGCGAATTGCCTTTGGCGCAAGGGATTAAGTTCGATTTGTAAGAAATAAATTAGATGAAAGATGAAAGGTGTTAGTCCGTTTGGGTTAACACCTTTTTTTATGAAAAAATAGATATTGTGTTTTTTGAGTAGTGGTCAATGAGTAATGGTTTATAAATAGTGGTCTGTGAGAAACGGGGCGGGTTCGGCACGGCGAAAAATGAGGGCGCGGGTGCTTGCCTTGTGTTAGGCATTTTTTCGCCAAGAATTTTTGGTTACTTTTTTTTCGAATGAAAAAAGTAACAAGCACCACTCTAAGAACCAATGAAAAGGTTTTGCAATCATATTATTAGATTCCTTTTCATTGACTCTTAGTCTAATCTTTGAAGGAAGTGGATATAGGAGAGTTTGTTCTTTTTGCATTGGCAAAAAAGAACCAAAAACCCTAGGCGAAAAAAATGCTTTACACAAGGCAAGCTCCCGCACCCTCATTTTTCGCCGTGCCCAACCCGCCCCATTTCTCACAGACCACTTCTCATTGAACATTTCTCAAATGCTGAAACTTATCAAGTCTTCTTAAAATTAATTCTTCAACGGCGTCACCTCCGCCTTCAACCAATCATCCAATTTATCATAAATTTTCTTTTGATCCTCTTCCGAAAAATTCTTAATCCGAGTCGTATGCGGGCCACCTTTCAAAGTCATTCTCAATGCATCCGTTTTTGGATTTGGTGTAACACCACAAGCTGTCCAAGTATCAATTTCTCCATAAATGTAAAGCACTCGTTTTCCTTTTTTCATCAAAAAATCATTCACGTCTTGCAAATATGGTTTATAAGTTAAGTCCACATCTTTTGGCCCAAAGATTCGATTGGTAGGATTTTTTACCACTTGAAGTAAGTCTTTGACATTCTCTGTTGGAAAACCGTAATAACCTAGCTCAGTCATAAATTGATAAAATGCTGGTGCAAAATATTCAATCGAAGCATCCGCATAAAAACTCCAACTCACGATTTTTTCTTTTTAATCAAAAATCTCTTCTGCGCTAGATTCCGCAGTTGGAATTTTTTCACAATCACCACCCCATTGCCAAAAAGCAAATGGTAATTCTAAAGTCGCATATTCCAAAACGGCTTCAGTTCCGATTGAAAATGTTTGTGATTTCTCCGTCGCATAATTTTCGATCATGGGAATGAGTTCCGCTCTTCGCTCCAACATATTTCTTTGCATAGCGATTAATTTATTTCGACACTCTTCCGTTCCAATAATCTTTTGATGTTTATCTGTTCGAGGGTCTTCTTGTGCGAATGCCAAAGGCGCAACATAGGGAACTGCAACGCAAACATCTTTAGGGTATTTACTTTTATAAATTAAAGTGGTTGTTCCTCCTTTACTGATGCCTGTGCTGATCCATTCTTTTTTATAAAATTTCTTAAACAACTTTCTGATGCGATGCAAATCATCCATCGCTTGATCGTTGGTGAGATATTGCCATTGAATATTTTTTGGGCGAGAACCTCCGTTAAAACGATACTCCACGATCAGTTGATTGGAATTTAAAATTTTGGATAATTCATAAGTTCGTTGGCGACCAGCGTAACCTTCTGTTACGAAAACCATTGGCTTCTTTCTGCCCACATGGGAAAGAAAAATTCGATGTTCGAAAGTCCCTGCACTCTTATTTTTATGATCTAAATATTGTTTGAATTTTATTTCATAAACTTCTTTAAAATGATCGGATGTCTTTAATTTCTTGACACTCGCATTTGGCAATTTTTTCTTAATATATTTTTCAACTTTGGAAAGTTCGGCAACTTGAGCATTGGCAAATTGTGCGAAAAGAAAAAGAAGGGAAAGAAAAATCAGTTTGGTAAATTTCATTATTCAATAATTGATTTAGTGTAAAATAAAAAAATGGGACTTCCGATAATGTTTTATCAAAAGTCCCATTTTTTTAATCTAAATCAAAAATTAAGAGAAATAAACATATGAAGAAATCACAATAAGTAAAATGACTAAGCTCACTTGTTTGACATATTTGTAAGGAGTAATATCAACTTCTTTACTGTATGCTAATTTGAAATCTGTTGTTCTTGGTTTTAATTGGCCAATTACCAACATGATGATAACATTCATCACAAAAAGAATCGCCATGACATGAAGGAAGTGTGGATAGTCCTCTTTCCCAAAAACAAAAGGCTTTAAAATGAATTGACTAATTGCATAAAGAACAGCTCCTAAAATTATAGCAACTTTTGCAGCAATCGCTGGAACTCGTTTAGTCAAGTATCCAACAATGATAATTGTCAAAATAGGAATACTATAACATCCATTTATTTCTTGTAAATAACCAAATAAACCTTTTGGCGCATTAGCAATAAATGGTGCAATAAACATGGCTAAGAAAGCTAATAATAGCCCGAATCGTTTTCCATATTTTATCACCGTTTCATCAGAAGCATCTTTATTGATATGTTCTTTGTAAATATCTAAACCAAATAAAGTAACAGAACTGTTCAAGGTACTATTAAATGAACTCATAATTGCACCAAAGATTACTGCTGCAAAAAATCCAACCAATGGCGCAGGCAGAACTGCTTTCACCAATTCAGGATAAGCTTGATCTGGCGTATCTAATTGACCTTTAAATAAATAAAATGCAATCATCCCTGGAAGCACTAAAATTAAAGGGCCTAATATTTTTACACCTGCGGCAAGTAATAATCCTTTTTGTCCTTCTTTCAGATCCTTTGCTGCAAGCGCACGTTGGATAATTGCTTGGTTAGTTCCCCAGTAAAATAATTGAACCAACATCATTCCCGTAAAAATAGTAGCAAAAGGAACAGCAGCAGAAGAGTCACCGATCGCATTGAATTTTGATGGATCAAATTCATATAAGTTATCTATCCCCGTTGCAATAGATCCATCTCCAATATGAAGCAAACCAAGTATAGGAATCATTAATCCTCCGATAAGTAATCCGATGGCATTAATAGAATCAGAAATGGCAACTGCTTTTAAGCCTCCAAAAACCGCATAAATAGATCCGATAATTCCTATTCCCCAAACACAAAGCCAAAGAGCAGCAGTATGAGATATTCCTAATTGCTGAGGAATATCGAACATAGAAACAAAAGCTAGTGCTCCAGAATAAAGTACAATTGGTAATAAAACCACAACATAACCAGACAAAAATAAAGCAGAAGCTATCGTTTTTGTCACCGTATCATATCTTGATTCTAGGAATTGAGGAACGGTGGTCAATCCTCCTTTTAGGTATCGAGGTAAAAGAAATAATGCAGTTATCACCATCGCAACTGCTGCAAGTGTTTCCCAGGCCATCACTAAGATACCTTCTGTAAATGCAGTTCCATTTAAACCAATTAATTGTTCTGTTGATAAATTGGTTAATAATAATGATCCAGCAATAACCCCAGCGGTTAAACTTCGGCCTCCAAGGAAATAATCATCAGATGTTTTATTGGTATCATTACTGGTGTAATAATAGGAAATGGCTGCTACCAAAATTGTAAAGGCTAAGAATGATATTAGAGTCATTGTAGGTTTCTATTTTCGTTTGTTTTGATAAATATTTTTCAATATAGTAATTGTATGCCGTACGTTAAGTGAGAAATATCTTTTTTTCTATAAAAAAACTCAACAAAAATAATTTTTTTCCGTTTCACAAAGATATTTCTGCATGGTTATAAAAATATTTATATATTTGCAGCCGAAAAAAATCCTAATGTGGATTTTGATTTGAAATAAAAAATGGTCGCGTGGCCGAGTGGCTAGGCAGTGGATTGCAAATCCATCTACGGCGGTTCGAATCCGTCCGCGACCTCCAAATGAGCTCATTCAATTAATTTTGGATGGGCTTTTTGTTTTTTGGGAAAATAGGAAATAAGAAGGGCTGTCAGCACTCAAAGTGCTGACAGCCCTATTATTTTAAATAAAGAGATTTAAAATCTACATCGCTTTAATCTTCTCCAACAATTTCTGTGTTTCAGAATAATCTTCATTCATTTTTTTTGCAGCGTCGATTGCTTTGTTGATGCTTTTCTTTGCTTTTCGTTTTTTTCCTAATTTATAATAAACGGCAGCCATGGCTTCATAATTAAATAAACTAGGATCTGACTTCACCGCTTTTTTTGTCCACTTCAATCCTTTCTTTAATAATTTCTTATTACTCACATCTAAGTCATAAAAATTATAAGCAACATCACTCAATTCACTTGGATCTCTAGGTGAATTTTTCTCATAATATTTGATCGCTTCCTTTGCATAGTTTTCACTAGATTTTCTTTCCAAAAAATAATTCATTTTAAATCGAGAGGAAGCTTGCTCGGCCACTTTGGGTTCATAAACTTTATTAAATAAACGATCCAATTCATCCAAAGAAGCATTTCCTTGATTATCATAAACTTTTTGATAAATCAAGTTTTCAATTTTTCCAGCGACTCGAGATACCTTAAATTGTTTTTCAAAAACAGCTCGATTTTCCAACATATAATCGAATAATTTTGAGTCAGTATCGTCCACTTGTTTGAAAATAAATTTCAAATTTTCCTTCGTTGTCCAATCTTTTTGTGTATTCAAATATTCCTCTGCAATTTCATTATGCGTGCCATCCATGGCTGCTTTTCGCACATCAGTATATTTCATCAAAAAATCTGGATCACGATCTCCTTTCTCAAATCGCTCCTCAAAAGCAGAAAGTCTTTTGCTTGGGTCAATCGCCGTTTTTCCTAATTCTAATAATTTTGGAACAGACTGATAACCTGCAATTCGATGAACGATCGTTCCATCAGCAGTCAAGAAAAGAAACGTTGGAAAAAAGAAAACATCATACTTCTTTTTTAGTTCTTCACCAATTCCTTTTTCCATATTCAACTTAACATTGACAAAATTTTTATTGTAAAAATCACCCACTAGTTTTTGAGGGAAAACTTGTTTGTCCATTTTTTTGCAAGGTTGACACCAATCAGTATAGGCATCAATAAAAATAATTTTATTTTCCTTCGCAGCTTGAATGATAACTTGATTCCAATTTTGTTGAGTGAATTGAATACCTTCTTTTTGGGCAAAAACATCAGTAGATAGAAAAGAAAGGAGTAGAATGAAAAGTGTAATTTTTTTCATAATGTTCAGATATGGGATTTTTTAATTTTGATATGTGGTGATCTATTTGTGATTCGTGATTCGTAACAATTTTACGAATCACGAATCATAAATTAACTTTTCTCAATTTTACGAATTAATCGCATAACAGTTCCTTCTGCTCCTCTTTTTCCTTTTGCTAAATCGAGTGATTTATTTGCCATTTTTAATGCATCTTTTTTCTTTCCATTCTTTAAAAGAATTGTTGCGTAAGTCATGTAGTAATTATAATCGTTGCCTTTTTCAGATGCTTTCTTTGCATATTTTTCTGCTTTTTTTAAGGCACTTGGGTTTTTTGGAAAATTTTCAGAAACGGCTAAAGCCAAGTCATTCAATTTCGCAGGATCATTTTTAGCTCCTTTCTTTGCATACTTTTCGCAAGCCTTCAAATATTTTTTTTCATCTCCACAAGCCAAGCAAAATTTCATTTCTGAATAAACAGCAAACTTAGCAGATCTTTCAGGAACATACTTTTTCATTTTTTTCAAAGCATCTTGATGCAAATCTGCATTTTGATACTCTACTGCTTTTTCAGCACTTCGATAACATGCTTTTTCGATTTTATTTTTTACTTCTTCTTTTGAAGTCAACTTTTCAATCGCACTTTTATTTTCAATCATCAAATCAAAAATTCGAGAATCTGCATCTACTGTAGCTTCCAAGAGAAATTTCAAATTTTGATCTGTTGTCAAATCTTCTTGCGAACGAATATATTCATTGGAAACTTTCAAACTTGGTTTTCCTGCTTTGTTCAATGCTTTTACATAATTATAAACTAACTCAGGACTTCGATCTCCTTTTTCGTAAGCGACTTCAAAATCTTTGCTATTGTCAACTTTTGATAAAGCAAATTTTCCTAATTTAATAAAAGGCTCAACCTGCTGTCCACCTTTTACTTTATGCACTAATTCTCCTTTGTAATCGATGTACATCAAAGTTGGAAATGCAGAAACTGGATACGTTCGCCCAAAAGCTCGACCCATTTTTTTCTCCATATCAATTTTCATATTGATAAAGTTCTCATTGTAAAATTCTCCTACCTCTTTGTTTGTAAAAACATTTTTTGCCATTCGCTTACATGGACCACACCAAACAGCATAGGCATCTACGAAAATTAATTTGTCTTGAGCTTTCGCTTCGGCAAGTGCTTCTTCCCATGTTCCGTGGAAAAAATCAATTCCGTTTTGTGCTTGAATCTGAAAACAAGAAAGGATGAAAAGTAAAATAATTGTAAAACGCATAATGATATCTTTTTGTAAAAAATTATATTCTAAAAAATTAATTGCAAGATAAGAGTTGTTGAGCTTTATTGCACGATGGATTCTTTTAAACTTATCTTAATAAAATGAGGATTATGAATTTAGTTGCTTGGAAAAATCCTTAATTATAAATCCATCATCTTCATTGCTTATTTTTTTTCTGAAATTCTTTAATTAAATCCTCTGGCGATTTATCCAAATTAGCTAAAAGTAATTTTGCATCTTTTGCCAAAGTATGATCTGGGTATCTTTTCAAAAACATATTATACAATGTTTTCGCCAAATCTTTTTTGTTCAAAACACTATCGTAAGTAAATCCACATTGAAACATTGCATGAGGTGCTTTTGGATGTCCATCTCGATCATAACTTCGATAGACAATATACCAAGTATCCAAAGCTTTAGTGTAATCACCAATGCCCCGATACAGATCAGCTGCATTAAAAAGATGTTCTGCGGCTAAAGAATCCCCATAAATACTCATGTACAATTCTGCTTCTTTTGCATAAGCTATCACATCTTTTGTAGCGAAACCAGTTTCCATTTGATTCATCAAATTTTCATGCATTTTATCCAGTTTCTCTTGGCTGGCTAATCTAACTGGAGCGGTTCCAAGACGAGCTGGAGCTTTTTTAGTAGTTACAGTTGTCTCCGTTTTGGAAGTATCGGAGGTTATTTCTTTTGGAGTTTCAGTAGATGTTTCGGAATCTGAATTGGTGCTAGAAACGGAAGATTCAGAGGTACAACTTCCTAAAAATAAAAGAATCATAAAAAGACTTAAAGCGTATTTCATAGTAAATATTTTTTTTGAAATTTAAGTTTTATTTAAAATGTACAAAGTATGAATTAAATAGAAGGAGACGTTTTCTTTTCACAAAGATACACGATTCTATTTTTTTGTTAAAAAAAGTTAAGATTTGAGATTGTCTTTAAACGTTCAGTTTTTTATAAAGTCCAACTTTTGAAAATATGATAAATAATCACAAAACCTAAGTATGAATTCACAACAAAGATTACAACATCTATATTGGCGGGCTGGTTTTGGAATGAGTCCAAAAGAATGGTCTTCTAAAAATAATCGTTCGACCCAAAAAGCGATTAATGAATTATTTAAAAATGCTCACCAAGCTAGTCAACGAAAAATTGTCAAAAATGGCAATGGAATAGAATCTTCCGAAATGGACATGTCTTCCAAAGAGAATAAAAAAGAAAAAAGGAAAGAAAATAAGATTAGAATTGGAGCACATAATACTGATTGGATTGTGCGAATGGGCAATCCTGATGAAAGCGCTTTGTTGGAAAAAATGACTTTGTTCTGGCATGGACATTTTGCTTGCACCACGAAGATTCCTGAATGGGCAAGGAAGCAGTTAAACACGATTCGAGAACATGCTTTGGGGAATTTTAGAGAACTCGTTTTAGCAATTGCAAAAGATGGTTCAATGATTCGGTTTCTCAATAATCAACAAAATAAAAAACGAAAACCGAATGAAAACTTTGCGAGAGAGTTGATGGAATTATTTACTATCGGTCGAGGAAATTATACGGAAAAAGATGTGAAAGAAGCTGCTCGAGCATTCACCGGTTGGTCATCGAATTTGAATGGTGATTTTGTTTTTAGAAAACGACAACATGATTTTGGGAACAAAATATTTTTTGGAAAAAAAGGAAAATGGGATGGCGATGAAATCATTGATATAATTTTGGAACAAAGAGAAACGTCAGAATTCATTGCAAGGAAAGCTTATCGATTTTTTGTCAATGAAAAAATTGACGAACGGAATGTAAAATATCTTGCTCGAATTTTTTATGATTCTAATTATGATATTGAAAAATTAATGCGAGCGATTTTTGAAAGCAAATGGTTTTTTGATGAAAAAAATGTAGGCGTAAAAATTAAATCTCCCATCGAGTTGATCGCTGGAATGATTCGAACTTTTGAGGTGGATTTTAAAAACCCAGCTGCATTAATTTTTATCGAAAAAGCATTAGGACAAGTTTTATTTAATCCGCCAAATGTGGCAGGATGGGCAGGCGGAAAAAATTGGATTGACAATTCAACTTTGATGTTGAGATTAAATTTGGCAAATGTTTTATTTCAGAATTCTGATCTGAATATCAAAATAAAAGAAGAGTTTGAAGCTCAAAAAAGAAATAAGCGAAAACGAAATGTGCAAGCTTCGGTGAACTTCATTCCATTTTATACTTTATTTAAAAGGGAAAATGAAAAATTACTTTTGGATAAAATGAGTGGATTTGTTTTGCAAACAAAAGGTCAGTTAAATGAATCCACTTTTGAAAATTTTGTCATAAAAAAGAACAAAGAAGGTTTGATAAAAACGCTTTGTTTAAGAATGATGAGTTTGCCAGAATATCAATTAATGTAGTAGACCACCATGTAAAATAAAAAAAATGAAAAGACGTAATTTTATAAAAACCTCCGCAATCGCCTCCACCTCAGCAATGCTTCCTCAATTTTTGAAAGGAGTTAATTCTGAAAATATCGCCTCAAGTCGGCAAGGAAAAAATTTGGTAGTTATCCAATTTTCAGGCGGTAACGATGGACTAAACACCATCATTCCTTATCAAAATGATCTCTATTACAAAAATCGTCCATCGCTTGGAATCAAAGCCAACGAAGTGTTGAAAGTGAGTGATAGCTTAGGTTTTAACCCTGCAATGGAAAGTTTACGATCATTGTATGATGAAGGATTGATGAGTATAATTAATAGTGTTGGTTATCCCAATCCTGATCGATCACATTTTCGTTCGATGGACATTTGGCACACGGCAAGTGATAGTAATGAATATTTGAGTACAGGTTGGTTGGGTAGATATTTGGATAGTAATTGTTCAGGTTGTCAAAGTCCACATCATGCTTTGGAGGTCGATGACACGTTGAGTTTATCATTGAAAGGAATAGAAAAGAGTGGTTTTGCGATGAGCAATCCGAATCAATTGAAAAGAATTTCTGACAATAAGTTTTTGAAATCAATAGTCCATCATCACGAACATGAGCATGAAGAAAATGTAGAATATTTATATAAAACCTTAACTGATACCCATGCTTCTGCGAACTATCTTTATCAAAAATCAAAGGTGCATAAAACGAAAGTTAAATATCCAAAGGGTGCTTTTGGAAATGATCTAAAACAAATTTCAGAACTGATGACTGCCGATGCAGATATAAAAATTTACTATGCAAATCTCGGAGGTTTTGATACGCATGTTGGACAAAAAAATAAGCAAGCTCGATTACTTAAAACTTACTCTAATGCGATGAGCGCCTTTGTCAAAGATTTAAAAAATAATGGACTGTTAGATGATACGTTAATTATGACTTTTTCAGAATTTGGAAGACGGGTGCAACAAAATGCGAGTGGCGGAACAGATCATGGAACTGCTAACAATGTTTTTTTGATGGGAGGTAATTTGAAGAAAAAAGGATTTTATAATTCGGCTCCTGATTTAAAAAAGTTGGATAAAGGTGATTTGATTTATCAAATGGATTTTAGAAAAATCTATGCTACTATTTTGGAAGATTGGTTGGATGCTTCGCCGACGAAAATTTTAGGGAAGCAATTTGAAAAGATAATTATA
This sequence comes from Saprospiraceae bacterium, assembly GCA_045104975.1. Taxonomy (GTDB): domain Bacteria; phylum Bacteroidota; class Bacteroidia; order Chitinophagales; family Saprospiraceae; genus CAJQQY01. The sequence continues at coordinate 32,475 of JBGCCY010000169.1, forward strand.
TGATTGGATTTCGAAAAAAAAATGCAAGACAAATTAGAAGTCGCCAACGAATTAATTTTTGTTGGCGATTTTTTTATTCAACTAAACTATAAATTTGAGGAACATAACACATCTCATCTAATTCTTCAATAGTACCTCGAAAAACATTAAAATCAACATCACCATTTATTCCTTCCAAGCGACCTCGATTTCCATATTGCCAAAATTTCCAATCTTGACCATTAGTCAAAAGCGGTTCAAAATATTTATTGTACCGAGCAATCCAAACCGGATAATCAGAAAAAGAATCGGCTAAGTGATTATTATAAAATTTTAGATTTGTATAAATGATCGGTCGGATTTGATATTCAGTTTCAATAATTTCTAACCAAGTTTTAACGCGTAAAACTAAATCCTCTGGCGCAACTCCATCTAATACTTCTATATCCAAAACTGGTGGCAAATCCCCTTTTTCCAAGATAACATTATCCATAAAATTTTGAGCTTGAGTCAACACAGAGGTCTTAGGTCTAAAAAAATGATATGCACCTCGACGAATACCTGCTTCTTTCATCTCTTTCCAATTTTTGCAAAAGAAATTATCAGAAATCGTTTCTCCTTCACTTGCTTTGACAAATGCGAAAGTAATTTTTTGATCAGCCACTATTTTCCAATCAATATCAGATTGATATCGTGAGACATCAATACCATGTATATCAAAACCAGTTAAACGTTCTGTAGTTTTATCGCAGGACGAGAGGATAAGGATGAGTGATATGATTAAGAGAATTCTCATTAAATCGTGTAATTCTATTTTTTTGAGTTTGTAGTTAGAGGTAAATCGTCCTTATTAATAACACAATTTACAACAAAAAGAATATAAATGTTTTGAGTTTTTAGGGAAATAAATGGTAGGAGACAGTTTTTTGTTTTGAATATTTAAGTGGAGGAACTGAAAAATGACGTGGGGAAGTACTTTTTTAAAATAATTGAGATGTATTTTTATGAGATGTAATAATGCATTCTTGCCTCTAACATTAAAAATATGAAAGACTATCTTAAAACTATTTTCGTAATCTTTTTTTCAGGACTCTTTTTCTTGACTTGTAAGAAAGAAGAGGATTTTAGAATTGATTTAGTTGGAACCTATATTATACTTTGTACCGAACATCAATATCAACCTTACCTTGGCCCAGGTACATCTTATCCAACAGACACGACGGATGTAGATAAATCGATCCAAGTTTCATTTGATTCAAATGATATACTTATGGATAATAAAGGAGAAATAAAAGTAAATGGAAGGGTATTTAATATTGTTAAAGATAATTCAGGAATTAGGTACTCAGCTTTAACTGGACATTTTATGTATCATACCGGAAACTTTGTTTTACCGAATAAAATAAATTATCATTGGAATGATGTAAACTCAGCAGCAGCTTTTGAATATAATTGCAGAGGTGTGAAATTGTAAGGGATGATGCTTTGAAAATAAATTTTAACTTTTTTTCATGAAAAACTTGCACATAAGAAATGAGAAATATATCTTTGCACTCGCTTCTGAAAAGTAGGAGTGATTTTATATAAAAAGGGCGATTAGCTCAGTTGGTTCAGAGCACCTCGTTTACACCGAGGGGGTCGGGAGTTCGAGTCTCTCATCGCCCACCATTTTAAATTAAAAGTCCATCTACAATTTGTAGATGGGCTTTTTTTTTTGCTTTAAATGATGTTATTTCAACACTTCTGACCACAAAGAATTTTGATTAAAAAATAATGTTGCCAAGCATTTCGTTTAAAAAGTTCTGAAATTGCATTAATTTTATGTGTAATGTGTTTTTTCTAAAAAAATTAAGAACACTTTGCAACTCTCCTTAGTACTTCTGATTAAAATTATAGTTTTAAAAAAATTTCTAAAACCTATTTCCCATCGATGAATAAGTATCTAAAAAAGTTCTTGGTTTGGTCTGGTCTTTTTGTATTAGTGACCATGTTCCTTTTGATTGTGATTGCTTCTGTATTTGAAGATCAGATTAGCGAAAGGTTAGTCACGGAAGTGAATAAGCAACTTAAAACAGAACTTCGAGTTGGCGAATTTAATCTTTCTTTGATTTCTGGATTTCCGGATGCTTCTGCTAATTTGCATGATGTTGAATTAGATGATGCATTGAGCGGGATGCTTTTGGAAGCTCAAAACCTTTCTTTCCGATTTGGATTATTCAGTCTATTTGGATCAAATATTAAAGTACATTCTATCGTCATCGAAGATGGATCTTTATATATCAAGAAAGATAAAAAGGGTCGAACTAATTATGATATTATCAAAAGTTCACCGAGTTCTACTTCGACTGATGATGGTGCTGGAAATGAGGTAGCACTTTCCTTGGATGAAGCTCGATTGAATCGAGTAGAAGTTATATATGTTGATCAGACGGTACAACAATACACCAAATTTCATTTGAATAAAGCAGTTGCATCTGGTGATTTTTCTGCCAATAAATTCTCACTTTCTAGTTTTGCAGATATTCATTTTCATTTTTTCCAATCAGGTGAAGAGCAATTTTTGGTAGATGAAGAAATTATTTACGATGCAAAAGTTGATGTCGATTTTGTCAATGGAAAATATGACTTTGATGATGTGACAGTTGGAATTTCTTCCAATGTTTTTAATGTTGATGGATTGATCGAAAGAATCAAAGGAGGATATAATTATGATTTGAAAATCAAAAGTGATGATGGTAGTTTGTCTTCCGTCGTTGCATTATTGCCTCCAGAAAATAAAAGTGCGATTGAAGATTTTGATAGTAAAGGAACGTTCTACTTTAATAGTACGATTAAAGGGCCTCATACTAAGAATTCAAATCCCGCGGTCATGGTTGAATTTGGTTTAGAAGAAGGAAAAATTAATTCTGAGAAATTAGGTAGCTCTCTAAAAGATGTTTCTTTTACTGCAGTTTTTACCAACGGAAAACAACGGAATAATCGAAACTCCTCTTTTGCGATTTCAGATTTTAAAGGATATTTTAATCGAGAATTATTGGAAGGTGGATTGCGGATTTCAAACTTGGATGATCCATTGATTGATTTTAATTTAGATGGAACGATTCCGATTGAGTCAGTGTACGGAATGTTGAATAGTCCAATTATAACTGATGGAGATGGTGATATAGAAATGAGAAAACTTCGAATCAAAGGTAAACTAAAAGATATTATCAGCCCATACGGAATTGGTCGAGTGACGACTTCTGGCGATGTAGAGTTCGATGATGCTTCGATGACCATTAATGATAAAGATGTAACAATCGATAAAGGATTACTAAAATTTAATAATAATAGTTTACAAGTGGAAGGTTTAGCATTTGAAGGACCAGGAACTGAAATAGAATTAGAAGGAACATTTTTAAATTTCCTTCCTGTACTTTTTGCCGATTCATTGAATAGTAAACATGCCGAATTAAAATTCAATGCTTCTTTGGATGCAACGAAAATTGATTTTGATGAATTATTGAAAGTTACTGAAATTCCTGTCGACGAAAATATCAGAAGTATTAAAGCAGCACCTGGAGTTGATAAAAAGAAAGTTGCAAAGACACAAGCTCGTGAGCGAATCACTAATTTTTTGAAAGGAAAATTTGCAGCAAATATTTCAGAATTTAATTACGAAGAATTAGAAGGAAAAGACTTTCAAGGAACTCTAGAATTTGACAATAACGAAATGTCAGTCAAAGGAAAAGTCAAAATGATGGAAGGTCGAATGCTAGTGGATGGCAAAACTTTCTTTGAAGGAAAACCTCATTTGGAAGCGAAGTTGACTTGTGAGCAAATCAATATCAAAGAATTTTTTAGGCAAACTGAAAATTTTGGACAGGAAGTTTTGACCTACAAAAATCTTAAAGGCAAACTGAATGCAAAATTTTTCATCGAATCTTTTTGGAGTGAGGATGGTACTTTTTTGACTGACAAATTGCATGTGCTTGGAGATGTTGGATTATCAAATGGAGAATTAGTTGGATTAAAAATGCTCTATGATTTTTCTGACTTTGTCAAAATTGAAGACTTGCGTCGAATTAAATTTACCAATATTCACAATTATATGGAGGTGAAAAAAAGTAAAATATTCATGCCTGCGATGTTTATTCAAAGTAATGCGATGAATTTAGCAATGAGTGGAACACATACTTTTGGAAACAAAATCGATTACAATATCAAAGTGAATGCTGGTCAAGTTTTATTGGCTAAATTCAAAAAACATAATTCTAAACTACAACCTCAAAAAGCAAAAAAACATGGCTTTTTTAATTTGTATTATCGAATCTATGGGCCGATGGAAACCTTTACTTATGAGTCAGATAAAAGACGAGTAAGTCAACAATTGGATGCTAGTGGAACTCGAAAACGTAAAATTCAAAAAGAGTTGATTAAGCATTTTGGAAATATAGTTTCCATTGAGGAACCAACCGATTGGAAAGATGTGATTCCAGATAT
>JBGCCY010000170.1:0-18453 GCA_045104975.1 Saprospiraceae bacterium
ATTACCTACAGAATCTTGGAACAACTCCCATGGGGTATTCTCATCAAATATTGATTTAGAATCTGTGATTAGTTTGCTTTTTTTTGAACAAGTTAATATGGTAACTAATAGTAAAAGTAGGAATGGAAAATGTTTTTTCAATTTCATTGAAGATGTATTTTTTAAAGATTAATTGATTGTTCTTTTGAATAAAGTTAGTAAAGTATGTTTATTATCAAAACCAACGAAAGTACCTTTTACAATTAACTAATTATTAGGATGTTATTGAATTTTATGAAAGCCAAATATCCACAGTTTCGCTAAGGAATATCTATTTTCCAACTTTAATCTATCAACTTATTTGCTTGAAGAAGTAAAGATAATTTCAACTTTTTATGATCCTAATTTTAAAGGAATAAGGATTTAGTTCCCCTCGCCTCAAGTCTCGAAGTCCATGAAAACCGTTGATTGAATAGTTTATTTGACTCCACATCATCGAACTTAAAATCCATTATCTTGACCTAATTGTCCATAATTCTATATTTGCTTTGCCTTAGATTTGTATCTATAATTATTAGAATGATACAAAATAAATAATATGAAAGAATTAAAAGAAGGAAATTCTGCCATCCATTTTAAGGCAAACGATTTAAATGGAAATGTGATAGACCTAAAAAACTTTAAGGGAAAAAAATTATTGATTAGCTTTTTTAGAAAAGCAGCTTGTCCGTTTTGTAATATGGGGTTACAGCAATTAATTAAAAGACACAAAGAATTTGAAGAAAAAGGAATTCAAGTGATCACCCTTTTCGCTTCTCCCAAAGAAGAGGTTTTAAAGTATGCAGGTAAACAAAATCCTCCTTTCCCAATTATCGCTGATGGAGATTTTAAAATCTATGAGAAATATGGAGTGAATGTTTCATATATAGGAATGCTCAAATCTATGGTTAATCCAGTAAAAACTTTTAAAGCAATGACTGGAGGATTTTTTAGTTTAAGAAGCATGACTCAAGATCCAGTAATTCCTGCCGATTTTTTGATTGATGAAAATCAAAAAATTCATACGGCATATTATGGCAAAGATTATGATGACCATATTCCCATTTCTGAGGTATTAGCATGGGCAGCATAAGACCCATTTATATTTATACAAAAAGATTATTTTTTAACTAATTTTTAATTATTCATAATGAAAAAGATATTTTTCACCACAACACTAATAACAATTTTTATGATACAGACACAAGCTCAAATTAGCAACCTACAACTCATTGAAAAAACGATTAATCATTACTTTGATGGAATGGTCAATCACAATGCTGATTCCTTCACTAAAGCGTTTCATCCAACAGCTATCATGAGATGGAACGATGGCGCGAAATATTCAGAAGTTAATGCTGTTGAGGCACTAAGTGGTTATGTTAATTCCAATGCTACAGTAAAAACAAAGACTAAAATTGTCAATGTTAATATTGTAGGTGATGCTGCCAATGTTCATTTAGAATTGGAATATGAAACCTTTACTTTTGTTGATTTTATGCACCTGATGAAAATAGATGGGGAGTGGAAAATCGTAAGTAAAACTTACACTACAGTAAAGAAGGATTTCTAAAACAAAAAAAATCACTAAAAGAAGATATCTCTTTTAGAGCTTGTTTGAAGTTTGTATTTAAGCTTCAATCAAGCTCTAACAGAATCAATTTAACCACCAATTTAACTTCAATAGAATTAACATGGTTACAGCTCGTTCCACTTTTAAATATCAGAATCAAGTACTCATTGAAAAGATAAAAATTCTTCCCCCTTTTCGGTATGAGGCTATGTTTCAAAATACAGGATGCTTTATATATTTTAAAGAACAAGGCCCTCAATTACTTTCATCAGAAGTAAACACTCGATTGAAAGGTAATGAAGCGGTCCTCTTAAAATGTGGTAACCACTTCGTAGATTTATTAAGAGAAACGAAAGGTGATCAAGTTGAAGTAATTGTAATTCATCTTTTTCCAGAGGTTCTGAAAAAATTATATACGGGAGATTTACCAGAAATCATTAAAAAGCAAAGTAAGAGTAAGAGCAGTCAAGTTGTGGTATCGAGTAATGTTATTGCAAAGTTTATAGATTCTTTGGAGTTTTATTTCCAAAATCCTTCCTTGGTGAATAATGATTTATTGGAGTTGAAAATCAAGGAATTAATCCTATTGCTGATTCAGTCAAAAAACATCAATTCCATTATGGAATTAGTGGCTGATTTATATTCTACCAATACAATTCAAGTAAAAGAGGTGATCGAACTGCATTTATTTTCCAACTTGAAATTAGATCAACTAGCTAAATTATGCAATCTAAGTTTATCCTCTTTTAAGCGGGAATTTAAAAAAGAATATGATGATAGTCCCACCAATTATATCAATGATCGAAGACTCGAAAAAGCAAAAAAATTATTAAGTATTACAGATTTACCGATTAGTGAAATTGCCTATGAAACTGGGTTTCAAGATTCCTTATATTTTACCAGACTTTTCAAAAAGAAAATCGGAATTCCTCCTACAGCATATCGGACAGAACATTCACTTTGATCTAAATATCATTTCCCACAAAGGTTATCGCTTCTTTCCATTAATTACATATAAGCATAAAGAAGAATCTTAAAGTTAGAATAAATGAAAGCTATAATATATCTTTTGATGGCAGCTGTTTTATGGGGAATCAATTTTCATCTCGCTAAAATAATGCTGAGTGAAGTTAGGTTTATAGAGGCTGGCGCCTGGCGGTATATTTTTGGTGTCCTACCTTTATTTCTTCTAGCTTATAAACAATTGCCTTCTTGGACAGTCATTCGAGATAATTTAAAAGGTATCCTTTTAGTTGGAATTGTCTGTTTGTTTGGATTTAATAGTCTCTTTTTTACGGGATTAAAATATAGTCCTGCGATTAACGGTGCTTTGATTATTAGCACAGCCCCAATGTTGACTATCCTTTTTTCCAATAGAATTCTAAAAACACCTCTTGAAAGAAAACACATCATCGGAACGATAATTTCTCTTATCGGCGTCCTCTATCTTATTCTAAAAGGGAACCTATTCAATCTTTCACAAATTGATTTCAGTATCGGTGATATATTACTTTTAATAGCAAGTACCCTTTTTGCATTGCAAAATGTATGGATAAAAAAATATGGTAGTGCGATCTCTAACATTAACTTTACATTTTTGACCAACCTTCTATGTTTGCTTATTTTTTTAATCTTCTTGCCTTTTGTTGGTACGGAGGATGTAAGTACTCATTCCATATCTTTTTGGTATTCTGCAATAGGAATTGGATTCTTTGGGACAGCTGTCGCATATTATTTTTGGAATGAAGGGATAAAATTGTCAAGTGCCAATCAAGCAGGTATCATGCTGAATATAGTGCCTCTGTCTACAGCAATTTTTTCAATTATTTTAGGGGAGAATTTATTTGGATATCATTTGATAAGTGGTCTACTAATCATTTTGGGAGTAATTGTGGTAAGACGATAGTAACTTCCTGTTAATCTTATATGCCTTATTGAAAGACTTTAAAATAACCTGGAATTTTGAGAAAGCCTAAGTAGTGAATATAACTATTTAGGCTTTTTTACTTTTTAAAATATTATGATCTAATAATCCATATCTAGGGACTTTTTCTCCATTTCTTCACTTCTCATTTCCCATACTTTTGTAATTAGAATTAATACATTAAAAAATAAAATAAGATTTTAATTATGAAAATACTCATCGTTATAACTCATCCAACTCTTGAAAAATCATTAATCAATAAACGTTGGATTGAAGAGTTAGAAAAGTATCCTGAAAGATATATTATTCACAATCTCCACGAGGTCTATCCCAATGAGGAAATTGATGTAGAGGAAGAACAACGCTTACTAGAATCTGTAGATAAGGTGGTATTTCAATTTCCTTTCTATTGGTTTAACTGTCCACCACTTTTCAAAAAATGGATTGATAAAGTTTTAAGCCATGGATGGGCTTATGGAAAAGATAGTGGTTATAAACTAGAGGGAAAGAAAATAGCTTTGGCTATTTCTGCAGGAATCAAAGAAGAAGATTACCAAACCAAAGGAAGATACAAATACACCCTTGAACAACTCACTAGCCCTTTCGAGATTACATTTCTTTATGTAAAAGCTGACTACCAACCTTTCTATGCTTTCTATGCAGCAGAGTACAAACCTACTCCCGAGTTAATCTCAGAAAGCGCAGAAGGTTATATTAAATTCTTAGAAAACCTATAATTATTTATTTACAGATGAGTTTTTAAATCTCATCTGTATTTTTTTATGGAACTGTTTTTTTTGATAAAATACCTTTGAACTAAATATCCATAACTCCGAACTCTTTCTCCATTTCATCTTTTTCTACTTCCCATACCTTTGCAATATAATCAATAAGTGGTGAAGCTGTTTTATCAAAAAAAACAGGAATAGGAAAATTTAATCTTCCACAATCACAGCTTATATTTTTAAACAAATAAAAATAATAAAATGAAAAAAGTATTTTTTTTCCTATTGATGGTAACACTTACCACTTCAACTTTTGCACAAACAAAAGTAAATCAAAATAAAGAAGTTAAAAAGCTAATGGAAGCAAGTCGAGCATGGGCAAAATCTTCCTCTCCTGAAATGTTTATGAGCTTCATTGATAAAGATGCAATAATGATGGCACCAGATAAAGCAATTGCAAAAGGACATCCAGAAATTGGAAAATTGTTGGGTGAGTTTCAATCATATCCAGGATTCCAAATTGTATGGGAACCACAGGAGGCACATGTTTCAAGTAGTGGCGATTTAGGTTATACTGTGGATCGAATTTTAGTCAATTTTACGGGAGAGGACGGGAAAAAAATTGATGTATTTGAAAAAGGAGTGACGGTTTGGAAAAAGGATGCTAAGGGAGATTGGAAATTAGCAGTTGATATTTGGAATATTGATCCTACGATCAAATCTATTTATTAAATAAACTCAACTAAATTGTTTTTACAAAATAATAAGTAATGCCTGAGTAATCAATTTGATTACTCAGGTATTATTTATTTTAAGGAAGTAACATTTCCAGGAAGGCATAATCTATGTATTTAATAATTACATTAACTCTTGACAAATGATCTTGTGAAATACCTTCATTATCGAAATCTCAAATCTATCTTTTCTCTTTATTACATTCTGCTAAAAATATAGGCATTAGTTGCTCATATACTCACTAGGAGATTTTCCAAAACGTTTTTTAAACAGTTTTGAGAAAGTGGTCGGATGTTCAAATCCACATTGAAAAGCAAGGTCATTAACAGAGGTAGAACTATGCTCTTCCAATATTTTTCGAGCCTTAGTTAATTGTACTTCTCTAACCATTCGAGCAGGAGTAAGGCCAGTTATAGATTTCACTTTACGACTCATTTGACGACTACTGAGGAAGACAGAGGCAGCTAGTTCTTCTACGTTGAGGGTAGTTTCACCTAGCGAATTATGAATAGTTGATTTTAGGTTTTCAATCCATTTCTTATCCTCTTCGTTGATCTGGTTCTCCTGTTGTTTTGAGCTGTTGGATGTTATCGTAACCTCCTCCTCAGAACTTTGCACTTGCTTCCGTTGATGGGAATTATAGAGTAAATTTTGTACTCGAATCATTAACTCAGGCACAGAAAAAGGTTTAGTCAAATAGTCATCAACACCAATCGTCAGCGCACTAAGTTTGTCTCGTTCCGCAGCTAAAGCGGTTAGCATCACGACTGGAATTCTAAACCATTCAGGGTTAGATTTAATCGTCTTTAGCATTTCTAATCCATCTACTTCGGGCATCATAATATCTGAAACAATTAGGTCGATACTTATTTTATTTGCTTTCAATAATGCTATTCCCTCTGCACCATTTTTTGCGACCAAAACTTGCTTATATTTTTTTCGCAAAAGTTGGACTATAAAATCACGCATATCAGGATTATCTTCCACCACCATAATATTGAAATCTGATCCGATCGAATCAATAAAAGGATCATCTTCAATGGTTTCATTAATTGGTAGGGCGATAACTTCAGCGATTGCTACTTTCTTTTTTGGAAACTCAAAATAGAAACGACTCCCTTCTCCAAGTGTACTTTCTGCTTTTACTTTTCCATCCATCAGATGCGCCAATTCTTTTACCAACGCCAAGCCAATTCCAGTACCTCCATATAATTTTTGATCAACTTGCTTAGACTGATAAAATCGCTCAAAAACATGTGGCAAATCATTCGGATGAATTCCTTTTCCATTGTCAGCAACTTGAACTTTTATCAGGTCATCGGTTTCTGAAACCTTTAAGATAATCTTTCCATTAGTGGAAGTAAACTTTATGGCATTGCTGAGGAAGTTGTTTAATATTTTTTCCAATTTTCTGCGATCTACTAATACTTGAAGATCTTGATGGATGTCCAATTGCAAATCATAACTTAATGTCTTAGTCTGAAACTGAGGTTCGAAGACAAAGAAGAGATATTCAAAAAACTGAACCATTGGAGTCGCGTCCTCTTGCAATTCGAGTTTATTAGCTTCTATTTTTGACAGGTCAAGAATCTCTTCGATGAGCTGTAAAAGATTTTTTCCATTGCGTTGCATAACGAACAACTGCTGTTGCACCTGAGTCTTATTCCATTCCTCTGGACTATCAAGAATATAAGAAAGCGGTCCAAGAATTAAAGTAAGCGGTGTTCGTAATTCATGAGAAATATTCGCGAAGAACTTTGATTTGATTTTATCCAATTCTTTGAGTTCTTCAGCTTGTTGCTCAATGAAGGATTTGTCTTTTTCGATCTGAGCAGTTCGTTGTGAAACGATTACTTCGAGTTCCTTTTGGCGTGCTTCTAATTTTTGAGTACTGCGCCTGATTCCAAATTTGACAATTCCATATAATATTAATCCGATGAGAAAAAGTAAGAGTAAATTTATCCACCAACTTTGCCACCAATTAGGAAGTACAGAAAAAGTGAAGATCGCAACCTTACTTTCTTTTAGTTGAATATCATTTGCTTTGACTTTAAAAGTATATTTTCCAATAGGCAAATTAAAGAATGACTTTTTGGAAAGTGAGCTTGGTGCAGACCAATTATTTTCTAGACCTTCCAGCATAGTTTGATAACGAATAGAAGTTGTGCTAGAATAAATAGTTGTTGCAAAATTAATGGTGAGGTTACCATTGCCTTGATAAATATCGAAAGGTTCGATAGCAATGTTCCCACCAGAGTATAGCAAAGAATCTTCATTCATTACTATCTTTCTGATTAAAGTATTATAAGGTTTAACCTCGCTAGTTACTGGATTTCCTTCATAGCGGATGATTCCGTTAGTTCCATTGAACCAGGCGACTGTTTTAGTCGAAGTACTTTTTTTATCAATCAGCGTATTCCAAATAGGGAAATCTTTTATTGCTCGAAATGGACTACTGATCACTTGATTGTCTGCTGAGGCTTGAGTTTTTAACAATACTCCATCGCCTGGTTGCATCCAGATTCGACCAAGGTGATCTTTAGTTGGATAAGAGAAAAATTGCGCTTTGGGTTGATAAAGTTTTTCATAAAAAGTAGAAAATTCTTCAAATCGATTTTCTGATTCATTAAATTGAAAAGCTTTTTTCCCCAAAAAATGTAGTTCATTGTTTAGCTGAAAAACGTATTTCAAATCAGTAGGAAGTCCTTGGCTGGAATCAAAAGTGATGACAGGAGATTGATCTAGATTTACCTGACCATTGATTGACTTTGTTTCTAGTTGTTTTAACTGACTTTTTTGATTTCCAATCATCCAAACTCGATCAGCCTTATCGACTTCAAAACCTTTATAAGTAGGATGAAATTTGGTGGTACGGGATTCTTCTTCAAATTGATTAAGCGCTTCATTGAAGTAATAAGTCACCAATCCTTCTCGCCAATCTATAAAAATTCGATTGGAATCAACCTTGGATTGACGAATCATCGTTACCTTAAAATTATCATTGTTATTTTTTTTGACAAAACGAATTTCATTATTAACCACTTCAAAAAATCCCATACCATAACCTGCGCCGTACAAGCGATTCTTAAATTTGAAAAGCTGATAAACTGCAGCATACGAACCTTTAACTAAATGAAAGACACCCTCTTCCTGATCAAAAACATGAAGACCATTAATACTACCTGCATATAATTTGCCCTGATGTTGCTCTAGGTCGTAAGTGGTTTTAAAAGGTAATCCCAGTTCATCATTTAAAAAAGTAAAAGGAGAGGCCAAATCAACGGAGGAAATACCATTAAACAATGCTAGCCAAAGAATACCTCTAGAGTCGAGGTAAGTGTAATTTACTGTGTTGTCTTGAAGTCCAACATCTTTTGAAAGGTGAGATAGGAGATTTCCCTTTTTGTTGATAAGGATGGCACCATTACCGAGGGTATTTAATAAATATTGATCTTCTTTGGTTTTAAGCCCTGGTGTATATAATTGGTTTTTAATTAAGTTATCTGCCTCTGTAGGGAAGGGTTGGATGCTTTTTGAATCACATAGGAAAAATCCCTGATTCCGTGTCCCTACCAACAAGGTGTCATTGGAATAAGGTTGGATTACATAGATTTCCTTTTGCGCAAGCTCTGGTTGGAATAGCTTTAATTCAAAGCGACCTTCATCAAGGATAAATAACCCTTTTTTCCAAACGCCAATGTAAAAATTCCCATCAATAATACTTGAACGTTGAAAGTATGCCTTGCTGACCAATACTTTCATTTCCTTTCCATCCCATCTGAATAATTTGGATTTGGTTTGAAAGTAAATTTTTCCATTTAAAAAATAAGTAGTGAATACAGCTTTAAATACTTGATGCTCGAGAGGAAGTTTTGATTTTAAAGAACTAAAAATGGTCTTGCCCTTTTTATCAGATTTTAGATAACCAATATCGCCAACGAAACCTGCATAAATAACTCCTTTTTCATCCTTCGCTAATGATTGGGCAACTTGTTGTTTTGGAGATTCGATCAAATCCCAGTTTTGCCCATCGTATTCCAAGATGCCTAGTTTATTGGAAAAGTACATGATTCCGCGGTCATCTTCGAGAATACACCAATTAGAATTCCCAGCATTATAGGATTGATAACTATAATTATTGATAAGAGGGTAGAACCCTTTCTCTTGAGCTGATAGCTGAAGTAGAGGAGCTAATACAAAAAGAAGTATTAGACTTAACTTTTGCAATTTGGAGTTAATTTAGATTTACTGTGAGTTATTCTTTTACTAAGTATCACCCAACTAATTAGTGGATGGCACTTATTCCTTAAACGCAAAAATAATATTATTTCTTAATTGTCGAAACCTAAATTTCCATTGATCCTAGAACTTTTTCCAGTTTCTCTGCAAGTATTAATGAATGGGCAAAAGTATTTTAGTGAAAATAGGAGCAAAAAGAAGTAGAAGCAACGATTTTTCAAAGGAAAGTAAAAGTGGAGTAAGTAGAAGGAGGAAATTTTTTCAGGGAAATTCTAGGTGAATCTTGTGAAAATTAACTGAATGCTGGTTATCGGGGTTTATGATAACCAGCATTGCAGTTGAATCGAAATAGTAAGGGAGGGAAGTTTTCTGTATAAACAAAATCCTATGGGGATTTTATTTGGTCTTTTGGCGTTATGTATTACAAATATATTCCGGTTTTTGCTTTTCTATCTGTCAAAAACGGACATCTTTCAGTTGAAAACGGACATTTTAAAGAGAGAAATGAGTTTGTTTTTTAATTATGGCAGTCCTCTGGTATTTCTGAAGTTAGGTGACGAATTTTAGATTTTTCTGTTTAATAAAATCTAATCCATCTGCATTCAAAATACATTATTTACCATCTCGTTGAGTTTAACTCCTGCTATTTTAAATATCTGTATTTTTAAAATATTGTAAATGTATTGTTATTTTACAAAAAATGTTTTAACCAGAATTTTATTTTATTAAAAACCTTTAGTAAAGATGATTATTGTTAATGAATTTCAAATTACTTGTTAACGATTCTTAATAACAGCATTTTAAACAAGTGATCACATACATTGCAATAAAATACATAATGATGAAATTGAAAAGACTACTTACGTTATGCACTATGTGCTTTGTTTTTCTCCAATTTTTAAGTGGACAGGAAAAGCAAAAATTTCTATTTACAAAGGGGGAAAATAACATCTCAATAATTACTACTTGGTCTGTTCGTTCAGCTCAATGCGCAGTTGTTGAATATCCTGATTTTTTAGTCATTCATGAGATTACTGAAATACCCAATGTAAAGAATGCGCAAGATTCAAAAAAGGAGGACGATGATAAAGTAAATCCTTTATTAGGATTTATAGACAGTATTTACTTACGTAAACCCATTAAATACATTCTCAATTCTCACCACCATCGACATAGCTTATCAACTATTACGCCTTTTCTAGAAAAAGGAGCAAAGCTTGTAACCTCAAAAGAAAACCTTAAAATATATAATGAAAGAGGGCTTTTTGGTAGTAAAACAAGTGAAGGCTACTCCGAATCAATTATTCAAATTTCTTCTGATACCGTTCTATTAGCGGAGACAAAAAACCCAATAGAAGTTTTGTATTTGAAGAAATCTGATTACGGAAGTATTCCTACAGAAACCTTTTTATTTTTCTACTATCCTAATCAAAAATTACTGGCTGCTTCCTGTATGGTTCATCTGACAGATTTTAATAAAAAGTATGGATATAAAGGACTTGTATATAATGATCGACTAATCGATGCCAATAAAATCATAGTTGCCAAAAATCTTAAAGTTGAAAAAACCTTACAATTGTTCAGACTCAGATTTGAAAATGATATTAGAAAGCCTCCAATTTTTTCCATGTCCTACTTTCAAAATGTGTTGAAACATAGCTGGCATAGAAGGGATCTTGCCAAACATTTCCAAAATATGAGTTATGAAGAACTCACAACCAATAAAGACAGTCTGTTAAATTACCTTGGCGAAAACGACATTTACTATACCGTATTGAATCAAGCTGTTTATTTATCGATTGAGAAAAAAGAATACCAAAAAGCTGTTGCTATTGCTCAAATTTTAATCATTTATGAACCTGGCAAATTGAATGAGATAGATACCTTAGGCGAAGCTTACTACAATAATGGACAAATGGAAATGGCACAACATTACGATAAAGTCATAAAAAGATCTAAAGAAAAAACTGAAGGACTGGGTTTGAAAGAATGGGAAATAAATCAAAAGAATAGATTAAAAAACGATATATAAGATTCAAGCACATGGGAAAAAAAAGGCAAAGTCATAGGCAGTTTTCTGTCTTTGATTTTGCCTTTTTCAAAGGAGTCATGTATGATTACCGTTCCAATAGAATCCAATCTGCATTTAAAACAAACTGCTTATCATCTTTCGGATTTTTAAAAACTAAAAATAAATCTCCTGCCTCAATAGTAGGGGAAACTGGAATTTGATAAAACTTAGTTCCGATTTTTTCTTCGTCAAAATATCCAAGTTTCATTTCTCCAATGACATTTCCAGTTGCACTCTTTTCTCTGATTTCAACCTTGCCTTGATAATCATAACCAGCATTATATTTAGCAGCTAATTTTACACTAGTCAAGTTGCTGAAATTTTGGTTTTTAAATTTTAAAAATGAATTATGAGCGATTGAACCAACTAAGGTTGCTCCATCATTATCCCAAATCCCCAATCCTTCTGCTCTTTCATCTGCATCTTCTGCTTGAATTTTTGGAGGGTTAAATATCATTTGATCCATGACAGAGAGAGCAGAATTCTTCAAGTTAGGATTTCCATTATCAAGATAGGAAGCCATCAAAATATATTTGCCCTCGCTTTCACTTTTTAGATGTTCTGTGAATTCTAAAGTTCCTGCAATGGCGATATTTTTTTCGTTTAGTTCTTTATTTGGATTGAGAGATAAAATATATTGCACCATTTTTTTGACTTCGGCAATTTCTAATTGCGGATGAGCAGACATCATCGTTTCTCCCCAAGTTCCAACACTTCCTTTGATGATGGAGCTGACTAAATAATCGACATCTGCACTTTTATATTTAGTAGCAATTTCGATGTAGCTAGGTCCATTTACTTTTTCATTTTCAGCATGACAAGATTTACAATCGGAACCGTCGATTAATAATTTGCCTTCAGGAACCGTATTTTGTTGATGACCTAAAGTTGCAATAATCATGTCTTCTCCTTCGGCCAAATAATTCATCGTTACTTTGATTTTACTAGCATCTATGGTTTGATCTTCCGTATTTCCATCTTCTTGATCTTTTACGATGACTTTATAATTTACTTTTTTGCCATTCCAATAGGAGGCATCCTGATTGTCCATTTCGATGGTCAATTGAGGTGGTTCATTACCTACTAGTATTTTTTTATTCGTAGTGACAGATTGACCAGCAGCATCAGTTACTTTTAATTTGACATCGAAAATTCCAATTTTTTCAAAGGAGAAAGTTGGATTCATTTCCGTCGATTGAATTTCATCCTTTGTAAAAGACCATTCGTAAGTCAATTTATCTTGGTCATGATCTTTTGATTCTTTTGCAGAAAACTGAATGGTAAGTGGTGCTGCCCCAACTTCTTTATTAGCATTAATTTTGGCTAGGGGAGGACGATTACCTTTGAGGTAATTAATACGACTGAGTCGAGCGTCGATATTTTGTACATTCCATTTTTGACCATATTCCAAAACATACATTTTTCCATCTGTACCAAAAAACATATCCATAGGGTGGGAGAATTCCGTATTCGGCATAAAACTTTCTGCGTGAGAATAATCTTGATTTTCATCCATTGTCACCACATAAACCCAATCTCTCATCCACTCATAAATAAATAATTTTTCATCGAAATAATCTGGAAATCCTTCGGTCGCTTTTGGAAAATCTGCTTTATAAAAAACAGGCCCTGCCATCGGATTGACACCTCCTTTACCCAACCAAGGAAATTTATTGGATTTATCATAGGAAAACCAAATCAAGGACGATTGAGCTGGTGGTAATTTTTTTAGGCCAGTATTGTTTGGGGAGTTATTGATAAGGTTTTTAGGATCAAATTTTTCACCTGATTTTTTTGTGGTAAAATCATAATCATTGTACGCTTGATTATTTCCACGCGTGTAAGGCCAACCCCAATAACCAGCTTTTCGAGCTTGGTTAAATTCGCCCATTCCAGCAGGCCCACGGAGCGAATCTTCTTTCCCTGAATCAGGGCCAACATCTCCCCAATAGACATTTCCATTCTTACTATCAATGGAAAATCTAAATGGATTACGCAATCCCATTGTGTAGATTTCAGGACGAGTTTTTTCCATTCCTTCAGCAAACAAATTCCCCTTAGGAATCGTATAAGTTCCATCTGGTTGAGGGGTAATTCTTAAAATTTTCCCTCTCAAATCATTGGTGTTAGAAGCTGATCTTTGAGCATCCCAAAGTGCTCTGTTTTTTCTTTCATCAATCGGTGCAAACCCTTCAGACTCAAATGGATTGGTATTGTCACCGACTCCAATATATAAATTCCCATCTGCTCCAAACTCTAAAGAACCACCGCTATGACAGCATTTCCGAAGGGTTGGAATCGTTAGAAGTAACTTTTCTGAAGCTAAAATCAAGGAGTCATTTTCCAAATTAAATCTTGAGATATGTTGTTTGGAGATTTCGCCTGGAGCAGAATAAAAAAGGTAAATCCAATTATTTTCTACAAAATTAGGATCGACCGCCAATCCAATTAAACCATCTTCATTTCCATAAAAAACTTCTAATTTCGCTAATTCATAGGTTATTCTATCTTCAAAATCATATCGCTTAATCGCACCTCTTCGTTCGACAAAAAGAATGCCGTTAGGTACTTCTTCCATTTCCATTGGTTCATTCAAATTAAAATCTAACACTTCTTTTACAAATCTATTTTCCTCTGGAACTCTAGGTGAATGAGTGGCTGAATAATCTAATTTTTTATTGCCCATCGCATATTGAATTCCACCTAAAAGATGCTGCAAAAATATAGGGTCTTTGAAAGTTTCGTCAAGATGTCCCATGCCTGTATAAAATGCTCGACCTCCATCAAATTCATGAAACCAAGACATTGGATGTTGCTCGTCTTTATGCGCTCCACCTTCATAACTAGCTTCGTCAATTTCAAGTAAAACATTTATTTCAGAATAGACATTTTTAAAATTATACCACTCTTCTTTTGTGATCCATGGATCATTCATTCCAATAGTGGAAGGATGATTTTTTTCCAAAACGTTCAATTTGGCTTCTTGGATTTTTGGATGACCGTTGAAGTATGCGCCAGCTAATTTATTATACCATTTCCAATCATATTCTGTATCAGTTGCTGCGTGAATTCCAACATAACCTCCACCTGCTTGAATGTATCTTTCAAAATCTGCTTGCTGCTCATAATTTAAAACATCACCTGTGGTATTTAGAAAAATTACAGCAGAATATTGTTTTAATATTTCTTCGGTAAAAAAGGAAGCATCTTCGGTGGTATCAATTTTAAGGTTGTTTTCCAAGCCAATTTTTAGCAAAGCTACTTTACCTGCTTCGATTGAGGTGTGTCTAAATTCTGCTGTTTTGGAAAAAACTAGCAGGCGTTTTTCCTCTTGAGTACAAGACGAGATAAAAAGAAGAAAGAGAGAACAAATAATAAGTTGGATAATTTTTTTTGACATGCTATTTTTTTCGAAAAATAGCAAAAAACAACATGGAAATATCGTTTTTCAAGAAATAAAAAAAAGAAATAATCAAAGGGATATATTTCCCAATGGCTATTTCTTTTTGGTAGGTGTAGTTTCTTAAAAAAAGCTGAACCCTATATTTATAACAATATAATTACAAAATCGTTTTAGTACCTAAGCTGGACTCTTATTTTTCTTCTCCCCAATAAAACCTTGGCGTATATGTCACTCCACTTGAATTTAATTTCAAAGTATAACTAGCTATTCGATTAATAAAATTTCCTTTATAAAAATTATATTCTCGATCTGTGATTTCCCCAGCCGAATTAGTTTTGACAATTTCGTACATGATACAATCATTGAAGGTTCCGTAAGGAGTTTTTACGGTACCCTGTCCTCCGTATTCTGTTTTTACATGAATAGTAGAGGAGGAAGATTGTGAATTATTTGTGTAAAGAGTAGAGACGTAGGTATCATCAAAAGATTCTTCGAATTTTAATGGAGAAATACTTACAACTAGTGGGTCGTTATATCTATAATGGAAAGTTGAATTAAGGTAAACGCCTAATTGTATAAGTGTGTCACTATTTTTTTTGTAAAAAATTATTTGATCTGAGCCATCATCTTTCATCGCAATATTGGCATCTGGATAAAAGTCAGCACCTGGAAGTCCATTTGAACTAACTATTGATAAATCTTCTTGTGGATTACCTTGTGCATTATAGAAATCCCAAGTCATTCCTTCCCCTTTGGCAGGTTCAGTTAAACTATATGCGTTAGTTGCTTTAGAATATTCTAATGATTGACCTACGGAATAAAACCAATCGCTAGTCACTTCAGGTTTTAATTCAAGGCTATCATCTTTACAGGAAGTAAGAAATAAAAAGGTTAATAAAATGATGGTAAGGGTTAGAAATTGAAAATTTTTCATTTGAGATTTACTTTTTTTGTTTTAAAAATTAGGAGATAGACAGAGTTTGATTTTGCTTTAATCAATTCTTTATTTTCCTATGATTTAAAACATGAAAAAGTAAATGGTAATGCTAATTTTTCTTTTGAATTATAATTTTCGTTTTCTTTTAAGGTAATAGGATTTCGATTATCTCACCTCCAATTCATCCATAAAAATCCACGATGGTAGACCAGCTCCATGATGCCAAACAGGAGCGACTAAACTACTTTCCGCTTTAATTTTTATAAATCGTGTAGTCGCAGCAATTCCTTGACTCGTAAAATATTGGATATGGTTAATCTTACTTTTTTTCGTCAAGGGAAATTGATTCGGTAGGGTAGCGATAGGTTGGAATTTTTTTCCATCCATCGAAATTTCATAACTGACTTGTTTTGGAAAAAATACAATATGATTAGTTACTTGTAAAAAGCCAGCAGAGATTTCATTAATAGTTTTCACCTCGCCTAAGTCAATGATAGCTTCCAAATGTTCTCCTTCAAATCCTAACCAATTCGCATAAAAACTACTGCTGCCAAATGCGCCATCGGTTAAAGTTTTGGGATCCTCGTTGGCATATTTTTTAGGAGAAGTTAATAGTTGAACTGGTTTTTTATATGCTAAACTTTTTTTACTTGCACGCTGCAAAGTAGTTTGATATAAATTCAAATATTCTTTAACCGTATAATGCATTTCGTTCATTGCGGTAATATTATTTTTCGAAGTCGTTTGCTGAAACCTATCCAATCTTTCTAAAATTAATTTCCCTCCGCCATTTTTTAAC
Source organism: Saprospiraceae bacterium (assembly GCA_045104975.1). GTDB lineage: Bacteria > Bacteroidota > Bacteroidia > Chitinophagales > Saprospiraceae > CAJQQY01. The sequence continues at coordinate 16,425 of JBGCCY010000170.1, forward strand.
CCATTGTATAAATCTCTTTTTTCAAATTCCAAAATGGCGTAGTCAATACTTATTCGTGCTTCATTTACTCGATTTAAAATTTCTTGTTTTCCTTCAACTGATTTAGCTGCCGCATTAAATAGACTATCATAGTGTGCTAGATTTTTTTTATCCAAAAAACTATTAAACCCTTGCGATGGATCGCCATATAAAAAGAGAAAGAACGAACTGTCCTTGGCTAATTCATCATGGACGTCTGTGATATATTCTTGAATAAATGGAGCTGCTGTTTCGTAATAGTTTTCTAAAAAATCAGCGATGACTTTATCTTGATCGAGGTTTGGTTCCCACAATAATTTTGAAGTGAGATAAGAACGTAATTCAAATAATTCGCTCGGCTGATTACTATGTTGCTCAAAAATCCATTTGGCATTATTGCGATTGAATAATTGGATATTCGGTTGGAGTGTACGAAGGTTAGGAAATGGTGCAAGGAAATTGGTAAACTGAGTCGTGTAATCCCAGATTCTAATATTGTCCGTAATCGCTCCCCAACTGATCAGATCATTTTTAAAATCCTCACATTTCTTTTCAATCGAAGCACTTCGATCACACTCAATCGAACACAAGGTGATCAAAACGTTTGGTTCAGGTTTGATTTCTTTTGGTGCTTTTCGAGTGTACTGATAGGCGAGTGTTGAAATTTGTTTTTGGGGAAATGCCTTAGCAATTTGGTTGACAAAATAAATCATTGAACCCGCAGCAGAGTCTTCTTTTTTATGAATGGCTTCGCATTGATCGCATTGACAATATTGCGTATTATCATCTTGGCTGACTGAAATTACTTCCGCATTCGGGTAACGTAACAGTTGTTGTTGCACAGAGTCTTTGACAATTTGATAAACCGTTTCGTTGGTCAAACAAAGTTGTGTCGGAATTCTTTTTCCATTCCTTAAAGCATAATATTCCGGATGTGATTTATAAAATTTTTCCTCTGGCATAAAGCGATGGAAAGTATGAACTCTTGCGATAGGGACATAATTTGGGAATGATTCATTGGTTACTTTTCGCTTGTTGGCAAAAGTCGAATCTTCATAAAATAAACGAGAGTGAACGGTACGAGTATGAATGTCTGGAGTGTAAGTATAGCTTAGATTCTTGGACAAATTAATGCTTTTTTGAGTTGGGACAATTTCTACTTTTGGACTGTAAAATTTACATCCCAATTCTCTTTCTAAAAATTCATAAACTGCGTACAAAGTACTTTTCCCATTTCCTCCTTGAATCACAAAATCATTATTTTTAAAACCATAATGAATAGTGTGAGCATCTAAATTTTCAGATTTCCCAATGATGATTTTAGGAGAGAATTTACTATTTTTTTCTATGGAAAAATCAACGTTGCTAATGTTGGAAAGATATTTTTTTAATTCTTCGGCAGCTAGTATTTCATCCTTCTCGGCATTTTCTAACAATGATATTACAAAGTTTGTATTTTGGTTATTGTTTAGTGAAACTGTAGAATTATCTTTGCAACTAGAGATTGAAAGAATAAAAAGGAGAAAGTAAATTTGGTTTTTCATAGTTGATGGTTTGTTTTTTAAAATAGCTATTTCCCACTATTTGATGGAACACGGATGACGCGGATCAAGCGGATGGAAGCGAATTTGACGATTAGAGGTGTTAGGGATTTTATCCCAATATGGTGTAATCGTCAAATCCGTGAAAATCTGCAAAATCTGCGTCATCCGTGTTCCATCAAAAAATGGGAATTAATTATACTACAAATTAAATTAATTAGTTGCTCATCATTTATCTGTTGTAAAAGAAGAGGCAGGTAATCCTTCTTGATTAAATAAACTGGCTTCACTTGTATCTCGCCAAGCGTATCTTACAAATTTTGGTTTTGAAATTCCTTTGGCACAAACTTTAATTTTATTACCAACAATCTTTGCATCAGCAGGGACAAATATTTTGTCAGCACCAGCTATTTCAAAACCCAAGAGCTGAGAATTTTTTGCCATTAATCCTGCACCTATAAAATCAAATG
>JBGCCY010000171.1:0-51758 GCA_045104975.1 Saprospiraceae bacterium
AAAAAAAACTACCATGAAAATACTTCATTTCAAGGCAGTAGGAATATGTCTATTCCTACTAGGATTAATTTCACCTAATTTTTCAACACTTCAAGTTCAAGGTGAAAAAGCAGAAAAAGAAAATCCAATCGTGGTTTTCTCCTACATGAAAAGTAAGAATGGTGATTACGCAAAAATGGAAAAAGAAATCTGGGAACCTTTCATGAATCAAGAAATCAAAAATGGGAAAAAGGTTTTTTGGGCGATTTATGATGTTGCTTATCCTAGTGGAAAAAATACGGAATATGATTTTGTAGCTATCAATGTGTATGCAAATATGGAACAATTGGAGAACTCTAGCATTGGGTTTGAAGAACGCATAAAGAAGGTTCACCCTAACTTAGATTTAGCAAAATTGATTAAGAGAACGGAAGATTCAAGAGACTTAGTTTGGAGTGAAGCATTCCGTTTACTTACTTCTGCTGACTCTAATATTGGAGAAGCGGCCAAAGTAATCGTTGCGAATAGAATGCAAAGTAAACCTGATAAGTACAATGAATATATGCGAATGGAATTAAAAACTTTTCAACCAGCGCATAAAATATCCGTCAAACAAGGCTATCGTAAAAATTGGCATTTTCTCAGTCGAGCGATGCCATATGGTTCAGAATATGAATATGACTTTATGACTTTTGATTCTTATGATAGTATGACCCAAATGGCCAAAGCTACTCCTGCAAATGTTTGGCAAGATGCTCATCCAGATAAAGATATTGAAGCAATGTGGGCCGAATTAAATCCTGAAAAATTACGAACGTTGATGCGTGGTGAAGTCTGGAAAAACATCATATATGCGAATGGTACAAATAAAAAAATGGCGGAGAAATAAAAATCTCTTGGTCGTAATTTTTTATACAAAAAAATCCAAAAACTTAAGTTTAAGTTTTTGGATTTTTTTGAAGGTATACTTTTGAAACACTTTCTTTAATCTTAAAAAAATCACTCCAGAGGTCTTTTAAAAATAAGAACAATCGACATCGAAGTTCCACCTGTCTTATTATCTATCGATGTGATTAATTCCCAACCTTCCCTGCCTAATTCATTCATTTCTTCCACCAATTCTTCATCTTCTAACTTTTGGCTAAATCCAGATCTTTTGGGTTTCATCTTGATGGTTTTGTATTCAAATTTTTGCATTAGTTTTTTGTTTATAAAATTTTAATTCAAATAATATTTAGCTGAAAAATACAAAATATGAGTTGACGTTTTCAATCCTTTTCCTTTTCCAATACCATTGCCAACTTCGTATTTTACGTCAAAAATATATCTGTTGTGCATGTATCCAAAACCTCCTACGAGTCCAAATTCATACCATTGAAAATCCAAAATAGGAGGAACATCTTCTTCAGTTTGTGCAGTATAAAATTGAGTAATCATGCGTGTATTACTTTTATTACTCAGCGTAAGGCTGTTGACCAATCCTACTATAATAAATGTAGAATTATATGTTTCCTTTAATTTGCATTGCAACATAGATTGGATTCTCAAGTGAGAAAAATTTAATTCTGAATCTAGTTTGTGCCACCAATCCCCTTCTTCTATAACTGCCTCTCCTATCGCTTTTCTTTGATAAGGTTTATAAATTAGATCATTTCTAAAAGCCATCTTAGGGTTATAATTTGGAAAGAAAAAATCGAAAGAAATTCCTATTCCATAATTAAGAGAAGGTTTGAAATTCAATACTTCGGTATAAGAAGAATTATGTCCTTTAAAAGTTAAATGAGTTAAAGTCGTACTTATATTGACACCTAATTTAAACCAATCGAAATCAATTTCTTCAAATAGAATTTCTTCATCTGGTTCACAAATATTAAATGCTCTAATCATTTTCACCATAGATTTCCGATTATATTCTACTTTAGCAATCATAGCATATACTTCTTCACAATCTTCAAGAATCGTTTCCAATTGACTGACAAATGTTTTTTTCTCTTTAACTTTATTAAGTTTGCTTTTATATTTTAGATATATCAGCGGAACTATTTTTTCATGATCATCTATAAAAAAATGCTCTTTCAAATCTTGTCCTCGATAATAGTAAAGTGGTTTTTTACCGTTAACCAATAATTCCAAAAACACTTTTTTATCTTCATATCGAGGTTTTTGTTTTTTTTCTAATCTGCCCTTTTCTCTAGGAAGCATCTCGATTTGGACAGTTTTACTTCGATAGGAATTTCTAAATTTCACCTTAAATGAAGATATATCATCTATAGAAAGAGTTTCAATCTCAGCATCCATTTTATCCTTAAAAGAAATAGAGGTTGGGGTAATTTCCCATTTTTGATCATTGATAAATCCTTCAAGAGTATCTTGTTGAATGGTTACAATCCAACCAGGTTGGAAATCATTTTTACTTTGAGAATAAGATAAAAAGGGAATGATCATTAATAATAGAGTTGCGTAATATTTCATATTTTCGTTTTAGCTTTAAAATAATAGCTAATATAAAAATTTATTACTATTTCGCTCGACTCGTCCATTTCGAATCTTTCACTCGAAATCGCCAATCCCATAAAGCACATTCTTCCGCATAATCTATTCCTACTCTTGGACTGGCAATAATATTTTTTTCTAAAATAATACCGCCTCGGTCTTCTATCCAAATAGGACTATCTCCTTTTGTTAAATCTACTCCATTTTGCATCGTAGAAATGCCTAGTGCTTTTGTCAATGTTCCTGGTCCTGCGGTGAGATTATATTTTAACTTCGCAAAACTTCGTCGTTGTAACATTTTATTTACATTTTCGACAGGCTCAACACCTCGGATTAAAATAGCATGAGCGATTCCTTTGGGAGCAGTTACGACATTAAATAAATGATGAACTCCATAGCATAAATAAACATAAGAAGTCCCTCCCTTTTCAAACATTGTCTTTGTTCGATTGGTCAATTTGTTTCCATAGGCATGGCAAGCTTTGTCATCAGGAGCTCGGTAAGCTTCCGTTTCTACAATTTTTCCAACAGTAATTTTTTGATCGAAATTGGTGACAAGATATTTCCCCAAAAGGTCTTTGCTGATTTGGACAACATCTTCTCTCAGGTAGAATGATTGAGGGAGTTTTTGGAACATGACGGTTTTGACGGTTTTGACGGTTTTGACGGTTTTATAAAAATAAAAAAACCGTTGAATAATTTTCTTTTTATAAAAGAATATTCAACGGTTTTAAGAAAGATTAAATCAATTTCAACCATCAAAACAGTTTAACAGTCTGAACGGTCAAAACAGTTTAATCACATTTTATCTTCTACTGTAATTAGGTGCTTCTTTTGTGATCACTACATTATGTGGGTGACTTTCGTGAACACCTGCGGCAGTTATTTTTACGAAACTTGATGTTTGCATTTCCCTAATTGTATTAGCTCCACAATATCCCATTCCAGCTCGAAGTCCTCCGATATACTGAACCATCACTTCTGCTAATGAACCTTTGAAAGGTACTCGCCCTTCAATTCCTTCTGGAACTAATTTTTTAATATCATCCTCGACATCTTGGAAGTAACGATCTTTCGAACCTAGTTCCATCGCTCCCAAAGATCCCATTCCTCGATACACTTTGAATTTTCTACCATCAAAAATAATCGTTTCTCCTGGCGCCTCTTCCACTCCTGCAAAAAGAGAACCCGCCATAATCGTATCTGCACCTGCTGCAACTGCTTTGGCAATATCACCTGTAAATCGAATTCCTCCATCTCCAATAATCGGCACACCGGTATGTTTAATGGCTGACGCAGCATTATAAATTGCTGAAAGTTGTGGAACTCCTACCCCTGCAACAATTCGAGTCGTACAAATACTTCCTGGACCAACTCCTACTTTTACGCCATCTACACCTGCTTCCACAAGTGCCAAAGCTCCTGCGCCTGTCGCTACATTTCCACCTATTATTTGCAAATCTGGATATTTTTGTTTGACCAAACGGATGGCATCTAAAACTCCTCTTGAATGTCCGTGAGCGGTATCTACAGTAATTACATCCACACTAACATTAACCAGCGCATCAACCCTTTCCATAATATCATGAGTTACTCCGACTGCTGCTCCAACTACTAATCGGCCGTAAGCATCTTTGCATGAGCTAGGATAATCCTCCACCTTCATGATATCTTTGTAAGTGATCAATCCAGCTAATTTTCCAAAGTCATCGACGACAGGTAATTTTTCGATTTTATGCTTTTGTAAAATTTGGGTTGCTTGTTTGAGATCTGTTCCGATTGGAGCAACGATTAAGTTTTCGGAAGTCATCAAATCTTTGACTGGGCGATTCACTCTTGTTTCAAAACGTAAATCTCGATTCGTTAGAATTCCAGTTAAAATATTGTTGCTATCAACAATTGGGATTCCTCCAATTTTGTATTTTTTCATCAATGCCAAGGCATCTCCAATTTTAGCCTCTGCACCCAAAGTAACTGGATCGATGATCATTCCACTCTCTGATCGTTTCACACTTCGTACCTGCTCTGCTTGCGCTTCGATAGACATATTCTTATGAATCATTCCGATCCCTCCCTGACGTGCAATAGCGATGGCCAACTTATTGTCGGTCACGGTATCCATGGCAGCAGAAACGATTGGAATATTTAATCGAAGGTTACGCGTCAGTTGAGTTGAAATATCAACTTCTCGAGGTAAAACTTCTGAATATCGGGGAACGAGCAGGACATCATCGAAGGTGAGAGACTCTTCTGTAAATTTATCCTGATAAGATTGTATAGCCTGATTGACTGTTTTTTGAATTTCCATGCGCAAAGTTAGAATTTTTTTAAAAAAAAGAAATTATGAACAAGTATTTATCCAAAAATGTTTTGCCGATTGAAAGGTTTTTCCTTTTTTGAGGGGTCAGGCGATCAGGTTGGTCACTTTTGTCCCGAGTCAGGAATCAGGGGCTTTTTGTTTTCCCAGAGTTTGACTTTTATTTTTTAAAATCTTAGGGAGCTTGAAAAGCCCCTGATTCCTGACTCGGGAGCAAAGTGACCAACCTGCTTCCGGACTCCTAATTTTTCAAAAAAAAAATCTATGCTCAGTGTACATTCTGATATCCATTTCATGAAGCAAGCCATTTTGGAAGCAAATAAAGCTTTTGAAAAAGGAGAAATACCTGTTGGTGCCGTGGTAGTTTGCGAAAATCAAATTATTGCTCGGGCACACAATCAAACTCAATTACTAAATGATGTAACTGCTCATGCAGAAATGCTGGCGATCACCGCAGCAGCTGATCATTTAGGAAATAAGTATTTGCATGATTGCACCTTGTATGTGACCTTAGAACCTTGTCCAATGTGTGCAGGTGCTGCTGGTTGGGCTCAATTTGGGAAAATTGTTTACGGCGCAAATGATGATAAAAAAGGTTTTATGATTTATGGAAAGAGAATGCTGCACCCCAGGACAAAAGTGGAATTTGGAATTTCTCACCAAGAATGTGCAGAATTGATGACTTCCTTTTTTGAGAAAAAGAGAAGTTGATAAAACTTGTAGTTCAGAAAAACAAAAGACCTCTTGAATTATCAAGAGGTCTTTTGTTTTTTATTAAAAATTATTTATCGTTCCCCTACAGGAGAAAGGAGTTACAAATCTCTCCTCAATCCAATCATCACACCTGTAGAGAAATATTTTTGATTTAAAATATAGTTCTCTAATGCAAACGATTTTGGATAAAAACGAGCATGAGGTTCAACAATCAATTGAGTTTTCTTACTGGCATTAAATGCGCTAGTCAAATCAAAATTAAATCCTAAACTCATAAAAATGCTGAATCCAATATTATTTTTAAATATATCATAATCATCAGGATGCCCTTCTGTAAAATAAACCACTCGGTCCTCAAGTGGAGAAAAGAAAGCGCCACTTTGCTTTGACATCAAATTCATATAAACTCCTCCATTCACGTTCAAGTCAAATTTTTTCATCGGAACTTCATAACCAAACACAACAGGAATATCGATCATTTTATATTTGTTTCTGATATTCACTTCTCTAGTTCCCTCTGTTATTCCAATCACGTTTCCATTGGCATCAAGGGTAGTTACGATTTCAGTATATTGAGTTTCTAAAAGTTCATTAATTTGAGTGTAAACTAATCCAGTTCGAATCGCCCAACCAAATTCTGTCAAAAAGTTAACTCTTACTCCTGTGTTAAAAGAATAATACGGTTTTTCCGTATCTCTTCTTAATTGAGCATGTTCTCTGAAGTCTTCTGATTTATATTCCAACATTTGGTTAGCATAATCAGGTGAGAAAAATGCATCAATAGAGGTAGTAAATTTAATTTTTGAACCATCTGGTTTTAATCCACATGCTGGTTCTAATGCCAAGCGATATGGAGCACTATGTAAAACTGAACTATTCGCCAATTGAGTTAGATTAGGTAAGTTGTAAACTTCCTTTGCTTCCTTTGCCGTTGAAATATTTTCGTTAGCAGTTGCAGCAGCAATTGGTTTTTCGTCCAAAGACGTATTTGCTTCGGCCGCATTATTTTGTTCCGTTGAAAAATTAGAATCCGATGAGTTAGAAGAAGTATTTACTTCCGACGTTCCACCTTTTTGAGTTAAAATAATTTTAGGTGCCGTTGTTTCAAAAGAAGTATTCTCAAACGTAGAATTTTCGATTGAATTTGAATTTACCTTAGTTCTATTTGTAGTTTCCTCAACCTTACTTTTCTCAAAAGAAGAATTAGTTGAACCATTTGAATTAGAATTGTTGGCATCGGTTCTTTCAATAGCAACTATATTATTATTTTCTGTTGAATTATTTATTTCATTTTTCGAGTTTAGAACTTCGTCATTTATCGTCGTCGCTGCAATATTTGCATTTTCTATATCCCCTTTTTTATCAAAATTAGTTTTAGCATCATTACTATTTAAAGTCATTGACATTTCTGTTTCACCTTTATTCGATGAATTATTATCTGATGTCAAAAACCAAACTCCGCTACCTCCAACAACTGCAAACAATAATGCTAATAACCAAACCCCGTTTCTCCAAGAACTTTTCTGTGGTGCAGGAGTAGGTACCGCTTCAGCATCTAATGCTTCCGCTATCCCTGCAAATAAATGCATAGGTGCTTGCATGGAGTGTTGCTCCACTTTTTCCTTTATGATTCTATCTGTTTGTTGGTGCTTTTTCATGCTACTATTCTCATTATTTGAGTTATTTTAGATTGCAACATCTTTCTTGCTTTTACTAATTGAGATCGAGAAGTACTTTCTTGTATTTCTAACTCTTTAGCAATCTCTCTATGACTAAATCCCTCAATTACATATAAATTAAAAACTACTCGGTATCCGTTTGGTAATTCTTCGATTACTTTCAGTAATTCTTCTTTGTACAATGATGCGATTACATCTGGATCCATTGAACCTTCTTGGTAATCTTCTAATCCAATTTTTTCTTTTTTGAAACTGCTCTTATTATAATTTTTCAAAGCAGTATTCACCACTATTCTACGCATCCATCCTTCAAAAGATCCCTTCCCCTCGAACTTTTCTAAATTCTTAAATATTTTTATGAACGCATCCTGCAATACATCTTCTGCCTCCATTCGGTGGCGAGTGTATCGTACACAAACGGCCAACAACTTACCTGAGTATTGTTGGAACAATGCCATTTGGCATTGTCGATCTCCGCGGATGCATCCAGTTATGAGTTCTTTTTGGTCCAAGTGTGAATATTTTAGCCTACCGTTTTCACGGCAAAGTGTTTGTTTAATTCAATCTAAAAAAGGAATCTGGGTGAGATTTTTCTAACCTAAAAAAAATACATTTAAGTAGCTTCTTTAAAATTAAGAAAAAAATCTCAAAATCCAAGGTTCTGATTTTGATTTTATTTGATTAAATATAGGCTAAACGTAAAAAAACACGTAAGTCAGAATCTGCTTAAGATTCGACTTACGCATTTTAAAACGGGGACGGTAATCAGGGTATAATTCATCGCTAAATGAATTATATTTTTTACCATTTTTTGAATCTTTGAGTAGAAGTTATTCTGAAAATTGCTGTTGTCAGAATTGGCGTTTTTATTGAGTGATAAGTTAGAAGTGATGAATCATGAGTAAAACTCATTACCTACCACTCATATCTTATCACTAAAAAAAACTCTTCTCAAAGAACTCTTTAAAATTGACAAAGAACTTTTTCTATACCCTGATTTTTTTTGTCCCGTTTTTAATTTTTCAATTAAAAACATACACTAATTTCTCCCGTTTCAGTACTTGCATTTATTTCTAATTGCAATGGTTCACTCTGTTTTGAATTTTCCACATCGTAAGCCACCAACGTTGCTGAAGTTATATTGCAGGCATTAATATCGCCTTTAAAAATACCCTCAGAAAAAGGGAAAAAATAGATCTTAGTATTCACGCTTAATATTATGTATCCTGTTTGGACTTTGTTGCCATCGCATTTTAGTAGTGTTCCAGAAATATGGGAGAAGTCACTACTATTATTAATTTTTACACTACTTATTTGAAAATCGATATCCAATGCTCCAATTGTTGTACTGTAATCTATGTCATTACATTCATCTAATACTTTAATTTTTGAGGCTAAATTTTTAGGAACATTTACATTGAATTTCCCATCTTCATCTGCATATCCAAATCCCAAAATCCCTCCATTGTCAATCTCAATACTAAAAGGCATATTGCTTAAAACTCCAGCATTTTGATTTTCCAAAACTCCCTTAACAGAAATAAAATCATGAGGAGTTGCAATATTCCAAAAACCAGTTTTTCCAACTTCTGCCACATAATTTCCATTCTGCAAAGTGACTGTTCCTTCTTCTTTCCAAATATTATCAGCATTATCAAAATACCAAAGTCCGAGTGTCGAAGGCGCTTGCGCTCCCACTCCATTTGAGATAGGAAATTGGATCGTTACTTTTTTACCTGGAACGATGCTCAGTTTTTGGTTATTAGCATCACTCCAATCGAAGAGGAAAATCCCAAAAGACTCTAATATTTTTTCTTCATCTGAAGTTGTCTCTCCTTTTAAGTCGATTGGCATTTTTTGCAAACCTTCTAAAGATTCAGGATTTAAAGAGTATGCTGAGACCTGAACTTCTTCAGAAAATCCAGTTCCATTTTGACTTAAAACTGCATCAGTCGGAACATCTAAAATTACTCCATCTGGCAAGTCAACTTCACCGCCTGCAGAACCATCAAAATTAGCTACAACAGCTTTTTCTAATAATCGAATTTTTAGCGGAGCATTACTTTCTTTTGTTGGAAAAACAGCTCGACCACCTGCAAAGAATCCATCTTTATTCACATTCAAAATGGCTCTCTTAGCATCAACTTGAACATTTTTAAAATAGAAAAAACCATTCACATCACTCGTCCGATCTAGTTGATCTAAAGTTATTATTGCACCTTCCACCGGTTGGCTGGTTACATCCAATATTTGTCCTGAAATACTTGTCGTAACAAATCCTTCAGAGAAAATTGGGTTAGGTGTAAAAATATCTTTGTCAGGATTGCATGCAACCAATAAGCAACTGAATAATCCTATGTAAAAAAATCGTTTCATATTAATTTTAAAATTTTTCTAAGAAGTATAGAGAATTGAGTTAGTTCTAAACAAATCACTCAAATCTCAATACCCTTCTTAGTTTTCTGTAACTTCCCTTTTTTGTTGGGATGAGAGAGTTTACTTTGACAAGACCTATTCTTGCAAAAAAATGCTGCCTCAAAAGCGAGTATTTCTTCATTTTTTTTTGTTTTTTTATTTATGGGAAAAAATAAGTTCTAATTGTTTTCTAAAATATCATCTTTTTCACCTCTATCTAATTGATAATCAGTTCCTTGCAACTCAACATCATTCTTATGAAAAGTTATTTTTTATATCTCCTCATTACCTCTTTTTTATTTCTCTCTTGTAAAAAAGACGATACATCAGACCTCCCCAAGACACTTCAGTCCTTTATTGAGGAACAATCCAACTTGACTTCTTTTAATGAATTAGTAGCTTGTGCGGCAGGTGGACAAGAAGATTTTTTAGATGATGATAATTTTCCTTTGAGTGTTTTCTTTTACCCTGAACTAAATGCTGCTGATTTTAAATATTATGAAACAGAAAATAGTGACGATGATCCTAATAACTTAAACTTATTTTTGGAAAAAACCGCTTCTCAAGAACCTTTGTTCAATGGTTTTCTTCGACGATTTATTTTACCAAAACCAGAACAGGATGTTTGGGCACGAGTTTCTTTTACCGCAAATGATACACTTTGGTATTGCAAGGCTGTTCGATTGAAATATTTTGAAAAACCAACACAATATGCTCCTGAATTATGTCAAGTGGATTTGAGTAATTCCATGGAACCTATTTTTAGTTGGCAAGATGGAACAGCGGATGATAATTTTATTTATTTTCAAGTGATTAGCGACGAAAACAATAATGCTCTTTCAGGGACCTACACGAATGATTCATTTTTCCAATATTATAATTTAGACAATGTGGTCTTTAATGTGACAAGACCTGGGCAAGTAAAACCTTTACAAATTGGTTCGACTTACCATTTCACTTTAATGGGGGTGAGTAATGATAATTGGGTGAATCTGATTGTGGATAAAAATTTTGAAGTACAGTAATTTTAATTTCAAAAAAATAACAACATGAGCGAAAATCAATCGAATGAATCAAGGAAAGTTTTCCCAATATTCTCTCGCGCAGAGGTGACTTCATTCATTGCTTTGGTCGTCAGTTTGGGTGCTTTAGGTGTTTCAATATATGAAGCCAATATTATGCGAGAGCAACAAATGATTATGCAATCTCAACAAAAAACTTCGGTTTTCCCATATCTTGTTCAAGACTTGCGATACTCCTTTGGAGATGGTGGCGAATTTATTTATGAAATAGAAAACAAAGGAATCGGCCCTGCTAAAATCAAATCTGCTACGTTAACTTTAAATAAAAAAACAGTCAATTCTTTTGTGGAAATCAAAAATGAATTAGATAAAATATTTCCAGCAGAAGCAGATTATGGACTCTCATTGTCTAGTCCTGATGGGTATTTTATTTCATCAAAAGAAAAAATTGTTGCCATCAAAATCACTTATAAAAAATTTAAAAACAGTATGAACTTGATACGAAATTTGAACTTTAAATATGATATTATTTACTGCTCAATTTTTGATGATTGTTGGAATATAAATGCTGACAAAAAAGAAAATTAAGGGTGAATTTTGATCATGCTATATTAACCAATCTTGTTGTTTTTTTCTCCTCAATCCTAAAACCCTTTGAAAATAAAGCATTTAGTTTTATCTTCATATCGAATTTTCCACTTCTGCGGCCCCTCTCGAGACAATTTATTCGACTATGAACCAAGCAAAAACGCTAACATTTTTGGTGGTTCTGATGTGTTTAGGTAATCTAATATTTGCCCAAAAACACATTGGAAATTATGACCAACTCCTCGTGACTGGTACGCAAACTCCTATGGAAAATTTCAATTCTTTTTTATCTTCTCCTGAAGTTGAACGCGATGAAATTATTCAAAATCAATTTTATCGATTCGTCCAGTTTTTTGAAATCCCAACTGAATTAGAAAAAAGAACTGTCGAAGAAGCAGGTATTCTATTGTTTGATTACCTTCCTCATCGAACTTATCTAGCGTCCATTCCTTCAGATTTTTCCAAAGAAAAATTAAGAGATTTAAATATTCGAAGCATCACAAAATTAGAGGCAAATCAAAAAATTGCTCCTGCTGTTTTTTCTGATGAAAAAGTATTGTTACAATATTATCCGAACCTCTCTCCTGCTTTCATTCAGCAGTTTTTACAAAATAAAAATATTGAGGTCCATGAATATTTTCATGAAGTGAATGCGGTGGTGATTTGTAATAATTCAGATTTATTAGCTGTTGCTGATTTTCCTATTTCATTTTTTATCTCTCCTGCTGACTTACAAAACCTACCTGAGTATATTCCTGGGAAAAACATCCATCGCTCAAATTCACTCACACCTCAGATTGCAGGTTATCCGCAATTCAATGGGGAAGGAATTAATGTTGCGATTGGAGATGATGGAATGATTGAGTCTCACATTGATTTTAAAAATAGAACGAATCAAGATGATGTCCAAGGAGACTTTGAAGGAAGTCATGGTGAAATGGTTGCGGGAATTTTAGCAGGTGCTGGAAATTTAGATCCTCGAATGGAAGGAACTGCTAGTCATGCCGAAGTACATATGTTCCATGAATTTGATGCAGTAAAAAGAGCTACGGCACTTTATAACAATCGAGATATTTTAATTACTTCGACTTCTTACAGCGATGGTTGTAATCGAGGTTATACCTACTTAGCGCAATTGGCAGATTACCAAGTTAAAAATAATACTTCGCTCATGCATGTTTTTTCCGCAGGGAATACTGGCAACGAAGATTGTGGTTATGGCGCAGGCGAAGGTTGGGGGAATATTACTGGTGGAGTAAAAATGGGCAAGAATGTTTTGACGGTTGCTAATGTTGATGATGAAGATAAATTGTCCTCCACAAGTAGTCGTGGCCCAGCCAATGATGGAAGGATCAAACCAGATATTTCAGCTAATGGCGATGCTCAAATTTCGACCCAACCCAACAATACTTATGCAGAAGCCAATGGAAGTTCTGCTGCTGCACCGGGAGTAGCAGGAGTGCTCGCTCAACTCTATGATGCCTTTGAAGACGTACATCCTAATATATTTCCAAATTCCGCATTAATTAAATCTATCGTTTTAAATACAGCAGATGATTTAGGAAATCCTGGCCCTGATTTCTCTTACGGCTTTGGCAGAATCAATGCTAGACGAGCCTTAGATGTTTTGCAAAACAACCAATATTTTGAAGGTGGAATGGGACATTCCAATACTCATTCTTATTTCGTTTCAATTCCAGAGGGGACACAACAATTACGAGTGATGTTGTATTGGAATGACTTCGAAGGTTCGACAATTAGTTCCCCTTCTTTAGTGAATGATTTGGATCTAAGGATAACAAATAATTCTAATGAAACTTATTTTCCATGGACTTTAAATAGTTCACCTGATTCTAATTTATTGAATTTACCTGCTGTCCAAGGCATAGATAATTTGAATAATGTGGAACAAGTGACAATTGATTTACCTGAAAGTGGATTATATTCTTTCTTTGTGGAAGGTTCAGTTATCCCACAAGGAACGCAGCCTTATTTTTTAGTTTATGAATTTGTTCAAAATGATATTACGCTTACCTATCCACTTGGCGGAGAAAAATTAGTTGCAGGAGAAACTGAAAAAATTCATTGGGACGCATTTGGCAACTTTGGCAACTTCACAATCGAAGCAAGTTATAACAATGGTCTTACATGGAATTTGATCAACATAGTTAGTGGTGAAAAAAGAAGCACTCTTTGGGAAGTTCCAACAGTAGCTTGTAATCAAGCTAAAATCAGAATTAGAAGAGGTAGTCAAGAAAGTCTTTGCCTTACCTCTTTTTCAATTTATAATGTTCCTCAACATGTACACATAGCAGAAGTTTGTCCCGACATGGTTCGAATCGAATGGGAACCCGTGGCCAATGCCAATTCTTATTTGATTTATAAATTAGGAGAAAAATTTATGGAAGTTTTCTCTTCTACAGAAATGTCATTTTTCGAAATCCCAATCGATAATCCTTCTGAGGAAAACTGGTACGCTGTTGCTGCCATCGGAGAAAATGGATTGGAAGGAAGGCGATCTTTGGCGATTAGCGATGGAACAGATTTATTGAATTGTGATTTGGGAACAGATATTAGTATTGTCAATATTGCTACTCCAGCAAACTCGGTCATGCAAAGTTGTTTTCAAAGTCCAATGACCGTAAGTATCAATATTACAAATTCAGGAAGTGTTTTACAATCAAGTATTCCTATTTTTTATCAATTTGATAATTCGCCAGTTGTTGCCGAAATGTACAATAGTTCGCTTCCTCCTGGGGTCACGATTAATTATATTTTTAATCAAAAAATTCCAGCAACAACAATTGGCAATCACCATTTAAAGGTATGGACTTCCCTGCTCAACGATCAAGCAACTTTTAATGATTCCATGACCTTTGAATTAAAGGTTGTTCCGAGTACGTCATCCACCGTTCCCTATTTTCAAAATTTTGACAACCTTCAAAATTGCGATCCAGATGCAGTTTGTGATGCACCTTGTATTTTAGGATCAGGTTGGTATAACGATCCAAATCATGTGAGTGACGATACAGATTGGTTAGTTCATCAAGGGGCAACTCCAACAGCGGGAACAGGACCTGAATTTGATCAAAACACCAATACCTTTAATGGAAAATATCTTTACCTCGAAGGCTCACGCGGATGTACAAACCAAAGTGCTTATTTATTAAGTCCTTGTTTTTATCTTTCCAATGTAACTCAACCTGTTTTCAGTTTTTGGTATCACATGAAAGGAGCACATACAGGAAGATTACACATTGATATTTTTGACGGAACGAATTGGTTTTATAACATTACCCCTACATTTACGGGAGAACAAGGAAATGATTGGCAAGAAGCAGAAGTTGACTTATCTGCTTTTTCTAATAAAATAATTAATATCAGATTTAGAGGAGTAACTGGTGATAATTTCTTGACAGATATTGCCATTGATAATATTGCATTATTTGATGCGCAATCATCGCCTTATCCAAATTTTAAAGCTGATAAATTATTCACTTGCCCTCAACAAAAAGTACAACTTATTGATAATTCTATCAATACTCCGACTATGTGGCAATGGAACTTCTCTCCAAATACCATTACTTATGTCGATGGAACTTCCGCTTCGAGTGCTAATCCAACAGTAGTTTTTAATGAAGAAGGAATTTATAATATTACCTTGATTGTCTCGAATAATTATGGATCTACTCAAATTACTAAAAGTGAATATATTGAAATTTCAAAAGGAGAATCAATTCCGTTTGGAGATAATTTCGATAGTCCAATTTTGGATTTGGAAAAATGGGCTATCCTAAATAATGACAATGCTGCTTCCTGGAAAACTACTTCTACTATCGGTAGGGATGGAAAATCGACGCAAGCCATTTTTATGAATAACCATAGTTATAATGCACCTGGTGAAAAAGACGAATTGCATTCTATGGTGATTGATTTGACAGAAGCACAAGAACCATTTTTAAGGTTCGATTGGTCGTATGCCCAGTTCAATAATAATTTTGCAGATGGACTCGAAGTAATTCTTTCAACTGATTGTGGAGAGCATTTTGAAGAAGTTGTTTTTGAAAAAGAGGGAGAAGAATTAGCTACGGTTCCTGATCAAATTTCTGCATGGTTTCCGCAAAAAAGCTATCATTGGAAAACAGCAAAAATTGACTTAAGTGATTACCTCGGTAGCTCAGTAGCGATTCGTTTTGTGAATGTAAATGGTTTTGGAAATAATTTATTTTTAGATAACTTTTTAATTTACGAACGCGAGTCTTTCCCTGATGCTTCTCTTATCTTTTACCCACATGAACCTACCAGTACATTTTGTGTAGGCGAGGAAGCGATCACATTTTTGACTAATTCAAATGCAGAGAATGAATTCTTTTGGAATTTTGGAGCAACAGCGAATCCTTCTACAAGTGATGAATATGGTCCACACGTAGTTACTTTTACAGAAACTGGAACTTACCATATTTCCCTTCGAGTACTCAATGGTTTAGGGTACGATATGGCTGAAACTGAAATTCATATCATCGATGACCCGGTTGCCGATTTTGATTATTCGATCACTAACAACTTGGCCACATTTACAAATCACTCTCTTTTTGGAGAGACTTATTTATGGGAATTTGGTGATGGTACTACTAGTTCTCTCCCTAACCCTACTCATCAATATCCATCTGGTGATACCTATATTGCTAAACTAACGGTCAGTAATATTTGTGGTAAAAATATTACTCAACAAACTTTAATCATCCTGACAGGTACAGATGATTTAAAAAATAATTTCTTTATCAATGCTTATCCTAATCCTTCCAATGAATTTATTTTATTCGAAATGCCTGCCTTGAATCATTCGTCAGTTCCTCTCGAAATTATTGATACACGAGGAACAATAGTTTCTAATTTTAAAATCCAAGAAGCGAATGGGTTATTTACTCAGCAGTTAAATATTTCAGATTTGGCGCAAGGAATGTATTTTGCGAGAGTACAAATTGAAGGGCAAGTTTTTGTAAAACGTTTTGTGAAGATTTTATAAAAAATAATTCGACATAAGAAAAATATAATAAAAGAGCTGTTAGCGCTTGAAGCTCTAACAGCTCTCGGCGTATAAAAAGAAAGAAGGCCTCGTAAAAAATACAAGACCTTCCTCTAAAACGAAACAAAGCTAGTTCTTCAATGAGTGGTGTTATAACAAAAAATTAAAATTTCAAAGTTCCATTTTCAAATTCACTTAAAGGATAGTTTACTCATTGTCAAACTGGTAAAGTTTCAATTCATCTATTATGTTAATCAATTTTTCTGCGTAACGTTTATCGGTAGCATATCCTGCTTTTTTTAATCCTTTAGCCCAACCTTGATAATTTTCGTTGCCTAATTTTTTCAAATGTCTGTAACGTTTTCCCATCAAAAGTTGACTGTGTGCTCGGTAGCTTTCCCAAGAGGATTTATACTTTCGGAAAAAATCTTTGTGTGAGTCATCCGTAAAATTAGCGCAATGTCCTTTCCCACATTTTTTAGAAAAACATTTCATTCCAAAATGATTGTTGTTCTGTTTTGCCAATCGACTATCACCTGCATTGGTTTCAATTAAACCTTGTGCTAATGTTATACTAGCAGGAATACCATATTTTCTCATCTCTTTTTGCGCTACTTCTACAAATCGATTGACGTATGCTTCCTGTTTTTTTCTTTTGGAAGTTTTACTCTTTCCCGATTCATTTTTCCCAAAAGAATAAGTCATATTGGAATAAGTGTTAGCAAGATTATTGTCTTTGGTTTTTCGAGAGGAAGATTTAGTCTTCTCTTCTTTTATTTTATGAGTAGGTACAACATATTCTTCCTCAACTTGTGAGTAGGAAGTATTCATCGCAGTTGGAGTCGTAGATTCGCTAAGTGGTAATGCAGAAGCTTGATAAGAATTTGGAGTTGTTCCATTTAAATTTAATTGTAAGTTTAGATCTTTATGAACTAATACATAAGCAATTAAAACTAGCGCAAACATTTTAATCCAATTACGTTTTGCCCATTCTGAAGTTTGTGTAAAGACCTGCTGCTTGTCGAAAGTGAGGGGAATAAATCTTTGAAGCATCGTGTTTCTTTTTTTTGATTAAGTAATCCAAGTTTAAAAGTATGTTTAATTCTTACCTCATCTTCCATTTTTAATTTTAGGAAGAAGGGAGCAAATTCATAGTGTAATGAATCCAGTTTTAATTCACGTTAGTGGCTCCCTTTTCCTAAAAAAATTTAAAAACCGAGGACATGGTATGTTGTTCTTTCTAGCTGAAACAAATTTACAACAATTTGTTTCAAATAAGCAAACTTTATTTAAACAATTTGTTTAATAATTATTTGACAAAAATAAAATTATTTATAACTAACTAATAGTCAACATTTTATGGAGTTTTAATTTGAAAAATAAAATTTAGATTTTCTTATCAATATTATCTTCTACATAAAAAAAAATTAGTTCTCTCTTTTTAGAAACACCAGTAGGATTGAATATTAAAATGTGCAGCCTAGTTAACATAACAAAATATTGAAGCCTCTTTTTGGCTTATAAAACTTACTTTAGATCACATTTTTCTAATAAAACAAAACGAATATGAAAACTCAACTCATTACTTACCTATTCACATTTATCTTTCCTTTATTTACATTTGGCCAATATGAATTCTACCAATATTTTGAAGGTGCCGACACAAATGATATCTCAGTAATCAATATTGATATTGATACATCTAATTTGAATGTTTGGCAAATTGGCTCACCACAAAAAATTATTTTTGATAGTGCTGCCACCTCGCCAAATGTAATTATCACAGATACAATTAATTATTATCCATCTAACAATACTTCCTCTTTTCAATACACCATAACACCTTGGACGACTTGGGGAGTTTTGGCAATTCAATGGAAACAAAAACTCGATATGGATTTTGGAAAAGATGTTGGGATCATTGAATTTTCAGTTGATGGAGGAGCTACTTGGCAAAGTGCATTTGACAATCCTTATGTTTATAATTTCTATGGATTTAACGAAAATAATCTGGATACACTTTTAACCGGAGAGCAAGTGTTTACTGGTTTAGATAGTACTTGGAAAGACATTTGGCTTTGTTATGATATGACTTGGTTGAACAATAATGATAGTATAATGATAAAACACACTATCGTTAGTGATTCAATTGATAATGACAACGAAGGGTGGATGATGGATAATCTTTTAGTACATATTACCATTATACATACCGTCAATGAAGTAGAACAAGATGAATATTTAATAGTAGCTCCTAACCCAACTTCAGGTCGAGTGGAAATTTCAACAAAAAAAATAAATGAATATCATATTATTGAAAAGATGGAACTACTGGATTCAAATGGTAGCGTTGTAGAAAACTGGGAGATGATTCCAACTAAGTTTTTTATAGATATAAGTAACTATCCAAATGGACTTTATTATTTGAATATCAAGACGAATAAAGAAAGCAAAGTCGCTAAAATAATACTTCAAAAGTAGATGGCAAATGATTAGTAATCCTAAGATCATTGTAGGTGTCATTTTTATTTTTTCTATCCTACTTTTAGGATTTGAAAAAATAACGGATCCAACACTTTATAAATATCCTGATTTATTTCATTTCCCTAAGATGATTCCAACAAGTAATCCTCCGACAGTAGAAGGAGTTGAACTTGGAAGATTTCTGTTTTATGATCCTATATTAAGTAAGGACAGTACACTATCATGTGGAAGTTGTCATAAACAAGAGAAGGCTTTTTCAGATTCTCCTAAAGCATTTAGCAAAGGCATCAATGGAAATTTGATGAAGAGGAATACGATGCCTTTATTTAATCTACCATGGTATTCTAGTTTTTTTTGGGATGGAAAAGTAAAGACTTTAGAGGAGCAAGTATTTCATCCAGTCAGGTCTCATGATGAAATGGATTTAAACTGGGATCAAGCAGCTCGACGAATTAAAAATAATAGTTTTTACTTACCAAAATTTTCTGAGGCATTTGAAAATCAAAAAATAGATAGCCTTACCATTTCAAAAGCGATTGCTCAATTTGAACGAACTCTTATTTCAAACAATTCAAAATATGATCAGGTGTTAAGAGGAGAAGCTTATTTTACACCTCGAGAATATCAAGGTTTTAATTTAATCAATGATCAAACTAAGGGCAATTGTTTGCATTGCCATACTACAGATGCTAATGCTTTAGGAACCACAACAGGATTTAGTAATAATGGATTGGATAATCTTACTACTCCAAACGAATACATAGATAAAGGAAAAGGAAATATTACTAACCAACTTTCAGATGTTGGCTTATTCCGAATTCCTTCTTTGAGGAATGTAGGCATAACATCTCCGTATATGCATGATGGACGATTTCGATCACTAGAAGAAGTTTTAGATTTTTATATCCATGATGTTAACCATAGTTATAATTTAGATTCTAAAATGGAAAATAGTTATCGTACTGGATTAAATTTAACTGAGCATGAAAAAGAAAATATCATTCTATTTTTACACACCTTAACGGACTCTGTATTTTTGAATAATCCTGATTTTAGCAATCCATTTGATACTCAGTAACAAGCAGGATGGTATAATCTAAGGTTAACCTTTCCCCTCCTTTTTCTTCCCAAGTCAAAGTATAGTCTAATACTTTAAGAAAATCTTATATAATATTAAGAGTGCCTTAACGGTATTTTCTTTTAAAAGACTGCAATATTGTTTTATACAAAGGGCGTTAAATCTACTCCCTCATATTTTTGAATTAAAAACTACTTACGAATATGAATGCTACAGCTTACGCTTACCAAGAAGAGAAAGAAAAAAAGAATAAGAAGAGAGGTTTGTTAATCGCTTTTTATTTTCATGTTGCATTGATCGTTTTAGGTTTGTTGCCATTTATGGGAAGCATGATAAGTCCTGATCCTTTGCCAGAAGAAGCGATGAGTTTTATCACCGTAGATTTTTCTCAACAAGAAAGCTCCTCAAGTGTAAAGAGCCCAAAGAAAAAAGCAAAGAAAGTAGAGAAGAGAAAAAAGAAAGTAGAGAAACCTGTCAAAAAAGAGGTGCCAAAAGTTAAGCCTGCTCCTGCTAAAAAGATATTGACGACTCCTGAACCTGAGCCAGCCTTGGAGACGCCAAAAGAAACGACTGAAGTAGCTGAAGAACCAGTAGTGGATGAACCAGTTATAGAGGAGGCTCCTGCGGAGGTGGAAAAAGTAGAGAATCCTGGAAGTGGTGATGGCGAAGTAGAAGAAGTAGGGACTGCTTCTGAGGTTGGAAATGATACTGAAACTTCCAGTAGTGGAAATGCAGATTCAGGAACGGGGTATGGAGAAAGTGCAGGTTCTGGAATTTTCAATCGAAAAGTAATTTACCGAGCAGATGTGAAAAAAATCACTCGACTCTCTGGTACGATTGTAATCGAATTATGCATCAATCAACAAGGGCGAGTTATTTTTTCAAAACCAGATACAGAAGCTTCTACGATTAAAGATTTTGCGGTAATTAGAAAAGCCGTGGACTTGACAACTAAATACAAATTTGCCAAAGACTACTCTGCTCCTAAAAAACAATGTGGTAAAATGACTTATGTTTTTACAGGCGCAGGAAGATAATCCAAAAAAGACTAAACAACACTCTTACAAAAAACAAAAACCGTAATTAAATGTAAACGGCGCTCGAAATTCGAGTGCCGTTTTTTTTGTACGTCGATATTCCATAATCCGCTATGAATAGATATTAAAACACATCTCTCTTATCAAAAGAGAATTTATTACCTTTAAGTAAACAATAAATAAGCTCCAACAAAATGATAAAAACGAAATACTACCTAAAGACCATACTGCTATTTAGCTTTCTATTTAATTCCCTATTCTTATTCAGTCAAGTCAATTATATTCCCGGTTATATCGTGTCACCCAAAGGAGATACTATTTCAGGATATATCAATTATCAAGATTGGGGAATTACCCCCAAAGAAATTTCTTTTAAAAAAGAAATGGATAAAAAAAAGACCAACTATTCTCCTAAAGAAATTAAAGCTTTTGGCGTAGCTGAAGATATCTACAGAAGTGCATCTGTAGAAACAGCATGGCACTCTGATAGAGATAGAAACTTAGATGATCATTCTATTTTAAATCTTCGAGTGGATACCATTTTCTTACAAGCATTAATACTTGGAGAAAAAAGTTTATTTCAAATCACTAACAACTCAGATGTAAAAAATTTCTACTTATTAGATGATCATAAATTTAGCTTACTCAAATACAAAAAATATAAAGATAAAATAGATGATGTAAATAAGATAAGTGAAATTAGAACTTACCTCACTCAACTTCGTACTTATTTTAAAGATTGCTCTTCTATTCAAACCAAAATCACCGACACTCAATACACAAAAGGTAGCTTAAAAAAATTATTTTCAGCTTACTATAAAGATTGTACAAGTCAACCAATTGAATTTGAAAAACACATGGGAAGAACTGAATTTAAATTTGGTTTGACCGGAGGAGGATCTTTCAGTTCCTTAAAATTTAAGCGAAATCCTAGTAGGACTAATATTGATAAGTTTTTAACTGACTCCGATTTCTCCAACTCCATTGATCTTTCAGTAGGATTCTTTATGGAGATACGTATGCCTTTAAATAGAAAAAAATGGTCTTTATATAATGAATTATTATTCTCTAGATTTACTGTAGATGCCCAATACTCCAATTTCTATCATGAGGACAGGTATACTAATTATGATACAAAAATTGGTTTAAACCAGCTGATCTTAAATTCTTTGGTGAGGTATCATATTCTACTAAAAAACAATGCATCTATTTTTCTAAATGGAGGTTTGGCGACAGGACTATCTTCCTTTAATAAAAATGAAACGATACAATTTACTAAGTTTTATTCTACTCCTACAACTAAAACAATAAAACCTATTAGAAACTTTGAACCTCTCAAGATTGGTTCCGCTTGGGGAATAGGTTTGAAGTATAGAAAACTTTCAACTGAATTGAGATACGAAAACATAAATGAAAATTTCCAGGCAGGTATCTATCGTTCTTCTATTCACAAGTTTTACCTTTTAGTAGGTTACAGTTTTAATGGTTAAAAAACAAAACTATGACCATACGTAAACGGCACTCGATAATTCGAGTGCCGTTTTTTGTTATTCTTTGACTTATTATTGAACTCCTTTCTACCCCAATTTCAATATCCAATCATATTCTACTATTCCTAATTCATATTTTATAAAATTAATAAACCTGTTACCTTTTTTTATTTTGGAGTCTTATGAACATGGAAATCAAAGATCAGCGAATTATGAATCGCCTATAACAAAAATAAAAATTCCCCCCTTTGAAGCAATCTTAGCAACTTCTTAAAAACCAATCTAAATTTTCGAACAAAATAACTCAATGAAATTAGGCTAATGCCTCTATTTCATATTTCAAACTTATTATATAACACAAAACATTTATCATGACATCAATTCGTTTAAAAGCGATTTTATTTTTTATTTTTTTATATCAAATAGGATTCGCACAAGTTGCAGGTATCAGTTACACCGTTTCTCCAGCAGGAGAATATGTATTCTGGAATGACAAAGCAGGATTAGAAGATGGCTTCTTAGTCGGTGGAAAATTAGGGATAGGATTTGGTGAATTTTTTGAAGTTCGAGCATCTTATCTCCAAGGTTTAGATTTAAAAAATGATTTTGAAAAATTTGGTTTGGCTTCTTATGATGCTAATACTTTTAACTCCTCCGAGGTCAAATTAACTCGATGGGGCGGAGAAATTAAAGCCAATATTAGCCGAGGACGATTACTTCCTTTTGTATTATTAGGCACAGGAGTCCAAAAAATAGAATTGGATAATTCATTGGCAAGAGAACAAATTTATTTGACTGGTGGACTTGGTTTGAAACTTGGAATTGCAGATAGAATTACCCTTACTTTGGAAGGAAGAAATACGGCTTATCGATATAACGCTGGAGCTAATCTACTAAACGATCAAGATAAAATTGACTTAGATGAAGTAGGCAATTCTTTCCAAATGGAAGACTTGACTAACTGGTCTGCTGGTGCATCTTTACAATTTTATATTGGAGGTCGAAAACCAGGTCAAATGTCTGATTTAGATCGGGCTTACTTTGATTCATTTACTAGAGGATCTGGTGGATTGAATATTGGTTTGGAAGCAGTAGCTGGTCAAATGAATTTTAATGATAAATTAGTTTATCGTAATACTAACATGGTTGGTGCAAGTGCAGGATTTGACCTTGGTCCTTATATTGGTCTTAATGGTTTTTATTGGAGAGGGCTCCAAGATGATTCTTTTACTAAGTTTGATGATATCTCGATGTATGGAGGAGAGATGCGTATGCGTCTCAATACTGGAGGCGGAATGGTTCCTTTCTTGATGATCGGTGGTGGGAAATTAGATGTCCATGATGGTTATGTTGGAAAAAAAGCAATCGCTACCGATTCAATGGGCGTTTCTTTGCAGGGGGGAGATGATACTGGTTTTGCTATGGGTGGTGCTGGTTTGTTGATTCCTTTAACCAAGAATTTTAAAATATTCGGTAGTGCAAGAGCAGTTATTACTTCTGGCTCACCAGCTGATAATTTGGCTGCACCTGAAGAAATTCAGACTTCTTGGTTTTATAGCGCTGGAGTCAAATTGAATTTTGGAAAAAAGAATAAAAATCCAAACGATATTGTTCAAGATAAAATCAATGAACAATTGATGTTACAGCAAGAAGCTAATGATTCTAAAGTTGCTGAATTACAAGTTCAATATGACCAAAAAATTCTGGATTTGGAAGAAGCATTAATACAAGCTTACGCAGAGCAAGATTTGGAAAAAGCAGCAATTCTTAAAGAGGAAAAACAAAAGGTCGAAGAGATCGTGGAAGAGTTGGAAAAAATTGACGAACCTATCGTCGAAACAACTCCAATCATTATTCAACCTGCAGTTGATCCTTCACCTATAATAGTTACACCAACTAATACAACTCCAACGACATACGCTAACAATGCTCCTGTACCTAATCCAACGGTAGGCAATCAAAATGTGACGATTACTCCTTCTGGAAGTGAAATCAGAATGTCACCTGCTGAGTTTGAAAATTTAATTGAAGAGATTTTGGAAGGAGTAAATGGAAGCACACCAATCTATTCACAACCAGCGCCATACAACAATGTCGAAAGGCGAGAATACCCTGCTGCTGCACCACAACAAGATAATTCTGAATTACTTAGAAGAATGGATCGTTTGGAAAAATTATTAAGCGAATCAATAACTGTTGCTCCTGCTACGACTGTCTCTCCTGATTCGGCTACTGCTAAAACTGTAAACGTAGATACAGAAGGACGTTCTGAAACGGAGACTAAGTTACTTGCGTTAATGTATCAATTAGATCAAAAATTGAATAAAAACAATGCAGAAGTTGCTAAACTTATCGAAAGGTTGGAAGCAGTCGAAGGAGATAAGAAAGTAGAGGAAACCGTAGAACCGGTTAAACTATTTGATGGGAAAAAGAAAAGAAGATGGTGGCAAAGAAAAAAGAAGGATAGTTCTAAAAACTAATTGTTAAAGAGATTCCAACTTTAAAAACTGAGTCAGGAGGAGGACTTCCTTCTGGCTCTTTTTCTTCTACTTTTAAAAAAACGATTTTATGAAAACCATAAATTTAGTCTTAGGATTTTTATTTTTTTCTGCCAGCTTTGCATCAGCTCAACAATCGAGTACCATCAAAATGACTGCTGCTGAATATCAAAGCCTAGTAGAAACGATCATTAAAGCGAAAAGGAAAAAGATGGCTCAAAGGTATTATTATACGCCGTTGCCTCGCCAACAATATCCAACTACCCCAACTTCTGTTGCTCCAACAACAGCAGCTCCTGCTGCACTTGCACCTATCACTCCCACTCCATCTCCTGTAAGTGAAAAAAAGGAAGAATTGGAAAAATTATATGCGACCATTATTCTTCAACAAAAAGATGATCAATCCAATGCGGGAGAACTAGATGCAATTAAGCAAAAGTTGATGAAAGAAATGGAAGCATTGGATGCGCAAATCAAATCGCAGCAAGAAGAAAATGAACGCTTGACGAATAAGTATTATGAAAAATCAGCTAAAGAGGATAGTAATTTAGCTAACCGAAATATTGACTTGCAATTCAAATTAAAAAGTTTGGAAAATGAATTGGCTGCTCAAGAAAGAGAAACTGAATACCTGCAACGTGCGGTGGAACGATTGAAAAATAAAATGGAAGATTTGGAGAAAGATCAAAAAAATGATTTAAAATCTTCTGAGAAAGAGTATGCTAACGAAGTAGAAAAATTGGAGAAACAATTGAAAGAATTGGAAAAACAACAAATTGCTTTTCTTCAGTTAGCCAAGAACTCATCGAATGATGGCAACCTTACAGGTTTGAATACCCTTTCCTTATTTAACCAAGAATTATCCGAAATTAGAGTAAGAGTACAATCTCTTGAAACAGCTAAGTTTGTTCCAAATACCAACAATAATCCACCTACTTTTGATAACTCTGCTCAAGTAACTTTGTTGGAAAATAAAGTAAAAGAACTCGAAGCAAAGATTAATCAAATTGCTAAAACAGAAAGTCCGACAATAATTGATTCTAGTGCCCAACTTAGTCTAATTCAAGCACAACTTTTGAAAATGGAAAAGCAGTTAAACAGTCATGCTCATACCACTTCACCCAAAAAAGTGGAAGAAGTGAAATCTGTTCCCGAAAAAACCGAAGCACCTAAAGTAACTGAAGCACTTCGTACTTTTGTCGAAACTCGTCGTCAGCAAAATATCTATTTTCAAAATGGGTCAGCCAAAATGACTCCAGCAGAAAAAAGTAAAATTCAAAATTTAGCTAATCAACTTTCTATTCATCAGCAAGTGGATATTACAATCAAAGCATTCGCCAGCAATACTGGAAGCTTTGAAGTCAATCAAAAGCTCTCTCAGCAGCGTGCTGAAAATGTAAGAAATACTTTGATCAACCTTGGAATTCGTCCTAACCGATTAATCTTAGAACCACTCGGAATCGACACTACCTCAACTGATCCAGCTAATGCTCGAAGGGCTGAAATCCATTTATTTATCAGCGAAAATTAATGTTGTATTAGTGGATTAAGACAATTAGGTGAGTTAGTTTTAGACAAGTAATCTATCAATTGTAATTAGATAATTCTTACCTTAAAAATATTGAATTTAAAGATAAACCATCTGCATTGACTTGTAGATGGTTTGTTTTTTTTAAACGAAAGAAATAATAACCATAAAAAAGACATTAGCAAAATAGGTTTGCTAATGCCTTTAATAATTTTAAATTGAGCTATACGTGTGTTAGTTATCAATCGAATATTTAAAACATTCAATTAATATAAAAATAAGGATCTTTAATACGATTATGAAATAAAAATAATCAACGAAAAGAGAAAACTTATGAAGGGAAGAATTTTCCATATAAAGGAAAATTAACACATGTTATTTAGTCTGAAGATAATTTGACAACTAACCTTTGGAAGTCTTCTCGATAGGTTTTCCCAATAGGTATTTCTTGTTGCACTCCATTTTTTTGGATATAAATACGGTTACCATAAAAGGATTCTATTCTATGAATATTAATCATATAAGAACGATGAACTCGAACCAAAAAATCATGTGGTACTTGTTTTGAAAAACTACTCAGATTAGCGGATAAGGTAAAAGTCGAATTTTCGGTAATTATTTTCACATTCGCTCCCAATGCTTCCACCCAAAGAATATCTTTCACTTTTACTCGAACGTATTTATGTCCATCTTTCAAGAAAAAATAATCTGCATCAGCATGCAAAGAAGGAGTAATTTCTTTTTGTGGTTTTAAAGAATGTTCTAATTCTGCCTCTTCTTTATTGATAAAATTTGCTATAGCAAAATCCAAAGAAATTTGCAATTGATTTGGGTTGCAAGGTTTAATTAAATAATAAGCAGGGTTTACTTCTTTAGCTCTTGCAACAGTTTTAGTATCACTAAAAGCTGTCAAAAAGATGATAGGCACTTTGGCAATGGTATTTAATACTTTAACTAAATCGATACCATCCAACTCACTATCTTCCAAATGAATATCACACAATACTATATCAGGTAACCTTCTGCGAAAAGCTATAATTGCGGACTCACTATCCCGAACTCTCTCTGTAATCGTATAACCAAATTCAAGCAATTGTTCTTCTAGTTCCGTTCCCAAAAAAACATCATCTTCTATAATTAAAATTTTTAAAGCTTCCATTTTAAGCAACTGACTTTTAGTTTTACTTTAAGAGTCTAATCAGTTATTTGGTTATTGAGTTGTTAATAATATAAAACATGAAAGCAATTATTAATAACTCAGTAACCAAATAACTCAATAACATCAAGAACCTTAAAGTAGAATTAGGAATGGTAAAAAACAACTTAGTTCATGTTTAAATTTTTAACTAACTGAAAGTCAATGATTTGTGGTTCTTGCTAACAATTTCATTTGAAGTTTAGCAAGCTAAATAAAAATTAAATTGGACGTAAGGTTCATAAAGCGTTGATTTTCAGGACGGTAAAAATTTAAACATGCTCTTATAACATTCCTTAGTATTGAAAATCTATTTGAAAAAAAGCACCTTTTTTGTTTTTCATTTGTACCGTTCCTTTTAATTGTTCCGTCAACATTCGAACTAATTTCAATCCTAATGATTTAGAATTTTTAATAGCCAACTCAGCTGGCAGACCAATTCCATTATCTTGATAAGTTAAAGTTAAATACTTCTCATCTACTTTAGTTACTGTAATATCTATCTTTGGATTAGTTATATTTTCAAAAGCATATTTAAATGAATTCGTGACTAATTCATTTATAATCAATCCAACACGAACAGATTTTTCTCCATCAACTTTAATATTTCCAGTCTGTAATTGAATTTTTGGAACTTCTCCTTCCATAGGATAAATACGTTTTAGGTTCGTGCAAATTTGATCTAGATATTCTCCTAAATCAATTGTTGTCTCTGCCTCTTTCGTATATAATTTTTGATGCAGAAGAGCCATCGCTTCGATACGAGATTCCCCATCTTTTACTGCTTGCTTCGCCTCTACATTTACTAATCTCCTCCCTTGCATACGTAATAAACCTGAAACAAAAGCCAAATTATTTTTGACTCGATGGCTCAGTTCTTTATGTAGTGTTTCAATCTTTTCATTTTTCCCTTGCAGTAATTTATTCGTCTTCTTTCGATCATTACTTTGTCGATAAATAAGAAAAGTAATCATAGCTAACCAACCAATACCTAGGACACTACCAATTAGTGTTTTTCGTTGATTTTTAATGGTAGAAGCTTGAACAGCTTTCTCTGTCTTTAATAATTTATTTTCTGTTTCTTTTTTTTCAGTTTGAAATTTTGCTTCTACCTCATTAATCGATTCAATTGTTTGTTGAGAAAAAAGGGAATCGTTGAGCACCAAAACTCGCTCATAATATTCTGTCGCTTTTCGATGTTGATCGGTTTGCTTTAAGGATTCGATATATTGCATTAACACATCTTTCTCCAGTTTAAAGTTTTCGATACTTTTCGCATATTCCAAAACATCTTCATAGTAAAATATAGCTTTTTGATGCCTTCCTAATGTTGCATAAGATTTGCCAATACTTGTATTTCCAATCGAGATGCGAAAAGGATCATCCAACTCTTTGGAAAGTTCAACTCCCTTCTTATACATTTCTAAAGCTGCTTTTGTCTCTTTTTGTTTGGACAATAAGTCTCCTTTTACAAAATAAATATAAGGCAAAGCTCCCTTAGAGTTAGAGATTTCACTATAATAAAAAGCAGAATCAATTGCTGCTGTTCCTTTATCTAGCTCTTCATATTCGACATAGACGGTTGCCAAATTTTCATAAGAAATCGCCAAGTCGCCAATCGTTCCTATCTCTTTTTTGATTTGAATAGCCTTTTTATAATACTCTATGCATTTTTCTTTTTGATCGGTGATTTGATAAATCGTTCCGATATTGGTATATAATTGAGCCAGTCCAAGTTCCTCTCCAATGGAAGAAAATATCTGCATCGCATCAAAATAATACTGAATCGCTTCATCATAATTTCCTTGGAAATCCTTGTTGATTCCCATATTTTGAAAAATGTATCCAATCATCATGGAGTCATTATTAGCTTCTGCTATTTCCAAACTTTCAAAATATTTTGCTTCCGCCTCTGTATAATCATGTAGATTTTGCAGAATATTTGCTTTCAAAAAGAGTCCTGCGGAAATACCTTTGGATATATTCAACGTCTGACAAAGTGCTATACTTTTATCGATTGGCTCGATTGCTTTTTTATATTCTCCTTGGAGGTTATAAATGTTAGCCAAACTATTGTAGCCTTTGGCCATGTCAACTTCACTTTCAAATTCTGCTGCTTTTATCAACAATACCTCTGCATAATATTGTGAACTATCCATATCAACAGATTGGTAAAAAGTAGAAATTTGGCGAAGTAGATGGAGTTGTAGAGGCGTATTTTCAGCAACGGCATCAGCTAACTCTAATTTTAGACTATCAATTGATAGAGCTGATAGGTAAGGCAAGGTGTTCAAATAAAAGAATATAAAAACAAGTAATTTTAGGTTTTTCATCTAGGGGTGTATTTTTAGAATTAAGTTTTCTTGATCCTATTTTATATAGTGAAGATACTTTTATTTCGCTAATTTTATTATAATGAATAAAGTATATATGTTTATGTTTGGAAAATATTTTCACTTCGGAGAGGTTATTCCCATAAGTCGAATTATATCTCAATCAAAGAGTTGTATTTTCAAAACCTGAAACGGATGCTTGGATGATTAAAGATTTTGCGGAAATTAGAAAAATGGTGGGCTTGACGGCTAAATATAAATTTGCCTAAAACTACTCAACTCCTAAAAAACAATATGGTAAAATGACTTATATTTTTACTGGTGTAGGAAGATAATCCAAAGCAAAAACCCGTGAACAAATTAGAAAGGCACTCAATATTTCGAGTGCTGTTCTAATTTTACAACAATACATTTACGTACATCCTCTTTTACAAACCCAAGACAACTATTCTTTCAACTTGTAAGTATTCTCCTTTTTGTATTTTTAAAATATAAAATCCTTTTTCTGGAATTGAAATTTGATCTTTAGAAGTCTTTGATTGTTTTCGATATAATAATTTTCCCGACAAATCAAAAACCTCTATTTGCCATTCTGAATCAGTATCTACTCCTTGCCATTCTATCCATATTTCTTTATTAGAAGGATTTGGGTAAATCAAAATTTGATTTTCATGTTCCAAATTTTCGCTACTTACATAAAGTGACTCAACCAATATATTTTCAGTAGTATTAGTTACGATTGGAGGATTTAAATCAAAATAAATTTCTGCGGTATTTTGAATAGTTGTTGAGTCTGACAGTTCAGGAAGAGGAGCAATTTGATATTTGATATATCCTTGGCTACCGAGGTAATTTTCTTCTTCTGGAGGAAGATTAATATCTTCAAATCTGAAAACTACTTTCCGATCTGATCCAATTGTAGTGGTCATCTCGTGGCTACTAGAAAGAATTTTAAACGTAGAAATATCTAAAGATGGATCTATGATGTCAGTTACAACTATATCTTCTGCTAGGTAATTTCCCATATTTTGAAATCTAATAATGTATTGAATCGGATCATCAAGCAAAGAGAAATTGGAAATAGATTCGCCTATCGGAATAGCCGTTTTATCATTAGGATCATAGGAGCAAAGTAATTCATCAATCAAGGTTATTGGTTCACTTTGATTGCTTGTTACAATCGCAGCCGAGAACTCAAACTCCTGATTAAGTACATCTACCCCAGGAGCAATTAAGGTCAATTTGTAAGTTCTCGAATGCATAAAACTCAAATCATCGAAAGTCCAAGTCACTTGATCTGTTTCAAAACTTGATACAGTCGGATAAGAATTTGAATAAGCAAAAACTGTATCAAAACTGAGATTAATTTCACCTGATATATCAGTAAATCCTTCATTTCTAAAAGTTACCCAAACGTTCATTTCATTATTACAAACCATAGGCCCAGTAACTATATCAATACTTGCACCTGCAGGAATGTCTTCTGTCCATACTGCAAAATTTATATCAATAATTGATTCTCCATTAAAAAACGAGTCAATAGTTGTTGGTGAAGTTGGCAGATAAGGAGCAGCTGGTTCATAAGTAATTTCGTAATTACCTATATCATCAGGATATAAACTATAGGCTCCTAAACTGTTCGTGATTGCGATGGTACTGTCAGGTAATAAAAGTATTTGTTGATCAGGAAGTCTGACATCTTCATTGCTATCAAATAATCCATTTTGATTCGTATCAAAAAATGCAACGCCACTAATGCTTTCATCAGCATGAAAATCTTTTAAAACAGAAACGCCTATCGAATTAATAAACCAAATGTCTCCATTTACTGGATCAATATGAATGTTTCTGATAAAATTTCCTCCTATATTGGAATTTGTTACATCAAATTTTACATAATCAAATCCATTCCAATACAACGCACCTTCCCCAGTTCCTATCCAATAATTTCCTAGGTGATCCTGTGCTATACAACTTACTCCATACTCCAAATCAAAAGAGAAGATTTCCCAATCCGTTCCATCATATTTTGCAAGACCTATCCCAGACTCTACCCATACATTATCATCGTTATCAACATATACATTATATACATGATCATCAATTGGAGAATTGCTTGGATCAAACATCGTCCATGAAGTTCCCATTCCTGATCCTAATCCATTTCCATAAGTAGCAACCCAAACAGTTCCATCTGATTGTACATCTACTGCACGTATAAAATTAGAGAGGGGAGAATTATTTTCATGAGAAAAATTCCAAACGCCACTTATATATCTGCCTAAACCTCCTTGAGTCGTCCCAGCATATAGCGTTCCATCTAGTCCAAAATCTACGCTTAAAGCACTTCCTATTCCTACTGAAAATGTTTCAAAGTCAGTTCCATTATATTTTCCAATATCAGTATCTGCTGAACCACTACTATAAAGTGCAAACCATAAATCACAACTAGCCGTATCCAACGTTCCTTCCCATAACGCCCCTGAAAAACCTGTAAGACTGTCAGGATAATTTTCCCAATTTTGTCCATCAAGTTTACTTAGTCCACCGGACCCCATTATCCATACATTATTATCACAATCGGCTACTATATTATCAAAGTAACTAGAAATCACAGGGGAAATTTGTGTATCATAAGAAGTGACTGAGTTGCCGTCAATTTTATGAATCTTCGGTTCAAGTATTCCATTATAAATGACCATCCACCAATTCCCTTGAGCATCAACTGATTTGAACCTTGAGCTAAATCCTAAATTAGCAATTGTCGGTAGGTCTGCCCCCAACCAGTAACTCCAATTAGAACCATCATAGGCTCCATAGTTTTTTCCATTCGTGGCACTATTACTATATTCAAACCAAAGCTTACCATTAATATCTTGAAAAAAACTAGTGACTGAACCTAGTGTTCCTGTATTTTCCGTAGTCCAATTAGTCCCATCATATTTAAAAATTTGATTAGCAATACCTCCAACGATATTATGATTTGTTGCTACCCACAAATTACCTTGATCATCGATTTCAATTTGAGTGATAAAATCATCAAATGTCAATGGGCTATTAGTTTCATCAAAAGTCTCTGTAATCTCATTTCCATTGTACTTTACAATTTTTTTGGTGTCAGCTATCAATAACTCATCTGAGTTAATAAATTCAAAGTCAACTGTATAACCAACTGTGGGATAAATTTGAGGTGTATGATTTTTGAATAAAGTACCATCATAACTAATCAATTGTTTACATCCCGTACAATTTCCATTTATATTAGAAAAGAACCAAGGGTTTCCATCAGGGTCTAGTTTCAAATCTATAACTTGAATAAGTGTGTCTCCAGAATTGAGATAATAAAATTGTTCCCAATTAGTACCATCATATTTGAATAGTCCAGCCCTTTCACTACCAAACCATTTCGTACCGTCAGCAGCAATCTCTACTTCTCTTAAACCTGTACCTCTTAGTCCACTATTCCATGCTTGGAAAATTTCTTTATCTCCTGTTTGCGTATCAATTTTTACAACACCTCCTTGAGTGGCAACCCATAATTGATTATTTTCAAATTCCATGTCATAAATGATATGATCATTTGCATAATTGATCCAAGAAGATTGAGAGAATAAAATAGAAGAAGTAAATAAGAAAAGTAATATAATTTCTTTTTTCATAACTTAATTTTTTTTGAACTTATTTTTTGTTGTTAGAAATATACAAACATTCTTAAAAAGAAAAGAACGGCACTCGAAATATCAAGTGCCGTTTCTATTTTTACAACGCTACCGCTAATACACTTACATGTATCATTTTCAATAAGATAATATTTACGCCTCCTGCAATTCCGCCTGATACGCATTCACCAAATCTTTCTGAATATCAGGAGTCACCGCCATATATTCACAAAATTTTCGAGTGAATTTTGCTCGACCCTGAGTAATAGATCGTAAGGTTGAAGAGTACTGATACATTTCTGCAATCGGTACTTTTGCTTTTATTTTTTGATAATGACCTTCGGCATCCATTCCCATAATCATGGCACGTCGAGTTTGCAGATCACCCATCACATCACCTGAACAAAGTACTTCCACTTCGTAAATTGGCTCAAGTAATTGTGGTCGAGCTTCATTAAATGAATTTTTAAATGCATTCGTTGCTGCCAACATAAATGCAATATCATTAGAATCTACTGGGTGCATTTTTCCATCATAAATACAGACTCGAATGTCTTGGCAATAGGAACCTGTGAGTGGGCCTTCTTCCATTTTTGACATCACTCCTTTTTTGATGGCATTGGAATATTTCGCATCTATCGAACCTCCGACAATGCACCAAAGGAAAACTAATTTTCCGCCCCAAGGCAATTCTTCTTCTTCTGTTTTTCTAACATTTAATCCTGTTGGATCTGCCATCCCTTCATAGTATGGTTCGATTCGCATGTGGACTTCTCCAAACTGACCGGAACCACCACTTTGTTTTTTATGTCGATAAACATTACTCGCTTCCTTCGTAATCGTTTCTCGATAAGAAATTCTTGGTCGAACAAATTCCATCGAAATATTATTTACTTTTTCGATTCGATACTTGGTGATGTCCAAGTGTAGTTGTCCTTGCCCGTGAATGATGGTTTGTTTTAAAGTCGCAGATTGTTCTACAATTAAGGTAGGATCTTCCGCTGCAATTTGATGCAAAGCTTTGACTAATTTTTCCATATCAGCTTTACTCGGTGGATTTACTGCAGTACGAATTCTAGGTTCTGGGAAATGAATTGGATCGATTCGTTTAGTCATTCCTTTTCCCCCCAAAGTATCATTGGTCAATGCTTCTTTTAATTTTACAGTAACGCCAATGTCGCCAGCAGCTAGTCCATCAATCGCATTTCTGGATTTTCCATTGGCTTCATATAATTGTCCAAAGCGTTCTCCACTTCGAGTTCGAGCATTATGCAATTCTGTTCCACCTGATAATTTACCTGAGTAAACCTTGAAATAAGAAACGGTTCCTACTCGTGGCTCAGACATCGTTTTATAAATAAACACAGCAGGTTCGCCGTCTGGATCACACTTTAAAGTATCTCCATCTTCCAACATTGCCTCTGGACGATCGGCAGTTTACGGAGCTTTATCATTGATGAATCCCATTAGTCTCCCACTCCCCTTATTTCGAGTAGCGGAACAACAGAAAACGGGATAAATACTTTGATTAGCCAAAGCGATAGTTAATCCTTTAGCTAAGTCGGATTCATTTAAATTTCCTTCCTCAAAGAATTTTTCCATCAGTCCTTCCTCATTTTCGGCAGCAGCTTCAACTAACTGATTATGAATTTCTTGAGCTCTTTCCATTACGGAATCTGGAATAGGTTGTTTTTCGGGTTTGCCTCCTCCATCTGGGAAAACATACATGGTCATCCGCAAACAATCAACAATGGAATTCAATCCGATACCGGTGTGCAAAGGAAATTGAACTGGAATTACTTTGTTTCCAAATCGTTGTTGGGCTTGTTCTAAAGTCGTGTCATAATCGGCCTTGTCATGATCTAATTGATTGATCACAAACATGGTTGGGGTTTGAAATTTTTCAATATATTCCCACATCAATTCTGTTCCTACTTCAACTCCTCCTCTAGCATTCAAGACCATCAAAGCGGTATCAGCTACTTTCAAACTTGAAATAACTTCTCCAATGAAATCATCGAATCCCGGTGTGTCTATAATATTGATTTTACAATTTCTCCATTTTGCGTGCATCAACGAACTGAAAATCGAGTTCCCTCTTTCCATTTCGATGAAGGTGTAATCAGATATTGTGTTTTGATCTTCCACCGTACCTCTACGATTGATCGCACCTGATTCAAAAAGCATGGTTTCTGCAAAGGTGGTTTTACCGCTCCCTGGATGTCCGAGCAGAACTACATTCCGTATATTCTTCGTATCGTAAGCCATAGGTAAGTTGAGTTTTTGTAGGAATAGAAGTAGACCTAAAAAAAGGAGGGATTAGCAATGCTCCTATAATAAATTCCCGATTTAGGCCAATTCTTTTGATCTTCTTTTTAAGAAAACCTAAGACCAAAATAACTCACTCTAAATCAGAAATTTATTATAGAAGCGTTACTAAGATTTTGAACGGTAGCTTGATGTGTGATAAATTATCAAGTTGGGATGTTGTACAAAACAGGCGATTAGCAAACGCTAATCGCCTATTTCAATACCGACATATTTGTTCAATTTTTTTGTCCATTTTCAAAAGGTAATTTTTATTCCGTGGTTAAAAAATAAAAAATATAGTTTTGACTACTAATTATTAGTAATATGATGAAGTTAGGAAATATTTTTCAAACAGACAAAAATTTGCGATTCAAAAACATAAGAAGAATTAAATTTTGACTTAGAGCTGCCTTGTGGAATATTAAATAATTAATTTTGTCTCTCCCACATTCCCTCTCCCAAAAAGAGAGGGAATGTGGGAGAGACAAAAAAAAACGAATTGCCTTTCGACAATTCGCTTTGTGAATCATGGTTATGTTGCTCCATTTTCAGAAACAACCCTTTTGTTTTTCGTTTTATGCTTTCAGTTTGGCAATTTGTTTATGTAGAAAATAATAATTTCTATCCCATGTAACTTGCAGCTTGTCCCATCCAATCATCCTTCTCGATTCTTCCTGGAAAAAACTGAATAGCGTCTGTAATTAAACTAACTGCTTCCTCATTCAACATGCTCACTTGTTCGAAAGTATAAATACCAATATCATTTAATTTCATTTCGATAAAAGGGCCGATGCCTTCTATTTTCTTCAAATCATCCTTTTCAGAAATATTCGCTCTTGGAATTTTTGTTCCAAGCAATTCTCCAATTTTTGCTTTTGCCCGCTCTCCTCTTTCTTGTGGTGACATTTCGCCAAAGTCTTCTTCCAATACTTCTTTGTCAAAAGTATCTGGAATTTCTTCAACTGGTACTTCACTCAAATCTAAAACTTCTTCACCCGTTTCAATATCAATTCCTGTAGATCCTCCAACTGTTCCTCCGCCAACGATAACTGGATTAGAACTCAAAGCAGTTCTTTCAAGATTAACCATTTCTTCTTTTAAGTTGGCATTTTCCAAAACTAACTTTTCCAACTTTTCTTCGATCAAAGATAACCGATCATTTTGTACTTCATCAATCATAGAACTTGAATCGTTCAATCCATTTCCACCTGATGTATCCACAACAGTATTTGGATCTATAATTACACCTCCCTCTCCTATTGTAGCTATTTGATTAGCATAGTTAAGATTCTCTTCTTGCAATCTTTCCAATTGTTCCCGAGCTGATCTTAATTCAGTTTGGAAATGCATTCGTTCATTCGTCAAACGAGTAACATCTTCTGACATTTCGTTAGCACGAGCCTCCGCAATTTTTAACTCATCTTCTTTTTTCTCAAACTGCTCCACCAATAAATCATATTGGTTACGAAGTGATTTTAGTCCCATTTCTTTTTCTGCCAATTCTCGTTTCAGTCTTCTGATTTTGCCAACTCTCGACCAAGCACCAAACAAAAGTCCCAACAAAAAAGATACGCCTAAAAAAACCAATACCGCAATACTGTCTTCCGTATTCATTGCAGTAAAAAGGTCTGTCCAAAATGTTTTTAAATATTCCATGATTATATTGAGTGTTTCAGGTTATTCTATGATTAAGTTTATTCTTCGATTTTTTGCTCGACCTTCAGGCGTTTCGTTAGTTGCCATTGGTTCTTTTTCACCTTTAGATTCGATCTTGATTTCAGTTTGAATGCCTACTTGATTGGCAATATAACCTTTAGCACTATCTGCTCTTCGATATCCCAAGTCTTTATTGTACAAATCACCTCCAGTCTCATCTGCATGACCAATGATTCTTAAAGTTTTGTCTGGATTTAATTCAAAGAAAGTTTTCATCGAATCAGCATAACTCAAAAAAGCATCTCCTGGATTAAACTCATCAGAATCACTTTCAAAATTAGATTCCAAAAAAGTCATATTATTAAAAGTGAATTGCACATCTGCTAATTCAGTATCAGAAGTTTCCAATATTTCAAAAACGATTGGTTCAGTCAATTCGTCACCTTGAACCATTGCATAGTCCAATGAAATTCGATCTCCTGGAATCCCTAAATCTATCAACATTTTTTCAATTGCTTTAGCTCTAGCAATTCCTAAGTTATCATCAAAGTTAACTTGGATATCACTTTCACTTTCCAAAAATCGTCCGGTGATTTTTAACTTCTTCTCCTCATGATCAATCATGTAAGAAACGATTCCATCGAGAAATGCTAAATTACTAGAATCAATGGTAGGTTGGGAAATACCATTTTGAAAAGAAAACTGATTGTATCCTTCCAAAATATTTTCATCACCAAAAGAAAGGTTGAGATTTTGAAGACGCTCAGGAGCAGTTGGTTCTACGACAATTTCTTGTGGTTCACAGTGGTTTTTGATTTCGCATACGTACCAATGACGTGCAAAAGATGCCCACAATCCAAATATCAGAATACCTAGCAAGAGTCTCATCTATACGGTGGTTTTATTTTTTTGAGAAAAAGATTTGTAAATGTATTGTTTTTTTTTCAAAATACTTTCACAAAATACAAGGACATTTATTGAAACAGCTAATTTATTGAAAATCAGGGATTTACATGGTGTTTTTTGGGGAAATTTTAGAATCAAGTAGAATGGGAATATCCAATGACGAAGTTTGACGATACTTGTTATTTAGTCATATGTGAAATTTAGTCAAACTTTGTCATTCGATATAGCCACTATTTTTCCAATAAAAAAGGATCCAACGTTTACCGCTGAATCCTTTTTTATTTTTTATGAAAAATCTTATGCTGGAATTTCTTCAATTACAGCTGAAAGTCCCTTATCAATCAAAGCATCTTTTTTAGGTCTTAACTCATCAAAAGAAGCAGTTTTTACAATAGCTTTTCCTTTAAAATGAATCAACATCGCACATTGCTCAGCTTGTTCAGGACTGTGACGAAGGATATCAACAAAGCAATCAATCACCCAATCAAACGTATTATGATCATCATTATAAACAACCAACTGTGATTGATTTCCAATCTCTTCTAAAACCTCTTCCAATACATCTACATCAGTTTCTTCTTGAGTATGAAATTTTATCATTAGGATTAATTATTTGATTCAAAAAAAAGCATTTCAAATATAAGAAATTATAATGAGAAAAAACAAGTAGTTATTACAATTTCCTTATCTAAAAAAACACATCAGCTAAACCATAGTTTGATAAAATTCGTTCAATTCTTTTTTAACAAACTGCAAAATATATTTTAAGTTTTCACCGTCCATAAATATTTTTCTATATCAGTTGTATTATCTGAAAACTCATAAATAACCAACGTATAAGCAGATCCTGTTAAATAATAGATAGAACTATAGATTTTGTTTTGATTAAAAACATGGGTTAATTCAGTTTTAAATTTTATCAGCTTTAAATTCTGACTTTGGTTAAATTTCCCTTTAACTGGTCCATACTCCAATGAAGGGTTTAATTTTTCCATTTCTGCATGCTGAATTTCCATTTGCTTCTTTAGTTTTGAAGCATCGTTTTTAGTAAAATCAATCTTGGATGTATTACAAATTATTAATACTCTATAAGCAGTAGTTGTATCGACAAAAACATCAATTTCCGAATCTTGAAATTCCAACGATTCTAGCGTTTTTTGAAATAAAAAAAGCTTATTTGAATCTAAGGCAAGTATTGGTAAATCCTCTTTTATTCTATAGCGGGATGATTTCTTTAAATTAACAGGCTTTCTAAATTTTATTAGTTCGCTATCTAAATTCGTCCAAACTGCATTTCCCCATTGATCTTTTGAATTATCATTTTTGTTTTGACTACAAGAACTTGTAGCCAAAACAAAAAGAAGAGTTATACTAAAGTATTTAAAAAAAATAAGTTTAGTTTTCATTTGACGAATTGATTTGAACCTTAAATATTCAATTAATTCAATTTCCCTAATGCCGCTTTTACTGCATCAAAATTAGGCAAATCACCAGCTGACTCCAACACTTCTGCATACTGAATCATTCCTTCTTTATCAATAACGAAAGCAGAACGCTTTGACACACCTTTCATATCCAAAACAAAATCTTCGTACAATGCACCATAAGCTCGTGATACATTTTTATTAAAATCAGAAAGTAACGTGAAGTTATAATTCTCCGCTTTTTTGAATTGCTCCAACACAAATAATGAATCAACTGATACCGCTAAGATTTCAGCATCTAACCCTTCATAAGTCGCAATATCATCTCGCATCGTACACAATTCAGTTGTGCAAACACCTGTAAATGCCAAAGGAAAAAACAATAATACTACATTTTTACCCTGGTAATCTTCCAACGACACTTCTGCTTTTTCAGTATTTCTTAAAGTAAAGTTTGGCGCTTTGCTTCCTACATTAATTTCCATTTTATTTTTATTTTTTTATTAAAGAATATGTTTCTAAAAAAGTTTATCTAAACTTGCGCTAAGATAAAAATAAGTAGACTTTATCCTATAGATTTTTTTCTTCATTCAGATTCCTATAGAATTAAATCTAAAAACAACGAATCATCAATATTGTTGAATGAATCAAACACAAAAGGCATATCTACAGCTTCATATTGCAGTTCTATTTTTTGGTTTTACTGCTATTTTAGGAAATGATAAATTGATTTCCATTCCTGCAATTTCCATTGTTTGGTGGAGAGTCTTATTTACCTCGGTGAGTTTATTTTTTCTGATTAATTTTGGAAAACAATTACGCAAAATCCCCAAACGATATTTGTGGCAATACATGGTCATCGGAGCAATTGTGGCGTTGCATTGGATTTGCTTTTTTGGCTCGGTAAAGTTGGCAGGTAGTTCCTCCGTTACTTTAATTTGCATGGCAACAACTGCACTTTTTACCGCACTAATCGAGCC
Source organism: Saprospiraceae bacterium (assembly GCA_045104975.1). GTDB lineage: Bacteria > Bacteroidota > Bacteroidia > Chitinophagales > Saprospiraceae > CAJQQY01. The sequence goes on from JBGCCY010000171.1 coordinate 40,812, forward strand.
TTTTATTTTAAAAACTAAATTTCAAAAAAAGGATTTATTACTCAGTATATTAGTCATCCCCGGAATGGCTTTGGTAGTCGGAAATGTGAGTTCAGATATGTGGTTAGGAATTATTGTAGGATTAATTTCTGCATTTCTTGCAGCAGTATTTTCAGTTTGGAATAAAATGATTATCGACGAAGCTGATCCCAAGGATATTACTTTTTTGGAAATGAGTAGCGGGTGGCTATTTGTTAGTTTACTTTTACCATTCATTTTTCACTTTGACGAAAATGTTGCATTTATTCCCGTTGGTTGGGATTGGGGATTCTTGATTCTTTTAGCATTGGTTTGCACCACTTTAGCATATGTACTTTCACTTCGAGCGTTGAAACATTTATCAGCTTTTACCTCGATGCTGACTTATAATTTGGAACCTGTTTATGGGATTTTGATCGCTTACTTTTTTTTAGATGAAAAATTATCGGCAGGTTTTTACCTAGGCGTTTTGATAATTTTGGGAGCGGTTTTTATTTCTCCATTTTTGAATCAAAAGAAAAATTAATGTTTCCTCCTATAAAAATATTATTCTTTTTTTTGCTTTTGTTGACCTTGCCTTTTTCGCTTAAAAGTCAGACTCACAAATTTCCAAAACATACTATTGTTTTAGATGCAGGAGGAATTGGAGGCTATGGTTCATTAAATTATGAACGAACTTTTTTTTCAAAAAAAGATTTTATTATTTCTTATCGCGCAGGGTTTTCATTTTATAGATTCAAAGATTTCGAAAGAAAAATAAATCCTGATTTACTTTTTCCAATTTGTCTTCAATATCACCAAAAGTTTAAAAATCATCAAGCTGTTTTAGGCATTGGTCAGACCATTTCGAGTATCGTAAAATCTTCTTCTGATTTCAGTTCAAAGGTGAGAAGAAATAGATTAAGCTTAAACGCCATTCTTGGATATCGCTATCAAAAAGACCATAAACCTTTTTCGATTCAAATTAGTTACACCCCAATTTTTGAACGATATAAAATTTTTCAGCATTGGGGCAGCATCGGTTTTGGGTATTCTTTCTTCCAAAAAAATAAATCATGAGGTACCTTTTTTTAATCCTATTTGTCTTCACTTGTCTTTTCTCTTGTAAAAAATCAAACATTGATCTTTCTCAAATTCGCAATCTTAATGATAATCGAATTTCACCTTTTGGTCATGCAGGCATGGGGATTAGTTCGCAATATCCTTTTAATTCATTTGAGTCAATTAGCAATGCGTTGAACCTTGGAGCAGAAGGTGTGGAAATCGATGTTCAGATGACCAAAGATTCTGTTTTGGTTCTTTTTCATGATAAAACATTGGAGGAACAAACTAACCTAGAAGGATTAATTTACGATAAAAATTGGGCAGAAATAAAAAACGCAACTTATAAAAATCCAATCTTTGCAGAATATAAAATCGTATCGCTCGATCAATTATTTGGTAATTTAAAAAATGTAAAAGACTATCATTTTTTGTTAGATTTTAAATTATATCAACCTGATAATTCTGACAATTACATTTCTACATATATCAATACCTTGACAAAGACAATTGAAAAACATCAATTAGAAAACAATGTGCTTCCCTCTTTTTTTCAACAAAAATATTTGGAAAAATTAAAGTCGGTTCGTCCTAATTATAAATTGGTTATTAATAATTCGTTCGAAAATGGTATTCTTCTCGCAGATGATTTGGATGCGGATGGAATTATTTTGAATAATGAAGTCACCACCAAAAGTCAGATTGAAGAAGCTCATGATCTTGGAATTCGAATTTATCTTTTTGGGACATATTCAACAAGTGATAATTTAGATGCGATTGAAAAATATCCTGATTTTATTCTCACCGATAAAGTGAAACATTTAGTGAAGACTTTGAAATAAGAATGATCGCCTAATCGAAATGATACACTAACCTTAATTGCATTCCAATCATCACCTTATCTTTTAACAAATCTGTTTTATGGTTTTTCAAAAAAGAATTCATAACCAATTCATGACCTAATGAAATTCGTCCTTTCGATCTCCATTCATATCCTACTCCAAACTGAAAGTTTAATAAAAAATCTTCGTTTCTATCAGCAAAGTATGCTTCAGCATCTTTTTCATATTGGGTATTAAAAACAGGTTGAGATGTAATTAATCTAAAAAAACCTGACTCTACTCTATCGACCACATCTACATCCGCTTTTGAATCGATTAAAAATGAAAATTCAAGTTTAGACGATAAAACCATTCTGACTGCTTTCTTAACTCTTGGAGTTGGATAATATCTAAGACCGATTGGAACAGTAAAATATTCATCTCTATAATTGACTGTTTTTATTTGAAAAGAAGAATCTTCATTTGAAATATCATTCCATCCAATATTTGTTAAGTCAGAAAAAGTGCTAACATCTTTTCTAATTTTGGCGGACTCTGAATTATTGGAATAACCAATCCCTAGAAAAATATCTAAAGTTGAATTCAATTCTTTTTGTAACAAAAGTTGAGGATGAATAGAAAATCCATATGGCGTTTTTCCTTCCTCAAAAATTTTATTGTTGAGCTCTGACAGAACTATTTGAGCATTCAATGGAATGATAGAAATTCCATCAATCCATTTATTTTTATTTTCCGTATCTAATTCCGTCGTTTGAGAACAGAGGTAAAAGGGAAGCAATAAACTAATAGTAAACGCAATGAATGTTTTCATAAAATATATTTTTGTCTGTCTAGTCTACAATTATTTTTTCCAAAAATAGAGAAAACTCAAAATGACAGTAAATCGAATAACGATAAAAACACATTTTAAATAATACAATGTAAATTACAAAAACAACTCACTCACAAGTCTTACAATACAATTGTTTCACTTCATTATATCTAAGCATTTGAAATTCCTTATTGAACCATTTGCAAAAACGATCTGAGTTTCGCTCTGCTGCAATCTTTCCATATTTTATAAATCTGATTTTATTTAGTTTTTCTAAACCGATTTTATGCGCAATAGTTTGTACATAAATAAACAAGGTATTTTCTAGATAATTTCCTTTTTCCAAATACGGAAATAATAATTCCAATGTCCAATTTGTTCTTCCGTGTCTATTAAAATAAAGTGCCAACCGAATAGTTTCTAACTCTGTCAACCCTTCGTCAATGAAATAGTCTTTGATAAATTCTAAGGACTCTCCTATTAATTCGTACGCTCTTTTTTCTTCATAATATTCCACAACTCCTAAATGAAAATTAACCAATAATCGATCAACCGTTTTTTTAGCATCAAGGTAAGTCGCCTGATAATTATCATCTTCCAATAAATATTGAATATCAAATTCTAAATCAATTGGATCAACAATAGTATCTAAAGCGAGATAAAGATATCGTGTGGCGAATCCATAAAAATTAAATTTCATGGGCAAATAATTTTCTCCAAGTTGAGCCATTTGTTTTACCTTTTTTACAAATGGTTTATCTGTTCTCATTCTTTTTCGAAAAAATAACTCTACCGCTAATTGATTACTCAGCAATGGAAGATTTTCTTTTTCCAAAGGAATTTCTACATCTGTAATGTCCTGAATACTTATTTTCTTTTCTAAAAAATGCTGGATCAAATCATATTGAACCAATAGTGCACTATCCGTTTTATTCATAGCCACCAACTGCTTAAAATATTTTATCAAAAATTGAAAATCATCTGAGGTTGTAGCATCATCAAAATAGGCGGTGGAGTAGGTTTCACTTTCTATTTCCTCATCAAAAACTACCAACACCTTTGCTACTCGTTCTTCTACTAATAATGGTTCAATGTCTTTTTTAGCTGGTTGATTATTTAACAACTTTTTAATTTCACCTTTAGGTTTATCTTTCCATATTTGCCATTCTGTGTCATTAATTTGAGCAAAAAATAATTCCCAATTCTCTTTACTTTGCTTTGATATTTTGGAAAGTTGAATTCCATTTTTTTGAAGCTCGCTTTGTATTTTCTCTGCTCGCTTTTTTTGTAAAAAAAGATTGCGATCCGTTGGTCCTTCGACAGAACTAAATGCTTCAATTTTTATACTCTTTATGGTCTTTTTATTTTTTTTCAAAAATTTTAATAGAGTTGGCGGGAGTTGATTTAACTGAGATTTGTTTTTTTCAAAACCAACTTCGAATGTTTTCTTTGCTTCAATGATGCTAGTGGTCTTCTTCACTTTCGTCCACCCCTCTTCTTTCCCTAAAGGTAAAAGTGTATCCACATAGTTCTTTTCTTTCAACTCGGCAAATGCCCAAATTGGGTTAATATGAAAAAGCTCAAGATCACCTCCTGGAACTTCAATAGAATATCCATAATCACATTTACAACTGTCTTGAATCGTAATCATTGAAAAATCTTTATGCCCTTGAATTCCTTTTGGAACAAGCCCCATAAAAATTTTAAATCCGCGATAATGCCGCCTTTTATATTTTTCAAAAAGTCTTTTTTTATACATTGGAGGAAGCATCATTCCATCATGAACATCAGAACCATGAAAGGAATTTAATTTACCACAAGCTAATTGTCGGCGTTCAATTATATCAACGGCAAGTGCATCATTTTCTTTTATAATTGTTTTTTTCAACAACTCGTCATCTTCATAATATAAAAAGATAGAATCACCTTCTGTAAAAATAGAATGAGCTAAACCTTGTGCACTCCTTCCATAATATCTCCGAACCCTACATGTTTTTTCATCATAATCTTTTACTCCATACGCACCTATTGGAAAGTTTGCAACAGGTGGTGGAATGTACATTTCGCCACCAAAAACATGTGTACCATAAATTAAACTTCTATCCGAATTTGTATGAAATCGCATACCTGAATATCGATAATCAGGATGGATCATATTTTCATAATGAGGAGGTGAATTTTTCCAACCTTGATAAAAACCTTCTGCCAATTCCTCGTATGTTTTTTTGAGACTTACGTAGGCTACATTTTCACCTATTAAGCCATTTGTTCCTCCAAAGACGAGAACTCTTTTATAAGGCGATGCATACTTTTTATTCTTTTGATCATGCGTAAGTATATTGTTATCAACTTGATATTTGGAATGATATGCTGCAGCTTTTTGTAAATGAATTTCAGATTGGAGAAGAGAAAGATTGAGTTCTTTTCGATGTTGATTTAATTTTTTTAAAACTAAACTCTCCAAGCGATTCTGGTCAATATTTCTTTCGTTAAAATTTTGTGCAAAAACTGAAGAAGTGAGTAAGCAACTAAAAATTAAAAGTATTAATGTTTTCATCTTTGTAGTATTTTGTTTGATGCTAAAGATAGATTAGAATATTAATTATTCTTTTCTTCAAAACTATCTTTTGGTATTTAGATTTTTTATAAAAAAGAATCTTGGAAAAAAGAAACCCCTCTTACTCCTTCTATTTTATTTACTTTTGCATTTTTTCACCAAGAAATATATCAATGCATTTTTCCCTAAAAAAAATTAATCAATACTGCGAGCAACATACCTCTCCACCATCTGATACACTTCGTGAACTCGAACGTGCGACTCACCTCAAAACCCTTGCTCCACAAATGGCCTCGGGACATGTTCAAGGACAGCTATTTACTTTTTTGAGTCAGATGATTCAACCAAAAGCAATTTTGGAAGTAGGAACATTTACTGGTTATGCAGCGATCTGCTTTGCGAAGGGAATGCCAGAAGATGGAATTTTGCATACGATTGAAGCGAATGAAGAATTTGAATACATCATACGTGATTTTGTCAAAAGAGCAGAATTGGAGGATAAAATTAATTTGCACATTGGTGATGCGAAAGCGATTATTCCAACTTTGGAGATGCAATTTGATTTGATTTTTTTGGATGCAGCCAAAAGAGAATACGCACATTATTACGATTTGCTTTTTGATAAATTAAAACCAGGTGGATTCTTACTTGTCGACAATCTGCTTTGGGATGGAAAAGTGGTGGAAGAAAAAAAGAATACTGATACTCGAGTTTTGGATGAGTTTAATAAAAAAATACAAGCAGATGAACGAGTCGAAAATGTACTATTGCCAATTCGAGATGGCATCATGATGGTGAGAAAAAACGATGAACTTTAAATGATGAACGGTTAACACCCAAAGAGATATTAACCGTTCACCGTTAAGCACTAACCATTAAAAATTATGTTCTAAGAATATTTCCTTCTGCTCCAAACCATCTTACACAAACTGCAATTCCAATCCCTGCAAAAACAAAAAGGGAAAGAAATACCATACTCAATAATCCATAATCAATGGTTCCTGCTACAATTTCTTTAGTAGCTAAAGCAACATTTACGATCGGCATCAATGCTGTAAAAGTATCTAATTCAAACCCCGGCATCATCGCAATCGCCAATGGAACGATGACAAAAAACATCAACGGCTGAATCAAACTTTGAGCTTCCTTAAATGACTTCGCATAAATACTCGCAGGGATCAATATTCCTGCAAAGAAAGTAGTCAAAGGAATCAGCATCAAAATGATCAAACCTAAAGATTGTGGACTTAATAGTTCGTTTGCCATCGTAATTACCCAGCCTGGAACATCTGGATTTAACTTCAACGCTAAATATAATCCCATGATGGTTAGCACTCCTGAAATGACTCCTGAGAGTACTACGACTAACATTTTTCCTAATAAAATTTGTAATCGACTGGCAGGTACACTCAAGATAGTTTCCATTGTTCCTCGTTCCTTTTCACCTGTAAATAAATCAATGGCTGGATACATTGCTCCCATCAAACAGAATAAGACAAAGATATATGGTAGAAATCCTCCGACCATTTTTCCAAAAGATTCTGTTTTAGTGTAAACATCTTGTTCAACGGATTCGATGGGTTCAATTAAAGACATTTCTCCGCCGAGTGAATCTAAGCGGGATTTTACGATAGATTTTTTATAACTATCAATAGTACTTTTCATTCGCCCCTTAAATAATCCTTCATCGGTTGAGTTATAAAAGACCTTAATTCCAGCTGTTTTACCATTCTGGATTTGAGTATCAAAATCTGGATTAATCTCGATAGCCAAATCCAAACTATCATCTTTAATAAGTTGCGCAAAATCTGCTATATCAATGTCTTCTATAATTTTTACATCTTTTTGCCGCTTGAATCTTTTGATGAGATCAGCTCCATTATCATTCGTTTTGATCGCAATCTTGATATCTTTAGCTTGAGCCTTTTTTATTCGATCACTTGCAATATAACTTGTCAAAGAAATAATGGCGGGCATTAATAAAATCGGCATCACGATCATCGTAATTACCGTCCGCCGATCACGTAACATATCAAGCATTTCTTTTTTGAAAATCGTAAATATGTGGTTCTTCATTATTTTTTCTTCTTTGTTGAACTTTAGAGATGCTAAAAGTACAAATTCTCTCGAAATCCGCGAACTAAAAAATAGTCAAAATTGTATGTAAAATATCTTTTAAAATTTGTTATTAAAAAGTAAAAACTAGTATATTTGCAGCCGCTTAACAAAAGCGCATTATGGCGAGGTAGCTCAGCTGGTTAGAGCGCGTGATTCATAATCCCGAGGTCGGGAGTTCAAGTCTCCCTCTCGCTACAAAAAATTTCCCATGAAGATTTAATTATCTTTCATGGGATTTTTTTTTTGAGTAAATAATATTCTGATAAAGAAATACTTACTAAACCATCGAGTAGAAAAGAAAACTATAAATAGGTGACTTTCCTTAATCGTAAAAGTCTCGTTTATAGACATTTATGAATCTTTAGAGAAAATTTTTATCTTTAAAAGCAAAAAAATGTTCAGCCTATAAAAAAGGTTATTATTTACTAACAAACAAAAATTTACAAACATGGGATTCTTCGATTTTATTAAAGGATTATTTGGCTCTGCAAAAGATGCAGTTGGTGATGTTGCTGAAGGTGCTACAAATGTGGCAGGGAATGTAATGGAAAAAGCAAGCGATGTTGCAGAAGATGCAATGGAGGTAGCTGGTGATGTTGCTGAGAGTGCCAAAAATATAGGTGCAACAGCAATGGATAAAGCTGGCGACTTAGCTGAAAATGCAAAAGATATGGCTGGTGATGCCTTAGAAAAAGCAAGTGACGTAGCTGGTGATGTTGTGGAAGGTGCTAAAGGTATGGGCGCCGCTGCAATGGACAAAGCTGGTGACCTTGCTGATGGAGCTAAAGATATGGCAGAGAATGCTGTAGAAGGTGCTAAAGATATGGGCGCTGCTGCAATGGACAAAGCCGGTGACCTTGCTGATGGAGCTAAAAATGCTGCAGGGAATGCTGTGAAAGGTGCTAAAAGTATGGGCGCTGCTGCAATGGACAAAGCTGGTGATCTTGCTGATGGTGCTAAAGATGCTACAGGGAATGCTGTAGAAGGTGCTAAAGATATGGGCGCTGATGCAATGGACAAAGCTGGTGACCTTGCTGATGGAGCTAAAGATGCTGCAGGGAATGCTGTGGAAGGTGCTAGCGACATCGCTGGTGATGTAGTCAATAAAGTTGGTAATACTTTGACCAATGTTGCCGATGTAGCAAAAGATGCTGCAGGGAATGTTGCAGATAAAGCAAGTGATTTAGCTACTGATGCAAAAGATATTGGAAACGATATTATCGATGGAGCTAAAGATGCAGTCGATGCTTAATTTTAAATAAAGAAAAAATATAAAAGCCTTGTTGGAATTCCAGCAAGGCTTTTTTTATATTTAAATTTAAGAAAAATACGAAATCAATTACGTCGTTAACTCAAAGAAAGCAGTACTCATTTTATGTCTTCCTAAATATTAAACTTATGAAAAAAAGCCTATTCCTTTTTACCATTTCTCTTTTCTCCTCTTTCATTTTTGCTCAAAAAAAATTCAAAACCAACTCAGTTAGTATTTTCAAAGACGGAACCGTTTTTTTCGATAAGACTACCAATGTTGACGCAAGCAATGGTTCTTTTTCTTTTTCAGAACTCCCTTTTTCCAAAGGAGCAAAATATGTACTCTTTGGTTCAATTTGGTTCAAAGCCCCTAATAATTCAATTCCTTTTATAAAAGTCTCTAATAAAAAAATTGAATTGGAGACAGAAATCAAAAACTTAAATGTACTCTTCATTAAAAATATTGGTAAACAAATAAAAGTAATTTCATTGTCCAAAGGGCAGATCATCGAAGGGATATTAAAGATGACCGCAGATAATAATTTGATTATTCAAAATGGAAATCAATGGAATAAAATACCATTAAGTGATTTGAGTTCTTTTGAATTTTTGGGCGAGATGATTACTTCTTTTGAAACATCTTCTACTGAGAAAGTATTAGAGTTAGAATTTTCAAAAAAAATAAAAAACCAATCTCTCCAACTAATGTATTTGCAAAAAGGAATTTCATGGTCACCAAATTATTATCTAGAATTGCTAGGTGATCAGAAAGCTAAACTAAGTTTAAAAGCAAATGTGCTTAATGATTTAGAAGATGTAACTGATGTGGAAATGAATTTTGTAGTAGGTGTTCCTTCATTTAATTTTGGTCATATACATGATCCACTTGCGAGTTCTCAAGATTTTCACGCCTTCTTAGCTAGTCTCAATCGTAACAATAGAACTTCTCAAAATAACTACTTTTCCAATGCCGACAGAGATTATACGCTTGCCTTCGATCCTGAAACTTATGAAGAAGCTATTGTCCTAATTGGTGAAAAACCTCAAGTTGAAGGTGCCAATAATGAAGATTTATTTTTTTATAAAAAACGGAATGTTACCCTCGAACAAGGAAGTAGAGCAATGTTTGATATTTTAGAAATGGAATTTGAATATGAAGATATTTATACTTGTTATTTAAACTCAAGTCATTTCAAGTCCAATAAATACAGTAATGGTCAAAATGAAAATCAACGCAACCTAGTTTGGCACACCTTAGTTTTTGAAAATGAAACAGAATATCCTTTGACTTCAGGATCTATTTTTTTTATGAAAAAAACTTCTGAATCGACCAATCTTCCCATTAGTCAAAATCAACTTTCTTACACTCCTTCAAAAGGAGAAGCAGATGTAAAAATGACCGTGGCTCCAGATATTATTATTCTCGATGCAGACAAAGAAATTAAACGTGAAATGAATGTTAGAAATAATCATGATGATTTAGTTACAGTAGAAGGAAGCATTAATATTACTAATCATCGAACAAATGAGGTCAACTTAGAAGTCAATCGAATCATTACCGGAGATCTCTTAGAATCTGATCTTTCTTGGAAGACAGTAGGCATTACTACTCAACTAAACGACTTAAATAAAAAATTTAAAGTCAGTTGGGAATTCAAACTAAAAGCAGGAGAAACAAAAAAAATCACGTACACTTATCAAGTATATTTCAGATAGATCCATAAAAAAATCCGAGCCATAAAAATGACTCGGACTTTTTTTATCCTAAAAATTAAAGCAGGCTAAATTATTCAGCAGCTACTTCAATTGGTAATTCAACAACAACTTCAGGATGTAAATTAAGCGTTGCAGTGTAAGATCCAACTTCCTTGATATCTTCAAGAGAAACTTTTTTACGCAATACTTCTACATCAAATTGTTCTTTCAATGCTTGAACGATTTGGATAGTAGTTACACTTCCAAAAATCTTTCCGCTAGTACCTGCTTTTGCTCCAATGTTCAAAGTCTTACCTTCCAACTTAGTTGCTATGTCTTTATAAACATCAACTTTTGCAGCTTCAACAGCATCTTCTTTAGCTTTAAGATCATCCAATTTTTTCATATTGGTAGCATTTGCAATTAATGCTAACCCTTGAGGAATCAAGAAATTTCGACCATAACCGTTTTTCACAGTTACCACTTCGTGCTTGTCCCCAACTTTATCTAAATCTGCTAATAATATAATATCCATGATGAAATATTTTTTTTGGGAAAACCATTTAAGGTTTTGCCTTGATCATGGTAGGCAATAAAAATGTCCTACCTAAAAA
>JBGCCY010000172.1:0-6235 GCA_045104975.1 Saprospiraceae bacterium
CATTCATTATCATTGCCAGCAAGAGTCCGACCTCCCCAAACCAATGTACCTTTGCCTGTGAAGCTTCGAATAGCATTGATAGATTTTCCACTAGTGGCATCTATGTTTAAGTCTTCTTGCATTTGATTGGTAATCACATGAGTCGGGCCTACAATCCCCATCACGCTTACATTGGCTGGTGTTTTCCAAACACCATTAGTTCTATCAACTCTTGCATAAATACCAGCTAGAGCAGGACTTGGAGGAAGTTCTACCCGTCTTTTACTCAATTCTTGTTTGATTTTGTTGTACAATCCAGTATCAATATTTTTAGGATGATTCTCGTCAATTAAATCCTTAAGGTTTAGACCTGTTGGATTATCCGATATAATATTTTTTACAGGGATTGTAATAGAATCTTCAGAAAATGGGATATTCCCTGAACCAGTACCGATTGTACCATTGTTAACGTTATCCCTTATCAAAGTAAAATCCCCTACGACTCCATCTGCTCCTGCTAAATCTATAAAATCCTCATTTACTTCAGTTGGATCTTCTTTTACTGAAATAGTTAATATATCGGTATTTGTATCCGCATCTGTTGATGTTTCAAATGTCGCATCTGCTAAATTTGATAGATTCTCACCGTCCTTGGCAGTCAAGCGTTGGAATATTACCTTGGCAGATTCTGCTGCTCCACTATAGGTTACTTTTAAAATACTAGAATTATCTCCAGGGATATTTATTTCCCTCGGATCAGCAGCATTTGCAGGAGTAGGTATATCAATAGGAGTTTCAGATATTCGGATATTTACAGAGTTGGAACCTGATGGTGGAGCACCGATCGTAAGTCTAGTAGCAGAAGTGGGCCAATCCAATGTAAAATCCTTTTCCTCTAGTTCTGTTTCTGCTAATTTTATAAACGCATCATTTACTTCAGTTGAATCTTCTTTTAATTCAATAGTCAATAGTGCAGAATTTGTAGATGCATCCAAAGATGGAGTAAATGTCGCAATTGGTAAGTCATCTACCTGAGCTGGTGTTTCACCTGCAACGGAAGTCCTTTTTCTAAAGATTACTTTGGCAGATTCTGCTGCTCCCGTATATTTTATTTTTAAAAAATGTACTTTCTCCTCTAGAGGAATTGACGAATCTTGAGGCAATAGAACCTCAATTTCTATTGCCTCAAGTTTTTCTTCCGAAATTTCTTTAACAACTTTAACATTTTCATCCAATAATTCATAGGTCAACAAAGTGTCAAGAAAAGGTGTATAAGCAGCAGCATACTTTAAAAAATGAGTTCCAGTTGGGGTAATATCTCTGAATTCTCCTGCCGCTTCTCTTCCACCTTTAACATCCAGAATGGTAAACCGATCTCCCAATTCTTGGCATTGCTTCAAAGCAGCCTCACAAACTTTTTTATACCCAAGGTTATCCAAATTAGCAGCATCAGGAAAAACTAACAACGTAGGTTCATCTAGCAATCCAATGGCAGTCAATCCTGGTATAAAATCATCGCCAGCAAAAATCCTATCTTCATTATAACCTCCAATGGAAGCAATGTAGCAAGGTCCACCACCATTTTCGAAGTATAATTTTAGAGAATAATACAAAATATATTTGTGGCCATTGCCTTCATTAGCAAGAGTAATTCCTGCATCGGAAGATGTTACTGTAAAACCAACAGGTGGTGGTCCACCAAAATAATGTTTGTATTCCAACATGGTGGAAATTCGTTTGACCCGAATTTTTGGCGGATCAGATACCTCCTTATTAGGATCTATATCAGTAATTTCGGTATACCCTATAAAAGCAGGAATTGCAGTAGCGACCTCAGCTACAGATGGTGGGAGTGTCGAAATTTCCTCGACATAAACTCCTGGTGTTTTCTTAAATGCCATTTATTTTGGTTTTATTGATGTATGATAATATGGATTAAGTCGTTGCGATTTCTGGTTCTTTGATTATTATAATTTGTACTTCATCATTCTTGGGTGGTGCTAGCGGAATTTCCAAAGTAAAAGGTTGAATTCCATCTTCGTTCGTGATAATATCTTTGTCTTCATCCACCACCAATTTTAGCGTTAGTTGAGCGTCATACTGTTCCTTGCAATTAATCTTATTATCAGAAACAAATAGTGTTCGCTTTTTCCCATGCACATTTAGTTTAGTATTTGATACTAGATTGCCTTCAATTTCTTTTATCTTTTCTTTCAGTCGATCTAGTTCTTCTGAGAGCATCCCCGTATTGGTACCTACAGCGTCAAGAGTTTCGGATATCCCTTTGGCATCGGTTAGGGTTAGTTTAAAAAATTCCGAAAGATCTGATTTTGAGTCTTCTAAACTATTGATTACGTTAATTTGGTCAATATTAGAAATAGCATTAGGAGCATTCGAAGAAGCAATTTCAGAAACGACATAATACTTCCAATATTTTTTTGCTGGCTCGAAACGAACATCAAGTTCAATATTCGCTGGCTCTTGTAAGGAATCAAAAAATACTTTTTTCAATTGTGTTTTGACTTGCCCAAAGACACCCCATGGTAATGTTGGTTGAACTGGATAAGTTATTTTAAAAGAGGATTTATCTTGTTCATTCACATCCATAACGAGAGCATTCCCGTCTTTAAAAAATTGAGGTTTGTTGTTTTCGGTAATTCCCGTGATTTCAAATATTGGTTCATTTTGAATCTGAAAATCATTTATATTTCCCTTGGACACTTTTACTCTTGCTATTTTTTCTCCTCCGTTATAGATAATTCTCAATCCATTCAAACCTATTTCAGGTAATACCCACTCTGGTTTTTCTTGAATCTTTAATTCTTCAAAATCCTTGATTTCTATTGGTTGGTCACCAGCACCATCAATGAGTTTAAATCGAAATCCCTTGTTATCTCTCTCAACGCCACTACTATTTTGGGAAGTTTTCCATACTCTCAAAATAGTACTCCATATAGGAAAAATCTTTTCTTCACCTTGAAATGAGGGGAACGATTCAATCTTTATTTGTGGAGGGTTTGTTCCTATTGTAAAGAATGCATTTCCAGCCAATCCTCCTTTTTGTTTGACTTCTATTTTGGGTTTGATTTCCCTTCCGTGATAAGTGATTTCTACTTGCTGTTCAGTTTCATCAGTACCGGGATATTTTAGATGAAAGGAGGGGTGAAGTCTTTCAAACTGAGAAGTCTCCTTTAGAGTGTCAGTACCCTCACCCATTATTTCCATTGAAAAACCCCTTCGTTCCTCCTCGTCAAATTTTAATTTCCAACTTTCTAAAACCTCACTAGCACTTCGATTTGTTTCACTTAAAAAAATATGAAGATCAATTCCTTCGTGAAAAGGTTTATTTTTTAAGACTATGGGAAAGGATTTTAAATTTTCAGGAATGGCAAATTCATCTGTTTGAAATGCCTTCATTTGATGAACCGCCAATTTTCCTGAATCAGGTAAATCTTTATTACTGAAAATCGGCTGACGAATGAGTCCTCCTGAAAAAATTTCATTAAAGTCAGTAAACTCAGGCAAAGCCGGATTATTATTTTTTAACCAAAAACTTAATTCTACAGATTCAGGCATTGATAAAAAAGGTACTTCCTTTAGTTTTTGAGTTGTCTGATCCACCTCCAATTTTATCGGAACCATTACCGTCAATCCAGTTGTATGATATTTGACCACCAAGCGATAATCCCTCAACAGCCTTTCACATTCTGGTGTTGGAAGGATAGTGAAGTCCGGTGATTGGTCATTTTTGTAAAATGCGTGCCGGATTGTGAGATTACATAGCTGGCGATATTGCATTATTTTTTGTTTTCTATTTTGATCTCTTGAATATTTGGCTGCTGTTCCAAAGGTGCATCAGGACTAAATACAATCATCCTTACTTTATAAAGTACTGATGGTTTGTAGGAAGTTCGTAAAGCATTCCATACCTCATTTTGTTCGGAAAAAGGTAGAGTAACCAACTCGATAGTTAGCCTCTGAATTTCGCCTGATAATCTGGGAGTATTACTTTTATCGAAAACTTTTCTGTTTAGGAAAAATCGAATAACCATGGAAAGCATATCCATACTAGTCAGGTAGTTTGGCAGATTAGCTACAAAAAGCAAGTAAAGGTTCAACCGTATTTCAGGTAGCGCTTTGAAAGGTTTCCCACCTTTTTCATGATGAAAAAGATCTGCCTGACGGAGTGTTTTTTCTTCTTCCAAATTAACTACCATGATGTTGAGCGCTTGATCTACAAAATCAATCGACTCTCGCGTACCATCTTTGGAGGATGGAAACTCGATTTTTGAATTGATTACACCAAATCTTTTAAAATGGTCGGTCAGTTCTTCTTTAAAAAGTTTTAAGACAGTACTCAACATAAAAATGGGGTTAAATTACTATTCGATTCCACAAGCATGTAGCCAAAGATCCATTAAAACTTCTGATCATTTTAGATGGAGTCCGTTGGACAAATGCTAGCCTGAAAATAGAGTTATCCCTATACTCTCGATAAAATTATTGTAGATTTCTCTTTAGTATAACAAACTGAAAATTTATGGATTGAATTTGATTTTTATGTCAGCTTGTAAAAACATTGATTAAAAAAAGGAGAATTTCAGGGACTATTGTTTTGCAAAAAACAATGCCCATAGACAAATGTAAAAGATTCTAAAAAAATCTAATTGTATATTTTGCGCATCCTTTTGCCAATTTTGGGCATTTTTATAACAAAAAATTTACATAAACAAATACTACTGAAAGGAAGAGCGATTTTGTTTTCCATATTGCGAAGGAGTACAAAAAAACAGTTTCTTAAAGCTTCTGCAAAAATGCGCCTGATCACTAAAACCGGATTTGTGAGCGATCTCACTTATCGAGCCAGTATCATGTGCCAAAAGACTGGCAGCATACCGAAGACGTAATTCCCAAATCAATTTTCCTGCAGGTCGTCCAATTAAAGCGTTGAGTTTGCGATTGAGTTGAGAGACGCTGAGGTGCACATTCTTAGCTAAATCTCCGACCCCGAATTGACGTTGACCAAGATTACTAAGAATAAAGTTGCGTACTTTTTCTAGGAAAAAGTCATCTCGAGAAATGAGTTGATCTTGTGGTAACAATAGAAATTGTGTTGCCACCACAGGGGTGGTAAGATGAGAAGATTTCTTCATTTGATTATATGTTTGCTTTAGCTATTCTAAGATAGCTAGGAGTTAAAAAAGTTTTTAAACTTTATGACAATTGGAAGATTTAGGTAAGAGTGGAGTTATTTATATTCTTCAAAAATCGTCCTAATCGTATTATTTATTTGATGAATATATTATTTAATAAATAAAATCGCCACGACAAATCTTTTAAAAAATAAGGATTTTTTTCAATAAAAAAAAAGAGTCTCTTTACTATAATCCATTGAAAAACAATGACTTATATCTTTCAAAAGGTTGAAGAATTTAATTACTTTTAGCGTGATAAAACGAAAAACCTCAACTCCAAATGCACAATAGTAAACTCTTAAAACTCTTAAAAATTCTAAATGCAACCGAACTCAAACGCTTGCATCAATTTTTAAAATCTCCTTTTTTTAATAAAAATCTTCACCTCTTAAAATTATATCAGATACTTCGAGTTTGGTATCCCGACTTTAATTCTCCAAAACTGGAAAGGGAAAAAGTTTTTAAAAAATTATTTCCTGACAGGGCTTATGATTATCAAAAGTTGCTCAACCTAATGTCGGATTTTACAAATTTGTTGAAGCAATATTTACAAATTCTTCAGTTGGAAAAAGAAAAACAGGTTCAAGATGAGTTGTTGATTAAAGCCTATTCTAAAAGATCAGGTGCTTATGATGCTTTTGTAAAACAAATTGAGAAAACTAAAAAAGAGTTGGATATTCAACCTTTCCGAAATGCTGATTTTTTTAGACAAAAATTTTGGATTAACCAAATTTTCATCAACCATCCAAAAACAGATAAGTTTCAACTTTCTTCAGCGAAATATAACGAAATGATGCAGCAATTGGATTATTGGTTTTTGCTAGAAAAGTTATTATTGAGTTGTGAAATGAAAGCCCGAGAAAAACCGCTGTCTGAAAAGTATGAAATTTGGCTATTGCCAGAGATTCAAAAAGGAGTTCCCTCTATATTTATTGAAAATCCTATTTTCAAAGTGTATTTGGAAATGCTAGACACTATTCAGGATTAATGGATAACGTAGCTTTCTACAATACGGCATTAGAAACACAGCAGGTAGCTGATAACTATACAGATGATGGTGA
>JBGCCY010000173.1:0-46206 GCA_045104975.1 Saprospiraceae bacterium
CATTAGTTAATTATCTTTGTATCGAATTTGAGAATGATTTTTATATTTTTTTCAAACTGTACAATATGTCAAATCAAATTGAAGGGAAAACAATCGCTAGTCGTGCAGCCGATAATATCCGAATCCTCGCAGCAGCTATGGTGGAAAAAGCCAACTCAGGTCACCCAGGAGGACCAATGGGAGGAGCAGATTTTGTCCAAGTACTTTACTCTGAATTTTTAAATTATGATCCAGACGATATGTCTTGGCCGATGCGTGACCGCTTCTTTTTAGATGCAGGACATATGTCTTCGATGTTATATGGTGTGCAAACCTTATTAGGGAATTACACCATGGAAGAGATCAAAAACTTCCGACAATGGGGAAGTCCAACTCCTGGACACCCAGAAGTTGATGTGGAAAGAGGAATTGAAAATACGTCTGGTCCCTTAGGTTTAGGACATGCATTTGGAGCAGGTGCGGCAATTGCTGAACGATTTTTAGCTGCCCGATTTGGAGAGGTGATAGAGCACATGACTTACCTTTATATTTCTGATGGAGGAATTCAAGAAGAAATTTCTCAAGGAGTAGGAAGAATTGCAGGGCATTTAGGTTTAGGAAAATTAGTGATGTTTTATGATGCTAATGATGTGCAACTTTCAACGATGGTTGATGAGGTGACGATGGAAGATACCGCTAAAAAGTATGAAGCATGGAATTGGCATGTGATGACAATCGACGGAAATGATACTGATGCGATCCGCCATGCGATCCAAGCAGGAATTGATGAGTCAGAACGACCTACCTTAATTATTGGAAAAACGATCATGGGGAAAGGTGCGATGACGGAAGGTGGAGAAGTGTATGAAGGAAAAGTCGATACTCATGGTCAACCATTAAGTAAATCGGGAGGAGATTTTGCTGCTTCGGTTAAAAACTTAGGAGGAAATCCAGAGGATGCTTTCCAAATATTTCCAGAGGTAAAAGAATTTTATACAAGAACTTTAGATAGAAAAAGAGAACAAGCACAAAAACGAAAAGCAGCTTTTGAAATTTGGAAAACAGATAACCCAAAACGGTCTGCTCGTTTAGAAAAATTCTTTTCTACTAA
This sequence comes from Saprospiraceae bacterium, assembly GCA_045104975.1. Classification (GTDB taxonomy): domain Bacteria; phylum Bacteroidota; class Bacteroidia; order Chitinophagales; family Saprospiraceae; genus CAJQQY01. The sequence continues at coordinate 1,091 of JBGCCY010000173.1, forward strand.
AGTGCAAGAAATTGATTGGTCTGCTATCGAACAAGATAAGAATGGAGCAACTCGAAATGGATCAAAGAATGTATTAAGTTATTTGGCAGATCATGTAGAAAACATGATTGTTTCTTCAGCCGATCTTTCTAATAGTGATAAAACGGATGGTTTTTTAAAGAAAACAACTGCCTTCCAAAAAGGAGATTTTAAAGGACAATTTTTGCAAGCAGGTGTGGCTGAATTAACGATGTCAGCTTTGTGTACAGGTTTAGCTTTACATGGTGGCGTGATTCCAGTTTGTGCAACATTTTTTGCCTTTTCTGATTATATGAAACCTGCGATGCGGGTGGCTGCCTTGATGGAAACGCCAGTTATTTTTATGTGGACGCATGATGCATTTAGAGTAGGAGAGGATGGACCAACTCACCAACCGATTGAGCAAGAAGCACAATTAAGATTGTTGGAACAATTGAAAAATCACTCAGGAGAAAATAGTCTCTTAGCTTTGCGACCTGCGGATACTGATGAAGCAACGGTGGCTTGGAAAATGGCTTTTGAAAATCGAAAGACACCAACAGGAATGATTTTCTCTAGACAAAATATTCAAACGCTTCCAGCTAGTGAAGGAAATACGAGATACCAAGATGCTTTGAATGCTCAAAAAGGAGCTTACATTGTTCAAGATTGCGAAGGTACGCCTGATGTGATTTTGGTAGCCAATGGTTCTGAAGTAGCTACTTTGATTGATGGTGCAGCAAAATTAAGAAATGACCATGGCAAAAAAGTAAGAGTAGTTTCTGCGATCTCAGAAGGATTATTTAGAAATCAATCTGCAGATTATCAAGCATCTGTTTTACCTGCTGCTTGTCCGACGTTTGGATTGACTGCTGGCTTGCCAAGCACCTTACGAGGTTTAGTTGGAGCAAATGGGGAAGTATTTGGAATGACTCATTTTGGATATTCTGCACCATATACGGTATTGGATGAGAAGTTTGGTTTTACTGGTGAGAATGTGATGAAGCAGGTTTTGGAGTTATTGAGTAAATAAATCATGCAAGTTTTTTTATGAAAAATGCACTTTGAATTAATTTTCAAAGTGCATTTTCTCGTTTGCAGTAATGCTCTAACATTGTTGTGTCTATCAAAAAGCCTCTGACTTTTAAAACTTGAAGTCTGAAACTTCGTTATATTTACGCCATTGCTGGAGCATTGACACGAACGATTTTGTTGTGCCCTAATTTTTTCAATTCATATTTCTATATTCCGATGGACTATTTCCAGTCTTAGATCTAAATAATTTGCTAAAATGTTGAGGATATTCAAAACCTAAATCATAAGCAATCTCACTAATGGTAGAGGTGGAGTTGAGGAGCAATGTTTTTGCTTTTTCCAAAAGATAGCCATGAATATGGTCTTTAGCACTTCTACCAGTTTCTAATCTTAATAAATCACTCAGATAACTACCAGACATATTTAGTGCTTTTCCACATTGGGTGATGGTTGGGATACCGTTATTTTTTAATTCATCCGAAGCAAAATAAACTTCAAGATATTTTTCAAAACGAACGATAAAATCTTTATTAAGATTAGTACGCGTATAAAATTGGCGGTCATAATAACGATGGCAATATTTTATGATTGACTCCAAATTAGCGATGATTAATTCCTGCGAATGCTTATCCATATTTTGTTCTAATTCAATTTCTATTCGTTGTACAAGTTCTGTCAAGATTTGTTTTTCCTTTGTAGAAGTATGCAACGCTTCATTGATATCATATTCAAAAAATGAATAATCCTTAATGGTTTTACCTAAATTGGATTTGCGAATTAGATCAGGATGAAAAAGAATATTCCAACCATTATGGTCTAATTTAGCTTCGGTACTATCAAATACGGTCACTTGATTTGGTGCGATAAATGCTAAAGTTCCCTCTTCATAGTCATAGGAATTTCGACCATAGGAGAAAGAGCCTTTTACATTTCCCTTCATTCCTAGAAAGTACAAACCACTAGTGACCTTTGTATTTCCTAAATCAAAATCAACTTTGGGCCATTCTCTAATAATTGTAATCAGCGGATGCAATGGCTTTTCTAAACCAAATAAGTGATGCACCTCTGCTATATTGTTTATGTGAAAAAACTCTGGCATATTTGATTTGTTTTAGAATTAATTTGTCAACCAAGATTTGAAATTGAAGCAAATCTAATCTTTAATATTGAACACCAGTCATTTTCTCAGACAAATCCCAAAGTCGTTTTGCATTGACTTCATGATGAGACATTTTATTAGACTTTACTAAAATCGGTGCACCTTTGGCTTCCATAAATCCTGAAGGACCATAGTAATCACCTGGTTGAGCAGTTTCATCAATGGCAGCTCTAAGCGTTGGTAAAACACCATTTTCTACATTTTGTGAAAAGATAGGATTTAACACTCTAAATAATAAAGAATGCCTTTGTAAGTCTGTGCTCGTCCAGCCAGGATGGGCAGAAGTTACTATAGGAGCAGCAGAATCACCTTTTAGTTTTCTTGCTAATTCATAAGTGAAATAAAGGTTGGCTAATTTACTATCTCCATAAGCTTTTGCCGTTGCATAGGTTCTTGTTTCCCAGTTGATATCTTTAAAATCAATAACTCCTTGACGATGAGCTAAACTAGAAGTTGCTACGATTCTAGCTGCTTTGGTCTTTTTTAATAAAGGCATTAAATGCCCTGTCAAAGCGAAATGTCCTAAATGGTTGACTCCCATTTGGATTTCAAAACCATCTTCTGTTTTGGAAAAAGGACAGGCCATCACACCTGCATTATTAATTAAAATATCCAAACGATCATAGGAAGATTTTACGCCTTCGGCAAAAGATTGGATGGACTTCAAACTATGGAGTTCTAGTTTTCTAACATCGATGATGGCGTGAGGAAATGTTTGGGATATTTCTTGCGCCACGCTTTTTCCTTTTTCTATATTTCTTACTGCCATTACAACAGTTGCATTTTTTCCACTTAAAACTTTAGTCGCTTCTTTTCCCAAGCCACTTGTCGCTCCAGTTATAATAACTACTTTCCCATTTTGATTTGGAATATTATTAGCATTCCATTTTGAATTTGACATGATGTTTTTATTTAATAATATTATCTATGATTAAGATTTCTCACAAAACGTTTTGAATCCTTTATTCATATTATTGTATTTTTCAATCATATTTGCTTTAGTTTTTTTTGTCATGATGAATGCCTTTAACATTCCTTTCATTTTTTCATAATGTATCAGGCGAGTTCCTTTTCCATTATTGATGGACTCAAAAATAAAGACGTGCTCAGCACTAATAAATACTCCTTTTCTAAATCCCCAATTAAATACCTCTTCATTATTATCATAGACAGAAGGAAAAACTGGGGCTTTAGCCGGATCTCCTTTTCTTCCAAAATTCAACATTAAGTCAAGAGTTGGTTTGGTGCTAAGGTCGCTGAGGTTTCCACTTTTAACTGCTATCTCAGGAATCACGGTATTCCATTCTGACCATTTTTCAAATTGCAAAAATTTGCTTCTAACAATTTCTGGTGAAGCATTAATTTCAATTTCTGTAAAAGCAGTACGTTTTCCTTTTACATCACTTGCTTGTCTATAATATTTCATGGTCTTTTTATTGTTTGTTTCTTTTGGTGTTACTTGTGCTATAAGTGCCATACAAAACCCATTTAAAATAATTGTTAGAATAAGAAATCTCATTTATGTTATTTTTTTAATTAGTCATAACACAAAGTTGAGTTTTTAGAATTACAATAATTTAATCATATCGCAGAAGCTTGAATACATTTCGCAGGAAGCTAATTAAGTAAAAAAAGAGGTAAGATGTTAGCTAACATCTTACCTCTTTTTTTACTTTTTATCCTCGCCAAAATTCCTTTCTATTGGTATTGACACAAACAGTTTTATTTGAAAAATATTAAAATTGCACCTATCGCAGTCAACACTAAAATCAACTTTCGATATGCTTCATTTTTAATTTTTTCGACCACTTTTAAGCCTACTAAAAAGCCAAGAATTACCATTGGAAATAACCTGAAGTTTACTGCCATAGATTCCATCGAGATACTTTCCCAATGAAAAATATGAAAAGGTAATTTGAAAATATTAATGATGAAAAATAACCATGCAGCAGTTCCAATAAATTGATCTTTAGGTAATCGCATCGCTAGGAAAAATATATTGGAAAATGCTCCTGCTAAATTCCCCAACATAGTCGTAACTCCTGCCATAAATCCCATCATTCCACCAAACCATTTTGAGGTAGGGACAGTTTTTACTTTTTTATTTTCCCACCAAAACATCATGATAACAGAACCAATAATGATAACTGCCATGATCCTTTTAAAAACTTCGGGAACTAGATCTTTACCAAGAAAACTTCCTAGCGTTACCCCTAGCATCATCCATGGTAAAAGTTGCATTAATAATTTCCATTGAGCATGTCGATTATAATAAATGACTGCCATAATATCACCAACAATGAGTAAGGGTAAAACAATTCCAGTTGATGCTTTTGGATCAAAAACGAAGGCTAAAATAGTAACGATAATAATCCCAATTCCTTTGATTCCGGACTTTGCAATTCCCATTAGGAATGCACCGAATAGGGCATATCCCCAATATAAATTGGATACTTGAAACTGTGGGGCTAATTCGAAAAGTGAACTCATAAAAAGTTGGAGCCAGTTTGTTATTTTACGAAAATACCAATTAACCTTTTTGGCAAAAAAGCTTTGTTGGTTACTTGATTTAGTTAGAGACAATTAATAAAAACTAGTATTGGTTTTCTATGAGGAAAGTATTATATATTTTGATAAAACTTATCTGTATCATCATCCCAAATAGTTAGAATTCCTTTTCTTTTACATCCTTGATCTACATTGATAACATTCGCCATGTATTGCGGTTTATCGAAACCACTTAATGTTGTTGGAGTATGTCCAATATAGATTTTATCATATTTTCCTATTTTTGATTTCTTTGTAAGATTATTTTTAATCTTTAAATTATTGTCTTTATGCCAAAGTTGTAAAGACTCATAGTTTAAACTTCTGTCCCAAAGTAACTCTTCTTTATTTTGTTTTAGCGTTTCTTCAAATCCAATTTTTAGATCAAAACCAGCATGAATAAAAAGTTTATTTTGATCCAAGTAATAGTACTTTAGTTCATCAAAAAAAATCTTTTTATGAGTGATAATAAATTCGTCATCATACTTCAAATATGATTCATAAGTTGATTTTCCGCCTTGAATATACCAATTTGGATATTTTGATTTTATATACCTTTCATTCCTGAAATTTTCGAAATCATGATTTAAAATATCAAGAAACATTTTATCATGATTTCCCAATAAAAATATGTTTTCAAGTTTTGATTGGTTTTTTATTTCCAGTAAAGTCCTAACTACTTCAAATGAATTTTCCCAACCATCTACATAATCTCCAATTCCTATTATTCTATCTGTTTCAATATTAAAGTTTGCATTTCTTAGTACCTTGTTTAAAGCATCTAGATTTCCATGAATGTCCCCAATCACTAGTGTCCTCATTGTTTTCAATTTATGGATTTATTATAAAAGGGTGGAGAAATATTAATTTGGAATTTCTTTCTTTGACATCGCATATGCAAAAATCTGTTCCACTTTTTCCACCAAAATATCAATCTCATCCTCCGTATTATAATAATGAACTGATGCTCGACAGACTCCTTTTAAACCTCTTTTATCCATATCAATTACAGAACTAAACCTAAGGCTTGGAGAAATATTTATTCCTTGTTGTAACAATGCATTTACAAGTGCTTCAGTATCAACTCCAGCAACTGAAAAAGTAACAATCCCACATTTGTTTTTTCCAATATCAGTTACTTCAATTCCTCCAGTTTTTTCTAATTCGCTTCGCAAGTAAGTAGATAAATGTTGTATCCTTTTCCAAGTATTTTCTACACCCAAATTATTTAAGTAGGAGAGTGCTTTGGAGAAACCTAAGACTAAGGCATAAGATTTTTCCCATTGCTCAAATATTTTTATATCACAATCCAAATCATAATTATCTGCATCATTCCAATGTGCCGTAACCATATCTAAAGTAGCCGGTTTTAAGTTTTTCAATACTTTTTTTCGGACATAAATAAAACCCATTCCACGAGGGCCACGAAGATATTTTCTACTCGTGGTACTCAAAAAGTCACATTGGATTTTTTTGACATCAACTGGAATATGACCTACCGATTGGCAAGCGTCAAGGAGGTATAAAATATTATGTTTTTTAGCAATTGCTCCAATCTCTTCGGCAGGCATAATTAGTCCGCTATTGGTTGGAATATGAGTGACTGCGATAAGTTTTACTTTTGGCGAAATCATCTCCTCCATTTTTTCTAACAATATATTCCCGTCGTCGTCGTTTGGAACAATTTTCACTTCGATTCCTTTTTCTTCCTTCAGTTTTAAATAATTGAGATAGCAATTCCCATATTCAACTTCTGTGGTTAAAAGCACATCGCCAGCTTCCCAAGGAATAGACCATAACATTTTATTAATTCCATCAGAAGCATTTCCAACGATAGCAATTTCATCAGCAGAAGCATTAATTAGTTGAGCAGCTTCCGTATAAAATTCATTAATGATATGGTCATATTTATCTTTCACTTCGTAGCCACCCAGCGTTGCTTCAAGTTGTAAATACTCTGTTATAATATCAATCGATTCTTTGACTGGAAGTGAGCAGCCAGCATTATTAAAATGGATGACAGCTTGTGTCCCAGGAGTATCTGCCCGAAGTTGTTCTATGTTTAAACTCATTTGGAAATAAAGATTAATGGTTTGGTTTGATTATTTTTTTCTCCATTTACTTGAAGAAAATAGGTGCCGTTTGGAATCTGTAAAGGTATGTTTATAGAATTTTTTCCTTCGGGTAATTTCCCTAGATTTTTTTCATAAATAATCTTTCCATCAAAATTAACTAATGAAATTTGAATAGCTTCTGACTGCTCCAAATTCAAAGTAATTAAATCATTGGAAGAAAAAGGATTTGGGAAATCAAATGCAAAATTATTTTCTAACAAAGTATTTACGGGGGTAGTCAATTCACTATTCAAGTCTAAAAATACCACAAATCCATCGTGGTCAGAAGTTCGATAGAGAGGAGGAAACTGGCTTTCAAAATCGGCAGAGAAATCTGCATTTCCTCTCACATATTGCATTTTGTTAACTGTAAACCCTTGAAGATCATTTGTTAAGCAATGATCCAAGATCTGAGCATTATTTTGAAAAACATAAGAATATTGCTCTTCAACTGGAAGAGTCAAACCTTGATTAGTCAATGGACTAGAGACAATATTTTCCACAGGATACTCTGCTCCAAGTGATGGCGTTCCTGCGATTTGATTCACCACATCGACATACCCATCTGAAAATTGGAAGGCATTAAAATCACCTACTACAAACAAATTTTCGTCAATTCTATCTTCCACCATTTGAGCAACTGACATTGCGGCTTGATGTCTTTTTTGCTTGGTACTCGTTTGGGTAATTCCTCCTAAGGATCTTAAATGAAGATTTAAAATACTAATTGGTTGAGGCGGAGAACTATTAAAACTTCCTTCCAAAATTAATGGTGGACGATCATGTACTCGTCCACCATTACTGAGTTGTTCATCAACACCTAGTCTAGTAATTTGGATATCACTAACCGTATTTTTTACTAAATAACCTAGATTAATCACCCAGCTTCCATTGTCTCCATTGGGAATTAAGTATGGCGTATAAATAAGGTCAGGATTATTTTCCTGAATCAAAGTGGCAATATCTTCAAGTACAGCTAAACTCCGAATTTCTTGAAGTGCAACGATGTCAGGAGCTTGCATCAAATCCACAATGTATTTTTCTACTTTTAGTCGTCGGGTTGCATATTCTGTTTCTAAATTGGATAATCCCCTGATGTTAACACAACCAATTGTAGCTTGAGTATTGTTAGGTTCATCAACACCAAATAAAGGAGCTTGTCCTGTAATCTCATAATCAGTTGCAAGTAATAAATAATCATCAAATGCAAAATTCATCACACCAGTTGCAGCAATATTCATTCTTGCCCAAGATTGATCTGAATTGGGCAAGTCCAACCCACCTAACTTTACTTCAAAAACTTCAGGATTTCCATCAAACTCAGGTAAACTACCTGGAGCAGGTGATTCAATTCCAGGCTCTCGAAATGCTCTAGTCGAACCAACTCTGACTGACGTTTCTCCATATTGATTGGTGGGAGAATTGGTAATCGCCTGAGGAAATGATACTAACATACCTTCTACTTTTTCCAAATCAGGAATGGCTACATTATCTGGAGAGGGGAAATTTTCTGTCAAAATTACTGGAATAGGAAGCGTAACATTGATCGAGTCGATAGTAATTGTCATTCCGTCGGCCTCATCCATTTGAGTTCGTTGAAAACTTTCTCGAACAGTTCCTGAAATAGAAACTAAGTTACCCACCTCCACAGGAGGTGTATTATTAGTCAAGATTATTATTCCATCAGAAGTTGCTTGGTTATTATCAGATCGATAAGTTGGTGTTTGGATGAAAAAGAAATCATCACCTACCGCAGTTACTACATTTTCTTTAGTTTCGACGGTTTGATTTAAGTAAGGTGTGAAAAGTTCATCTCCTTGAATTTCCCAAACTTCATAAATTGGGTTTTGAGCACTTAAAGTGTTGATAACCAGTAAGATATAAATACTGGTCATGAAGAGTTTATTTATCATGTGATTTTATTTTCTCAAAAAAAGATGCAAAGTATTATTAATTTTAGCTAAATAATTAAACAATACAATTTTTATTTTATTTCTATATTATGCAAGAAACAACCAATGATCCATTTTTCGTAAAAGCCAAAGATCCTGTGATGCAAGCATCTGTGATTTTGGGTTTCGTAGTCATTTTTATGGCACTCACAAAGGTAGCATCTTTGACAGGAGCAGTCGAATTTAAAGATTACTTTCCGTGGATAATATCGGCTTCCTTCCTTTTATTTTTTACAGTTCTAAATTCACTTTTTAGTCTTTCCTCGGACGATATCAATAAATATTGGATCAGATCTATTAGTTCTTATTTATGTTTAGCAATAGTTTCGGGTGCTTTGGCGTATTTAGCATCGTCAGTTTCATTTAATGATGCAGGAACAATACGATGGATTTTTTATGTGCTGACATTTGTGTATTTGGTATTTTTGTCGATTCTTAATTTTATGAAAAAAATTGTTGCCTTCGCGGAGCGTGAAGAATGGACTGCTCCAAAGAAAAGAAGTAAGAATCGGAAAAATAGGAAGAGGTAAGTACGCCCCTGTCCCCTGAAAGGGAAGGTGAATGGTTAGAGTTGGGGTTTTTGGATAGATTTTGTGAATTAAAATTACAAGGTTTGTTTAAGATTTAAATTTTATAACAACGCATTTACGTATTTCTTTTAAATAAAAATTATTCATTTAAAATCATATTATCATGTTAAAAATATTTTCAGGTGTTCTATTTTCTCTTTTTGCAATTGTATTGTTATTGTCTTGCAGCCAAAATCCCAAAGTAGCGATGTCAGATATTGAGGTGAAAAAAGCAGAGGCAAGAATTGCTAAAGTAAATACTGAAATAGGAGATACCCTAACAAAAATCGTCAAATCTAAATCAGAGTGGAAAGCTCAATTGACTAAAGAAGAATATTATGTTTTGAGGGAAGCTGGAACAGAAAGATCTTTTACGGGCGATTTGTGGGACAATAAGAAAGAAGGAATTTATACTTGTGCAGCATGTGATTTGCCACTTTTTGATTCATCTACTAAATATAAATCTGGGACAGGTTGGCCAAGTTTTTATCAACCAATTAATGAAAATCATATCGGAAAAGATACTGACCAAAATTTAGGTTATACCCGAAATGAAGTTCATTGTGCAAGATGTGGCGGTCACCAAGGACACGTTTTTAATGATGGTCCTAAGCCGACAGGATTGAGATATTGTATCAATTCTGTTTCTTTAAATTTCGTAGAACAGAAATAAGTGCTAACGTTTTGAGTACTTTATTTACAAGGTGACTTCAAGTCAACCTGTAAATAATTGGCTTACAAATAGACTTAGAAATCGTAAAACAATCTTTTATTTATTTTTAAAAAAAATGGAAATATCTTGTTTTCCAATAAATTAACTATTAGGTTTGTATTAAATCAATCAAAGAAAGATGACAAATTTTAAAAACAATTCATTTTATTTTAGCTTCTATTATTTCTTTAACACTACTAAGTAGGGGCTAAATCGAATATGTTTTTTAAAAACAAAAAAGAGTTCCTAAAATTTTAGGAACTCTTTTTTGTTTGCAGATGATTGAGATTTAATAAAATACAAAACTGAATATAGAATCATGAAAATCCTAACCAATGCATTTTATTTTTATTATGGTTTCTGGTTTTACGATGCATCGTAAATGAGGACGTTCATTTGATCTATTTATTCCTAGAATAAAAATCAAAGTCCTCCGTTGAGGACTTTTTTTTTATTTAAATACAAAATTTTAATGAGTAATTACAAAAACTTAAAATCGGAGAAAGAGAAAATTGAAGCAACTTCAGAAGTCAACTCTGATGTTCCAACCCAACCTCGAATTGCTATTCAAGGAGTGCCGGGAGCTTTTCACCACATTGCTGCGAGAAGATTTTTTAATGATAAAAATTTAGAAATTATCGCAGCAGATACTTTTGATGAGTTAGTGATTAAAGCAGAAGATAAATTACAAACCGATCGAGCTTTGATGGCTATCGAGAATACAATTGCTGGTAGTATTTTGAATAATTACCAATTATTAAATCATTCTAACCTTCATATTGTCGGAGAAGTTTATTTAAGAATTCAACAAAATCTAATGGTTTTACCAGGAGTGAAAATTGAAGATTTGACGGAAGTATATTCTCATCCTGTAGCAATTGCACAATGTCATAAGTTTTTCCAACAATATCCACACGTAAAATTAATTGAATCAGAAGATACTGCTTTAAGTGCCAAAAGAGTCCGAGATGGAGAACTGAAAAATACAGGAGCTATTGCAAGTTCATTGGCTGCAGAAATGTATGGATTAGAAATGATTGGAAAAAGTATAGAAACTTATAAGAAAAATTATACTCGTTTTTTAGTCTTAGATCGAGCGGAAAGCCCCGTGAATAATGAGTTTAATAAGGTCTCTATTTGTTTTACTTTGCCACATGAAGTAGGAAGTTTGCATCAAGTTTTAGCAGCATTGGCCTTGTGCAAAACTAATTTGACTAAAATTCAATCCGCACCACTTTTGGATAGTGAATTTGAATATTTGTTTTTTGTAGACTTTTTATTGGATGAAAATAAAGATTTCGAAAGCATTATTAATGTAATCAAAAAACACACTTTGGAATTAAGGATTTTAGGTACTTACAATAAAGGAAAGAAACATGAACATTAAGCAAGCCAGTAGATTAAACTCAGTTAAAGAATATTATTTTTCCAAAAAGTTGAAGGAAATTGCTGACTTACGTGCAGCGGGAAAAGATATTATCAATCTTGGAATCGGAAATCCAGATTTGCCACCTTCTGACACAACTCGGAAAAAATTGGAAGCGGCAATATGGGAAAATAATACTCATGGTTATCAAAGTTATCGAGGTGCGCCACAACTGCGCAAAGGGATTGCGGAGTGGTATCAAAGATTTTACCAAGTGGAAGTTAATCCTGAAAATGAAGTGTTGCCGTTGATCGGATCGAAGGAAGGAATTATGCATATTTCGATGAGTTTTTTGGAAGCAGGAGATGAAGCTTTGGTTCCAAATCCTGGTTACCCAGCTTATCGAACAGCCTCCATGTTAGCAGGTGCCAAAGTGATTAGTTATGATTTGGAAGAAGAGTTGGAGTGGATGCCTGATTTGGAAAAATTGGAAAAGCAGGATTTGAGTAAAGTGAAAATCATGTGGGTGAATTTCCCCAACATGCCGACGGGAGCTGCAGCCAATCCAGATTTTTATAACAAGCTAATTGCATTTGCGAAACGCAATGAAATTTTAATCATCAATGACAATCCATACAGTTTTATTTTGCGAGACCAGCCGATGAGTTTGATGTCAATGCCAGGAGCAAAAGAGGTGGGGATGGAATTGAATTCATTGAGTAAATCTCACAATATGGCTGGTTGGCGAATTGGGATGTTGATCGGAAAAAAAGAATGGATTGATATTGTTTTAAAATTCAAAAGTAATATGGATTCTGGCATGTTTTTACCTCTTCAATTAGGAGCAGTCGAGGCATTAAATAATCCACCAATGTGGTTTTCTGATTTAAATGAAATTTATCGAGAGCGACAAAAGGTGGTTTTTAGAATCATGGAAAAACTGAATTGTACTTTTCAAAAAGACCAGGGAGGAATGTTTGTATGGGCAAAGGTTCCAAGTAACTATACTGATGGATATGCGTTATCAGATAAGGTCTTATATGAAAAAGATGTGTTTTTAACTCCAGGTGGAATTTTTGGATCGCAAGGGGATCAGTTTATCAGAATTTCTTTGTGCAATAAAATTGAAGTGTTGGAAAAAAGTCTAGAGCGAATTAATGAAATTTCTTTAGAACCTATTTCCAAAAATTAAAAAATCAAATGATAATTACAATCATAGGAATAGGACTTATCGGAGGATCGATGGCGATCAGTTTAAAAGAAAATGGATTTGCCAGTAAGATAATTGGAGTAGATAAAAGTCAAGATAATTTGGACAAAGCAGTTCGACGAAGATTGATTGATGAAGATATGGATTTGGAAAATGCGATTAATGCATCAGACATTATTATTTTATCTATTCCCGTAAATGCAATGTTACAAGTTTTACCGAAGGTGTTAGATCTAGTGGATAATCAAGTAGTGATTGATGTTGGATCGACCAAGTTTGAGTTGATGCAAAGTGTAAAAGATCATCCTAAACGGAAACAATATGTAGGAACTCATCCGATGGCAGGAACAGAACATTCAGGCCCAGAGGCTGCGATTCCAAATCTTTTCAATAATAAAACTACAGTCATTTGTGATGAAGAACATTCTCAAAAGGAAGCGGTGGAGTTAATTGAAAAGATGTATAATTCATTGGAAATGAAGGTGTTACGGATGGATTCTAAATCACATGATATGCACACTGCATATATTTCGCATATTTCTCACATCAGTTCATTTGCTTTGGCGTTGACTGTTTTGGAAAAAGAAAAAGATGAGAAAGCGATATTGGATTTGGCTAGTTCAGGTTTTAGTTCGACAGTACGATTAGCCAAAAGTTCTGCTAATATGTGGGTACCAGTTTTTCAACAAAACCGAGACAATGTTTTAGATGTGTTGGATGAACATATTAATTCGTTATCGAAATTTAGAACACTTTTGATCAAAAAGGATTTTAAAAAAATACATGAGTTGATCGAACAGTCGAATGACATAAAAAGAATTTTGAACTCATAATTATAACTGGTTGACGGTCTAAAATAACAATACAATTACAAAATAAATCAAATTATAAAATATGGAAATGCAATTCAAGCCACTAGTAGAAAAAGAACCAGGTCAGCCGATCATCATCGCAGGACCTTGTAGTGCTGAAACGGAAGAACAAGTTTTAGCAACAGCTCATGCACTTAAAGATCAAAAAATTGATTTCTTCCGTGCAGGAATTTGGAAACCTCGAACTCGTCCAAATGCTTTTGAGGGAGTAGGGAAAGTTGGTTTGCCTTGGCTTACCCGAGTGAAAGAAGAAACAGGAATGAAGGTGACAACAGAAGTAGCTAAGACTCAACATGTTTTTGAAGCTTTAAAACACAAGATAGATTTACTTTGGATTGGTGCTCGAACTACCGTAAGTCCTTTTGCTGTTCAAGAAATTGCAGATGCGATTGAAGGCGTTGATATTCCAGTTTTGATAAAAAATCCTATTAATCCAGATTTGAATTTATGGATTGGAGCGATTGAAAGAATTTATAATGCAGGGGTGAAAAGAGTAGGTGTGATTCACCGTGGGTTTTCATTGGCAGGAAATAGTTCTTACCGAAATGAACCGCTTTGGCAAATTCCGATTGAATTAAAAAGACGATTCCCTGACCTGACGATCATTTGTGATAATAGCCATATTTGTGGTCGAAGAGATACTTTAGCAGATGTAGCTCAGAAGTCATTTGATTTAAGTTTTAATGGCTTGATGACGGAAACTCATCCTGATCCTGATAATGCTTGGAGTGATGCAAAACAACAAATTACGCCAGCTACGTTTAAAGAATTGGTAGATAATTTAGTAATTAAGCGATCAGAATTGGATGGCGAAGATTTGGTTAGTATTGATGCACTTCGTGCTCAAATTGATGGAATTGATAATGAATTATTGAATATGCTTGGCAAGCGAATGGAAATTGCTGAGGAGATTGGTTTGTATAAAAAAGGAAAAAATATTTCAATCCTTCAACCAGTTAGATGGAATGAAATCTTGGAAAAAGGAATAGTCAAAGGAGAAGAAAAAGGATTGAGTGAAGAATTTATTGCGCAATTTTTAAAAGCGATTCACCAAGAATCAATCAACCATCAAATGGAGGTGACAAAACCTTCCATCATCAAATAGTAAAATCAAAATATCAATCAAAACTCAAAAACTCTCATAGTGTGAATCCACTATGGGAGTTTTTTTTTGATTTTAATAATTTCAGATAGAAATCGTCATTTTTGATTTTGATTTTGATTGAAATTTTGATTCCTTTAGCATCCTAAATCGAAATAAATGAAATACACCAATCAAGTAGTTTGGATAACGGGAGCATCTTCAGGAATTGGAGAAGCGTTAGCGATAGAATTTGCCAAAGAAAAAGCAAAGCTAGTCTTGTCTGCACGACGAGCTGAAGTGCTTAAAACTGTAGCAGAAAAATGTGAAAAATTAGGAGCTGAATGTCTAGTCTTACCGATGGATGTAACCAATTACGAAGTAATTACAGAGAATGTAAATATAGTGTTACAGAAGTTTCAAAAAATTGATGTACTCATCAATAATGCTGGAATTAGCCAAAGAGGTTTGACCGCAGAAACTGATTTTGAAGTGGATCGCCGAATTATGGAGATCAATTATTTTGGAAATATTGCATTGACAAAAGCCGTTTTACCAATTATGCTATCCCAAAAAAATGGACAAATTGTAACCATGAGTAGCTTGGTTGGAATTTTTGGTTTTCCTCAACGATCTTCCTATTCTGCTTCCAAACATGCCTTACATGGATTCTATGAAACCTTGATGGTGGAGCATTATAATGACAATTTAAAAATTAATATCATTTGTCCAGGACGAATTAAAACGGATATTTCTATTAATTCATTGACTAAGGATGGAACGCAACATGGCAAAATGGATCCTGGTCAAGCGAAAGGAATTTCTGCAGAAAAATGTGCTCAGATCATTGTTAAATCTATGAAGCGAAATAAACGATTAACGGTGATTGGAATGGAAGGAAAATTAATGGTGTTTTTCAAGAAATTTATCCCGCCATTGTTTTATAAAATTGCGAGCAATATTAGTGCGACTTAAGTATAAAAAAAGTAAATATAAATGAGAGAATTTGGAAAACACCTAGAATTCCTCTTTGGAAAAAAATACTACTTTTCTTGACTACTTTTTTTTTCAATTCTGAAATTAATCTCATTTCGAAACATCATGATCGAATGGAAAAGAGGAAAAGGAAAACGAGGTTTGATAAATAATTATCATGTCATTAAAAGTAAAGAGATAGGAATTTGTAACAAGACATTTACATTAGAATTTTTCTGAAGGTACTATCAAATAGAAATAATATGAGTTATTTTAATGGTATAAATAAATATACACTCGCAGGATTTTCAAACAAAATAGAATCTGATAATTTGGGTGGAATTTTTATCACCACCGATAAGGACGTAGAAACTATTTTACATTTAAATGAGCATTACCATATAATTAAAGAAATAAAAATTTCGGGTTTAACGAATTGTGCAAATTTTGAAGAAAACCGAATTGATCCAAAATATCAAAGGATATATTCTATTTCATATATTGACAATTTGCTTTTAGTTAGTTTGACGGATAACACAACCGTAGTTGTTGATTATAATGGAAATATTTTAAGTGTCTTAAAAACGCATGTGCTTGCAAAAGATAAAGTTGGCGGAACTAATTATAGTCTAAGATGTATCTTCAAAAAACAGGCTGATGGGAACATTCTAATTCTAGCCAACTCTAAATCTCATGGATCTCAATTAGCTAAAAGCAGTATTAATATTAAAGACCTACCTAAGAATGAAATGATAGATTCAGTTTTTATAACTGATACTTACACTTCCCCGGAATTATATATGCTTCCTCTTGCAAAAATGAAAATGCTGAAGAAAAACCCTTCTTTAGGAGAGGAAATCCAAGCCAAAGCTCATAATTATTTAATGGATAAAAACCCAGAAAAAGAGTATTTCCATTTTGTAGATGATATGCGCATTTGGGATATGGTGGAAATGGGGAATGAACATGTCTTGCTATTTCTTTACACCAACTTGGCTAATAAATCAAATCAGCCTAATATAAATATGCCTTATTTTTTATGCAAGCTGAATATCTCAAATGGTGAAATTGTAAAAATGATAAGCCCAAGTGATCGAACCATTTTTAAATTAAATTTATTCCCAAGATTTATTATTAACGATGGAAGAATCATCTTTAAAACAATGACAGCCCTTTATGAAATATCAGAGGAACTAAGTTTTCAAGAAATATATCTAATCCCTGAGAAATCAATGTTTAAGAAATTATTCCCTGTCGCATTTGACAGAGATCAAATCCATTTTGTAAATCCTGACCAAGGAGAATTATTTAGTTACAGCAATAAAAAAAGAATAGAGTTAGAAGTTGATAATCTATTGAAAACTTTTAGGAAGGACAAAAAAGATTTTAAAAATAACATGGAATAAAATGCCAAATAAAATAATGAAGTTTGCTAAGATCCTTTTAAGTTTTTGTGATTAAAGAATTCTTTCTTACTCTTTATCTTATCCCAAATAGGAGTGATGTTGGAAAATGTAACAATGTATTTACATCTGACTCAATGACGATTTCTGAAAATAAAATCATTGTGTTTTTATCTATAGCTAGGAGGACTTTTTCCAATTCAGGATGATTGATATCGTCGGTAAGGTAGGAGATGGGGGCTTCATTTTTTGGAATGATATAAACTTTTATTCGTTTGATTTTATAAGACTGAAAACCTTGAGACAATAAAAATCTTCCTCCGACGGCATCCTGCAAATCATATTTATCATAGTCCTCAAACTTAATGATTTCGCCCATACTATTTTCTATAAATGTTCCATCATTTCCACCTCCACTAAATGATCTCCGTAAATCTGTCGTCTTCATTTCACCCCATTTTAACTCGATGGCAAATCCATTATAATCAGTAAACTCTGAGAGTAAACTTAAATCAATTTTCTTGGTTTGCTCTTCTTTAACCAAATCAAAATTACTTTCACAATCAAGGTTAAGTGTGTTTTTTTCAGTCAAGTATCTTCTTGTTGTCTTAAAGTTGGGGATGTGAACAATGGTATATTTATCTACTTTTTTATACGTATTAAAAATCTTTTCCAAAGCTTGATCTGTCGTATCTAATTTTATTTTTAAGGGTTGATCAGGAAATTCATGAATTTGAAAACCAAAAGTTTCCTCCTTTTTAATGACAGGAAGTGAGAAGTTTAATTTTAGAGGTGGTTTCGAATAAGAAATATCAATACTTAAAAAATGTTCTTCTGAATCAACTCCTTTTAAATTAGTGAAATAGATATTCTCACCTTGTTGTAGATTTTTTTTGATAAATGCTTTTCCATGTGTGTTAAGTGCATTTTTTTTATCGTAATCTTCCACAGGAAGATAAATAGGAGGAGAGGTTCTATTATTTTTGGTGATGATAAAAATAAAATCTTTCAGTTGAGCGTCTTTTCCATTTTTCATCAAAATAATTGGCTCATTTGCTGATTCCAGTACATCATTTAAATTCATTCTAATTCTTCCATTTGAACCATTGACGAGTTCATTGATTGGGATCCTTATTTTTCCCCATTGCAAATAATCATTGGGTGAGATTTCATCTTGAGCAGACAAGAGGAAGGTGGAAAAAATGATAAGAATTGTTAATATTATTTTTTGTTGCATGAAAGTAATTTTATAAGAAACAACTTAAGTCATTTGTATTCAATCTACCTACTTTTATTAAGTATTGGTTTATTTTAAAAAAACGAAGAGGAACAACTTTTAGTTTGACTGTTTTAATTAATTTTGACAATTACTTTAAAACACAAAATGATTAAATACCTCTATATTTCATAGTATTGTTTACTTCATTAACTAGTGATTAACAAAAGTGATTTTGAAGAAAAAATTATTGATAATGAAAGTTCTTAGACAAATCTTGTAAACCAAAACCCGAAGGGTTTAGATTTACAGGATTTATCTAAAAAACTAAATTAGGAGTAGCAGTATTTTTAGACCTACTTTTCAGAGCATGCTTAAATTTTTAACTAACTGAAAGTCAACGTTTTATGAACCTTACGTCCAATTTAATTTTTATTTAGCTCGCTAAACTTCAAATGAAATTGATAGCAAGAACCACAAATCATTGACTTTCAGTTAGTTAAAAATTTAAACATGTCCTAAGTAATACGAAAACAAGATTAAAAATGAAAAAAGATATTCTCATAATTTTTGGCAGCGCACGAAGTCATGGTAACACTCGAATGATGGCTGATTTTTTACTAGAAAAATTACCCACAGCGGAAATAATGAATCTAAATGATTTTGATTTCTCGGGATACGATTATGAACACAAAAATGAAAAAGATGATTTTCTAAAAATGGCGGAACATATGCTGACTTTTGAAAAAATCGTTTTTTGTACACCAGTTTATTGGTATTCGATGAGTTCCATTGTAAAGCGTTTTTTAGATCGGTGGTCTGACTTGGTGACTATACGAAAAGAGAAAGGAAGAGGATTAGCTGGGAAGAAATTATTTGCTCTTTGTTGCAGTTCTGATGAAGAAGAGCACGAGGGGTTTTTTATGCCATTTGAAAAAACGGCAGGCTATCTTGATATGATTTATGGCGGAAATGTACACACCTATGACGTGGATGAAAAAATACCAGAAGAAGTAAAAAACCAACTTTTGGATTTTTGTGATAAAATAAATGATTAGTAGTTTTACGTTAATATTTCGCAGTTATTGATTTATTGGTTATTGCGGGATTATGAGCAAGCAGGAGATAGAAGCAAAATTAATAACCAATAACCAATAACAGATATCCTTAATGACCTGATTGTCAATTGTTTAAAATAATATATTAGTCAAAAAATATATTTACATTTTATTTGATTTCTCCTTGATTTTTCTTTGTTTTACTATATATAATTACCAAATAAACAATAAACACCTTCCTACTTTTTGCCAAATAACTTTATTTGAAAATCGCCTATGATCAAAGTTTTTATCAGCTACGCACATGAGGATGAAAAGTATAAAAACGAATTAGCCAAACACATGAGTGCTTTGGTAAGGCAAGGTGTATTGGAAGAATGGAATGATCGGAAAATTAAAGTGGGGGACGAATGGGATCAAGCCATCAAATCAAAACTGAATCAAGCTAATATTATCTTATTTTTAGTTAGCAAAAATTTCATTGCATCGGATTATATTAATGATGTGGAAATTAATAATGCTATTGCTCGCCAAGAAAAAGGACAAGTTCGAATTGTTCCGATTTTAACTAACTATTGTTTTTTTGAGGGAAGTCCAATTACCCAGTTTCCTATTTTTCCAAAAGGAGATAAACCTATCGAAGCTTGGAAAAATCCAGATGAGGCTTGGTTGGATGTTATTCATGGAATCTTAAATACGATTGCAGAGTTTAAAGGTGAAAATGCGAGCAACTTTATTGCTAAGTATAATCTTGATTCCAGGCAAGATGCGAAAGAGGTGATGGATATTTATAATTTGCAGACTCCTCAAGGACAAGTGGAGATTGGAAAAAAAATTGAAAACCTTCGCTTGCAAGGTCCAATGGGAAATTATCAACTCGTCAACATCAATCGGGAAAAACCAAAAGATTCCTGGTGGGATGCTTACGATGAAAAAGTGAGTCACAAAGATTTTTTCCAATTTTATTTTATGACTGCTTGTCCAACTCAGATGCCACCAAGTTTTGCGGAACGAATGATTTATGAGTTGATTAATGAAGAGTTGGAAGATTCTCCTGAAGCGATTCATTTTGAAACGATTCCAGATAGTGGGAGAGTGGCGATTCGAGAATTGCCGATGAAAAGGAATTTGGAAAAAACGAAAGAAGAATTTAAAAAATATTTTTGTCAACGATTTGATTTTCAAGATACCGAATTTGATTTTCAAAAATTTGTCAAGGAAGGACTTCCTCGTTTGAATTATCAATATGTGGCGAGTGTTTTTAAAATCTCCTCTTTGAAATGGAAAGATCATTTAAGTGAATTTTTTGAGTGGATTGTAGAAACTTTTCAAGATGAACATGAAGAATTGCCCACCTTTCTTTTCTTCTTCGTAGTCTCTGTGGAGCATGCACATTTGCCAGAAAAATTAGTGGAGAAGGATCGAAATATTATTTTAGAATTGGAAAGAATTAGTACCAGCAATTCTAATAGTACAATGTTTAAGCAACTCAATCCTGTCAATATTGATGATGTTAAATTATGGTTTAGTGAACTAGGCGAAGAGAATCCTGATAAAATTACGGATCTCGTCAATAGTGTTGTCCTTGGTTTGGATTCAGATAAACAAAATATATATGAGCAAAAAGATTTGTTGGATATGTCCACCATTGAAGTTTTGCAAGAATTAGTTTTTAAAATAATTAATAAGTGATCTGGTTAAAAGGGAATCAGTTAATCCATCATTCGGATTAACTGATTTTTTGTTTAACTGTTAAACCAAAAGAAATGAGCTTTCATATTTACGGTCAGTCAGAAAAGAAACCACTTCCTACTTTTTCCAAAAATAATCGGAAGGATGATCCACAATTTTATCAACCTTCAAAAGGATTAATTGATGCAGTCAATGTTGCGATTGCATTGGGGCAACCCTTATTGCTTACTGGAGAACCTGGAACTGGTAAGACACAATTAGCGAAGCATGTGGCTTGGTATTTCGACTTGGGGAAGCCGTTAGTTTTTAATGCTCAAACGACAAGTACTGCTTCAGATTTATTTTATCGATATGATGCGTTGGGACATTTTCAATTTTCGCAAAATAATAAAAGTACGGAAGCCCTGACTAATGAGGAGGTAGAACAAAAATTTATCCGCTACGAAGGCTTGGGAAAAGCGATACAATTAAGAGAACGAAAAGTAGTGTTGATTGATGAAATTGACAAAGCACCTCGTGATTTGCCGAATGATGTTTTAGCAGCAATTGAAGCGTTGGAATTTTCGGTTCCACAAATAGGGAAGCAATATAAAACAGATGATAACCATCGACCAATTATCATTATGACTAGTAATTCTGAAAAGAATTTGCCTGATGCTTTTTTGAGAAGAGTAATTTATTATCATATTGATTTTCCTGATGCGAAAACTCTGTTAAGAATTTTGGAGAAAAAAGTAGATGGTGTTTCCGCTGGAAATTTAGGAAGTATTATTAAGCACTTTGAGCATATACGTAATCATCGAACCATTAAATTGAAAAAAAATCCAGCGACGGCAGAACTTATTTTTTGGGCAATGCTTTTGAATAAAATTGGTTTTGATGCGAGCAAATTAGACAAATATAATTCTCTGCCTGATGGAGAAAAGGAACAACTTTTTTCTTCTTATTCGGTACTTGCGAAAACGAAAGAAGACCTTTCGGCTTTGCGTGGTTTGTTATTTGGGAAGAAGAGGAGGTGAGTTTTGGGGAATATCGAATATCGTACAAGGAATTTCCAATGATGAAGTATGACGAAACTCCACATAGGAAATACAAAAAATATCGTCAAACTTCGATATTGGAAATTCCTTGTTCGATGTTCCCAAGCTCCTATTTACAAAATTAAATGAATCAACAAAATCTAAAATATCAACTTTTAGCTGATCTCCTAGCAACACTCGAAGCGGAAGAATTTCCGATTGGGGTAGGGAAGCATTTGGAATTACAACAATTGTATTCCATGTTGCCAGAAGAGATTGCAGCAGAAGAGATGAAGACTTTGTTGGCTCCTATTTTTGCCAAGAACAAACAAGACCAAGAGTTTTTTTATGACATCTTCGACCAAAGCTTAAGTCGAATAAAATCTAAAACTTGGGAACCCAAAGACCAGCCTATTACTCCCATCTTACCTCCAAAAAGTAAATGGGAAATCATTACTCGATTACTTGGAATTGCATTGTTATCGATTGCGGCATTTTTGATCTATTTAAGATTTGCAAAAGAGGAACCTGCTCCACGTCTAGTTAATAATTTTCCAGTTGAAAGAATTAAAGTAAAAGAAGATACGACCTATTCTATTAATCTTTTGGAATATGATGATTTAAAAGATTCTTTGTCGCAATTAATTACCAATGATTCTCTGCCTCTTTTTATTTCATTTGAAAATGGAGATTTGGTGGGAGCAATTCCTGACGTTGGAAATTATCAAATAGATAGCTTAGGGAACTTTACTTTAAAAACAGAAGATGAAATTTCTCTTTTTTCCAATAAGATAAGAGTGACTTCTAATTATCGGAAAGGTGAAATTAACTATGATTTGAATTTCTATGGAGGGGAGAAAGTAGTTGAGTCAAAGGAAAATGATTTTTTAGAATTTCGAGAACATCCTTACCCTAAAGATTTAAGTCAGCTTTTTCCAATGCCTCCTCCCGTTTGGATTACTTATTATCAAAAGTATAAATATTGGATTAAACCAATTTTGATCTTTTTACTTTTCGCAATGTTTGGTGCTTACTTTAGTTGGTATGCAGAGCGTCAGCAAAAAATTATTGCGGATATTCAATCTAAAAATGATCCTCCATTACTATGGAATATTCAGATACCAAATGTTTCCACAATCAGCCTAAATGAAGATTATTTTAAAGTCTTGCAGCTGATGCGACAACGGACGAGTGACGATCATTATGTTTTGAATATTCCGAAAACGATTAATAAGACCATTGAGAAAGGTGGTATTATTGATTTTCAATATCAATATAAAACTCGACCGCCTGAATATTTGTTGCTCATCGATCGGCAAAGCAGTAAGAACCATCGAGCATATTTATATAATTATTTGTTCGAATCATTTAGGGCAAATGAAGTCTATATTGAAAGATTTTTCTTTGAGGGAGATATTCGATTATGTTGGAATGAGTATTATCCAAATGGGATTAAGTTACAGGATTTGCAACAGACTTTCAGAGATGCAAGATTGATTATTGTTGGGTCAGGATATCAATTATTAAATCCAGTTACGGGTAAGTTGGCGAAGTGGACTCGCATCTTTGACAACTGGCCAGACCGAGCTATTCTTTCACCACGACCAACTAAAAATTGGGCAGGGAGAGAAAAGCAGTTGGAACAAAAATTCATTTTACTCCCAGCCTCTGTTCAAAGTTTGACAGCGATGGTTGACAAAATGGAAGCTATTGATCCTGATGAAATTAAAACCAAAATTAATGATGAGGTTAATGAACCTATTGAGTTTCGAGGAGGCTTAATAGAGACGTTGCAACATTATTTTTCCATGAAAAAAGGGAATGGGGAAAGAGATGAATCATTAGTTCATTGGATTGCAGCTTGTGCTATTTATCCAACTTTGCATTGGGATTTGACGATGTATTTAGGGCAAGAACTTTCTACTGAAGACAAAAATCTATTGACTTTCGATCATATTAATCAACTGACTCGATTGCCTTGGTTTGTGGAAGGAAAAATACCAGAGCAAGCTAGGTTGGAACTGTTAGAATATTTGCCAGAGGATATTGAATTGCATTTGAGGAAAAGTTTAAAACATTTATTTGAAACTATTCCGCCACCAAATGAAAACTCTGTGGCATTCGCAGATTCACGAATTAATATTTCTCTCAATAATTATTTATTAGAAAAGAATAATTTACTAAAAACAGAAATTGATCAATATGCTCGAGCAGGAGCAGATATTGATGTGACTATGTTGAAGTATTTGGAAGGGGAAAAATCACCGAAAGATTTTGAGGTAGATCCTAATTTGAGAAAATATGCTGAGGGAGAGAAACCTGCGATGGGGCATGATCGATGGTCAAAATTTTTATCAATTTTATTGATCCTTATGACCATAGGAATTATTGCTTACAATCCATCTTTTGAAGGTTGTGAGGGAGAGGTTGTTCCGTTCAAAGATTTAGAATTATGCTTGAGTTCCCCTGACGATCATTTAATTTATCGAGCCGCGCAGATGAGAAATTATATTAATCAAAATAAATATAATCAAATTGATAGTTTAGAAAAAGAGGCGCTCAAGAAATATTTCTTATTTAATTCAGGACAAAGAACAGTCGCTGAAGTTGGTCAGGTGCAGCAAGCGGGCTATAGTGTTGAATCTATTTTTCCTTTTGTAAAAGAGGACACTTCCATTTTACATTTTTACCAAAATCTTGCAGTTGATTTTTACAATCATGGAATTCCATTTTTTAATCGGTTTGATAGTTTAACAAAATCTGATCAGACGTATAGAAATTTAGCTTTGGAGGCTAGTTCTTTGGGGACTAATTTTTTGGATACTTATTATCAAATTTCAGATGATACGGTGAGGTTTTGTACTGCCTTCGAGAAAGCAATATCTTATGATAAAAAATTTCCTTCCTATAGCTGGAGTACGGTAGTGGAAGTTATTTTAGAAAATACTTGTCGTATAGTTCCTACAGCTTCTCCAGCTATTCCTAAAGTAATTAATAAAGATGTTTTGCCGAGAAAAGTTGGTGGAAAAGTTTACGATCAAAAAGATTCAAGTACTCGATTAGCAGGAGTAACAGTTGAATTTTTAGGACAAAAAAGTATTACCAATCAACGAGGAAGATATGAATTTGATCTGCCTCCAAATAGCACTTTAGGTTCCTTTACTTTTAAATTTTCAAAAACCAATTATGATAATATTAGTAAAGTTTATACAAGAGAAGATGTAATCGTACCAATAGAAAGAATTGATGAGCCGGTTGATTTGCCAAATGTTTTCATGAGTGAAAAGACTCCAGAGGTGGCTAACTCTTGTTATAAAACTAAGATTGCAGAATATCGAAGAATGGTTGCGACGGAGGATTATGAAATAGCGAGGAAAATTTTAGAAGAAGCCAAACGATGTGATAATAATACTACAAGTGAAAGTTCGGAAGTTAATGGAGAAATCAAAAGAATAGATAAAATTTTAGACAGAATAAGAAATGCTGGCAATCCGCCACGGCAGGATACAAATCCAATTCAACCTGTTGACAATTCTTGTTACGAAACAAAGTTTGCAGAGTATAAAGAATTGTTTGCAAAAGAAGATTATGAAAAAGCTAAAAGAATTTTGGAGGAGGCAGGAAAATGTGAAAACCTAATTGCCAAAGACAGATTAGAGATTAGAAAAGAAATCAAGAAGGTGGAAATTATTTTAAAAAGAATAGAAAATTCTGGCCTTCCTCAAGAAAGTGGAAAACCAAAACCAGAAGGGGAACAACAAAAACAACCAGTCACTACTTATGTTTTGCAAGAGATTAAAGATAGAATAAATAAAGGGGAACCTATTAAAATTTATACGACATCCAGCACACCATCCTTACGTGCTTATCAGGAATACAAAGTTTACGTAGAAAGAAAAAGTAATAATTTTATAACTTCAGGACAGTTAAATGGAAATGGAGGGAACGAAAGAACTAGTTCTGGAAAGAAGTCAAATGGATATGATTATTTGAATACTGAAGAACTAAATGTAGCAGGTGATATTCTTAAATTTGATGCGCTCAAAAATTTATTTTTTAAAGGGAAAAAAGTGGGTACTTTTTCTTTTGATTAAGAGCATATATACTTTTTTTTTACCGATATGAAGTAACATTAATACCACAAATATTCATATTTCTCTTTTTTAATTTCTATTGTAATAGATCTTACCTTGTCACAACTATGTGAAACCTTTTTTTAAAAAATCTATATAAAGACTATAGTTTTTTATTCAGCCCGAAAACAAACAGATTTAATTTACATTTTTTAATGTATTCTATTTAACTAACATACAAGGATAAACTAATTTGACTATGTCATTAAAAAAATCTCTTTTTTATGGAAACCATAATTTCCATGATCCAATTTCTTCCCTGTTTCTAGGGAATAGATCCGAGCCTTCGCTCCAATCGAAATTATCCAATAATTCAAAATTTTTAGCTGAAATTTTTCTAGAATTAGTTTCTGAAAATTAAATTAAATTTCCAGATAATTATTTCCCAAAGGAATTCCGTTACTTTTAAGTAAGTTATTCGCAAATGATGTGATGATTCTACTATTTGATATTATATCTGTAAAAGGAGATTAAAGCAAGATATATATGAGTAATTGTATATGCGATATATTTATATATTTTTACAGTCAAATTCATTTAAAAAAACCGTCTGCTTATGGACTAGTTTCATAATTCGACTAAAGATTGATACTAACACACGCTAAACCGTTCTATTTTTAGAACAAATGTTTACCGAACAAAACCAAGAGACATATAATTTCTTAATTATATTATTTTGGTTTTACACCAAACCTGATCAGCGAAATTGGCATTCGCTGATCTTTTTTTTTGCAACTTAGGAATGGTCAATTCTTGGATTTTTTTTAAGCACTTGTAATGATCATTTTCATAATTTGCTTCTCCTCTAAAATATATTCCTTAGTTTTTGAAATTTCATTATCTAGCATCGCTAAAATCCTAAGCACCTTATCATGAATTGTTTCGATAGCATAAGAAGTATTTTTAATGTCTTCTTTGACAATCCAATCGGTGATCAAATTGTCATAAAATATTTCGAGAAAGTTGGTAAAACTTTTAATGTACTGTCGATAATCTAATTTGAATTGCTGGTAAATATCTAGGATTTCAATTTCAAAATGTTCCAATAGTGTATTTGCTTTTTGAGCATCATGTTTAGCATGGTAAAGAAATTTTTCTTTTGCATCAGCTGCACTTCCTCCACCATAAATTTTTATTTTCTTTTTTGTCAAAATAGGATTTCCCCAAGTTTTGACTTCTGACAAATCTTCAATGATTTTTGTTAAAACTTTTTCCGCTTTCTTTCCCGCTCGAATAGCCTCTCTAATTTCAACGATTCGTTCTTCATGATTTAAAATTCTCAGATCGATGGCTTTAATTTTTGCCTTGGTTTTTTTATCCAATTGAGAGGAGATAACCTTTTCATATTTGTTAAATAATTCATCAAAATTTATTTCTGCTTGAAATAATGCGCTTAGTTGTTTTTCCAAAACTTTCTTTTCATATTTCAAAGCAGCTAAATTTTTCTCTGCACCTTGAAATTGCAATACTGCCATTAAATATTCCTGGCGTTCCTTTTCCAGCGCTTCCTGTTTATTTCCCAAAATAGTTTGGAAAAGAGTATGCATCCCAAGCTTATCTAATTTATGCACATCTTCTTCTTCCTCTGCCATTCTTCGAGACAATCGGTTCACTTCCATTTCTTGTAACCTGATACGTTTTTCCAAATTCACCAAATGAATTTCGATCTTCTTTTTTCGCATCATGTTTTCGTACGCCAATTTAAGTTCTGATTTTTGCCTTCCCATTTTGAGTTATTATAATTTTGTAATTATATTGTTATAACATTTATTTAAAAGTAAGATTATTTTTCTTTTAGATAAAACCTAAAGGTTATTTTTGCAAAAAAGAAACATCAAAATATTATGAAAATACATGCAGCCAAAAGAATACAATTTCAAATTTCTGAAGAAATTGGATCCACATCAGCACTTTATATTCGACCAGTTAAGCCTAAGTTTTTACTGGTGCTAGCACACGGGGCTGGTGCAGGAATGGAGCATCCATTTATGGAAACTTTAGCGCAATTTTTAGCACAAGAAAAAATAGCAACGCTAAGATTTAATTTTGCTTATATGGAAAATGGAAAGAAAGTTCCAGATCGTCCAAAGAAGGCATTACCAGCTATTTCAGCAGCCATTAATCAAGCGAAAAAATTAGCAAAAGGAGTACCTATTTTGATGGGTGGAAAATCTTTTGGAGGGAGAATGTGCTCACAACTTGCTGCGAATGAAGAACTTACAGATATAAAAGGAATAATATATTTTGGTTTTCCTTTGCATGCTATCGGCAAACCAAGTATTGATCGTGCTGCACATTTATCAGCCATACCGCAACCACAATTATTCCTGCAAGGCACCAGAGACACACTAGCTGACATCAAATTGATTAAGCAAGTTTGTAAAAAATTAAAGAAAGCTAAATTGGAGATTTTCGAAGGAGGAGATCATTCATTTAAGATGCTAAAAAAGACAGGAATTTCTCATGAGGAAGTCATTGAAAAATTAGCAAAAACCGCAGCGTTATTTAATGGTTAATTGAGAATGGTTAATGGTTAATTTCCCATGATACAATTTGTCTTCTGGGATTAACCATTAACCATTAAAAACTATGCAAGAAGAGATTGTACTTTCATTGCCACTCCCATATCACCTTTGATTTTTACTTTGCCCATCATAACTGCCATCATAGGATTAGAGTTACCAGACAAAAGTTCTTTCATAGTATCCATTGAAGTTGAGATGACGCAGTCTGCATCTTTATCTTCTTGAGAAACTTCATTTTTATCACCAGTTCCATCTACATATACCACATGTTCGTCTACGACCATTTTAAGAGTTGCTCCGATTGGATCTAAATTGGCAGCTTTCTCTTTCATGTTTGAATAAATTGCTTCTAAGTTCATTGTATTATTTTTAATGAAAAAATTAATTCTAAGTTATTTGCGAATTTACGCTAAATAATGAAAACTAAAACGGAATTCTATAAAAATTTTAAACAAACTGGTGTTGGAATTTCAATGTTCCTAACTTCCTTTAATTCCCCAGTTTCACTATTTATTTTAAAAATATAAATTGAACCAGAATTTTGATTAGCTACCCATAAAAATTCTCCAGCAGGATCAATGGCAAAATTTCTAGGAAAGTCTCCTTTGGTTGATTCAGTTTTTAAAAATGAAAGCATTCCAGTATTTACATCCACCTTAAAAATTGCAATGGAATTATGTCCTCGATTGGAAGCATATACAAATTTGCCAGATGGATGTACATGAATATCAGCACACCAACTAGGTTCAGCATAACCTTCAGGTAAGGTACTGATGGATTGCTTTTGAGTAAGCGTTCCAGTCGAGGCATCATAGTCAAATGCATTGACTGTGGCATCTAATTCATTGACGACATAGGCAATTTTTCCATTTGGATGAAAGGACATATGTCTTGGTCCAGCTCCAGGTTGAACTATTGTTTTTGAATTTTTGGTTGGTAAAACTTCCTCTTTTTCATAATTAATATGGAGGCCAGTAATCTTATCAGTTCCTAAATCTGCTAGGAATACATGTTGATTATTTGGAGAAATAGTCGCAGAGTGAGGATGCGAAGCTTCTTGTCGATCTGTTGGACCTTTTCCTTTGAGTTCCATATTTAGCGAGTTCTTTTTAAAAGTTCCATTTTCAGATAATGGAAAAACATTGACAATTCCACCTACATAGTTGGACACAAAAGCAATCTGATCAGAAGCATCAACAGATACATGGCAAGGAGCGAACCCTTCTGTTAATACCTTATCTATCATTTTTAAATCCTTGGTTTGAGGATCAATTTTATACGCTTCAATCGTTCCTGAATTTCCATCATTTGGCCCTAGCTCATTGACCGCATATAAGTATTTTTTATTTTTGGAAATAGTTAAAAAGGAAGGATTGATGGTTGGGAAATATTTACTTTTTAAAAAATTAAAATAAATGGAATCACCTTCTTGAGAAAAGGCCAAACGATAAATTCCTTTTCCTTTACCATCCACATGGCCTTCTTTTTTAGTGTAAGTTCCGATAAAAATAAATTGTTCATTCATATTTGATTCAATACTATCTAAAGTTGTAGCTGTATTAGTGTCAGCGTTATTTTTTTCTTCGCAAGAGAAGAATAATGAAATTAGGATAAAAGGAATAATATATTTCACGTGTAAATTGGATTTTATGAATTTAAAAATAAAAATATAGCTATCTGGTCATCAGTAGTTTAAAGTTGTATTTGACTTTTATAAATCTTCTAGTTCTTGAATGACAATATGAAAGTCATCAAAATAAATAGGTCTCCGATCAGGATTCCAACAATAAATATTGAGTAATTCATTTTGCAAAAAATTAGGAATTTTAAATTTGAATTGGATTTTCTCCCAACCATTTTCTTTAGTTTCGACAACCTCTTCTGTGGCTTTCCAAAACTTCCCTCCAGCTGCGGCGACAATTTTTCCATTGACAATCCATTCACCTTCAGCATATCTCCAAACCCAAGCTAAAACTTCTTCATTCCCTTTTAAAAACTCATAATTGTAACCAAAACCAAAAGGATTTGCTGCAGTTAGTTCCAAACAATTTTTTCCTTCGAAAACAAATTTTTGCGATTGATAATCTCCACCATTAAAATAGTTTCCATCTTGCAAAAAGAAATTTTCTCTACCGTGCTTCACCACATTTTCGGCATTGCAAGCAATATGATGATTGGTGTTTCCAATAACTCCCATTAGCCACATTGCTCCAAAAATGATTAAACCAATAGATATAAAACTTCTCATCCCATTTTTTAAAATTTGGAAGAAGCGCTCTTTCTGATCTTGATTTTCGAAATTTTTTAAATCACTCATGTAAAAATTGATTCTGCCACAAATTCTATTAAATTTGAGGTTTCTAAAAAAGTGTCATCCCTACCCACTAGGTGACTCCAAGTCAACTGGTGAGTAATTACACACAAAATTCAGTCAAATTTAAAAATAAATAAATGGTATTCAGCAGTATTATTTTTCTGCTTTATTTCTTACCTATTTTTTTAGTCTTATATTTTATTTCTCCTACTCGTTGGAAAAATGAAATGGCATTGGCTGGGAGTTGTTTTTTTTATGCCTGGGGAGCGCCTGAGTTTTTCTTTGTGGTTTTGATCTCCCTGATTGTAGATTTTTATGTGGTACATCTTTTTTCCAATTCAAAAGGCAATTTACGGAAACGACTTTTTTGGGCAGCTATTCTTTCGAATGTGCTGATGTTACTTTTGGCAAAATATCTCAACTTTTTTGTTGGAAATGTCAATGAGTTACTTAACGCTTTTGGAGGGAAAACTTTCTCGTGGAATAATATCCTTTTGCCGATTGGAGTCTCATTTATTACATTCCAAAAATTAAGTTATGTGATTGATTGTTACCGCGAAAAAGTAAAGCCGCTAGAGCGATTACGAGATTATATGTTGTATATTTTATTGTTTCCACAACTCATAGCTGGGCCAATTGTACGTTTTAATGAAGTGGCTACTCAACTGCTCAATCGTTCCAAGCAAGAGAATATCGATTATAAAATTTCAGGACTTTTTAGATTCATCATCGGACTTTCCAAAAAGGTTTTAATTGCTAATGTTTTAGGTGGAGTAGTGGAAGAGATTTTTTCGTTACCTGCTCACGAATTGAATACTGGCGTAGCTTGGATCGGAATAATTGCTTACTCGCTACAAATTTATTTTGATTTTTCAGGGTACTCAGATATGGCAATTGGTTTGGCAAAAATGATGGGATTTCGGTTTCCTGAGAACTTTAATTTTCCTTATATTTCTCAAAGTATCACAGAGTTCTGGCGACGGTGGCATATTACTTTGAGCAATTGGATGCGGGATTATTTATACATTCCTTTGGGCGGAAATCGAGTTTCAACTAATAGATTATATTTTAATCTTTCTGCGGTGTTTTTGATTTCAGGCTTTTGGCATGGAGCAGCTTGGACGTTTATTTTCTGGGGAGGATTTCATGGATTATTTTTGATTTTAGATCGATTATTTTTATTGGATTTTCTTAGAAAGATGGGAAAAATTCCTGCCATAATTTTGACTTATTTAATTGTATTAATTGGCTGGGTGTTTTTTCGAAGCGAAACCATTGGTGATGCATTTCAATATTGCTGGCAAATGTTTGCTTTTGATTTTTCCTCACCAGGGATTTTTATTCCAAATAAGTTTTACGTGTATTTATTGTTAGGATTTCTGATTGCTTTTTCTGGAGTTTTTGAAAAGATAGAAAAGACTGCTCAAAATTGGTACGAAAATGTTCAGACTAATTCTTTTATTTTAGTTGGGAAATCATTTGTAAGTGTATTGTTATTTTGGTGGTGTTTGATCGAGATTTTTGGATCAGAGTTTAATCCATTTATTTATTTTAAATTTTAAATAATCTCAGGTATCGGGATATCTTTAAGGTCTTCGATAGCTATTAGAATATGAAAAAAAGTAATCTAAAATATTTTCTTTTTGCTTCCATGATGGCATTGATCTTTTTGCCCATGTGGTTCGTACCTGCTTTGCAAAAACAATTTCCCAATTTGCAAGTGGAACGAATAGTTGGATATTTTGGTACCACTAAAAAACCAAATTTTTATGGTAAAAGATGGATGTCAGGACAATACCAACAAGCCTATGATGCTTACGTAAAAAATAAAAATGTGCTTCAACCAACTGCCATTCGATTGAAATCTCAAATGGATTTTTCGTTTTACGGAGACATTATGCATGCAAATATTTTGTCTGGGAAAAATGGTTTTCTTTTTCAAAAGGAAGGTTGTGAAGCATATATTGGAAGAGACTTTATGGGGGAGGAGTGGATTCGAAATAAAGTGGAAAAGTTAAGTTTTATAAAAACACATTTCCAAAAAGAAGGAATCCCCTTTTTAGTTTTAATGCCACCATTGAAGGCGAGAATTATGTCTGAACACTTGCCTGATTTTTATCGAAAGAATGCTTTAGATCAAACGAATTGGGCTATTTTTCCTACTGTTCTAAAAGAATACAATATCCCGACGCTTACTTTTTCATTTATGGAAAAAGCAAGTGAGGATACTCCATTTCCATTTTATCCACCTTCAGGGCAACATTGGACGAAGTACGGCGCAGCTTTGGCAGCCGATACGATTAAGCATAATTTATCCAAAATTTTGGATATCGAAATGGTTGAAATGCTATGGAAAGATAGTGTCGAATTAAGTGATGCAAAAGTAGAATATGATAATGAATTAATCGCAGGTGCCAACTTTATTTGGAATCCTCCGCTGGAACCTTTGCCTTACCCAAAGATTAGATATATCGAAAATGATTCAACTGTTCGACCTAATGTTTTATCGGTGGGAGACAGTTTTTATAAACTGATTTTAGAGTTTGGAATCGTGGATGGATTGTTTGATCGGCAGTCAACTTTTTGGTATTATAATCATGAAGTCTATCCATTGAGATTGGAAAATGGGAGACGGTTGACAAATAAGGATTTGGATATTTTGACAGAAATTCGGCAACGAGATGTGGTGATCATTACTGCTTTTGAAGATAATTTAGAACGGTTTGATTTTGGATTTGTGGATATGGTTTATGATTTGTTGCAGGCGGAGTTGAGTAAGAATCAAGGAAAATAGGATTAATATATTTTAAATTTTTATTCTTTTTTTTCACTTAAAACTTCATGATTACTTATAAACTTAGTTTTTGAATCACTTCAAAAAGTGTATTCGAAATTTCTCTATGCCCTTCAGCAGTTGGATGCCAATCATCATCTGATAATTTCCATTGAGCAGTTGGATTTTTACTTTTATATTTTTCCCAATGAGGCGCAAAATCAATAAACCTCAAATCTAAATTATCACAAGTTTCAGTAACTATTTTTGGAATTTTTAGATGTGGACTTTGAGATAAAACTATTATTTCAAAACCATATTCATCACCTAATTCTTTTAATCTTTGCATGGCAACCACATAAGCTTCTTTTCCAACTAAGTTTCGATATTCCTCTGGGACATTCTCAACCTTGCTCTCAAAATATCCTTCTTGATCCATAGGAGAATCAATCAACCATTCATCCCTTTTTCGTTTTTTGGAAAAGAAATCTCCTTCAAAAAACATTAAGAAAAATGATTTTTCTAATGTGGTAAAATCTGGTTTTTTTCGAATAAAACTAGGTAGCTCAAAATCATTGGTAATGAAATCGATAATCACTAAATCTACTTGATCTAATTGAATTTTCTTTTCTAAAACTTCAACTTCCATGACAGTATTATATCCTGGAACACTAGTGTTGATGACTTCAAAATTAAGAGAATCATTTAGATTGAGGCGATTTTCCAATTGGGTTAGATAACAATCTTCCTCTTCAACGCCCCAACCAAACATTCCTGAATCGCCAATTCCAATGATTCGTCTGGTATGTAAAGGTTTTATTTTTGGATAAGTTTTATCCTTAAACCCTTCGTCATTGGTTTTGATAGAAGCATTTTCAAATCGATAACTAGAATTTGGAATTAGTTGATAAATGATTTTATTGTTATCTGAAATCTGAATTATTTGACCTAAAGTCAATTCATCATTTGGTTGATTAATCGGAGTTCGATTTCCAAATTCGATTTTATTCAAGTTTTGAAAAGTCATGAATTTAATTATTCTTAACCCTACTTCTGCAATTAAAAGAGCGATGATTATTCCGAAAGAAATGGAGGCTAGTTTCAGTTTAGTTATATCTTTTGACATGGATGGTTTTTAAAACAAGAAATAATATTCAAAATTTGATTGAATATTATTTCTTGAATTTTATTATGGTCTATTGGAGTGGTGAATATAAATTGAGTTTTTACACGATTATCTCTGTGTCCATCCTCTGTTTTTCTGTGGTGAAATATACTTTTGTCTTGTATTCAAATTTAACTTTTCACATTGGTTTCGTACACATCTATCCAATCTTTAGGCGAAAGCTTAGCGCAAAGTTCGCCAATCAAATCATAAGGAATTTCTTCTATCTTTTTAAATCGGATACAACTTTTCCCCATGTCTAACTTTCGTTTACAATGTTTTGGATATTCTTCAACAAACCATTTTAGCAAATCCGGATTCGCATAAATCCCCATGTGATATAAAGCAATAAAGTTTTTTTGCGAAGCGAAACTAATAAAAGGCAAAGGCAATTTTGGATCACAATGATAGCCATCTGGATATAATTTATGAGGGACGACGAAGGCAGGCATTCCATAATTAAGATCTTCTTTAAAGCCTTTGGGTAGATTTTTTTTGATGACTTTTCGTATTTTAGTCATGGCAGCTTGTCGATCCTCAGCGAGTTGACTGATGT
This sequence comes from Saprospiraceae bacterium, assembly GCA_045104975.1. Lineage (GTDB taxonomy): Bacteria > Bacteroidota > Bacteroidia > Chitinophagales > Saprospiraceae > CAJQQY01. Next base: position 36,534 of record JBGCCY010000173.1, read on the forward strand.
AATCATCTACTGAAGTTGCTTTGATGGTCATAGTGATTCTTATTTTTTTATTTGGAAATAACTGACGGGTAAAAATAACAATTGTTTGGGGTTTTGTTTTGATAAATATTAATAAATTTACTTGTAGCTGGACTCTCCTGAGTCCAGTAAAATAGATTGGACTCAGGAGAATTCAACTACGGAGAAAAATTTATTTATTCTTTTCAAAATAAACTCCTATTTTTCCAAAAAAATAATAAAATGAAAAACATACTAATCATTCTTCTCTTTCTTTCAATTTCTAACAATGCTTTTACGCAAAACCTAGAATTTAATATTCTTACCGAAAAAGAACGAGCTCGCGTAGTCGATGATATCTTAGAAGATCGACTCGATAATCTTTTGCCAGAATTAATGCAGCGAGAAGGAATTGATATGTGGATTTTAATTTCACGAGAATACAATGAAGATCCTGTGATGAAAACTATTTTGCCGAGTACTTGGCTTTCTGCCCGACGACGGACGATGATGGTTTTTAATAAAAATAAAAAAACAGGAGAGTTGGATAAAATTGCAATTGCTCGATATTCGGTGGGAAAACTGTTGCAAGGGGAGTGGAATGTGGATGTTTACCCCGATCAATGGGAAGCGCTGACGAATACGATTAAAGAAAAAAATCCAAATTCGATTGGTTTAAATTTTTCAAAAGACTTTGCTTTGGCTGATGGTTTGGTGAGAACAGAGTATGAAAGTTTTATGGAAAAATTACCGAAGGAATTTCATAGAAGAGTAAAGTCAGCAGAACGGTTGGCAATTGCTTGGTTGGAAACTAGATCGAAAAAGGAGTTAGAGATTTACCCAATGATTTGCAATATGGGACATCAAATTTTGCAAGAAGGATTGTCTGAAAAAAATATCCATCCAGGAATCACGACGACGAACGATGTGGAGTGGGCACTTCGACAATTGGTGAGAGGTTATGGATTGGATACTTGGTTTCATCCAAGTGTATCGGTGCAAAGATCAGATGAAGGGAACAAAGAATTTTTAAGATCGTTTTCGAAACGACCTGACCAACAAGTTATTTTGGCGGGAGATTTATTGCATGTGGATTTTGGAATTACTTATTTGAGATTGAACACGGATCAACAGCAACATTTTTATGTGTTGAAACCAGGAGAAAAAGAGGTGCCTGATTTTTTGAAGATGGCGTTTAAAAATGGAAATCGAGTGCAAGATATTTTAGTAGAGCATTTTAAAAAAGGAAAAACAGGGAATCAGATTTTATTGGATGCTTTGGCTCAAGCGAAAGCGGAAGGGTTGACTGCTTCCATTTATACGCATCCAATTGGATTGCATGGGCATGCGGCTGGTCCAACGATTGGAATGTGGGATTCACAAGGCGGAGTGAAAGGACGAGGTGATTATCCTTTGTTTGAAAATACCGCTTACTCGATTGAATTATTTGCGGCAACAGAAGTTAAGGAATGGGGAAAAATTGTAAGAATCATGTTGGAAGAGGATGGCGTTTTTACTAAAGATGGTTTTTACTTTTTGGATGGAAGGATGGAGGAAATTTTGCCGATTCCAAGAAAATAATATTGAATTTCGCTTTTGTAGCAAACTAAAAATAAGGTCATGCTTTGCGCGACCTTATTTTTTTTCGTATATTTGATTTTTACTTTCCAAAAACTTTTTTTACCAATTTAACATTGCTGACTTATTTCCCTTCGGATTTTAAATATTCATTTTAAAATCAGGCATTTCTATGCCATCAATCCTCAAACTTATTATTATGGAAAATGGAAAAGTTTTAATCACCGGTGGTGCAGGCTTTATTGGCAGCCACTTGGTAGATGCTCTTTTAGGGCAGAATTGGGAAGTGTCCGTTCTGGACAACTGTTCAGCAGGAGATAAAATTTGCCCTCTCGCGTTGAAAAATATTCAATTTATTAAAGGAGATGTACGAGACCTAAATTTAGTTTTGCGAGCTGCTGAAAATTGTGATGCAATTATTCATTTGGCTGCGGTGGTTGGAGTAGACGCAGTAATTGCTCGACAAACTGAAACTATTGAAACTGAGACTATTGGTACTCAGAATATTGTAAAAGCGGCAAAATTAAATAGAGTCAAAAAAATAATTTACTCTTCCTCAAGTGCCGTTTACGGAAAAGTGAGAGATCGATTTAATCGCGAAGATGATTCTCTTGATTTAGTCAATGCGTATGCTGTTGCTAAAAGATTGAATGAACAATATTTAGGTTCCTTGACCTTGGAAGAAGGTATTTCAACCAATTGTCTTCGTTTTTTTAATGTGTATGGAGGCCGTCAAGATAGCCGTATGGTGGTGCCTCGTTTTTTTGAACAGGCTATTAATAATCAACCTATCGAAGTTTTTGGAGATGGAAATCAGACCAGAGATTTTACTCATATTGATGATGTAGTGGAGGCGATTACTACTTTGCTTTCAAGCCATTCTGTCAACGGAGTTTTTAATATTTCTCGAGGAATAGAAACGACTATCCAAGAGTTAGCTGAACTAATAAAAAAGGTAACCAATTCAGATTCGAAAATTTCTAATTTAATTTTTCCCATCAAAAGAAAGTTGTTTAAAGTAGATCGAAGAGTAGGGAGTGCTGAAAAATTATTCAAACATATCGGGACAAAACCTAGTATCTTTTTACAGGAAGGTTTGGAAACATATTTTTCAAAAATGATTAATAGGATTGAAAATTCTACTCAAATTTAAATTATGGCTGAAGAAGTTATAGACTATTCTGGAAAGAAAAAAACAAACTGGTTTCAGAATAAAATGCGAGGTTTAAAAAATCGATATTACATCTATAAACGCTATTCATTGTGGTACGTGCATACTTTGTTACATAAAATAGAACCAGACTATACTAAGTTGCCAAAAGATGCGATTCCTGTTTTAATTAATAATTTTAATCGATTAGAATTATTGGAAAAACAGATAGAATGGTTACTGAGTTTGGAGGATAAAGTTTCGATAATTATTGTCGATAATATGTCGGATTATCCACCGCTTTTGGATTTTTATAAAAAAATAAACCACCCACTAGTTCAAGTGGTTTATTTGGATTTTAATTCTTGGCGAAAAGGGGTAGAGTATATTGGTGAGAAGAAATTAAAGGACTATGATAAATTTATCATAACTGATTCTGATCTTTTACCATTTCCAAATACGCCTAAAAATTTAGTGAGTCATATTGCTCATTTGATGGATAAATATCCTCAATACAATCATATTGGAACTTCGTTGGAGATCAATGATTTACCTGACCATAATCCGATGAAGGAAAAGGTCATTCATTTTGAGTCTAACTATTGGGAACCTCATGCGGAAGTTTTGAATGATGAAGTTTATGTCGCTAAAATTGATTCTACTTTTGCGATGTACCGACGTGGTTCTAGAACAATTATTACGCATCCTTCCCTTCGCACCAAACGACCGTATACTTTAAAACATATAGATTGGTATTTAGCTCCAGCAGATTTTTCAGAGGAGTATATTTATTATTTAAAAAGCTGTAAAAGTTTTGCAACTTGGGCAACTCAGCTAAAAAAAGATACAAAAGTTGTGGAAGATTAAATTTATTTATTAGCAGAGAATTGTTCCTACTCACAAGGCGGTTTTAAGTCATCTTGTGAGTAATTTTCAACTTGAAAAAACACATTGATAAAGATGTCTAATAATATACCTACGTTACCACCAAAATCTCCTCGCTATCGATCGATCATTCGATTGCAAAGATTTATTCAAAATCCAATCCCATTTTTAAATGAGAATTTAAAAGAGTTTGGAGATACTTATTGCTTTAGTTTACGATATAGTAAGGTGAATATTCTAACGATTGATCCAGATGTGATTCAACATATTTTAAGAAAAAATGCAGACAATTATGAAAAGCCTGATGGCTCGACAAATGCGCTAGCAAGATTTATTGGAAAAGGACTTTTGTTAGCGACAGGTGAAGAACACACTCGCCAACGTGCTTTGATGGCTCCAGGATTTCGTCCGAAGCAAATGGGAAAATTAGTCAGCTTGATGGATAATGAAATTGATAAATATTGCGATGAACTTGATGTACGTTTATCCAAAAGTTCAACCATAAATATCGCTGAAGAAATGAAAGCAATGACTTTTCGTGTGATGTCAAAAGCTATTTATTCGGATGATATGAACAAGGAAACGATTCATGATTTTTCTAAGCGGTTTGACACATTGCAAGACTTTTTTATAAAATTAGTTCGCCTACCAGCCATGATGAAATGGTATGACTTTAATGGGAAAACTAAGTTTTATGAGAAGGTGGCTAATGAAAATAATCAAGTACTCTTAGACATCATTTCAGCGCGAAGAAAACGAGAATTAGAAGATGATTTGTTGGGGATGTTGATGGGATGTAAATATGAAGACACAAAAGAAGGGATGACTGATACCCAGCTCAAAGAAGAAAGTCTGATCCTTTTTGTAGCCGGTCATGAGACTGCTTCTAATATTTTGTCATGGATTTTTTACCTACTACATGAACATCCAGAATGTGTGGAAAAAATAAAAGCTGAAAAGGAAAATATCCTGCAAGGGAGAAAACCTGAGTTTACAGATTTGATGAGAATGGAATATTTGACTCAGGTAATTGATGAGTGTTTGCGACTCTATCCGCCTTCTTGGATAACTGACCGTATAGCGAAAGAGGATGATGAAGTGAAAGGATTTTTAATTCCAAAAGGATCTCGAGTGATTCCATTTATTTATGGATTGCATCACTCTGAAAAGGTGTGGCCAGATGCTGAAAAATTTGATCCAAGTAGATTTACAAAAGAGGGGAGGAAGGATCGACATAATTTTGCACATATGCCATTTGGAGCTGGGCCGAGGCAATGTATCGGAAGACATTTTGCGATGACAGAAATGAAAATGATTATTCTAAAATTGATATATCGCTATGATTTTGATTTGATAAAAAACCAAAAAATTGAAGTACTGCCTGTCGTGACCTTGCGTCCTCGATATGGAATTCAATTTATTTTAAAACACGTTTAATAATGGTGAATGGTTTACGTTTAATACGGCTTGGTGTCACTCCCACATTATAATCGTTGAGTAATGTAATTTAATACCAAACGGTATTAATTATTAACAGTTAACCATTATTAAGTTAATCTATTTTGAAAATGAAAAAAATAATATCAATATATTTCGCAATAGCATTGTTATTTGTTGCAGGATTTTGGGCGCATACCTCATATTTGCCTGAGATTTTATTTTACTCAAGAAATTATTTTATCTTTTTGTTGATATTGAGTTTGGGTTGTTTAGTGGTCATTCCTTATTTTTTAGTTCGGTTTTTAAAAAAACATAGCTTTAAAGAATTAGTTTTTTCTTTGATTCCTACTTTGTTTTTGGGGCTGATCATTTATGCAGTTGGAAACATTTATTATTATAGTCAACAGGAGCATTTATTTGATCCGTTTTTGCAAGTACCACCTTCTGTTTATCATTTTGAAACACCGAAAGATACCAATTCAATTCGAGTACTTTGTCTTGGAGGTTCGACAACTCGATTTGTACACGCTGATAGTTTAGATCGATATCCTTCTATTTTACAACAGTTTTTTAATGATACTAAAACAGAAAAAAAATACGAAGTATTAAATGCCGGAATGGATTGGTACACAAGCAAACATAGCTTGATTAATTATGCCGCTTATTGCCGAAAATTTGATGCTGATGTGGTGGTGGTGATGCATGCCATTAATGATTTGTATCGATCTTTTTCTCCTCCTGGCTTTTCTGTAGGAAAATATAAAAGTGATTATTCTCATTTTTATGGACCGAGTATCTATGGAGCAAAGCCACAAAGTTTTTCTCAAATGATTTATAAAAACTTTAGGAAAGTTTGGTTTGGGAAAAATGTAAAATCAAGAGATTTTGAAAAGGAGGAATTTGTTTCAAAAAATGATTTTGAAAATTATCTAACGCAATTAATAGAGTTGATTCAACAAGATGGTGCCAAACCAATTTTAGTTTCCCAAGGGCATTTATATCAAAAAGAAATGAAACCAGAGGTTCAAAATGCCTTGTGGATGAGTCGAACTTTTTGCGAAAAAAACAATACGTTTCCAAATAATGGAAGTTTGGCAAATGCCATGGATGCATACAATTTGACCACCGAAAATGTTGCGGAAAAATATCAAATCCAATTCGTGGATGCAGATGAAATGCTTCTCAAGGATTTAGATCATTTTATTGATGATGTACATTATACGACTAAAGGTTCTGCGAAATTAGCAAGAATGATTGGAGCGGAAATTTGTAAAACGACTTTCTAAGTCGTTCCACTTCCAACGATTCTCCAGAATCGGTAGAACAATTTTTGAGAATTGTTCTACCGATGAACGATTCAGAGAATCGTTTTACGTTACTGCTTCAAAAGTCAAAGGAAGTTCATCAAGCAGGTTAATAATGGAATTAAAAATAGGCGTAGTTTCCTCATGGTCATGCAATAAAATAATCTCATCATTTTCAGAATTCAACCACCGGTTTTCATTGCCAATTTTTCCTCGACAATCTTTTGGATTAGAGGAATGGAGGCGTTGATTCACTTTGTGTAAATTTTTAATTCCAAAAGTCGGACGATATTCTAACATCGCCCATTCCATAATATCAAACGTCCAATGCCAATCCAAGTCTTCAAAAATTTTTGCTTTTTTGACAAAATCATAATCAATATTTTCCCAAGTCGGCTGAGTATATTTTAGAGATTTCAATAGATCTTGAATAAAATTTTTCCGAACAAGATTCGCTGGTTTTCGATGATTAAAAATTTTTCCATCTTTTAAATCTCCTTTGTCTCCATAGGGAAACCGAAACCAATTATACTTGCGACTCACACCAGCTTTAGCATAAATATTTTCAATAATTCCATCCGTTTTTTCAATTTCATATTTACATTGATCTAAACTTATCTTCGAAAAATGAGGATGCGAATAACTATGATTCGCAATGGGAAATCCGCGCTGAATGCAATCGATCATCATGCTTTCTCTTTTCTCCATTAAATTACCAATACAAAAAAATACAGCAGGCATTTTCTTGTTTCCTAGGTAATCCATTTTTTCCAAAAAGCTGGAAGAGGGAGAATCATCAATGGTGAGATATACTTTTTTTCTAATCATTTTTTCTAATAAATTTATTGGTAAAAATAATGAATAAATTCTTTAGATTTGAGATTAAATAAAATTATAACAATTCATTTACATTTTTAATTTTTATTTATAATGAAAATTCTTACCCTTAGCGGTTCCACCAGAGCAACTTCTTCCAATGCAAAATTATTAGAAGGTATTGCTTTACTTTTTCCCCAACATGATTTTATTTTTTATAAAAAATTAGATCAGTTACCTCTTTTTCGGGCAGAGGATAATTCGCATCCTTGGGCGGAATCAGTTTTGGATTGGCGAGAAAAATTACAAGAAGCTGATGCCGTAATTATTTCCATTCCAGAATATATTCATAACCTGCCTGCTTTAATTAAGAATGCTTTGGAGTGGATTGCGACTTCGGGAGAGTTGGTGGGGAAACCAGTTTTGCCAATTACTTTTACGCCACATGAGCCTCGAGGAGAAAAAGCCATGCAATCTTTGTGTTGGTCATTGCAAGCGTTGGATGCTCAGATTGTGGTTCAGCTTCCTTTGTTTCAAAACGAAATTTCTTTTGAAAAAGATCATTCCTTTGTGAAAAATGAAAGTGTTGAAATGCTAATAGAAGCGGTGAAGCTATTAATTGGAAATTAGGTAGATCAAGAAAAATATTTTTTGCGAAAATCCACCCCCGCCCCGCCAGCGGGAGAGAGTGTAGTGCAATCTTTTAGCAATATCTTTCAATTTATCCACAATTTTCTCCCCCGCTGGCGGGCGTAGGGGGTGGATTCTACTATTATTTTTTCTGATTCTTCTTGAGAAAAGATAAATTTCTAAATTTTAGAAATGTCAAAATAAGCACTTATTCTATCACTTTTTTGATATATAAATGATGTTTTCTACTTTAAATGTTCACAAAATGATTACCTTTGGAAAAATAATCAACTAAAAGTTTATCTGAAATGAATAATGTTGTTACCCAAAGGTTTATCAAATGTCACGACAAATTACGAGAGGAAAAACGAATTAAGAGCAGTCGACAATTTGCCTTATCGCTAGAATACTTACCTCAAAGTTTAAGTGAAATTTTAAAAGGACGAAGAGATGTTACCATCGAATTGCTACGGAAATCTGTAGAAAGGTATCAGATTAATCCTGTTTATATTTACACCGGCGATGGACCGATGTTTATGAGTGAAGAGGATCATAAATCATTTCGAGTCTTGACGATTGTGACGAATGGACAAGATGATGAACGGATTGTACATGTACCAGTTCCTGCGCAAGCGGGTTACGCAGGTGAATTGGCGAATCCAACTTTTATCCAAGACCTACCTAGTTTTACTTTGCCAGATTATAAATATAAAGTAGGAACACATCGAAGTTTTGATGTGTCTGGCGATAGTATGGAACCTACTCTTTTTGAAGGAGACAAAGTGGTTTGTAGTTTTTTGGAACCGACACTTTGGGAAACTTCCATCAAAGATAATTATGTCTATGTGATTGTGACGCGTGGGGATATCGTGGTGAAACGAGTCTTTAATAAATTAAGAGAAAGTAAACATTTAGAAGTTCAGTCTGATAATAATTTTTACGATCCATATCAAATTCCCATCAGCGACATTCGTGAGATTTGGTATGTACGAGCTAAGATCAGCCCATTCTTGCCTTCCCCTGCCAATATCCAAAATATCGTTCGAGATGAAGTTAAGTTGTTGCAAAACATTGTCAACAAGCAAAATCATTTAATCTATAATTTAAATGAGACTATCGAAAAATTAATTGATCGGACTAGATAGGTTTTTATTTTTGGGGTGGATTTTTTAAAGTTAAAAATGTATTAGTTGAGGCAGGGATATTTAAAGGGTGTCTACTAAAAAAAAGAAAAACTTACTTTGCAAATTTTAAGAAAACTTAAAAATGAATAAACCACAACTTTTTGGAATTACTCATTCAAATAGAGATTTTACAGCAAAAGAAAGTTGGGGAAAGAATCAATTTAATTCTTCTTTTCCTGCTGCTTTGACAGCCTTTATGCACTCAAAAGGTTTAGAGTGCAAATACTTGACATTATCTACAAAATTGAAAGTTGAGCATAACTTCTTAAAAGTTGAGGACTTTTTTGGACAGATTCCTACTTCAAAAGATTTATTCTACGCTTTTGAGACTCAATATTCTCCTTACCAGCAATTAGTTGTTGGAACATTACCAAGAGTAGACTTAGTTACACAAAGCAGAAAAAGTGGCAATTGCTTAGCTCCAATTGAAATTAAATTAACTGCACTTCCTGACAATACAACATTTGAATTGCCTGAAAATAAATACGGGAGTGAGTTAGTAATTAGACCTGACACAATAGTTTATTTAGCTTGTAGTATTGCACATGAATTTTCAAAAAACAGTTAAGGAAGATTTTCGGCAATAAATATTTGAAAGTAAAAGACTGGACAGAAGGTGTAAATGTTCAACCTTTATTACCCAAAATGATAAAAGATATTGATTCTATTTGTCAGGCAATGGAACAAAA
>JBGCCY010000174.1:0-54951 GCA_045104975.1 Saprospiraceae bacterium
AAATAGTCAATAGTTTTTTTCACAGACTGACGGTCTCGCATACCCGTCGTTGTCAGCTTTTGCTGACAATGAACGGGTATGCATTGTTAGCGGCTGGCTTCCTTTTTTATTAATCTGTTAGACAAAAGTGAAGGTGAAATATTTTGCTATTTCCCTCAATTATCAAATCGTCTGACATGTTACAGTAGTGTTTTTTTGTTTCTGATAATTTAACTTCAAATAGTCTTTTCATTTCTGTTGTTGAAGTTAATATTTTTACAAATTCGATAATCCATTCTTTTTTGTAGTCTTCATCGTACAAAGAAAAATCTCCTCTTTTATCTTCTAAGAATTGAGGATTTGAAAATTTATTTGGCTGATAATTAAAAAACCAAAAATTAACTTTTTCTCTAAGAATTTTTTCAGGGTTTAACTTTTCTTCAATATTTATTGTATTCGCTTTTTCTGAAAATATCTCCTTAATGACTTTATTAATATCGTCCTCTTTTTCGAATTTGTAAAGTTCAAAGTGATGTCCATTATTTGTTTTGTCATTTACTCTTCCTATTGCTGTCAACCAACCATTTAAAATCCCAAAATTTATTAGCTCTTTTTCAGACATCGATTTTTCTTTTTTTTGCTTGCCGCTAACTTATAAATATCCGCACTTAATTTAAAAAAACTCAATCCCTCCACAAAAACGGGAACAACATCAACGCCGCCCCGCCCAACAATAAATCTATTGCCAACAATATCATAATATCCTCATTGATAGCTGAATCAAAACTTCCTGGCAAAGCATTTTGAGAAACTTTAACTAATTCCATCAATATCGGAATAACAATTGGAAAACCTAAAATTGCCATCAAACTTGCACTATTATCTGCCTTCGAAGAAATCGCGGAGATAAATGTAAACGTAATCGAAAACCCTAAACTTGCCAAAAATATCGCAACAAAAAACAGTTGCAAATCTCGAACAGGATTTCCTAAAACCAAACTAAAAACGCTATAAGCTAAAAAATTCAATGCTAATAAAAGCAATGTATTATACAGCATTTTAGAAATGATAATCGCTATCGGATTCACCAATGTATAATAATACAACTGCCGAGTTCCACTCTCTTGTACAAAACTTTTTGCCGCAGTATTTACACTCGCAAATAATACGATGATCCAAAAAAGGATATTCCATTGTTTCGGCCCTGCATCAAAGGTAGACGTGTAAACTACAAATAAGGTAGAAAAAACATACAATAAAATTCCACTTATAGCATATTTTTGCCGAAACTCTAGCGTGAGTTCTTTGCGAAAAAGAAACCATATTTCTTGAAATGTATTCATGTTGCGAATTTACATTGGTTTATAGGATTTACATAGGAATCAAGGTATTTGTTACTCTTGAAAAAGAGCAAAATGGATAATTTTACAAACTAATTACATGTTTGGGTAAAGACGTTTCAATTCCTTTTTCCACATTGTGATCTCAATATGTTTTAGCTTTGTCAAAAAAAAATAATGTCATTAAATAAAATATCTGAACAATTACTTTTGGCAGTTAAAACCAATCAGACTCATGGAGATTTTCTTTTTCAATTGGACAATTATTCTTTGGATCAATTGGAAAAAAATTTAAATAATGACGAGGCTAAAAAAGCATTTTGGATAAATATTTATAATGCTTTTTTTCAAATCTTTAGAAAAGTTCACCAGCTTGATAAACCAGAAATTTATAAAGAAAAACTCATCAACATTGCAGGAGAAAAACTTTCATTAGATGATGTCGAACATGGAATTCTACGAAAATACCGATACAAATATTCGTTAGGTTTTTTACCTAATTTTTTCACGAAAAATTTAATCAAAAAATGGGCGGTCAACAAAATTGATTACCGCATCCATTTTGCTTTAAACTGTGGTGCAAAGAGTTGTCCACCCATCGCATTTTATTCTTTAGAAAAAATAGATGCTCAATTGCAATTGGCAACAGACTCTTTTTTAGAAGGAGAAACGGATGTCTTAGAAGAAAAAAAGGAAATACATATCACTCAATTATTCAAATGGTTTCTGGCTGACTTTGGAGGAAAAAGTGGGATAAGAAAAATTTTAAAAGAGCATTTAGAAATAGATTCTGAAGGTTATAACTTAGTTTTTAAACCCTATTCTTGGGAGGAGGAATTAGCCAATTATTCGGATGATTTTTCAAGTTAAAATAAAGTCGTAAAAAAAAAAGGCACATAGAAAATAGATTTCTATGTGCCTTTTTTTTAAAAATTCAACTAATTAGACTTTTCTAATAACAATACTTTTACATATCCAACCTTCCCATCCAAAATCACCTTGCTCCAATACCGATCTACTTGATCTATCACTTTGACTTCTGTCCCAACTTTTAATCGTTTTAAAACTTTGGAAGAAGCCGTCGCTTGTTCTCTCAGACTTGTTTTTTTGGTGATCTTGTAACTTGAATAATTAGGTTCAATTATTTCATCAATAACAATTTTTTCTGGTTTTGGAATTACCTTTTTGACTTCCTTATTTGGTTCTGAAGCAGGAGGCGTTACTGCTTCTTTTCCTGATTCAACTTTCTTGGCAACTGCTAACCAAACATCTTCATTATCTACTTTGACTTGGCCGCTAGAGCTTGAATTAACAAGGTTTCTAGCAGAACTTAAGACAAGTTCAGGTTGCTCATAAATTGGAATAAGATCCGTTTTTTTATCTTTTTCAACCACTAAAGTATTTTCAAAATCAACTCCTAAATTGATTGATCCAGAGTTCCTTGGTGAAGTTTCTAATATCGTATTTGCCTTAGGATCACCGGTCATTTCTTCCTCCTGTGCTCCCTTTGCTATTAAATTTTCCATTTCTAGTTCCACCCAATTGGTGTCCTGCGATACCAACTGCATGGTGTCTTCTAACAATATATTTACAATTGGATCTTCATCTACAATTTCCTCTTCGTTATCTTTGTTTTTTGAAATTTGAGTAGGTTGATCAATTTTTATCAAAGTTTTCATTTTGACAATTTTCTCACTCAATTCTTCCGCAGCTACATTTTGAAAAGCCAATTTTAAAAACGTTCTTCTCAACTCAAAGCTTTCAATGACATTATCAATTTGAATGTTTCGAATATTCAAAATCTTTTGTTGTGATTCAGGGGATTCTTTAGCCTTATCAAGGCTCGCCAAAATATTCTTAAAAGAAGTATCTAATTCCTTTTCATCCAATAAATCAATCGCTCTTTCCAATTGATTTTTTTGAAAAAGAATAGTCGCATTTTTATATCTATCCGAAGCAAAATCTAAATTGACCGATGCCATTTGATAAATTAAATCAGGTAGCTCTGTTTGCAAATCTTGGATCGCCTGATTCAATAATAATTTAGCTTCCATTTCATCAGAAATTTTTTGTCCAAAATTACTTTCTAGTTTTCCTATGACCTCATCCTTTAATACAGCTTTCAAATTCAGCAAATGAAAAATAGAATCCTTTCTGGTAGAAATAAGAGTTTGGCTAAATTTCAGTAAGCCTTTTTTCTTCCTTTCCACCTTTCCTTTTTTAGCTAAAAAAATACGAATGGTTGGATTCTTTGAAATTTGAATATCATTTAAAACATCTTGATTAACGACTTCATAGCCTTCTTTTTCTACCTTCAAATTAATGATGGAATTTGGATCATGATCTATAAAATTTAATTCAAATCGACCTTTATAATCGGTCAGTCTGGTTGGCGATAATTCATTGCTAATCTTAACGTCTTTGACATATTTTATCGGGCCATTATCAAGACGACTATTCAATATGGAGACTCGACCATTAAGTTGGTAGTCCTGAGCAGTTACAAAAAAAGAGAAAAATACAAAACAAATAAATGAGAGGATTTTGATAGGTTGCATACGAGTTTTATTTTCGGTAATTGATTGTTTATAAAACTCAACTTGACTAGATCAAAGTATGTAGATATTAAAATAAATTAAAATAAGTAAAGTAGAGTCTTCTCATGTATTAAGGGAGATTAAAGGTAGAAAAATGTTTTACTTTTTTCTAAATTGAAAAAGATAATTATTGACTCATTTGATATTCCAGAACAGTACATTTGCAGAATGAATCATTTCCCTGTTACTAATGCTATTATTGACCCTTTACCACTTGGTGGTTTTTTAAAAAGCCATTATAGTTTAGGAAAAAACGCCACTTGCCAACTCATCAAAACTTGGGTAAACGATACCTATTTAGTAGTGGATAATTCTGATCAATATATTTTTAGAATTTACAGATTGAATTGGCGAACAAAAAAGGAAATCGAGGAGGAATTGAAATGGATCATTTTATTAAAAGAAAAAAACATCTCTGTTTCCTTTCCAATATTGGATCAGGCAAAAAATTATATCCAAACTATTGATGCACCCGAAGGAAAAAGATTTGGTGCACTTTTTTCATTTGCTGAAGGCGATAAAAATCTAAATCTATCTCCTGAGTTACATTTTAAAATTGGAAAAATGATGGCGCAAATTCATCAGGTTTCGGAAAATTTACCTTTAGAACGCACCACTTATACTTCTCAAGTTTTACTATTTGATTCTTTAAAAAAAATAGAAAAATTTTTAGCTCCTAACTCTTCAGAATTTGATTTTTTAAAAAATACACAACAACAACTTTCTTCATTTTTTGCTGAAAAAAGTATTGAAAAAATTCGCTCAGGTGCCGTTCATTTAGACCTTTGGGCAGACAATCTAAATATTGACGATAACGATAATATCACATTATTTGATTTTGACTTTTGTGGAAATGGATTTCTAGCTTTAGATATAGCTTTCCATGTGACGATGCTTTTTATTTTCGAACCTGACCAAGAAAAGATGAAAGAAAAACTTCAGGAATTTTATCTTGGATATGAATCTGTTTTAGTAATTTCGGAGGAAGAAAGAAAAGCAATTCCTGCTTTTGGGACGGCCTTACTTTTTTTCTATTTAGGTTTTCAATGTGAAAGGTTTTCGACTATTTTTGTCAATAAAATTTATGTTAAAGGATTTATCAATTCTAGAATAAAACGATGGGTTGAATTTAATCAAGATATCTAAATCTTCTTCATCTAAAAATCATAAAAAACTGATAATCAATTATTTACAATTAATATCAAATCAATGACCAATATAAACCTTCCTACTCCAATAGTCTCCATCGAATGGTTAGTTACTCATCTTAATCATCCCAATTTAGTGATCCTTGATGCCACCAAAACTAAGGTTGGGCAAAAAGAGTTATCCAAGGCAGCGAAGACAAAACGCATTCCTAGATCTCGAAATTTTGATTTACAAAACACTTTCAAAGATCAAGAAGCCACTCTTCCCAACACCATGCCTTCTCCAAAATATTTTGAAGAAGAAATTCGTAAAATCGGGATCAATAATGAAAGTGTTATTGTCGTTTACGATCATCATGGAGTTTACTCTTCTCCACGAGCTTGGTGGATTTTCAAAACAATGGGTCATGAAAATGTCGCAGTCCTAAATGGAGGTTTTCCTGCTTGGAAAGAGGCCAACTTGCCAATCGCAATTCAAGCAAAATACGATGGTGAAGCAGGTAATTTTAAAATCAACTATCAACCTAATTTGATCAAAAGTGCAGCCGAAGTTTTAGCCACTTTAGACAAAAATGATGTAGCTATTTTAGATGCTCGCTCCGATGGAAGATTTCATGGAACGGCTCCCGAACCTCGTGCTCATCTGAAAGGTGGACATATTCCAGGAAGTCAAAATCTTCCTAGCTCCAAAATCATTAAGGATGGAAAATTAATGTCACCTACTGAACTCAAAGAAATTTATGATGCATTCCATTTAGAAAATAAAGAAGTTATTTTCACCTGTGGTTCTGGAATGACTGCATGCGTGATTGCACTCGGAGCTGAAGTTGCGGGATATCAATCAAAAGCAATTTTTGATGGTTCATGGACGGAATGGGGCGATGGAGATTATCCTGTTGAAAAATGATTCTAAGTCTGCTTTAGTCACGAAGTTAACTTCGAATCGAATGTTATTGATTTTTTTGAATATCCAGCATCCAACTAGGAATGTTGGATATTGAGAAAATCGCGAAATCAACAACATTCGACTTCAACTCACCTTGTCAAAAAGAAACCAAACAATTTTAAAAACCTCTTAAATTTCTATTCTACCGTCTCGCCATTCCTTGCTAAAATTTCTATTACCTAATTTATTATTTTGCTCCTGTAACTTTTTCTCAACTGTTGACACTTACTATTTGAACAGGCAAAAAAGTATGATTAGCAAAAAGCAAAAACATTTTCTAAAATTATATCAACCCGTCCATGCACGGTTTGAAAAGTTTTGCCGTGCCCGTGCTTTTGGAGACATGCCTTATGAAGATTTGGTCAATGATTCCCTCTTAATTGCTTTTAAAAAATTGGATGAAATTAAAAATGAAAAAGCGTTTTTGAGTTTTCTAATTGGAATTAGTACTCGAATTTTGGCCAACTCCAAACGAAAAAAGAAAGCAATAAATGTTGAAGAACCTGCCATCTTTAATCAACATCCAGATCCTAATAATTTTATAGAAAAACAATTTGAGATTGAACTCTTGTATCAATCGTTGGCGAAACTTCCAGAGTTGCAAAAAGAGGCCATTATCCTTTTTGAAATAACAGGTTTTAGTATCAAAGAAATAATGAAAGTTCAAAATAGTGGCGAATCTGCGGTCAAACAAAGATTAGCTCGTGGTAGAAAAGAATTAGCAAAAATTATCAAACACCAAGTCGAATTTAAATTGATAGAAAATGAAACAGGAAGATAATTATATAGATTATTTATTCGAATCGGCTCGAGAAGAAGCACCTCAGCATTCGTTCGAGGAAGTAGCAGAAGTATTTTCCGCTTCGACTTCCCCTACCCTTTTAGGTTTAGCTAAAGGTTGGTTTTTCAAAAATATTAATCTAAATTCTTTTTTCATTCTATCGGCTACAACCCTTGGATTCATTGCAATCTTTCTTTTTTCAAGTTCTAATAAAAACACCTCGGCAGAAGGTCAAATTGTAACAAAGCAAATTAAAAAATCGTCATCTATTAAAAATCACCCCCTAGATATTGAAGAAAAGTCAACCGACATCTTACTCGCTAAAACCCCAACTATTTCAACAGTCAAAAAAATAAAAAAGACAACAACACTTTTAAAATCAAAAACGGAATTTCAAAAATTTAATAAAATTCTAATTTCCGAAAGTCCAATTCTTTATTCAATCTCTCCTGAATTAAAATTGGAAACTCCATTGAATATTTCGCTTGCTTCTTCATTAAATCATATTGAAAAAGAAAAATCAAATAGCGATTATCAAACCGAATATGAAACTACTGAAGAGACTCTATCTCCTTGGGTAATTGGTGAAAAATCAGAAATGCCTTGGAAAATAAAAAGGCAAACTAGAACTCCAATTCTCAATGAAACGGAGCGGGTTTTACAACAATTTATGAATACTAAGTATTTAGAACAGATCTTTGAAAAGGAGGAAACTGGGTATTTCAAACCTTTGAAAATGTTAGTACACTATTCCTTAAATGAAAACTATTTTGTTCATTTCAAAGGGGAAAAGATTAGACTAATCAATGAAGAAATTTCACCTGACTTTGACCTGAATGATCCGTTCATTGATCTCAAGAAATTTAAAATCAAAAAAACTAAAGCTTATTTTAATTTCACCTACAAAGATCATCATGTCCAAATGCAACTCCGAAAAGTAGGTGAAGGTTGGAAACGTCATAAACTAAAAGTCAAAAAAAATAAGGACGTATTGGTAAATATGACCTTTTAAAAATCCATCATTAAGAACTTAAATATAATTCTCGTACCAAAGAACATCCGTGAATATCAATTCGTCGCAGAAGTGGTTTTTTACGTGGTGTTCTTTTTATTTCCACTAAAAAAATCTTCAATCAATCAAAATATTAAAATCTCTCTCGTAGGGGTTTATTAATTTTTTATCGTCAGACCTATAAAGGTTCGAAAGCATCCATAATTCCTCGATAAACATTTATCTAGTCAAACCTAAAAATTGTTAGCCAAAATCTAACCCAATTCATCGGCAAAAAAACCGCTTTCACCTTTTTTGGGAAGCTAAAACATAAGATACATCTTAGATTTGAAGCATCATTATTCAACCTAAGTTCTTGTTCAGATTTAATCATAGTTATTTCGGCTTTTTTTATCATCCTCCTTCGTTAAAAAGCCTCACCGAACTAAAGGGTTCGTCTACGTTTTTTGTCAAGAGGAATAAAAAAATAATCTCGATATAACTTATGATTAAATCTGAACAAGAACTTATAAAAAAAATAAAACATGAAAAATTCAATTATCGTATTCCTTCTAATTTCACTTTTCATTTCTACAACTAATATTTCTTTTGGACAATCAGAAGATTTAGCGGTCATCGAAAAATCAATTAATGTAGAAAAATTTAAAGAATACCTAGCAAAAGATGAAGCAGGAAAACCACTACCAATGATTATAGTTTCAAATGACGAATTTTCTAATAATCTAGAAATTGATTTTGATGGAAAAAAAGTAAATGTTTTTGAAAATTTAAAAGACACCGATTTAGAAGATGGACAAGCATTTATTGATGTAACAAAATTTAAAGTGAGAGGAAAAGTATCTCTTCTAAAATTCAACTATGGTGGTTATAAAGTCAAAGTTAAATTTAAAAAAATCAATGATGAATGGACTTACCAATCTTTTAATATCAAAGGAAATGGCAAGAGATATATTCATATGGATTCTACCTTTTAAGAAATAAATTCCACCAATTTCATCTACCTATTTAATCCTTATATAAAATAAAAACGCATGAAAAAGCCAATTCAAATTTTAGCTCTTTTACTTTTCTTTGCCAGTCCTATATTTTCCCAAAATTCTTTTTCTGGAAAAATAACAGATGGAAAAAGTGGAATTTATTTTGCTACCGTTGCGCTTCATAATCAAGCTGACAGTTCAATTGTCGAAGCAGAATCGACTGACAAAAGCGGTAATTTTAAATTCAAAAACATTAAAGATGGAGCCTACTTTTTAGAGGCAACTATGCTTGGCTTTGCCCCCCGTAAAAGCAATGTTATAAACTTCCCAAAAAGCAACGGTCAAACTTTTGATCTGGAACTTTCAGAAGATACCAACCTGCTTTCAGAAGTGGAAGTAGTTTCTCGGAAACCACTTTTGGAGCAACGAGCAGATCGACTGATTGTTAATGTTGAAAATAACTTAACTAGTTTAAATGGTAGCGTTTTGGATGTCATGAAAAAAGTGCCAGGGATGATTGTTGTAGGTGATAGATTAAGAATGGCTGGACAAAGTAACATGACTATTCTGATCAATGGAAAAACGACAAAATATATGGATGTCCAATCTTTACTAAAAGATATGCCTGGCGATAATATCAAAAGTGTAGAAGTAATTCATCAGCCAGGTGCAGAGTTTGATGCAGAAGGAACAGGTCCAGTTTTAAATATTATTTTGAAAAAAAACAGCCTCTATGGAACAAACGGAAATGTAAATGCAGGTGTAGGGAAAGGCGAATATTGGAGATATAAAACAGGCTTGTCTTTGAGTCATTATCAAGGTGCGGTGAATATTCAAGGGAGCATTGGTTATCGAAGAAATTCATGGTGGGATTCAATGGAACTTGTTAGAAAAGTAGGGGACGATGTTTACACTCAAGAAAGCAATGACCCTAGTATTTCCAATGGTTTTAGATCAAATTTATCATTTGGATGGGACATCAATGAAAAACATAATGTAGGTTTTTCAAGTAGATATTTCAATAGTAAATCAGACTATATTATTGATAATACCACCAATGTAAATTTTGGAAATCCTCTAGTATCTGATTGGAATTTAAAAACAGAAAATGCTCAAAATGATGATTGGGGAATGATTACTTTTAATCCTTTTTATACTTTTGAAATTGATACAGCTGGTCAAAAATTAGAGTTCGATTTGAATATCGCAAAGATAAATACAGACATGACCAATGAATTAACTACTACAGAAATAAATGGAGAAGAAATTTTTGATGGACAAAAAAATATTCAAATCGGAGCAACTGATATTTTTACAACCAGACTAGATTATAATTATCCTTTTTCTAAAAATATAAAACTACAAGTAGGTCTAAAATATAGTGATGCAGATTTGGATAATAACTTAGAAGCCAAAATTCAAAATGGATCAATTTGGGAAAACAATGTTGGACAAAGTAACCATTATCTTTTTACTGAAACTATTTTTGCAGGTTATGGAAAAACTACTTGGAATTTTGGAAAATGGAATGGAACAGCAGGTTTAAGATATGAAAAAAGTGATTCGGAAGGTTATTCAATCACAGCCAATCAACGGATTCCTAGACCCATCGAGAAGTTGTTTCCGAGTGCAAGTATTGGACGAGAAATCACTAGTGATTTAACTGCTTCAGCGGCCTATAGTTATCGAATTGATCGACCTAGATATAATGATTTGAATCCATTCAAATATTTTCTGGATCAATATACTTTTCAAAGAGGAAATGTAAATTTAGCTCCAGCTTTAACCCATAGTACTAAGTTAAATTTGGCTTTTCAAAATCAACCATTTTTCAATGTCGAGTACAAACATACTAATGATGCCATTGTAGAAGTTTCAGAACAAAATGACTCATTGGGAACTTCAAATTTGGTAACAGTTAATCTTGAAAACTTCAAAAACTTCAATATCAATTTAGCTTTACCACTAGATTTTGTTCCTGGAATTTCTGGATTTGCCTACTTTGCTGCTAACTATGGAAAATACGATTCTGAATATTTAGGAGATAATTTCCAACGATCCAAATGGGATTATACCGCATATATTCAAACTGAATTTATGCTTCCTGGGAAAATAAATACAGAACTTTCCGGATGGTATAATAGTGGTGGCCAAGATGGAATAATAAATGCGAGTTGGTTATACGGGGTGGATATAGGATTTAGCAAAAAGTTTTTAAACGATAAAGCAAGAGTGAGTTTAGGAGTACAAAATATATTAGCTCGTTACATGTTTGCAGATATTAAATATGCCAACATGGATATATTGATCAACAGCCGTTGGGATGGTCCAGTAGTGAATATGCAATTCAGTTATAAATTTGGAAACCAACATATGAAACGTTCCAAAAACCGAAGCAGTAGTGCTTCAGATGTTTTGAATCGAGCGCAGAAGAATTAGGTTTTGTAATTGGTTAATGAGTTATTTGGTTATTTATTATCTTTAGTTTTCTAATTAAAGATGAGTAATGGAAAAATTCATATCGAGCTTTAAATTTTTTTCCAAATCATTTCAATCATAACTCATTAACCAATAACTCGATAACCAAATAAATCAACTGAATCAAAACCCACATGATATTTAAACTAACTAAATCTGATATAAAACTAGCTGCCATATTTTTTCTAATTGCGATATTTATTGGTAGTATGGATTATGCAGATTATCCAGATGATGAAAAATATTTACTTATTATTGATCATATCAATTTTATTTTATTTTGTTCGGTATCTGTTTATGTTTTAGTGTTTATAATTTTCGCAAAATTCTTTCCAAAAGGGCAATTTTTTAAATTATTCTTATACGGTGTTGGATTTCTTTTTTTAATGGGAATAATAGAAATACAATGGCATTGTTTGTTTAGAAATTGTAAAGGAAATTTATTGAGTCTGAGTGGTATTTATTATGGTTTTGTTATGCACATCGAGGGCATTGGAATTTTTGCAACATTTCTTTTAGGTAAAAAATTATACGATGCTCAAATTCATGTAACCCAAATTGAGAAGGAGAAAAAGGAATCTGAATTGCTTTTATTAAAATCTCAAATTGATCCTCATTTTCTTTTTAATAATTTGAATACTATTGATTCCCTGATCGATTCAAATCCAAAGGCAGCTAAAATTTATCTCAACAAATTATCCACTTTATATCGCTATTTGATTTCGAATAAAGATTTTGAAGTAGTTCCACTAGAAGATGAATTGGAATTTGCCAAGAACTATATGTACCTCATCGAAAGTAGGTTTGGAGATGCATACCACTTTGAAATAAAAAATGAAATTGAAGATACAGGTGATTTTTTAATTCCACCTGGTGCGTTGCAAACGTTGTTAGAAAATATTGTAAAACATAATCACGGAAACTCACAAACACCTATTAACACTAACATTAATATCACGGACAACTCCATTATCGTTTCTAACAATATAAATTCAAAAAAGAAATTTGTAGATTCAACAGGAACGGGATTGGCGAATCTTAAATCGAGATATAGAATATTAACAGATTCTGAAATTCAAATTCAGTCAAACGAAAATTTTATTGTAAAACTTCCTACCATCAAACAAGTAGCATAGTATGAATATTTTGATTTTAGAAGATGAAATTCCTGCCTACCAAAAACTGATCAGTTTTATTCATGCTGAAATTTCGGATGGAAAAGTTATGGGTTGGGCAAGATCGATTGAAGAAGCTGAGGTATTTTTAAATCAAGCATCAAAACCTGATTTAATTTTTTCTGATATCGAATTATTGGATGGAATTTCCTTTGAGCTTTTTGAAAAAATAAAAGTCGATTGTCCTATTATTTTTTGTACTGGATTTGATCAATATGTTTTGCAAGCATTTAAAACTAATGGAATTGCTTATCTTTTAAAGCCCTACTCTATCGAAAATTTCCAAGAAGCTTACGAAAAATACAAAACACTTTTCGCTAAAACGCCCAAACAACCAATTGACAATCAATTACTTAAAGACCTCCAAAACATCCTTCACTCCGACAAAAAATCTTACAAACAAAGGTTCACGATTAAGAAAAAAGATGGAATAAAATTGATAGATGCAAAAGATATTGGTTGCTTTGAAGCCAATGGCGATTTTTGTATGGCGATAGATTCATCTGGGAAAAAACATGTCTTGAATTATACACTTTCTGATGTAGAAGAGAAAATTGATCCTGCCAAATTTTTTAGAATCAATCGAAGCGAAATTATTAATCTTGATTTTTTAGAAAAAGTAGAACCTTATTTTAAAAACAAATTGGCTATAAAAATGACTTACGCTAAAAAAATCATATATACTAGCAGTACTAAAACTCCTAGTTTTAGAAAATGGCTGGAAGGGTAAAAAAAAGCGAAGCGACTGGTCTGTACTCTGACAGCGAAGCGATCTTTTCCAAAAATTATTGTAATTTAGTTTTTTACAAAACGAAACTAAATTATGCAACGATTCAAAGCACTTGATGTTTTTAGAGGGATGACTGTCTGCCTCATGATTATAGTTAACACTCCTGGGACATGGAAAGCAGGTCATATTTTCGCTCCATTTCTTCATGCGCCTTGGCATGGATTTACACCTACCGATTTAGTTTTTCCTTCTTTTCTTTTTGCTGTCGGAACTGCTTTTGCTTTTGTCAAAAGTAAATGGGCTGGAAAATCTCTGGGAGATGTTTTTGGAAAACTTGCTAAACGTACCCTGATCCTTTTTTTCCTTGGATATTTTTTATCATGGTTTCCCTTTGTCACATGGGTCGATGGAGCATTGGTTGGGAAGTCATTTGAAAACACCAGATTTATAGGTGTGTTAGGAAGAATTGCTTTGTGTTATTTTTTCGCTGCCATTCTAATCTTTTATTTAAATAAGCGACAACTGATCATTGCCTCTGGCGTTTTGCTATTTGGGTACTGGGGCTTGATGTATGGATTTGGAGATTATACGCTAGAAAATAATTTTGGACGCACAGTTGATCTTTTATTATTAGGGGATAATCATATGTATCATGGCGAAGGAATTGCATTTGATCCCGAAGGAATTTTGAGCACCTTCCCTGCCATTGTAAATGTGATTGGAGGATATTTGGCAGGCGCATACATCATAATGGGAAAAGAAATTTCCTATGAAAAAGTAGCTAAATTATTTATGTATGGCTGTATTTTGATGGCCTTATCTTATGTATGGGATCTAGGTTTCCCAATCAATAAAAAATTATGGACAAGTTCCTATGTATTATTAACCGTAGGAATCAACTTAACCATGTTAGCAGGTTTGATCTATGCCATTGATTTTAAACCAAAACCAATCAGCTTTAACTTCTTCGAAGTATTTGGAAAAAATCCATTGTTCATTTATGTCTTTTCCATCTTTTTGGTGAAAGTAATTTCGTTTTTTAAAATAGATGGAATGTCAATTTATGGTTGGTCTTACGAGAATTTATTTTTGTGGATGGGACCAAAAACAGGTTCGTTGGCTTTTGCACTTTTATTTATGATGATCTGTTGGTCGGTAGGAAAATGGTTGGATAGAAAGAAGATTTATATCCGAGTATAAAAATTCATGGCTAATTCTAGATTAGAATTTAAGGAGCCATTCTATAAAAATTTAAACATAATCTTAAGCCTTTGGTAAGGTAACAATGAAAGTTGTTCCCTTACCCTCTATTGTTTGGAAACTGAGTTCTCCTTTATAAAATTCAATTATTCTTTTACAAATAGCTAAGCCTAATCCTGTTTGTGAAGATGTTACTGAAAATTTTGGATCAAAAATATTATTAACAATTTCACTATCAATTCCGCTTCCATTATCTTCTATTTCTATCAACATCAAATCTCCTTCTATTTTACATCGGAAAGAAATGATTCCGTTTTGATCCTGAGAAATAGCATTCTCAGCATTCTGTACTAAATTATTCATGACCTCATTTAAGTGATTGGTATCTATTTTAATAATAGAATTATCATAGCTTTCTAAAGCTGTTTCAAATACATAATCTATGTTTTCATTTTTGACATGACTATTTAAAAATTGTTTGATAAAGAAATTTATTTCAATAGGTTTGATTTCTGGAGATTCTAATTTCGCAAACAGTTTAAATTGAGTGGCAATCTTTGAAAGCCCATCTATTTTCTCAATTAATCCATTCGTAATCCTTTGAATAGAATCAGATTCTTTTTGATTTAATTCATCAATTATCCTAGATAGAAATTGAATATTAAGTCTTAGCGGTGTCAGTTTATTATTAATCTCATGAGCAATTTGCTGAGCCATAATTTGCCAGGCTCCTTCCCTTTCTGATTTAATTAATTCTTGAGTGGTAACTTCTACCGTATCAACCATTGTGTTATATTCTGTGATAAGCTGTCCAATCGCATCATCTCCTTTCCAAATTAGTTTTTCATTTTGCCTTCCTAATTTAAATTCACCTAAACGCTTAGCAAGTAATTCTAATGGGCGAGTTAACAGACCAATTAATAATAATCCTCCACCCCATGAGATAAGTAATAAAAAGACATATACATTCAATAATTTATCCATTACAATCGGAATATATTGTGATGTTCCGATTTCTGATTCAAAAGAATTTACAGAAATAATTCCTTCCAACACATCATTTTGAAATATCCCAAAATAAGTACGAAGGTAAGGTGTTTTATTTTTTTGTAGCGTTTGCTTTTCTACTAAAATTAAAGATAAATTGGATTGAATTTGATTGAGATTTTTATTACTGATAGCTGTTGGAGAAGGACTATTTTTGGCAGAAGCAAAGGAACTATTAATTAATTTCCCATTAGGATTATAAATATCAATATCGCATTTTTTCCTTTCCGCTAATTCTGATAAGATGTCAACACTAAAATCTTCTAGCGTCCAATTGTATTGTTTTTTTTCTTCCAAAATCTCATCTCTAAGAGTTTCGGAAATATAAATCTGTCTTTCATTAGAAATGGCAGAATTGTTTTGTTGCAAAAAAAGAAAAGTAGTCATAGCAATGATAAAAAATAAAGAACAAGTTACTCCGATTAAAATAATTTGAATTCGAAACTGAATTGGTAACTCTTGCCAATAGTGTATCAAGTTCCTTTTTTGAATAAGAATACTTATCATCCCAATAAAAATAATTACAGCTAATAATAGCGTAAAAAAGTAAGCGAAATTTGAAATCCAAACTTGAACTTCAGACAACGGTTCTCCGATCAAAACGAAAACATCTTGAGAATATCTATAAGCTAAAACATCAAAACCTTCTAACTCTATCTTTTCTCCTTCTCCAATTGCTGGCAACTTGATATCTAAAATATAAGGAGAAAAAACATGAGTATTTGATAAGATAGTTTTTGATTTATTAATAACAGCAAATTGAAAGTTATTTAAATCTGTTAAGTTTTTAAATGGGAGATTCGGTGAATAAATACTTTTTCTAAAATGGGTATTTAGTTTAAAATTTAAGACTAGATTATCTTGTAAAAATACTTTATAGACAGGAATTGATTCTTCATTAATAGTCAGAATCGGTTTGTAAAAAATGGATGAAGAATCCGATGATTTTTCCTCTACATCAATTCGGTAATTGGAAGAAAGATAATTATTATTAATCCATTGTTTTTCCCAAAAATATTTTTTATCAATTTCTGATGAGAATTTTTTCCCTAATTCCGCAAACTCCATCAAAATATCTTCTGCTATAGGATCGCTTCTTTCTGCTAATTGTTGGGCATAACTAATATGTTTTCCTCCATTGATTTCTTCATGCATCCAAAAAACTAACGTACTATTCAAGACAGTTGTGAATAGTAAAAGAATAATCATTTTATGAAATGGGTTTTTCCCAAAAAAATTGGAAACCATTGAATATATAGCTAGAATAACAAGAATGATTAGAAATGTCCAAAAAGGAAATTTGGATGGTATTAGTGAATAAAAAAGACAGGATAACGAAATTAAAAATAAGGTAAAATATCCATTATTTTTTGAACTTCTAATTTCTTGAATAATGGTATTTATATAAGTGGGAACTCTTCTGATCAATAAATATTGAAACATCAATATTATTATTAGTATTGACAGATCAAATAAAGAAGTATTTAATACTCGGTAAACATCGTAATCGGCTATTCGAAAAAGAAATGACTCTAAACTTATGCTTGTAAAAATGATTACAAGAAAAAGCCAAGATATTGAGGTAAATAGTTTTTTATAGGTTACGTTGTTCATTAATTATTATTAAATAATAATAATATCGAGGTGCAAAAATTAAACCATAAATAAGATTTAATCCACAAAATAATACTTCCTTTAAATGAAAAAAGAGGATTTTTCCATGATGGAAAAATCCTCTTTTTTTATATTTAAAAGTTCAATTCAAAAATTGAAAATTAATCGTTTTTCACACCAAACTCATACGTCAATTTAACCAAAGCTCTTCGCCCAATTTTAGGCATATTTGGTAAATATCTGTATTCTGTATTTAATAAATTTGAAGCAGAAGCATCAATTGATAAGCCAAAATCAAATTTATATCCAACAGAAGCATCTACTAAATTTCTAGCCTCTGTTTTTTCTACAACATCAGGAGTTGAAAGATCATCGGTAGAGAATTGTCCTGCACTTGCTACATATGGTTGATCATATTGGAAAGAAATACTTCCTCTTAATCCCATTTCTGGAGCATAAGTTGCACCCAATCTGAATTTATTTAATGGAATATTTAAGTACGTTGGTAATTTTCCAGCTCCTTCATTTCCAACTACAGATTGTTCAAACTCATTTTTATTTACACCTGAATAATTAAAGAATGCAGAAACATCATTATTAAAATAATACTCTAATCCAATATCATATCCAACATAAGTTCGTTCATCAAAAGTACGGTAACCAGCTGCTATATAGTTACTTCCATTAGCAGGAATTTGATCCGTTGGAGAAGCAGCATGTGCACTTGCAGCACCAATTGCTCCCGCAAAACCATTTCCACCAGCAATATAAGCTCCGATAATAGTTGGTGCTATTGCAGCATAAGTTGCCTCAGCTGTCGCTTGATCCATCCCAGCATTTGCCATCAAGGCTGCAATCATTGGTGCCTCAATTTGAGCACCAATAGCTGCTCCTAATTCAGTACCAATCATACTTACATCTTCAATTCTATAAGAAGGTGAGATAGCTGTAAATTGTGAATTGTTCTTTTCAGTAACAGCATATATATCAATTGATACACCCAACTTGTTTTTTATTAATCCTTTATAACCTAACTCGTAAGCATCACTAGTACTAAGTTCAGTAAGTGGTGCATTAATTTTTCCTAATGGAGTTCCATCAAAAACATTATAACCTTCACCTAAAGGCACAGAATAAAGTCCTAAGGTAGCTGGATTAATTGTTGCCAAAACACCATCAATAATAGGTGCGATTGGTGCTGTAGCTGGATTGCCTGCAAATCCTGCAGAAAGTAAAGGTGCAATTTGTCCTACAACTCCTCCATACGCTATACCTAATGGCAATTGATTCAATCCTTCTGGAATTGCTCCTCCTCCAAATAACCAACCAAGTGGTAAGTTTTTATCGAAAGTCTGCTCATTTTTGTTTCCATATAACCACGCAGCACTATTCAAAGGAAAATCAATATTCAATTGTAAGTTAGATACAGTCGATGCTGTTCTATTAAATGAACCTCTAAAAGTATGTGCTGGAGCAGCCTTATAAACCAAAGCTAATCTAGGTGCAAAAGCAACATCATCAATAAAGTTGAATTTATCTGCACGAGCTGCAATTACCATGTCTACTTTATCATGTAAAGCCATTTTTCCTTGAACATAAGCACCTGCTACAGAATAAGAATCATCATCTTCATTTCTTCCATATACAAAGCTTTTAGTGTCTTGACCCGCATATCTATAATCAAATCCAGCTGTCCAGTTAGACTTCAAAAAGTCCATGTCCCAATTGTACTGAAGTTGACCTTCTAATTGAGTTCTTGCGATAGAAGTGTTATTTCCTGTTTGGTACAAAAATGTAGGATTTTCATCACTTCCTCCATCATTCGCTACTGCAAAAAATTGAGCAAATAATCCTCCATACTGCATTCTTGCTTGTCCCCAATATTCAGTAGCTTGAGCTAAACCTTCTCCTTGTTCATTATAAAAAACAGAAGAAGCATTAGTAAATCCACCTGAAGTAATAATACTTAAATTATCTTTAGGTCTGAATTCAAGTGTCGCATTAATCGCAGCATTATGCCATTCATCAGTCATTGGATTTCCATCACCATCAGGATCCAAATCATCAATATTTAAAATCTCTGTAGGAGTTCCATTAATATCTACAAATCCTTCTGAGGTTAATGCAGGATTTACAATACTTGTCTTAAATAAAGCAATCTGAGTAGAATCAGATGGATCATTAGGATCTAGTGTAAATTCATTTCCTCTTCGGTATTGAGCATTAATTTTAAATCCAAATTTGTCACTTACTCTAGTTGCATGACGTGCTCCAATTCCAAAAGTGTTTAATTCTCCACCCATAACTTCCACAGTTGTTCCTGGGAAATCAATTGGGTTTTTTGTAATAAAGTGAACAACTCCTTGAGTTACCCCAGGTCCATAAAGTGCAGATCCAGCACCTCTTACTACCTCAATTCTTTGTAAATCAATATTGCTAATACCAGCTTGATCTGATTGGAAAGTTCCAATACCAGGACCAATTAAACTTCTGTAATCCAAAATTGGAAATACACCTGTTCCAAAAAGACCAGCACTTCCTCTCATAGAAATATTAATTCTATTCGCAGATTGTTGCTGAATTTGTACCCCTGCAACATTCACCAAATTACGAGTGGCATCAGTTGAGTTAGCAGTACTTTGTAATTTCCGAGCTGATAAAACTGAAATAGATGCTGGAGCATCTTGTACTTTCTCCGCTCTTCTCGAAGCAGATATAACGATCTCATCAGATAAAATCCCTTCTACCAAAGTTACATTTACAGGTGCATTAGAAGTCACCTCAATTTCTTGGGCAGTAAATCCTGTATAAGAAAAAACTAGGGTAAGTGGAAAAGTTTCTGAAGTTGTTATGGTATAGTTACCATTTTCATCAGTAATGTCTCCGTCAGAAGTACTTCCTTTTACCAAAACGTTTGCTCCAATTAGAGCCTCGCCAGTATCATCAGTTACTGTTCCTCGGATGGTGGTTTGGGCAATCATGGCACTCGATACCAGCAAAAAACCCAAAATTAATAAAAATTGAAATTGGTTGAAATTTCGTTTCATAATAAATAGTTGTTTAAAATTAAAATGTGTTTTTTATGTCTACAGTCTATATTCAAAATTCGGTATGTAAATTCACAAAAAAATTAAACATTACAACAATTTTTAACATTTTTTTTAAAACTTATTTTTTAGTAGGTAAGGAATAGAAATTAAACCAGTTAAATCAAATAAGTTATATAAGGGAGGAGGAAAAAGAAAAGCAGCCCCAAGAGGCTGCTCCGAAATCAAAGAAAACTTAAATATAATTAATTGCTTAACTGCTTATGCTACAAAAATATCCTTGCGAACTGTCTCCTCCCCTTCTAATTTGGAAAGCGTTACCTGAAGAATACCATCTCCATATTTTGCTTTAATTGAATCCAAATCTATTTTCTCATTCAATTGAAATTTTCGCTGAAAACCTCCAACTGAAAATTCCTTTCGCTTCCATCTTCCACCGCCGCCTTCTTCTTGCTTCGTTTCTTTTTTGTCAACTGCAATGGTCATCACATTTTCTACTAAATTGATATTGAAATCTTCTCTTTCCAATCCTGGAGCTACTAAAGATATTTCATATCGATCATCCAACTCTTGGACATTGACTGGAGGATAAGATTCGTCAAAACCGAATCGCTTTCTCCTTGCCCATTTTTCCATATTGCCTGCCATCCAATGACCATGCTTGGAGTGATGACATTTGTTTCTATAATTTTCTCTTTGATGATAAAATGATTTTCTACACATGATTTTTATGATTTTAATTTTTAAAAAAATGGATTAGAGATTTTGGGTATCGAGTAGTGAGCTGTTCAATACTCAATACCTTTTTATCTCAAATCTTAAATAACGATTACTCGTTCTCGACGATCAAACATTGGTTCGTCATCTAATCTTTCAAATTTGTCAAATGAATTTCTTTCGTAATATTCTCTTTCTTCCCAAGTCATATATTTGAAGAAGTTTTTAATTTTTCGAAGAACGAAAAAGACCAAACTCATCGCTGCTGCTATAAAGAAAGCAGTAACAAATACTCTTGCCAAAAAGAAAAATAAAATTAAACCAACCGAAATTCCGAAGAAGGTTCTAAAAGGACTACGTCTCATGATCTTTATTTTTAAGGTTAAAAAAATTGGGTTTAAACATTTCGCATTTTTGAAAAATGATTTTCTAAATGCGTTACATTTAAGAAGACGGGCAAACCTTTTTTTTACTTTAAATTTTTATTCTTTTTTTTTAAAAAATATTCTAAAAACTCATAACCAACTGATTTACAGTTAATTAAAGGCATAAAAAAAGCAGAGATAATAGTAAATATTATCTCTGCTTTTCTTTTTTAAAACTAAATCATCCATTCACAATCCCTTCAAGGGAAAAGGGTTTATTCTTATTCAATCGCCCCATAAATGATCGCATACATCTTTTGCCAAAAATCATTTCTCTGAAAAGGAACAATCTGCGTCATCCCTACAAAAACTAATTCTTCTTCAGGATCAATAAAAAATTTCGTATTAAAATAACCACCCCATTCGAAGGTCCCA
Source organism: Saprospiraceae bacterium (assembly GCA_045104975.1). Classification (GTDB taxonomy): domain Bacteria; phylum Bacteroidota; class Bacteroidia; order Chitinophagales; family Saprospiraceae; genus CAJQQY01. Next base: position 21,589 of record JBGCCY010000174.1, read on the forward strand.
GCAGATTTATGGTCGTGAGCAGTTCCTGCATCTGTTTTTAAAGCGAAACCTAAACCATAAGTAATCCCTGGGATATTGGAATAACCAGTACCTTTTTTATTTAATAAAATTAGTTGATCAGAAGTCATTACTTCAATCGTTTTCTTTGCCAAAATTCTTTTTCCGCCATATTCTCCTTTATTCAAAAGTGCTTGAATAAAAACCATATAATCCATTGCCGTTCCCGACATTCCGCCACCGCCTGCATAATGATTATTGTCTTTCATTTTTGGGTATTGCATCAATTTTCCATTCTCGGTTTCGGCGGCCATGATCACTTTTCCTTTTTCATTATAGGTGTAAACTGGAACCAATCGATCATGTTTTGACTTTGGCAAATAAAAACCAGTATCCTCAATCCCTAATGGCTGCATGATATTTTCTTTAAAATACTGATTAAGTCTTTTTTCAGAAACAACTTCCACTATTCTCCCGAGCACTTCCATATTTAATCCATACATATATTTTTCTCCTGGTTGAAAAATCAGAGGAACGGTCGCAATCGTATTTACCATTTCTTCCGTTGTCATATTGGAGAACAAACCAAAATCATTAGCGCCCATTTTTTTATAAACTGCTTGAATTTTTCCAGGGTTAAAAACGCCATAAGTAATTCCTGAGGTGTGCGTCAACAAATGCCGAATCGTAATTGGCCGACGAACTGGTTCAGTCATAAAAGCAGAATCAACTTCATTGAATTGATCCAAGACGGCTGATTGTTTAAAAGCAGGAATGTAATAATGTATCGGATCATCCAACCCCAATTTTCCTTGCTCAAACAATTGCATAATACTTACTGTCGTAAATGCTTTAGTCATCGAAGCCAATCTAAAAATATTATCTTTTTGATATTTTTTCTGTTTATCCAAAGTTTGGTAACCAAAACTTTTATTGTAAACAATTTTTCCTTTTCGAGCAATTACAAAAACGCCTCCTGGAACATGACCTTGATTAACAAATGTTTCAATATGTTGATCTAGTAATTTTAATTTATCCATCGATATGCCAGACGTATTTTGAACCTTTGGCATCGCAGGTGGATTAAACTCAGAATTCTGAGCGAAAAGAAAACTAGTAATTGAGGTAAGAAGAATTAAAAGTAAAATGGATTTTTTCATCTATAATTTATTTTTTTCTAAAAATAGAAAAGAATAGTTAAGAGGCATAATTTGGTTAAACGGGTTTAAAATTTTTTGATCAATTATTTTTGATAACTTCATTTTAAAGTGGGCAAAATCGTCCATATATAAATTTGAATATCCTGCTTATGACAATAGTTGAACAGAAGAAAAAAATAAGAAAAGAAATTTTATCCCAACGGGGAATCGTGGAAAAAGAGTCCAAAGAAAAGTATGATCAATTGATTTGTGAAGCTATCCGAGAATTAATTATCACTCGTAATTTTAATTTTGTCCATTGCTATCTTCCTATGAGTTCAGAGATCAATATTTTTCCCTTAATCCAATTTATGTTGAATCAAGGAATTAAGGTGGTAACGCCAAAAACACTTCCAAAACGCCAATTGGAAAACCTTCTTTTAAATTCGCTTCAAGAATTAGAAGAAGGTGTATTCGGAACTTGCCATCCTGCTAACTCAAGAATCTATTTAGGGCAATACGATTTAATCATTGTTCCAGGTCTAGCTTTTGATAAAAAAAATTTTAGGTTAGGATACGGAGGTGGTTATTATGATCATTTCTTAGCCAATCATGTGAATGCTTATAAGTTAGGAATTTGTTATCCTTTTCAAAAAATGGAACAAATTCCATTGGAAAAACACGATGTGCAATTAGATGAGGTCTTATCTTTCCCTATGTAATTTCCAGAAAAATTAAAATTTTAATTCTTTTTAAATGCTTGAATATACTTACGTAAATGTAATGTTATAAAAAAACTGAACTATGAAGCTACAAGTGGAATCCTGCATCATGGTGTCAAAAAAGAGCAAACTGATATAGTTATCTTTTTTCTAATTCTTTTTTAAAATAGCTTCCGCAAAAGTTCTAATCTTTTCATTTTTACTAGTCGAATATTCCTTAGCTAAAGGCAAATACCTTGGATTATCCAATTGAGCGATCAAGTACAAAACTGAGATTTTAATTCGAAGATCGCGTCCTTTCATCAGCATGCTAAAACATTGAAACTCATCAGGAATTTTTATAGCTAAGTTTTTAATGGCCTCTTCTGTAATCGTTTCAACCATTGCGGTTTCAACAATTGGGATTAATATTTTCTTCAAATTAGGCTCTAATAGATTGTCTAAAAATTCTACGGCATTCACTCTAAAATCAGGTTTATTACTCTTTAAGCCTTTATAAATCGCGACAATATCTTCTGACTCATATTTTAATCCGAGAAGTCGAAAAATACGTTCTAGGTTACGATCTAATTTTTTTTCCAATAAATAAATCAAACTATCTCGGCCATCCTTTTCCTTAGCAGCCTGATCTTCTGCCTCCGTAGTATTATTACTTCTTATAATACTTGATTGAACATATAAAACCGATAAAGTATCTTGAAAAAGATTGGCTTCATCCAGAATACTATGCACAATATTTTTTTTACTAAACTTCAAATAAGGAAAATTATTCCTTAACATATTTAATCCTCGCACGGCTTCCAACCTTACCACATGATCATCATAATCAAATAATTCGAACAAAAAATCAACGGCTTCCTGTGTACCATTTTTCTTAATTACCGAAGGAACAACTCGCAAACTTTCCAATCCTATATCTCCATCTTGAAATTTATTCTTCAAAGTTATAACAATGCTTTTACCATAATTATTTAACGCTAAGATAGTTGATTCTTTTTGCTCTACATTAGCTAATAATCGAATCAGATCTTCAATAAACACGGGACTTAGCGTCTTTCCAGCAGCAAGAATTGCATGTTTATTTACTTCTTTACTTTCATCCCAAAGTGCTGTTTTCAAATAAGAAAAAAATGTTGGAATATTTGCATAACCAATCGCTTTAATAACACCTAATCTACGATGATTCCTAATTTCTAGATTAGAAATATGTGGCAACATATTTAATTGTTCTTGAATTCTTTTTTCCAATCCAAATTGATTTTGTTGCGTCAGATTCCCTCTAGTTTCTTTCGCCACACTCACCAAGGCAGCTCCTTTGATTTTATCGTCTTTGTCTTCCAAGTATTGATTAATGAGATGGACTTTATTCTCTGGGGAACGTTGAATCAAATATTCAAATGCAGCAATTTTCACTTTTTGAAAAGGATCATTAGTCATTTTTTTTACCTCCTCTGAGATATTATGTTTGGAGTAAAAATAAAGACTTTGCAAAGCTGCTGTTCGAATATCACTTGATTCATGTTGTAGTAATTTTTGAGTACTTTCAAAAAATCGATCCAAGTTTAATTCTTTAGTTTTAGCTAAAGCAAATAAGATTTGTTTTTCTTTTCCTTGCTCTAAAACTTTTTGTAATCCACCCAAAACAGATTCATTCGAAATATCGAAAACTTTTTTATTAGAAATTTTCCCTGGCTCACTTAACTTAAGTTTAAAAGATTTTAAATACTCTTTTCTAACCAAATTCGCAAAGTACAACCACACCAACAAAAGCAAAATGATCAATAAACTTATCGCATAAGTCGATAGGTCTAATCCATCAATTATAAAAATTAAGATTAGACCACTTATGCCCGTTGCCACGCTATCAACAAAGACATCAATAAAAGTTTTCGTTTGGCTTTTTAGTTCTACGGGCAAAGGCAAAATCAATAATTCCATTGCTGCTTTATTGACTGATTGCTTGAGACTACCATCTGACATTTTTAAAAACACGGCTGCCATCAACATTTCTGGAGCAATTAATAAAACGATCGCTGCGATTAAAATTAAAGTAGGTAAAAAAAATAGAGAAGTTCCTACACCAAACATACCAACGACTCGTCGAGTCAAAAATAATTGCATCAACAAGGAAATTACATTGAAAGTAGAAAACCAAAATCCAAAAAAAACGGTCAATTCATCTGCATCTGGAATCATGGCCGAAGCAACTCCACCAAACTGATAATCTACCAACTTTGCTACAATTACGCTTACACCAACGATGCAAGCGATGTAAGTCAAATGCTTAGATTTTAAAATCAACGCCAGCGGATGACTTGTACCTACTTTGGTTCTTTTTTTCTGTTGAAATTGAGTTTGAGTATTCGCCACATTTTCTCGCCACACTTTTCGAGTGATCGGAATACAAAAGGAAAGAATAACTGCACAGACAAATGGAAGATTTTCACTACTCATTATTTGCGCTAAAACGGAAGTCAAATATCCTCCAAATATTCCACCTGCAATCGCTCCTGCACCGACAAAACTAAATAACCTTTTGGCTTCTCTAGCATTAAATACAAGATTGGCTAATACCCAAAATTGTGAAGCAGTTAGCAAGGCAAAAATCGCTACAAAGATATAAAGCAGATAGAGAACTATTTCTTCAAAAATATTAAGTCGGAGTAAGATTCCAAAAAGGAGAAGGCAAATGACAGAACCAATTAATGTACCTGAAATAATTTTATTGAGGGAAACTTTTGTCAATATTTTAGCATACAATGTAGAAACTATTCCTGCAAAAATTGCCACCAGAATAAATGCAAATGGTAAATTCTCTACTCCAAACTTAGATAAAAACAAAGCATTGACGGTAGGCTTTATCATCAACAAGGTAGAAATAATCAAAAATATATACGCTTGCATCAATAATGCACGAGTATATTCTCCGGCGCGCAAATCAAAAGATTTTCGTAAAAAAAACCGAAATGCTTCTTTCTTCCCTGCCATCTTTCTAGTTAAAATATTAAAGAGTTAATTATGTGTAAATAAAATAAAAAACCCGAAGTTATTAGACAACTTCGGGTCTTTTATTTCCCAAAATGGAAAATGATTAGATTCTGTCAAATGAGCATTTTACTTGATTGCTAATATTTTTTTATTAGCATCCAAAACTTTCTCTACCTCTACAACCATTTGCCGAATAATAGATTCTCCTGCTGGATCTTCCAATAATGCTACTAAAATATATTGTCGATCCGGCCCCCAAACCAATGCTGAATCGGAGTGAAAATTTCGCCAAGAACCTGACTTACGATATACTTGAGCATCAGGTGCAATTCGATCCAGCGTGTTGACAAATTTATGGTGCAACTTGGGGTCAACCATGATGTCTAACATTTGTTCTGACCGTTGTTCACAAACCAATTGTCCATGCACTAACATATAATAGAATCTGCAAACTTGAGATACCGTTGCTCCATGACTAATTCCATACATCGGGTCAGGGTTTCTTTTTCCAGCCGCTGCATATCTTTTTCCTACCCACAATCCTCCGCCAAATTCTTTGTCATACAAATCATATTTAGGATCAGTAAGAACTGCTTCGATTTTGTCAAAACCAATCCGATCTATCATTCGAGTTGTCGCTTGATTATTTGATTTTGCAATCATCAATTCCATATCCTTTTTGACTTCTGCTGTTTCTTTTAGCTCGCCTTTTTCCAAAGCATCCATTGCCGCCAGCAAGACTGCAATCTTTGGCAAACTCGCTGCATACATCATATTATTACCGTTGACTCTTGCAAATTTGATATTATCCATATCTCGTAAATCCACCAAACCTACTGACATCTTTTTGTTGGCAATTAATTTTGCCCATTTTTTATTGGACTTTAATTGCTGAAGTAATTGTCTTTCCAGATTGTAATCTACTAAATCTCGCAACGATTCTAATTCTCCTCCTTTGACTGAACAAGGGATCGGATTATAAGATCCATTTTGAGCATTAAGTGAAAATGCTACAAATATTAACGCAAGGACTTTAAAGATTTTTTTCATGTTTTTTTTGATTACCAGTTTTATTCTCTTCTTTTTTTTCTTTTGACTCGACTCTATCATCTGATATTTATACTTCCCGAATTCATGATAATTTCAGGAGGTATAAATATCATTTGACCAATCTAAGTTTTGAAAAGAGGAAGAGAGTTGATTAAAATAAATTCTTATTTAAATATTCCAAATCAAAAATGATTACTTAAAACATCTTCAATTCGAAGAGTAAAATTACGCTAATTCCAACTCTGTTTATTTTTTTTTTTAGTTAATGTTTTAGTTAAATATTTAGCGCTAATCCTCACCCAATTTTCTCTCTAGAAACACTTCAAAACCAGTCCAATTTTTCTAAGAAAAAAATAACCAATTAACAGTGACCATTTTTGGTTTTATGGTCTTTACAAAAGTTATTTACTTACTTTTTTTTACAATTAAATTTTTTATAAAAATTAGCCAAACTAATCGTTCTTCTTATGTTGTTATAATTTTATTGCTGCTTGCAGCAATCGGTTTTTACTTTTGGAATAATTCTAATAATACCAAAAACGGTGAACTCGAACAAGTCATTATGGAATTAACTGACACCAAAAGTCAACTAATTGAAGATATCGATAACTTAACTAATGAATTTGAACTTGATAGTGTTGCGGTTATCTCAGATTCTTTAACTAAAGAAATTTCTTCTGCTAATGCTATCATTTCTAAACGAGAAGAGGAGTATAAAAAATTAAAAAAGAAATCAACTAAAGATGCGGAGGAGTTGAAAATTGAAATTGATCGTTTGCAAAAAATAAAAGCTGATTATGAAAAAACGATCAGTAAACTAAAAGCAGAGAGAGAAGAAATTCTTTCACAAAATGCGGGATTGATGGATGACTTAGATGCTGCTAATCAAAAAAATGAGGCATTACTTTTTCAAATTGCGGAGTTAGAGCAAATCAATTTAAGCTTAGATGATGATTTGAAAAAATACAAAGCGGCTTCTTTTAAAGCAACTAATTTTCGGTTGGAAGTAAGAAAGAGAGGAGACAAACCTACTACCAGTTCACGAAGAGCTAGAGAGATTGTTGTGTCTGCTGATTTCAATCAAATACCAGTAGAATTTAGAGGGAAACAAACTTTATATTTAGTTATAAAAAATGCTCAGTCAATTCCAGTAAAAGCAGAAACTCCAATTATGAAGCGACTAAATATTAATGGAAATATTCTTGAGATTCAAGCGCAAAAAGCAAAAGAAGTTACCCTTGGAACAACCCAAAGAATTGACTTTAAGCACACTATTGGCGAGCGAATGAAAGCAGGATATTATCGAGCTTCTATTTACTCAGAAGCAGGATTATTAGGTTCTGTTAGTTTTAAATTAAATTAGAACTTTTAATTCAAAAAAGGATTGAAAAAAAAATTCCTACTCTCAACTTACAAAATGAGAGTAGGGATTTTTTTTAATTATTCTTCGTTTTTCTTCTTAATCATTTTTTGCATAAAAATATTACTGGGCAAAGTGATCTGCTCCCCTTCTTTGGTTTTTAAGATCACAAAAAAGACCCCAATATCACTTACTCTGCCTTCTATTTCGTAATCCTTATCCAATACTCTAATGGTATCATCTAATTTAATCGAATGATTAAAAAAGAGAATTAAACCTGAAGTAATATTAGATAGAATTGACCATTGAGCAAATAAGGCTACTCCAATTACAGCCAGAATCGAAGACATAAAAACGATTACATCGGATTGATTTACTCCCCAAATAAATAGTAAAAAAATTACCAAAAATAAGATCAGCACAATATTGGTAACCTTCTTAGCTATCTTCCCTCTGGTTTTTTGTAATAAATTTTCTTTGACAGTTCTTTCAATTGATTTATTTAAAATAAATCTGACAACAGTAAAAATGACTATTGCAATGACTGTTTCTACAATTTTTAATTTAATCAGTTCCATTCTATTCTTTTAAAACAACTTCTATATTATAATTCTAATCTAACGCCTACATTCGCAAAATGAAACAAAGCAAAATTATAAACTTGGTCTACATCAGCTCCTCCTTCAATCACTCGGTAACCTGCTTTTAAAAATAATCTTCGCTTAATAACTGGATAAGTGAATCCGATAAAAACATCTTCTGCTCTACCTTGTGGGCCTACCAATGCATCTCCTGCCAAAAGAAAACTAAGTGCATCTTGATCTCCTGCTTCTAGTCGAAAACTGATAAGTGGCACAAAGCCTAAGTCTGTATTTTCTTCCGTAAGAATTCCGTTTGATAATTCAATTTTAGCATCTCGAACAAGTAAACTCAATCCTGCCTCTAATCTAACTTTATTTCGGTTCAAAAACCGATATCGATAACTTGCTCGATAAGTATTAAACTGATAAGTGCCTGAAGTTGCATTAATCGGAAAAGCTTGATTCTCAAAATTAATAACAGGTCGGGTACTCTTATCGTAGGAAAAAGTAAGCGGCACAGCAGTCAATTCGATGCGATGTTTTTCATTAATTAAATAACTGATTTGTCCTCGAAGAAATATGATTGGTTGTTCAACTTCGAAGTCATCGGTAAAACTAAAACGGGTACTATTATCGTTAGAGCCATTTGGTGCTTGAACGTCATTATATTGATTCCAGACTAATCCACTTTCTAAAGATATACTTAATTGACCATATCCAATAGTCGTAAAAAAAAAGGTGAAAATAATTAGAGCTAAATGTACTTTCCTCATGAATTTAATATGGTTTTGATTTAAAAATTATTTAACATATTTAATAACAACCTAGGATGCTCTGATGTTCTAAGAGGCTATTTTATTTTACTTTTTTTATAAAAAAAAGGTGTAGAGAATTGATTAACTCTCTACACCTTTTTGGAAAGGACCAATGTTAGATTAACATTTTTTATTTAAATCTTAGTTCATTTCGTCATCGTCGCCATCACCTTCTAATTCCATAGAATCTTGCTCCAAAGAGTCTAACTCCATTTCGATCACATCTCCATCTTCTTCGTCTTCAAAATTTTCTTCTTCTTCCTCCATTTCATCCTTTGTTTCAGTAGTCTTAGGTTTTGGATCATTGCAAGAATAAGTAGTAAAAACTATGCTGCCCATCAAAGCAAAGAAGAGTATTAAAAGAAATTTTTTCATTTTGTTTGAATTTTTTATTCAGTTAAAAAATAAATTAAGAATTGATTTCCACAAAGACTATATTTTAATTTTTGGTCACTATTTTATTTTTACTATAGGAGAGTAAACCATGAAATTGCTAGGTGATTAGGTAAAATCATTGGTTCATAGATTTGAAAGAACGATTGACTAATCGCTTCAAAGTGACCATTATTTGAAATATAGTCTTTGTATTGATTTTCAACAAAAAGGATTTAATAGAATCCAATTATCAACATTTTAAATATCAAAAAAATGAAATTCCCTTCCTTATTTTTCTTTGCATTAATAGTAGGAATTCTCTCAATGGCTTTTGTGCCAGATAACAAAAACAATATTGGACACACATCTCCTCAACATATTAATAATCAATTTAATGCAATTGATTGCGCAAAATTTGATGACTTAGGGGAAGCTAAATCTGATGCAGTTTCTGACAAGTACAGTGTGTATCGAGATAGAATAAAAGAAGAAAACTTTAAAGCTGCTTATCCACTTTGGAAAAAGGTATATCAAACTGCACCTAAAACAAATGGCCGTCTGGACTACGTTTTTCGTGATGGAATCAAAATTTATACTGCTTTCCATAATGCTACTACTGATACACTTTTACAAGATAAATATGTGGACACCATGATGATGATTTATGAAAAAGCAGTCATCTGTTTTCCAGAAAAAAAAGCTTACTACTACAGTAAAGAAGGGGTCGATATGTTTTACAAATACAAAGGAAAAATGTCCAAAGAAGATATTTATTTCCGATTAAAAACCGCGGCAGAACTTGATAAAGATGAAACTAGAGTAAGTACGATCATTCCACTTTCTTCCTTAAACTTTAGTCTCAATGAAGATGAAAAAATCAATAATGAAGAGAGTCGAAAAACTTTGGACAATATTAACAACATCGTCAAATTGAATTTTGAAAACTGCAAAGAAGACAAAGAGTGTAATGCTTGGGCACAAGTCGAACAATATACACTTGAGTTGAGCCAACGTTTTGAAAATAAAAAAGGGTTTTACAGCTGTGATTTTTTCATGAAAAAATACTATGCTGAATTTGAGGCTGCTCCAGATGATTGTGCAAAAATTGAAGAGCTTTATCGAAAATTTCAAGGTGCAAATTGTACAGCAGAAAATCCAAAAATGGTCAAACTTGCAGATACCTACAAAAGCAATTGTATGAAACCTACGACCGATCCTGACTTAGCTTGTGGGCGAGACAACTTGGATGCGGATAAATTTAAAGATGCGATTGATTGTTACGATCGATACATTAATAAAACCACGGACATGGAAGCAAAAGCTAATTTCTCGCTTCGGGTAGCAAAGATTTATTATTTGCATTTACGTAATTTTCCTAAGGCTAGAACTTATGCAAAGCAGGCGGCAGATTACAAATCCAACTGGGGAGAACCTTATCTTTTGATTGGAAAACTATATGCTTCAAGTGGTTCTTTATGTGGCCCTGGAACGGGGTTCGATAGTCAAGTGGTGACTTGGCCAGCGATTGATAAATTTATGGAAGCAAAAAGAATTGATCCAGGTGTGAGCAATGAAGCGGATAAATTAATTAACATTTATTCTAAATACATGCCTAGTAGAGAGGATGTTTTTTCTCGACCAAAAGTAAAAGAAGGTGAAAATTATCAAGTGAAATGTTGGATTCAAGAAACAACTCGAGTAAGAATTGGAAAGTAGATGCTAAAGGAATGACCGCCTCGCTGACAGAAGGCAGACTGACGAGAGCATCGATAAATTACATAGAATTAATAAAAAAAGAGCAACGGTTTTACCGATGCTCTTTTTTTATTTTGATTAGAAATAACTGAACTAAACTAACTACCTTCTATCTCCAAACTCACATGAAAAACCGCATCCCCTCGATTTACAATTGGAGAAATATTTATACAAAAAATATAACAATCAAATGGAGCATAAAGCTTTCTTTCAAACTCTCCAAAAGGATCCGTTATCGTTCCTAATAAAGTTTTCTTCGTAACCCATTCCCCATTTTTAATTTTCACATGAAACATCCCAGAATGAGTTGCTCTTAACCATTTGGATTTTTTGATAATAATTGATTTGTTTTCAGTAAATGATTTCCACCTTTTCATATTCAAAAAACGGATAACATTTTTTGTTCCTTGTACCCCATGTTCAATCGCTTCTTCATTGTAGAGCATGGATTTCCCTCCCTCAAATAGCAAAGCCGTTTTCCCTAGTTTATGGAAAGTTTCCCGAAGCGACTTCGCAATCATTTTGGATTGAACGATAAAAGGAGCACCAAAGACCTTAGCTAATTCTAAAGTCTTTTCATCATTTAGCATACATCGAGTTTGTGCAATATTCACTCGATCTGCACCGCCTGCATGGAAATCAATCACATAATCAATAAAAGGAGCAATCTCTTTTTTAAATTCGTGGGCAAACTGACTCGCAAGAGACCCTTTGGATGATCCTGGGAAAACTCTATTGAGATCTCTCCCATCAGGAAATTTTCGAGATAAATGAAGGAATCCAAAAATATTAAAAACAGGAATACAAATAATCGTTCCTCTAGAAGGTTTGTTAATTTTCTTTCGAATAATCCTTCGAACGATTTCTACTCCGTTTATTTCATCTCCATGTACTCCACCCAATAATAATAAAACTGGCCCATCTTTTTTAGCACGCTCAATAAATATAGGCACTTTGATACTATTACGAGTATGTAATTTGGCGACATCAAACTCTAAACAAATGCTGTCACCTCGTTTAATTTCTACTCCGAGTAAATTCAATTTATCTCTGTACATTTCGCTCAACGTAATTGATTATTTTTTTTGCAATATTGGTTCCTGTTGCCTTCTCTATTCCTTCTAATCCAGGAGAAGAGTTGACCTCTAATACTAATGGTCCATTAGACGATTGGAGCATATCTACGCCTGCGACTCCAAGCCCCATTGCCTTAGCTGCAATAAGTGCAGTTTCTTCTTCTTCTTTCGATAATTCAATAATATTGGCACTTCCTCCTCGATGTAAGTTGGATCGAAATTCACCTTCTTTACCTTGCCGTTTCATTGCACCTACAACTTCTCCATCAACTATAAATGCTCTGATATCAGCCCCTCCTGCTTCTTTAATAAATTCTTGTACAATGATCCTTGCTTCCAAACCATTAAACGCTTCCATCACAGAACCAGCGGCATTCTGAGTATCCGCCAAAATTACTCCCAATCCTTGAGTTCCTTCCAATAATTTTAACACAACAGGTGCTCCACCTACAGAGTCTGATTTAAGGAAGCTTTTTATTTTTTTTAAAACCATGTACATTTTAATTTATGACCTCAAATATGAGCGTTTATCTGACTACAGAATTGGGCTATCTATTTTTCAAAAAAAATTCTAAAGAATAATTTCATAACATTTAAATAGAAATTGTATTGATTTCAAAAGGAAAAATTATTACAAAAATTTCCTCAACAAATTTTTATTTTAAACCTGTTTTCTTACTTAAGTGAAAAAGTAATATTAAAATAAACCTGACTATTCGAGTAGAAATGATAAAGGAGAAAATCTGAAAAAATGGAAAGCGAACAAATGCATTTGTCCAATATCTGCAAAGGAAAGACTATAAACTAGAAAAGGGTCACAATTTCAAGATATTCTCAAAATAAAGGAAGGTAAGTCAATTAACTAGGATAGATCATATTAATTCGGAATTAGGACTAATTGATAGTAAAAATATGTAGTGATTTAATAAAGAACAACAGCTAGTCAAACTCCAAAAAAGCTAAAACCAAATATAGCTTTAAACTAATTTTTTCTCCTTCCAACACTATTTTTATTATCCAAAATTAAACTGTGATTAGCTTAAAAAATTAAAACCAATTGGCGGATAGTTCAACCAATTTCTACTTTTCATCTTCATCTCGAAAATAACTCTCTGACCAAAGGAGTCGTAAAAAATAAATACTCCAAAACAAACTTGGTAAATCATAATTTTAAAGTATATTTGATGAACAATATTGGTCAACCAATTTCAATTCTATTTAAAGAGAGAGAAAAGATAACGATATAGTACCTTTTAATATGCCGATAAAATTTACTACTAGAAGAGATTTTATAAAAAAAACTTCCATATTGGCAGGCGTTCTTCCTTTCTACCCACTTTCTAAAACTTGTGGCAAAACTATTATAAACAATGATTTTAAGCCACTTTCAATAAATATCTTTTCAAAACATCTTCAATTTTTAGACTATCAGACTACTGGCGAAATGGCTGCTGAAATGGGATTTGACGGAGTAGATTTAACCGTTCGCCCCAAAGGTCATGTCTTACCAGAGAATGTTAAAATTGGTCTACCAAAATCAATTTCCGAAATAAAGAAAGGAGGATCAAAGTGTGAAATGATTACGACTAGCATCGAAAACGTCAATCGTCCACTCGATGTAGATATAATAAAAACTGCTGCAAAAACTGGAATAAAATATTATCGAACGGGATGGTTCAAATATCCACAAGATCAATCAATGCTTGATGCTTTGGAAATGTATCGCAACCAGATTGATGCTCTTGGAAATTTAAATAAAGAAAATGAAATCATCGGCTGCTATCAAAATCACTCCGGCAAAAAGGTAGGCGCATCTTTTTGGGAAATTCACAAAATTCTAGAAACAGTCGATCCTGATTATTTTGGTGCACAATATGATATTCGACATGCCATAGCAGAAGGAGGAAATTCTTGGGAAAATGGATTACAACTTTTACATTCTAAAATTAAAGTGATTGTACTCAAAGATTTTAAATGGGGAAAAGTAAATGGAAATTGGAAATTGATAAATGTCCCTATCGGAGAAGGAATGGTTGATTTTGACAAATACTTTAAACTATTAAAAAAGTATAATCTGAATCCACCTGTGTCATTACATTTAGAATATGATTTGGGTGGTGCGGAAAAAGGTAAATCAAAAATTACCGTTGATAAAAAAATAGTTTTCGATGCCATGAAAAAAGACCTAAAGGCCATTCAAAAATTGTGGAAAGAGGCTTAAAAATTTTGACACTATATTAAAATAAAATCAAAACTTAATCATAAAATCATGTTTAGAAACATACTATTTATCAGCTTATTTTTTTTGATGGCAGCTTGCCAAAACGAAACACCCACGTCGAGTATTTCTGGAAAAAAAGTAAGTAATGCTGCCGAGTTAAACGATGCGATTGCCAATGCCTCCGCTGGAGATAACATTATACTTACAAATGGTATTTGGAAAGATGTTCAAATTAATTTTACTGGAAAAGGAACGGAAGCTAAACCAATTTCCCTACGAGCAGAAACGCCTGGAGAAGTTTTCATAGAAGGAAAATCTTGCTTAAAACTTGCGGGAGAATATTTGAATGTAGATGGTCTTTATTTTAAAAATGGTTACACTCCAACTGAGGTTGTTATCGAATTTAGAATCAACAAAGATTCCTTGGCGAGGCATTGTAAAATAACTAATTGTGTCATCGAAAACTTCAACCAACCACATCGGGACAGAGGTGACTTATGGGTAGAATTTTATGGTAGACATAATACCCTCGACCATTGTTACCTAGCTGGCAAAGCCAATCAAGGGCCAACCGTTAGAGTTGATATCAAAGGAAATGAGAGCATTAACAACTATCATCAAATCACCAATAATTACTTCGGACCAAGGCCTAGAAAAGGAGGCCCCAAAGCGGAAACACTTCAACTGGGTTCTAGTTTTACTTCAATGTCTCCATCATATACTATGGTTGCAAATAATCTTTTTGAAAGATGTAATGGTGAAGTCGAAGTGATCTCAAGTAAGACTAATTTTAATGAATTCAAAAATAATGTTTTTTATAAATCTGAAGGTTCTTTAGTGACTCGACATGGAAATTATTGTAGAGTTGATGGTAATTATTTCATTGGCGATGGCAACTCAAATGTTGGTGGAGTTCGATTAATTAATACAGGGCATTGGGTCGTGAATAATTATTTTTACAACCTAAAAGGTAAAGAATTTAGAAGTCCACTTGCCATCATGAATGGGATTCCTAAGTCTCCCCTGAATCGTTATAATCAAGTGACTGATGTTGTCGTGGCTCACAATACCTATATCAATTGTGAAGAGCCTTGGCACTTTGGCGTTGGAACAAATATTAGCCAAAAAGATGTTTTGCCGCTTTCCGAAATTAGGTCAGCCAGACCAATTCGAACTGTCGTTGCTAACAATGTTATTTACCATAAAAAAGGAGATAACCAGACAATTGTTGCTCATGACCAAGTTGATGGAATCAGTTTTAAAAGTAATGTAACCAACAACAAAAATGCTAAGAGTGAAAAAGTTGAAGGATTGGAAATTGCCAATTTTGAAATTTCAGAAGTTGCAGAAAATATTTACGTTCCAACCAATTTGCCAAAGGTGAAAATTCACGATGGATTTGATTTTGAATCAATTGAAAAAGATCTTTTTGGCAATGCTCGAAAAGATAAAAACTCCATTGGAGCAGTTGCAGGTTCTATGGCAAAAGATCCTATGATTTTGGATAAGAAAAAATATGGGCCAAGTTGGTTTTCAAATGAAGTGTCTGAATCGACTCCTGAAACCCACGCTGTCACTAGCATAGCGGATTTTTTAACAAAAATAAAAGCAGCAAAAAATGGAGACGTTATCGAACTAGCTGCTGGAGATTATGCATTAAATAATTCAATAATCATCAACAAAAAAATTACCATCAAATCAAAAGACAATAATAATAAAGCGAAAATAATCTATTCAGGGGCTGCCAATACACCTGCTTTTGAAATGCATCCTTACGGTGATTTGAATTTACAAGATGTCGTTTTGATGGGAAAGAATATGCAATATGCATTTGCTACTTTGAAAGAAAACATGTCAGGTTTATATAATTTACATGTTTCAAATTCTGAAGTAAGTAATTTTAATTATGTATTAAAAGCCTACAAAGAAAGTATGGCTGATGAAATCATTTTCTCCAAATCTTCTCTAACAAATTGTGCCAACGGAATTGAACTTTCAGAAGAAATTAATGATAAAGGAGATTACAATGTGGAGTTTCTTACCATCGAAGATTGCCAATTTGAAGATGTAAGAAGTAATGTGGTTGACTACTACCGAGGTGGTTATGATGAGTCAACAATTGGTGGCAATTTAAAAATACATAACAGTACATTTACAAGTTGTGGCAATCAAGAAAAAAATGGCATTTTACTAAATACACGAGGTATCATCAATGTTCATATTTCTAAAAATACTTTTAAAAACAATCGAGTAAAATTAGTTGCCTTGCTTTGGGGTGCAAAAAACAATACGCACTCTGACAATGAAATAATTAATTCAGGGAAATTGATTGTAGAAGAAAATTTGAAATTAAAATTGATGTATTAGAATATTCCCTAGACTATTCACAAGGTGACTTAAAGTCACCTTGTGAATATTATAATCTCTAAACTCTTTAAACCGAATCTATCATTTTTTTATGAAAAAAATAATTCACTTTACCCCTATCCTCGTTTTGTTGTTTATTAGTTTCACTTCGATGGCTGAAAAATTTATGGTTGATTCACAAACCACATTTGACAATGCACTTTCAAATGCAACTGCAGGAGATTCTATCGTTTGGGAATCTGGCTGGTTTTCTGATATTGAGATGGATATTGAAAAGAGTAATTTAGTCATCATGGCTGAAGAATTAGGAGAAACAAAATTCACCGGCGCTTCCAAAGTCGATATTTCAGGAAGCTATATTACCTTTCAAGGTTTTCAATTTTTGGATGGAGATATCGGAACGGATCATGTCATTTACATTACAGGTAGTTATTGCCACTTCACCCAACTGAATATTAAAGACTATACGAGTTATAAATATTTAATCATGCGAGAGGAGTGTCAATATAATCGAGTGACGTATTGCAACTTTGAACATCGAGTGAATACTGCTGATCAAAATATCCTTTCCATTTTAGTGGATGACAATACTCCTGGTTATAATAAAGTCCAATATTGTTCTTTTAAAAATTTTGATGGTGGAGGAAATGACGAAGGAGTTGAACCGATTCGAATTGGTGTGAGTACACAAGCAGAATTTATCAGTCGATCTATAGTTGAATATTGCTACTTCACACAATGCAATGGTGATGGAGAAATCATTTCGAGTAAAGCCAGACAAAATGTTTATCGATATAATACTTTTGAAGATAATCCTGTAGCAGAACTTGTTTTGCGCCATGGAGATGAAGGAGTTGTTTATGGTAATTTCTTTTTGGACGGTATGGGAGGAGTAAGAGTTAGAGAAGGTAAACATCATGTAATTTTCAATAATTATTTTAGTGGTTTAACTAAACGAAGCATCTTTTTGCAAAATGATGATAGTGATCCATTGGACGATATTAATATTGCTTTCAATACATTTATCAATAGTGCTGAAATTAGATTAGGCGGAAGTGGGAATGACAAACCAACCAATGTTATTTTTTCTAACAATATATTTACAAATCCTTCTGATGACCTTTTTGAGGATCCAACAGGAACAGAAGATTGGTTTGGTAATATTTCAAATGGTTCTGCTGGTATCAGTTTTCCTAGTGGCGTTACTGTTACCAATCCTGAACTAGAAATCAATAGCGATGGATTTTTTGAATTATCCTCCACCAGTCCTGCCATTGATGCGGCACAATCTGGTTATCCAAGTCTTCCCAATTTCGCAGAAATGAGTATTGATTTCCCGATTATTTATGACCTGAGCAGAGAATTGAGACCTCTTGATATTAACTTAAAAGATGTGGGTTGTAGCGAGTTCCCATACAACTCACCTATTCGACCAATCGCAACGGAAGAGAATACTGGCCCTTCTTATCTTTGGAATAATCAAACATTTTCTTTAAGAATAAACTTGGAAGGCTTTGGCGCTGTCTCCTTAGATCTTCCTTTGGCTCAATATGCAGATGGAACAGAAGTTACATTGACAGCAATGCCTTCGGAAAATTATTTATTTACAGAATGGAGTGGAGATATAAATGGTACAACAAACTCTACAACAATTATAATGGATAGTCATAAAGAAGTGACGGCTCATTTTGATATTGATCCTACGGGATTAAATCAAACTGCAATTGAAAAAGAATCGATGGCTAAGGTTTTCCCAAACCCAATTGGTGAAGAAATAAATTTAACTTTTAACCTAAAAAAACAAGCACAGATTGAAGTCGAATTATATAATCACCAAGGGCAAAAAGTAAAAACATTTCTAACTCAAAATTTCCCAACTGGAAATCATTCGATAAGTAAAAAGATAAAAAATCTACCTGCTGGAATTTATCATTTGCATTTTAGAAAACGAACAAAAGGATTAAATGCAATCGAGATCCAAGTCTTAAAACTAGTTAAACCGTAAATGATTTTTATTAAAACCAAATATTACAACAATACATTCACATGAAAAATATTACTCTACTCTTTTTGTTTATTTTTCCATTTACATTAACAATGTCAAGTATATGTTAATGACTCTGAGGAGTTAGAAGACTTAGTCAATGCAGCTTCTCCAGGTGATATTTTCATAGTGGAAGATGGAAATTACAATGACTTTGAATCTACGCTTACAGCGATTGGAAATCCTACTGCTCCGATTACGATTAAAGCAGAAACAATTGGTGGCGTAATGTTGACTGGTGAGTCTCAATTTGTTTTGAAAAAAGCAGCACATATTATTATCGAAGGATTTGTATTTGATGCCGAAGGGGAAGAAACACTCATCAAATTGGAGGGTTGTAATAATATCAGAATTACCAGAAATGTTTTTGAATTAGCAACTACCGAATCCATTAAGTGGGTTTTTATTGGAGGAATTTGGAATGATAATAATTTTGAATTCACGAGTCATGATAATAGAATCGATCATAATATTTTTCAAAATAAAACTACTCCTGGTCATTACATCACCATAGATGGAACAAGCAACGAAGACGAAGATGATTATCGACAATCGCAATGTGATCGGATTGACCATAATTATTTTAAAAATAATTCACCTCGTGCTTCCAACGAAAAAGAGTCCATTCGAATTGGTTGGAGCGAGATGTCACAGTCAAGTGGTTACACCACCGTGGAGCATAATTTATTTGAAGATTGCGACGGTGACCCTGAAATCGTTTCTGTAAAATCATGTGACAACATTATTCGTAACAATACTTTTACACGAAGCTATGGCACGCTATCATTGAGACATGGTAATAGAAATCGAGTGGAAGGAAATTATTTTTTTGGCGGTGAAAAACCCAATGGTACATTTGATGGTTCAACCATTTATACTGGTGGAATTCGAATCTATGGAACCGATCATTTGATTATCAATAATTATATGGAAGGGTTACAAGGCACTAAATGGGATGCTCCAATTGCATTGACTCAGGGAGATGCAATTGATGGAAGTAGCACAAATCTCTCCAAACATTTTCGAGCAGAACGAGTGACTATCGCCTACAACACTCTCGTAAATAATACCTACGGAATAGAAATAGGATTTGACAATAATGGAAATTATAATAAAAAGTTAAGTGACATTACTATTGCTCATAATGTGGTAACTGGGTCAGAAAATAATTTGGTTAAATATGTGGATGGTAATACTCAAGATGGAGCAATTACTTTGATTAATAATGTGATGTATCCTACAGGAAGCGCAACGTTGACTAATGATGGTTCTTCTTTTGCTTCCACCGAAGTAAATGTAATTGATCCAAATTTAAATTATGATGGAACAACTTGGAGAGCTACTTCGACTTCTCCCCTTTTAGAAAACAACATTTCAAATTGGGACGTTAATCAAGATATTGATGGGCAACCAAGACCTTTGACGAGTACAGTTGGTGCAGATCATTTTAGTTCAGACGTTGTTCAATATTTCCCTATGACACCTGATGATGTTGGACCAAATGCTTATGAAACAAACGAAGAGTTAACTCCTTGCCTATTTTCTGTAGGAGCAGAAAATTTATTGGAAAAATCAGCGATTAAGATTTACCCAAATCCTACTGCCTCTCACCTCACAATTGAGAACCATAACGCTATCGCAAATACTTTTACTAAAATAAGTTTATGGAGTATTGATGGTCGATTGCTATTAGAGGAAAGAATTAATGGAGCAGATGCTGCTTTAAATTTGGATGTAAGTAGAATTTCAAATGGTATTTATTTTTTACAACTCTCTGGTAATCAAAAATTAATTTCAGAAAAAGTAATCATTCAAAAATGATCATTCTTTTCGAATTACATTGTTAATCATCATTATTTCAGATCGAATCAAACCATAAATATAATGAATTTTAAAAAATCATTCTCTAAGTTTTTTCTCCTAATCATTGGAGTATCCATCTCCCTTTTTTTGTCTAATTGTTCCAATTCTGTTCCAGATCCAAAGACCACTATTCAAAGTGAAACCAAAGTAAAGTACCCTTCCGATGTAATTCCATTTATGGATAAATTTAAAATTCTTTTAGGCGATGGTACCAAATCTAATGACTTAGTTAATTATGAGCAAAAAGATTTTTTCTATGCAGTCAATGATGACAAAACAGATTGGGTCGTTTATAAAACACCTAACTCAGGAGTGACTTCAAAAACTTCCAGCAATACCAGAACTGAATTACATGAAAAAAAATATTGGACACCTAAAACAGGCGGCAAGTTAACTGGCACGTTAAAAGTTAAACACGTTTCTACTTCGGGTGATGCAAGAGTTTCTGCCTCCTATTCAGTTGTCGTTGGACAAATTCATAGTGATGAGGGACATAAAAATGAACCAATAAAAATCTTCTATAAAAAATTCCCAGGTCACACCAAAGGTTCTGTTTTTTGGAACTATGAAATTAATACAGCAGGTAGTAATTCGAAGAGATGGGATTATTCATCTGCAGTTTGGGGACATGATTTTTCTGTAGTTGGAACAAGCCCAACTTCCTATCCAGAAGAGCCTAAAGATGGTATTGAATTAGGTGAAGAATTTAGTTATGAAATAAATGTTCATGAAGGTATTATGTATCTCACTTTTAAAAGCGAAGGTCATGAGACTATTAAATTTACGAAGAACTTATTGAAATCAGATTTTGCTACAACTGCAGATATACCTCAACAAATAGTCAAATTATTTGTACCGATAGGTCGTGACGGTGTGGAACGAGAGAATGCTTATGCTGGTGAAATGCAATTTTTTAAACAAGGTGCGTATAACCAAACCAATGGAAAATCTCCTGAAACAAATATCATTTGGAGTACTGGCGCAGATATCTATGATGGTGATATCGCTAAGCAATATCAAAATGGAGATTATACGGAAGTGTGGTTTAAAGAAGCGACAGTTGGTGCTGGTACTTTACCTAATTAAGATTAATATTTTCAGTTAGTAAGTAACTTTTGTTCGCACTATTATAGTCCCCGCTTCCCTACTTTTTTTTCTTAACAAAAAAAGTAGGGAAGTTAGGGTTTAAATCATGGAATATAACATTCAGGTATTAAACCATAAATAAATCAGCGTCAAATAAATTTATCAATTAAAAAAACGAGGTATTAAACCTTTTCTGAAATCAATAAAATCTACTTACCAATGAATAATAAAACCATCAGCTCACTCTCAACTCTCTTCCTCTTTAGCTTCTTCCTTATCCTAAATAGCTGTTCCGAAACTCCTAAAGAACCTACAAAAACAGCACCTCAAAAAACAGTTTACCCAAGTGACGTTACGCCATTTTTCGATCATTGGAAATTAATTTTAGGGGATGGTTCAAATGTAGGTTTTGCCAATAATTTTGAAAGTAAAGATTTTTTTTATACTAAAGATGATGGTAAAAAAAATTGGGTAATTTATAAAACTCCCAATGCAGGAGATACTCATGGAACCTCCAACAATACCAGAACCGAATTGGCTCAAGTGAAAAAATGGTCTCCTATGACTGATGCAAAATTGACCGCAACACTCAAAATAATGAATGTCTCGACTTCGGGCGATGCTCGAGTAGCAGCTTCGTATTCCGTAGTCGTCGGTCAGATTCATAGTTCCGATGGACATGAAAATGAACCACTTAAAATATTTTATAAAAAATTCCCAGGTCATACCAAAGGTTCGATCTTTTGGAATTATGAAATCAATACAGCAGGTGATGATAATTCTGGACGATGGGATTATTCAACAGCAGTTTGGGGGTATGATTTTTCTGTCGTTGGTACGGAAGAAAACACCTATCCGGAAGAACCTAAGGATGGTATTGCATTAGGCGAAGAATTCAGTTATGAAATTGAAGTAAAGAATGGAATGATGAATTTGAAATTTACAAGTGAAGGACATGAGACTAAATCATTTTCAAAAAACTTAATCGAATCAGAATATCCAACAACAGCTGATATCCCTATGCAGACTCAAGCGCTATTTGTGCCAATTGGTCAAGACGGCGTAGAGCGTAAAAATGCATATGCTGATGAGGGGCTATTCTTTAAGTTAGGTTGTTACAATCAAACAAATGGAAAATCTCCTGAAGTAAATAAGAACTGGTGTTCTGGCGCGGAAACGCATGGCGGTGATATTCAAAAACAATATGAAACCGGAAACTACGCTGAAGTTTGGTTTAAAACAGCAAGTATATTTGTTAGCGATGCTGCTGTATCCAACGAAGGTTATTTTACTAAAAACGATTAGCTAATCAAGGGGTGAAAAATAATTAAATAGAACCGAAAATACGTCTCTACCAATTATCACTACAGCCTCTTTCACATACAGTAACAGTTCTATAAACTTACCGTTTTTTGAAAAGCCCAAATGATTGTATCTGTATGTGGAAATTCTTTTAATTATCAAAAAATGGACGTAGTTCCATCCCTGTTTAATTGGAACTGAACCTTTGACTATGACACAAACATGGATATACATCGGCTTCATTATTTTGCTAATTTCCTCTTTGGAAAATCGCACAAATAATATCACGATAATGGACGAGATTTGCGATAATGCAATAGATGATGACGATGATGGATTAATCGACATAAATGATCCTGATTGTGTCTGTGAAATAGTCAGTCTTGAATCCCTTTTTCCAAATCCATCTTTTGAAGATTACAACTGTTGTCCAGAAACAGATAGTCAACTCGCTTGTGCAGAAGGATGGGATCAGGCTTCAGGAGGAACAACTGATTATTTAAATACTTGTGACTACATAGTGGTAGATGAGATGTTGCCATTTCCAGATGGCGAGGGCGCAGTTCTGTTTCTTAATGGAACGGTCGATAATGGTAATGGTCCAGAAATCTATAAAGAATATGCCGGTTCATGTTTAAATAGTACTATGCAAAAAGATTCCATTTACAAATTTAAATTTCATCTTGGCTTTCTTGATGAGGTAAGTTCTCCAGAAATATTTTTCTCTTTTTTTGGATCATCAAGTTGCAACAACCTTCCTTTTTCTATATACGCAGATTGTCCTTCTAACTATCCAGAATGGCAATTTCTCAAATCTGAAATAGTTAATGGAGATGGTGTAGCACCTGGGTGGGTGGAAGTGAGTACCGTGATTCAACCTTCATTTGATATTAATGCGCTCGTGATTGGAGGTAATTGTAGTGGCGATAGCGAAGGGATACTCAGAATTTATTTCATTGATAATCTAAAACTTAGTGATGAAAACGATTTTGATTTTGAGTTGATTAAGAATGGTTCTCCATGTGATTCCAACTTTACATTTGCGGTAGCTGAAAAACCCATTTTTTCTTATCAATGGTATAAAGAAGGGATAGCATTGATTGGAGAAACTAATGCCGAATTATCACAGATGTTTGGAGAAGGTTCTTACCAAGTAAGAATTATTAATGGAAATACACAACAATGTAGAATTGCTGAAGACTTTGAATTTATCATTCCTGCCTTTGAGAATGAAATCTTTAGAACCATCTGTGAAGAAGAAAATTTGCTGTACCAAGGAGATGTAATTGAAGATGCAGGAGTTTACGTCTATACGTTGACTTCAGTAGAGGGTTGTGACTCTATCGTTACGCTAAATGTTGAAATGCAAGTAGCTCAAACTGATACAGTTTATGTTCAAATCTTACCAGGTGCGACATATAATCTAGGCGGCTCTCAATTTACAGACGTGGGTGAATATCAAATTAATCTGACTTCTGCTAATGGTTGCGATAGTACCCTTATTCTATTTCTTGAACATATCAACGTTTATATACCTAATGCTTTCTCTCCAAATGGAGATGGTAATAATGATTATTTTGAAGTGTTCACCTCTGATGATAAAGTTGTCATGAAGGAGATGTCGATTTTTGATCGATGGGGCGACTTGCTTTATGTAGGAAAAAAATGGGACGGAAGGGTTGATAACAAATTGGTCAACCCTGGGATATATGTTTACTTGATCAAAGTTATTGATGCTACAGGAAAAGAATTGACTTATAGCAACTCTATCACTTTAGTGAAATAATGTTAGGGTTTTATAGATTACAAGAAAGTAAATAAATTCTATACCCAAACCCGTTGAAGAAATGAAATAAAATTCTGATGCATGATATGATTAATATCTTCTTGATTAAATCCTTTATCAGCTAACATTTGCGGCACCTTTTGAAGATCAGCAATAGTATCCAAATCACTTGGTGTTTGTTCTTTTCCAAAACCGCCATCCAAATCTGTACCGATTCCAACATGCCGAGCATCTCCTGATAATTGACAAATATGATCTATGTTATCAATCATTTGCTTCAAGGTAACTCCCATACATTCAGGGGTGGATTCTCCTCTGACCCAATTTGGAACCATCATCCAAGCATCGAGCGCAATTCCAATAACTGCATCTCGACTAATAAGTTCTTTTATTTGTTCATCAGAAAATTGTCGATTATGATTAACAAATTTTCTGCAATTATTATGACTCGCCCAAACTGGTCCATTATAATTTTTCATGGTTTCCCAAAAACTAATATCGCATAAATGAGTAGCATCTAAAATCAAATTTAGCTCCTCAATTTTCTTTAATAACGCTTTGCCTTTTTGGCCAATTCCACCTGTTGAATTTGTTCCATGGGCATAAGTTCCAGGGCCATAGTGTGCTGGACCAATCGCTCGCAAACCTTGCTCGTATGACATTTCAAGATGATCAATGGTAACCATTGAATCTGCTCCTTCCAAACTTAAAATATAACCAATAGGAGTTTCAGAGGAAGGATTTTTCCATAATTCAACATGAGCATTTAACTGGTCAAGGTTGGTAATTTGAGTCATTTCTCCTTTGGCTTCCATCGCTTTGTACCAAGCCAATTGCCCTTGTGTTTGTGCCCATGCTTGATGAGGAGAATTCCACCCGGGGAGATTACTTGATCGTTTTACATAACGAGCAATTTGTGTCGCTACACAAATTCCAATATTACCTTTTCGCATTTCGCCTAAGGTAACCGTGTTTTGCCCTCTGTCTGGTTTGTCAGATAATCCTTCTTCACTTTTTCTAATATCTTCAATTTCCCAAGTTAGATCTCTATTCCACTCTAAAGCATTCATGGAGAGATCGAGATGTGCGTCAAATATGAACATAGTTTTTTTTTAGACTTTTTAAATTCAATGCAATTCAAACATCGCCTCTATTTCAACTGGAATTCCATCTGGCAACATCATTCCTACCGCACTCCTAACGCCTATCCCATTTTCATCTCCAAAAACTTCTGCCATTAATTCACTAAAGCCATTGATGACAAATGGTTGTTTGATAAAATCAGGAGTACAGTTAACCATACCCAAAACTTTTACCACTCTTTTTATTTTGTCAATATCTCCAAAGTGAGTTTGTATGGTAGACAACACAGTCAATCCAACTTGGTGTGCAGCAACTTTTGCTTCTTCCATCGTTAAATTATCGCCTACCCTGCCCTGCATCAGACTTCCATCCATATTAACAGGAGCATGTCCTGAAACATATAAAAATTTATCAACCACTAAAATTGGCCGATACACTCCTGCTGGTTTTGGAGGTGGCGGAAATGCTAAACCTAATTCTTTGATTCTTTCTGAAGGTAACTTGCTCTTTTTTTATTTTTTTATTTTTTACTTAGGAGTCAGGAGCTTTTTGTTTTCCATAATTGCTATTTCCCCAACGTGTATTTGATGTTAATTCAAAATCTGGGGATTACCAAAAAGCCCCTGACTCCTGACCGAGAGCCTAGCGACCAACCTGACAACTGACTCCTAATAATTAATTTTCTTAAACAAATAAATTCAATATTAAAACTCCAATTATCCCCATCACTCCAACAGTTGTTTCCATGACTGTCCAAGTGGAAAGGGTTTCTTTTACCGTTAAATTAAAATACTCTTTGAATAACCAAAATCCTCCATCGTTGACATGGGACAACATCAAACTCCCTGCTCCGATCGCAATTACCATCAATTCAGGATTAGCTCCCGTACTCGAAATGACAGGTAAAATAATTCCCCCCGCAGTCATTCCTGCAACCGTTGCAGACCCAACACAAACTCTAATCACGGAAGCAATTAACCAAGCTAATATTAATGGAGAGATGGTCGACCCTTTCATTAATTCTCCGATATATTCACTCACACCACTATCTACTAAAACTTGCTTTAATGCGCCTGCTCCTCCAATGATTAATAAAACCATGGTGATTCCTGAAATACCTTTTGCAACTGAATTCATTAATTCTGGCATTTTTTTTCCTTGCGATAAACCTAGAGTATAAATCGCTACGAGAACAGAAATCAACATTGCAATCGCAGGGTTTCCAATAAATTCTAAGCCTTTTTTGTAAGCAAAATTTTCAGGAACAAAACTAAGCGCCAAAGTCGAAATCCCAATCAATATAACTGGAAGCAACGCACTAAAAACACTTATTCCAAAACTAGGCATTTCATTATCTTTTAAAATTATTGGATTATAAAATTCCTTGAGTGGCGTTGCTTCTACATTCTTCAATCTACGGGTTAAAAGTGGCCCTGCTACGATGATCGTTGGAATAGCGATGATGATTCCATATAACAAAGTTTTCCCAATATCTGCTCCAAACATTTGAGCGATGGCAGTAGGTGCAGGATGCGGTGGAAGAAATCCATGGGTGACTGACAAGGATGCTAACATAGGCAAACCGACGTATATTAACGGTAACCTCGTAGTCGCTGCTACAGTAAAAACCAATGGAACTAAAATAACAAATCCTACCGTATAAAACATTGGAATTCCTACAATAAACCCAGCTAGTACAACTGCCCATTGAACATTTTTTATTCCAAAATTAGAGACTAACCTTGTGGTGATTCTTTGTGCGGCACCACTATCTGCCACCAATTTCCCTAGCATGGCACCTAGTCCTAAAATCATGACTAAATAGCCAAGGGTATTCCCCATACCTACTTGGATCGAAGTAACAATAGAGGTCAATTCCATTCCTCCAGTTATTCCTACAAATAGACATACTATGATAAATGAAATAAATGCATTTAGCTTAAAACCAGCTATTAAAATAAATAGGATA
Source organism: Saprospiraceae bacterium (assembly GCA_045104975.1). Classification (GTDB taxonomy): domain Bacteria; phylum Bacteroidota; class Bacteroidia; order Chitinophagales; family Saprospiraceae; genus CAJQQY01. Next base: position 49,168 of record JBGCCY010000174.1, read on the forward strand.
ACTATTCCAAGGAGGACAAAAAGAAGGGGCATAATATTTATTTTAGTGAATTAAAATTCCAAAGTACAGATTTAATAATTATTTGAAAAATTAAATTGCTATTGTTGGAAAATACAAAACGAAATACTTCGTCATAGAAGGAAAGCTTTTTTAAAATGCTTGGCACTCTTGACCAATAAAAGATTTGGAATAATTCACATTATTTTTTTACTATCTTAGTTGGAATTATATAACACAATTTCATTAATCTTACTTCTTAATTATTTTTCAGATTGATTAGCTTATGAAAACTTATCCCTTTTTTTTACTCCTCATTAGTTTATTATTCTCTTGTTCCAAAAACGAACTTGCACCAATTGACGAATCACCAAATCAAATTATTGATGAAAGTACTTTAGTTTTTCAGGAGGGTTTTACCGATCGAAAATTACAAACCAATATCAAAGCAATTTTCCCATCTGATAAAAGTATTTTACTTGCCAAGACTTTAACAGATGAAGGGGAGCTAATCAAATTTAATATATCCACGCAGACTATTTCTTGGCAAGCCACCACTTGGTATCGAGAAAAAGCAGGAACGGGTAATTATAATTATCAGCATGAAAATGCTATACTTTTTCGGCAAGGCCATCATGACTTTGCCTATAGTATTGAAGACGGCACACTCCTATATGACGAGGAGAGACTTGACTGCCCTAGTTCAAAACTCACAGGATTAAATCATCATTATTATACTCGTGCGACCGTAAAAGATGATCTCACTCAATTGGATAAAGAAATAATTTACATCGGAGATATTCGTCAATCTGATATTCCAGAAGTTTTAGTAAGTCCTCCATATGACTCCATAGGAAACAATAATAGCCTTGGACGAATCATGGGGTTGCATGCTTTTGAAAATGAGATTGGAGAAGAGTTGTTAGCGATTCGATATTTTGATTATGATGTAGATTATCCTTCATTTAATGATCTATTTGCGATGTATAATATTACTCAAAGCAATTGGGTAGTGACGAATGCTCTGCTCGATTACCATGACTCAGGTACGCAATCTATAGAAGCTAATGGTTTGATTTATTATGGTTCTCAAAGTTATGTTTCATGTATCGATACAAAAACAGGAATTTTAAAATGGGTAACTGAAGCCTCAACACTTTCTCCATACTATTTATTAGCCTACGCTGAGGAAAGTATTTTTGTAAAAAATCATGATGGAATGGTTCAGCGGAGAGAAGCGGAAACTGGGAATTTGATTTGGGAAACTCATCTAGGACATATGCAACGATTTATGATTCTAAAAGATAAATTATTTGCTATTGGTCGAGATTTTACCATTATCGATATAACATCAGGCGAAATCATTCATTCTTTTCCTAGTCCTTATATTGACTATGATCCAATTAATTATTTTGGATATACTTCCAACATAATGGGATTTTATGATGACGCAACTGATGTGTCTTATGTGTTTATGAATATTGGTGAGAATATGATAAGTTATGAAATGGAGAATTAGGTGGGCATTGTTTTGTTCGTTAGGTTTGATTTGACAACCCCACTCCCCCTTATTCTTTTGCCACTAGCACTTCATGCAAATGCATTCAATATAACAACACATTTACATTTAAAAAACAGGTACACCAACCATCTAATTATTAAACTTTTAGTTACATTACATCCCAATTAGAAATAAGAAAATCCTCAAATCACAAATAATAATTTCAAAAAAGAACCACTCCAATAGTCAATTTAATGTATCATCAAAATTTAAAAAGAGAAACAAGGTATGGCTTACCTACCGCTGACCAAATTTTATATAATCGATTTTATGTCCTTGGTTATTCCTATTATTTTAGGCAAGCCAAATGGACTTTAGAAATAATTGATCCTGATAAAACTGAGGTACAAAGATTAGATAACTTTCGACCAGACTATAGAATTCCAGAAAGATTTAGAGCAGACTTAGATGTTTATGAAGGATCAGGATTTGACCGAGGTCATTTGGTTTCTAGTGCAAATCAAATAGAAGTTGATATTCAAAATAGCGAAACTTTTTTGCTTTCCAATATGTCTCCCCAAAGACCAATGTTCAATAGAGGAATATGGAAACGGCTAGAGGAAGCTGTTAGAAAACTTGATCAACAAGAAAAGGTTTTTGAAACTTACGTCTTAACTGGTCCAATATTTTATTTTGATACAGAAGTAGAAATGATCGGAGACTCCAATGAAAGGATTAATGTTTCCTTGCCAATTCCGCATGCATTTTTTAAATCAATCTTGACCGAAAATAATACTGGCACTATCAATATGTGGTCATTTATAATTCCCAATAAAATCACGGATCAAAATTTAGAAGATTTTATTGTTGAAACGTCTAAAGTTGAAAAAATATCAGGCCTGCTTTTATGGGATACATTACTTGGAACCAAAATGGTTAAAGAGAAAAATAAAGTGCGTACCATGTGGAATCATTAGATTTTATTCGATGAACTTTGAACGTTAGGCGAATTACGTTTTCTTATAAAACTTCATTTAGAATAAATTCTATTAAATTAGGGTTAGTCCTGTAAGGCCGATAATTAGCTTGACTCCATACTAATGACTCACCTCCAACTCATAAATTTTCACTTTCCCAAAAGCTCCCTCATCTCTAGTTTGAAAATAATTTCCAACTTTAAAATAGTTTTCAAAAATCCCCCAACGTTCCATATCAACACCTTTATAAACTTTCTTTTGCCAGCCATTTAAGACTATTTCCATCCGGCCTTCAGATACAATTACTTCCAGCGTAAACCGTTCCCCTTTTCCCACCGGCGTTTCAAAATTATAACCAGCGTCGTCACCCCAAGCCTTCTTATCTAATATTTCTAAATCAGTTGCATCCTGATTTTTTAATACTTTGGTTTTTACTCTGATTTTTCCCTTGTCATAATAGATCTTAAGAATTGGAGGAGCATTGTTATCTTTTTGTCCAATGGATTTTTTTTGTTCATTAGAGAGTCTTCCGTGAATTTGTGCAATGATAATTCTATGCTCTTTTCCATTTCTATCTTTAGTGACTTGATCAATTGCCATCTTTACTTTCATTTTTCCACCTTCTTTAAAAGTCCAGTTGGTCGAATTACTTCCTGATACCATTTGCTCCCGAAGTTCTGTTCGAGAATACTTGGTGTTGGCAGTCGTAGAGGCAGGGTAAGCATGAAAAACGATAGATCCATCCGATGAGTCTGGATACATAAAATCTTTTAATGCTTCGATCTTAGGATAATTAAATATTTCGGGAGGACTCACTTCCATTGCTTTGCCATCTGCTCTTGGAGTAGGAATGGTCACTTTCCAATGAGTTAAATCTACGTTCGGTGCTTTCTTTTTGGAAGCTAATTTTGAACTACTGCAACCTGCGAATAGTAATAAAAAAATAACTCCTGTAAGTAATCGAAATGTTGAAAAAGATTTCATAAAAATTGTTTTTTGTAACTCTTCTCGGTAATTATTTTAGCCACGAATTTTCACTAATTACACGAATTTCCCCATCGTTGTAATTTAGAAAACAGTCTCGAATAAATCTCTATAAATAAAGATTTGGCGAAATTTTACGAACTATGATTATTACAGATCTCGTGTCGAGTAATTTCGCAAAATCTAATTTTTTAGATTCTTCGGGGAAATATTACCGTAATGTGTTTTCGAGGAATTCGTGAAAATTCGTGGCAAAAAAAAATCATCGAATAGATTAATATTATATCTAAGCCGTTTCTCTAATTTGTTTAATTAACACCAAAGTATTTTTAGTATGCGTTTCTATTTTCTCAAAATCAAAATTGCCCGCTTCATCTTTCACCATCAACTTTGATCCCATTCCTACACAGTACGCACCTGCTGCAAACCACGCTTTTAAATTTTCAGGATCAGTAGAGACACCACCAGTAGGCATGATGTTCGTCCAAGGCTGAGGACCTTTGATGGCTTTGATAAAACCAGGTCCGTAGGTACTTCCAGGAAATAACTTTACAATTTCACAGCCCAATTCTTCTGCCGTGCAAATTTCCGTAAGTGTTCCGCAACCTGGCGACCACAACACTTTTTTTCGATTACAAACGATAGCGATGTCTTCTCGAAAAACAGGCGTCACTACAAAATTAGCGCCTAGCTGTAAATATAAACTTGCCGTTCCGCCATCTGTAACAGAACCAACTCCCATCATCAAATCGGGCATTTCCTTTGCTGCGAATTTATACAGCTGCTCAAAAACTTCATGTGCATAATCACCTCGATTGGTGAACTCTAATAATCGAGCGCCACCATTATAAATAGATTGTAATAATCGTTTTGCCACTTCAATATCTGAATGATAAAACAGAGGAACCATTCCTTGCTCTTTCATTTTTTGTGCGACTTCAATTCTTGTAAATTTTGCCATTTTTATTTTACCAATTTAAAATTTGATTAAAATTATAATCAGCAGGTTGTTTTAAATAAACTTCCGCTGCTGCGTAATCTTTTTCTTTTATAAAATCTAATCCTTGAAAAAACAGATGAGCTATTTCAGCATCCATATTTACTAATCGTGGAATCACTTTTCCATTTTCATCAGTATGATCATCTAAGTAAACAGGTACTATATTTCCTTCTGCATCAGCACTTACGATACATCCGCTTTTTCCTTCTTTGAATAATTTTTGAACTCCAATTCCTAGCAAAGAACACAATGTCAAATCAAAACCAATTGGACGACAACATCTTAATTCATAACCAGCATCGTTAGGTCGGCTTTTGATATTCAGCCCCATCGCTTTTAGTTTTTCTTGAAGAATGATATTGAAAAAATTCGCCTTGCTCACATTTCCTAATTCAGGATGCCCATGAGAATCATAAGTAAATCGAATCCCTGCATTGATAATTTCTTCTTCTTCAAGAATATGAAAAACGCCTTCGCTAATGATAATTACGCCATACTGAATTCCTTGGATATGTCTTTTCACAATCGACGAAATCATCAAATTGATAATTTTATCAATGGTTGGTTTCGTTTTATTAAACATCTCAGGAATGATAATCATAGGAAAATGACAAGCTGTCCCAATCCCAAAAGCTAAGTGTCCTGCTGACCTTCCCATGGAAGACATCAAAAACCAAGATCCTGTAGTTCGAGCATCTTCGTATAAAGTATTCCCGATTTGGACACCTGCATCTTTAGCGGAGTGAAAACCAAAAGTAGGATTTCTACCAGGCAAAGGAAGGTCATTGTCAATCGTTTTCGGAACATGAATATTCGAAATTTCCAATCCTTTTCCTTTTAAGAATTTGGTTAAGCGATTTGCAGTAGAAGCAGTATCATCACCACCAATAGTTACAAGTAATTTTACATTATGCTTTTCAAAAAAGGTAGTGGTAAATTCTGAATCTTTAGGTTTGAATCGACTCATGATAAGGGTAGAACCTCCTCTGCTAAAAATTCTATCTGCATGTGCAAAATCGAATTCCTTAATTTGTGACTCCTCAGAAAACAAACCTTGATATCCATGATGAACACCTAGTACTCGATAGTCATCTTTCAAAAAAACTTTAGCTACCGTACTAACTACAGTATTGATTCCTGGAGCTGGTCCTCCAGCACATATTATGGCAACCGATTTTTGCATGCGTAATTATTTTTTTGCACAAAGGCAACGACACTAAGTGATTTCTTTCGAAAAAATGCTTAGCGTCGTTGCCTTCCTGGCTAAACTATTATCTAGCAACTCTTCCACTTGCATCACCACTCATCAGTTTTTCAACTTCATC
>JBGCCY010000175.1:0-36340 GCA_045104975.1 Saprospiraceae bacterium
TGCCTAAACTCGATTATCAATTAGACTGGAGAGAGAAATTAACGATTGCAGCTATCATCTGTTTATCCTTTACCGGGATTAGTGTTGCCAAAATCGGGAAAGCTCTATTGACTCCTTATCATTTAATGATGGGGGTCTTGATCGGTGTAGGTCTATTTTACGCACATAAGATTAATAGAGAAATAGTAGTCTCCTTATTAATTTTATTATTGTATATGCTTGGGGTAAATATATTTAATATTCAGACCGTCAAGTTAACGTCGGTGCTGTACACGGTCATTTTTTGTATAGAGATGATGATTCTTTATAATTTTATGAAGGCGAGCACTACGGCAGTTTTAAAGCGAGCTTTAGAACTAGTGATCATTTTATATTTTATCAATGTGATGATTGGTTTCTGTTTTTCTTTAGTCGGATTTCATGTTCCGGCAATCGAGCAAGTTATTCGAATTTATCATATGCAATCAGGCGAGACTAGACCCATGGGGTGGTCTACAGAACCTTCGTATGCAGCATTTATTATGGCGATGGCTTACTTAGCTTTCAATCATTTAAATGACCATAAATTAAATAAAAATGTAGCTAAACTCACTTTCGCTTTTATTTTAGCTAGTGTACTGATGAAGACGGCGTTTGGTATTTTATATATAGGTGTTTGTATGTTTGATTGGACGATTCACCTATATCCCAAATTTGTTAGATCTATTCGGTTAATGTATCCTTTTTTTGGAATTATTGTAGTTGCTGGGGGAAGTTATCTACTCAGTAATTCTGATGCGGAAGCATTAAAAAGACTAGATACAGTTGGTGAAATTCTGTTTAACCCTTTTGATGATAATCAAAAAAAAATGGCTAAACTACAAGAGAAAGATGCTAGTGCATTTGGAAGAATTGGCCCGACGTTTATGCTTATTGCAGAAGGTGAAAATTTAAAATTTAATGTTTATACAGGAGCAGGAGCAGGGGCCGCAGGAATTTTTTTATTAGAAATGTTGTCGGGCGTATTAATTGATGATGGTGATGCAGAATCTCTAGATGTAGGAATTATTCCGGCGTTTGTGATTGATTATGGTTTTATAGGTTTTATTCTATTATGGATTTTTTTGATTTTTACAATGTATAATTTACCTCTCCCATTTTGGTTATGTATGATCTTGATTATGTTTAATGCAAATATTAATACCCAACTTTTGTGGTTTGCGATTACTTGTTGTTTTGCCGTCTCGATGAATAGAGCTAGTCAGCAACGGCCTCCTTGAGTGTTAGAGAGCGTGGTGATAAGTAAGCGTTATTGAGTTATTTGAGATTAGGTTATTTTTAAAAATGCAGCAATCATCAATAACCTAATAACTAAATAGATAGATAACTAACTAACAAGCTCTAAGTTATTTTTAAACAACTTCATTAATTTTTTTTGAATATGAAAAAAACTAGATTATTAATTGATGCTAGAGTGGTAGGTGGAGAAGGGCAGGGGAGTGCTACTTATATAAAAGGATTATATAATGCGATGTACCATAATTACAAGGATAAATATGAATTATATTTTGCTAGTTATGAATACCAATCATTAAAAGAGGCTTTTCCTTTTTTAGAAAAAAGTCATTTTATTAAAATAAAATCTAGGTCTCGGTTTTATATTTATTTCTCAGAATTTCCAAGGATCATCGATGCATATAAAATTGATTTTGGACATTTTCAATATATAGTTCCTTTTAGGAAAAAATGTAAAAACATTGTTACGGTCCATGATGTATTATTCAATGATTTCCCAGAAGAGTTTTCTTATCTCTATCGTTTGAGAAGAAATTATCTATTCAAAAGGTCGCTTCAGCAAAGCGAAATAAAACTAACGGTATCAGAATATTCTCGAAAAATGATTGGCAAAAGTTATCAATTAAATCCTGCTGAAATATTGATTACTCCCAATGCCATAGCCGAAGAGTTTATCAAACCATATGATAAAGTAGATGCGGAAATGAATATTTTTAACAAGTTTTCGATCAAAAATTATATTCTTTTTGTTAGTCGAATTGAACCAAGAAAAAATCAAAAAATGCTCATTGAAGCTTATGCCAAATTAGCACTTCATAAAAAAGGAATTCAATTAGTTATCATTGGAAATGATACCCACAATAGCCAAATCATAGAAAATGCTTTAGAGAAATTGGATGAGAAATGTCGCAAAAATATTCATTGGATTAAATATGTTAGTGATAATGATCTAATTGAATTTTATCGTGCGAGTAGACTCTTTGTTTACCCGTCTAAAGCAGAAGGATTTGGAATTCCACCTATCGAAGCAGCAGCAGTTGGGATCAATACGATTTGTTCCAATACCACTTCAATGGCTGATTTTAATTTTTTTGGAGCCAACCATTTCTCACCAAATGACATCAATAGCCTTGTCGAAAAATTAAAAGAGAATATTGAAAACCCTCCTGCAAAAGATCACTTGGAAAAAGTAAGAGATATTATTATTGAAAAATATTCGTGGGAGAAAGGAGCGAAATTGATTCATGATCAGGTGCAGGTTCATATGGGGAATTTGGTAAAATCAAAAGCGGAAGTTGATATATAAATTATTTAAAATTAGAAAGAGAAGTGATCCCGAATTTTTGTTAAATCAAAGATTCGGGATTTCTTTTTTTAGCTGATTAATCATTGTGCACTACTTAACTTTCAAAGTGGAAAATAAATTTTTATTGATTCTAATTTTTGTAGATTGTCCTGCTGCTACTCTCCCTACAAGAGAAATTTGGTAAAATCAAAAAATAATTTGACATATAATTACGATAGGTCACTAGAAATAATGATCCCTGCACACACACTCCACACCTCTAGTTCACGTTCGATACTAAAAATACGATCTATTTGCTCTATCACTTCTATCCTTTTTTTTTTAGTAGAAAAAGCCTAAGTTAGCATTGCTAAAAAATGCTGGTTATTATTTAGCAACCATCACTATACATAACTCTGTTGCTTATATGAAACCTTTCAGCTTTATTCTTTTTTTGATGTTGATGATGCACCTCCCCATGTATGCATTAGATAGTTTGATATTGAACCAAAAATTTGATCAATTAGAAATTGCTCCTGACACTCAGCGTGTCCGGTTGTTAGGTGAAATCGCTTGGCTTCTAAGGGTTAGGGATAATGAAAAAGCAAAGACGATGGCAGAAGAGGGGATGAGTCTTTCTCTTGAATTAGGAGATTCTCTAAGCTATTATAATTTGAACGCAAAGCTCGGGGTTGTTTTTGCTATCCAGAGTAGTTATGCAGAGAGCATCAGTAATATACGTCAATCTCTTGCCTACTTTGATAGAAACAATCATAAAGAATTAGAGATTAAATATGGGGCTTTACTGGGAGCTGTATTGGATTACTATGGTGATTATCCACAGGCAGATAGTCTCTTGCAAAACGTTGCTCAATATTATGAAATAACTAAGAATCAAGAAAAATTACTTGATGTATATCTCAGTATTGGGTTAAATTATTTGCATTGGAAAAAATATGCTGCTGCTAAAAAAACGTTTATGCAGGCACTTGAAATTAGTGAGGCACTTGATAATAAAAAAATTAGTGCTAAGATTTTGAACAACCTTGGAATAGTAGAAGCAGACCAGAATAATTACCCACTTGCCTTGGAGTATTATTTAAAGGCGATTGAAAGAAAATTTGACGATGACCTGTTTCGGTCAAAGTTGCTCAACAATATCGGAATACTATACTTCAATCTGGAACAATGGGATAAAGCTATTGAATATCACCAACAGTCTTTAGTGATTAAAGAGAAACTGGGACTCAAAAGGTACATCGCAAATAGTTTGAATAACATAGGTTGTGTACTTGAAAGCAAACTCAACTATGGAGAAGCGCTTACGTATTATAATCGGTCCCTAGCTATTAAAAAAAAGATGGATGGAACAAATAATGAACTAGGAGAGACCATTAATAATATTGGAAATGTATACCTTAAGTTGAATCGCTACAAAGAAGCAATAGATCATTTCGAACAATATTTAGCTATATGTATTGAAAAAGAAAATGAATACGGGCGAGCAAGAGCTTTAAACAATCTGGCAAAGGTTTATCTGGAACAAAACGACATTTTGAAAGCCCTCAAATATGGGACTCAAAGTTTTAAAGTAGCAAAGCAAATAAATGCACGCAAGACTATAGAAAATAGTTCTAAGATTGTTTCCGAAAGTTACGAAGCTTCAGGTGATTTTAAGAATGCACTTTATTTTAAAAACCAATATTGGACGGTGAAAGATTCTATACTCGGAGCAGAAAATAGTTTAAAGATTTCTAAAATAGAAAAACGCTACGAAACCAAAGAAAGGGAAAACGAGTTATCCGCTCAAAGAAAGAGAAATGCTTATTTAGAACAACAACAAGAAATTGATCGATTGAAAATTATTGCTCTTGTATTGAGTTGTCTTATGTTGTCTTTCGTTATTATTTTTTCATTTTATTTTTTGAATAAAAAGAGAAAGAATTTCAAAAAAGAGCAAAAACTATTGGGCTTGGAAATTGAGAATATAAACTTACAGAAAAAGATACTCAACCAAAAAATAGTGGAGCAAGGACACCAACTTAATGACTACCTAAAACAACTGGCAGACAAAAATGAACTATTATTGCATTTGAAAAATGAAATATCTAAAGCCACCTCAAATGTTCAAAATAACCTATCCGTTTCCAGTACAATCATCGAATTACTAAACAAAAACTTACAATCTGAAACGGACTGGCAAAAATTTCAGCATCATTTCAACAAAATTCATAAGGACTTTTTTAGGAATTTAGTTGGTGATTTTCCGCATTTAACAACCTATGATATAAATCTCTCTGCCCTTATTAAACTGAACCTCGACAATAAAGAAATTGCAAAGATTCTGGGGATCAGTTCCTCTAGTGTCAAAAAAGCTCGACAACGACTTTATGCAAAAATGGAATTGAAGGATAATGAAACGCTGAGAAACTATCTTATCCAACTTTAAGAATATTCTACAATTAATTTCAAAACAGTCTCTTATTACCTGTAAATCGGTAGTTGTCCCGCTTCAGTCCCTACCTTGTCTCCATTTTGTCCCGCTTCAAATCACGGTATCAAATTTAGCCTAACCTAAATTTGATACTCTATTAGGAATGGTCTTCATTAGGCTATAGCCATAGATATTGGTTATAGCCTATTCCTTCAATTGTATTTAAATCTATTTATTTCATTCAACTAAACTTTATTCCAAATGAAAAATATTTTTCTATTATTATATATTTTGATAAGTATAAATGCTATGGCACAAACGCCTAAAGTTGCTTTTGTTGGAGCGACACGTTCAGGTTCACCGGATGGCTTCTCTTTTGTACTCGGAGAGAATCTAACTGGAGGTACGGTTATTTATTTTACGGATGAAGAGTATCGGACGACCTGTGGCTTTTTTGCTCCATTGTCTTCTAATTGTTCTGCCACAGCCTCTGAACCCTACCTTGTTTATACAGTAATTGGAGGAGGATTGGATGAAGGAGATGTCGTTTCTATATTTGAAATTGGCACAACAGAAACTTTCACCGCGACCACTATGGCGGGAAGCGCAGGTACCGTAACGAAAGGTGGGAGTGGCAACTTCACTTCTGCAAGTAGTGATGCTTATCATGCATTTACAGCTACTAATCCTGCAAACCCATATCAGTCGGTTACTGAAATTTACTCTACAATTAAATTTTCTGGTTCGTTTGAAGGTGGAGGTGGAGATGGTTCCGCTGGTGATGATCCTTCTGTTGATTTTCCAAATGCTATTGTATACATCATCGGAGCAAACAATGGAGAATATACTCCAGCTCTTAGAGACGATGACCCAGTCAACGTTGGTGATTTAATCAATGGTTCTAATTGGACAACGTCTAGTTCTGCAATAACACTTTCATTAGCACCTTTCACTATGGGGGTTGCCCTACCTGTAGAGTTGACCTTCTTTACGGCTAAATCTGAACCCATCGGCGTAAGATTAAAATGGCAAACGGCTCAAGAGGAAAATAATGACTATTTCGAAATTGAACAGAGTACTGATGGGAGTACATTCAATACCTTAAATAAGATTATTGGTAATGGTACGAGAAACGGACTTTCGGACTATAGTTTTCTTGACGAGAAGCCAACCTCTGGCTATAATTACTATCGTCTTAAGCAAGTAGATTACGACGGTGCTTTTGAATACAGCAAGATTGTAGTAGCTCTATTTAATGACAATGCTGTTAGGATGGATATTAGTCCTAACCCGTTTACACAGCAAGTCTTTATTACTTTGCCCACTATCGAGGAGTATGACATTACGGCTACTATCGTCCAAGTCAAGAATGTATATGGACAAGTAGTCCATCAGGAAACATTAACTTCTACCCGAAACTATCCATTGGATTTATCGAAACTAGCTGGTGGTAATTACTTCTTACAAGTTCAGCAGACTGGTAATTCGATCGCTACAAAACGTTTGGTAAAATTCTAGTAGAATTTAAAATATAAAAAAGGTGGAGGAATTGGCACTTTGTGGCAGTTCCAAGTATGATGAAATCCAAAAAAGAAAAACCGCAATCAAGTAACTGATTGCGGTTTTTACTTTTCCTATCTTAAGTTTTTTTTACGAAAGAAAATGATCAGTAGTAACATAGAAATCGTCCCCTTGCTCCCACAAGGTGTTTAATTCTAATAATTACAAAAATGCAACACCTGCTCTTCCTTCTTATAAAATTTCAAATTAGCAGACTCCGCAATTTTTATCGAAGGAATATTATCCTCTTTGATCTCAGCACGAACCCTTGAGTTTAATTTTTCTACTAATAATTGGACTATTTTTTTTCCTATTCCTTGCCCTCTGGCATGAGGAGAAATGGTCCAGGACAATTCATAAGAGTTGGTGGTGGAATCAAAATCAGCTCTCACCGTTCCGACTGGATTATCATTAGCTTCTGCGACAAACAGCATTCTATTGGAATCGTTGATTACATTTCTGAGCCAATCTTTATGATGTTCCTCGGTGATCATTTCTATCGAGTGAGATCGTGTTCTAGTTTCGAAATCGTTTCTCCAATCTAAGAGCATCTTCCAATCTTCAAAATTGACTTTTCTTAATTTCATATTTTTCTTTGATTCCAATTGTTTAAACTCTCGTAAAATATTTTCTCTTGGATCGGTATCAAAATATTTTTTTTGTTTTATTTTATAACCACCGATGATTGCCTTTTGAAAATATTGGTCAAATGCTTCTTGATCTAATTTTGTGAAATCTCCAACGTTGATAGCAAGATCTAAATCACGAATACTTTTGGAAAGTACTTTTTGATTATTTACAAATTGTCCTGTGATCAAATCAATGTTTACGCACATACATTCAAGAGCAATGGTACTTGCTGGCACAATGGCTACTTTAGATTGTCTAATTAACTGAACTACATCCATGGCATCTAAATTACTATAGATATAGATATCAAAAAGTGGATTTTCTTTTTTGAATTTAGCTAACTCGTATTTTAGAGGATCAGAATTAGTCATCACCGCTACCTGATATTTCTCTTGATATGGTTGGAGGAAATTTAAATATTTTAAACTTAATCCTAGTGGATCTGCTCCGCCGAAACAAATTAAAATTTGTTCTTTCTCTGCTTCTATGGGAAGATTTTTTGGTGCTTCAAAAAACTCACTCCTTAATAGGAGATACTCTTTTCCTAGTAAAAGTTTAGACGAAGGAACATTGAAATCGCTTGGCTGAAGATTGATGGCGTGATTGATGACTAGATCTGTCGGAAGAGCAAATTCAGGAAGATCATTTATGGAAACAGTTTTTAACTTTAGCTTTTTAACTCCTTCAATAAAATCTTCTTTTATTAAATAATTATCGATTACGACAAAATCATTTTTAACTGAATGAGTCTCTAAGAAACTAAGTATTTCAACTTGGTTTTGAAAATGCTTTTTTTCAAAAAACGCATCAATATTTTCTTGAGGAGTATCTATCAGCAGGAAAGAGCAGGTATAGTTTTTTGCTAAAACTTTTGCTAGTGAAGCAGATCTAAATAAATGTCCATATCCTGTTTTATTATTGCCGCCAGTAACAATAAATACGTTTTTCATATTGATTCTTTTGTAAAAATACTAGAGAGTAATCAGTTATTTCTAATCGTTGAAAATTAAAAATACTCTGTATTTTAGTTTTAAAAAAAGTATAAATTAAATTATTTATCAATAAGGCGAGATACAACATATATGAATCAATAATTATACCTTATTTTTTCAAAAAAAAACATATTAAATATTTTTTGGCATTATTTTAACTGAACATATTATAAGTTATTCTCTTTCATGAGAAAAAAGAAAATTTTAAGCATATTAGAAAAACTTTTTGCCCCTCAAAAAGTTTTTTAAAAACTACCGCATAGTCCCACCATTAAAAACTCTTTAAGCTTACTAGCAGATATTATTCTCTTCGATAATTACTCGAAAGAGTATTTAATCATGCTTTTATTATTCTTTGCTTGAGAGAATTTTTTTAACAAAAAACCGCTTTTAAAACAATACAAAATGACATTTTTACAAAATCTGAAGATAGGAGTGATCCTATTATTCTGCAGTAATGTAATGGGACAAATTACTGTAGATTTTACTGCAAGTCAAACTGAAGGATGCGGATTTGCTCAAGTTGAATTTTGTGATAATTCAACTTCTCAGGATGGTTCAATAGTTGGTTGGTCCTGGAATATTGGAGGGATTACTTCTACTGGTGAGTGCCAGGGGAGATTATTTAACTCACCAGGTTCCTATGATATTTGCTTGACTGTCACCGATTCAGATGGAAATAGCGAAACATTATGTCATGAAGATTTTATCATTATTCACTCCTTACCCATACCTGATTTTGAAGGTAATCCTACCGTTGGTTGTGTTCCACTCACTAGTACTTTCACCTATACAGGAACTCCTAATATCAAAGAATATTTTTGGGGGCTAGGAGGTACAACTGGAGTATTTACTTCAGATGGAAGTGCTTCGCCAGATGCCATAAGTACTTATACGATTGCTGATGAGTATAGTATAAGTTTGACGGTAAAAGATTCCAACAACTGTGTTAATTTTATCAATAAGACAGATTATATTAAAAGTTATGGAACGACTCAAGTAATTTTTTCAACACCAGATACTTTTGCCTGTGAAGCACCACATATAGTAAATTTCAATAATGAAAATATTACTTCCGAAATGCAATACAGTTGGAATTTTGGGAATGGAGAAACTTATTTTGGTTCAACTCCTCCTGCTATTACTTATGAGGAAGAAGGAAGTTATTCGGTTACAGTTGTGGGATATAATAATGTGACTTTTTGTAGAGATACGTTAATCTTAGAAAATTATATTACTGTAGGATTCCCAGTACTTTTTGCTTTTTCACCATTTGAGGGGTGTGAAGATTTTGATGCTTCATTTATTGATATATCTGGCTTTCCTGCAGATTCTGTTTTTTGGAATTTTGGTGATAATACGCCATTAATCACAGAAGAAAATCCTTGTCATCTTTTTGAAGAACCAGGATCTTATGTGGTCAGTTTAACTAGGTATGTTCAAGGATGTGTTAATACAAAATATGCCTCGTTTCCTATTCATGTATTTCCTCAGTCGGATATTGAGATGTCTTCCTCTGATACGATTGGATGTAGTTTACCTCATCCTGCTAATTTTGAGGGGATAAGTGATGATGCAACTATTATATCTTGGCATTGGGACTTTGGAGATGGTACAACTAGTGATTTGCAATCGCCTTCTCATTTGTATGAATCGTATGGTGTTTTTCCAGTTGTGTTGACCGTTATAAATACCAATGGTTGCGAAACAAGAATTTCAGATATAACCGTAAAAGTAAAAGAACTCGAAGCTTCTATTCCTGAAGATGAAATATTAGGATGTGTTCCCTTAGAGATAAATATAGTAGATAATTCATATTCTATTAATCCGATAATATCTCGTGAATGGCAGTTGAATCTACCTTCTGGTAGTTTAATTTCAAATGAATCTATTGCCAATTTTACGATTCCAGATACGGGATGTTTTGATCTTATTCTAACTGTTACTAATTCATTAGGCTGTGTGGACATTGATACATTTGAAAATAAAGTATGTGCTGGAAGTGAACCAGAAATTGCCTTTGTAGGAATGCCTACATCAATATGTGTTGGAGAGATAGTTTCATTTACTGATTTATCATCAGAGAATGTAAATGAATGGTATTGGCATTTTGGAAATGGTACAGCAAGTGATGAGCAAAATCCAAGTGCTACATTTGAGCAGGTAGGATTTTATTCGATCTATTTAGAAGTAGGCCATAATGGTTGTCTTGTTGATACCTTGGTCAGTTCTTATATTCAGGTTCAATTTCCCAAATCAAATTTTAATATAATTCAAGATTGTAATAATTTATCTTTAGTTGAACTTGAAAATATATCATCTGGCGCAGATTCCTCTTTTTGGGATTTTGGCGTAGTAGGAATATCAACTGATACCAGTAGTTTGTTTGAGCCGATTTTTCAATATCCAGATACTGGAGTTTATACGATTACTTTAACCACTTTTAATACCGCGACAGGATGTGAACATATTTTAGAAAAAACAGTCTTTGTTCAAGAAGTAAATTCAGCGTTTTTTGTTTCTCAAACTCAAGGATGTTATCCGATGACAATCACCGCGAGTTGTCCATCTCAAGCGGTAAATTATGAATGGTCTGGAACAGGAATGAATTTCTCAAATCCTAATTCTGCTACGACAGAAATAGATTTTGATCAGGCAGGTTTTTATAATGATTTGAAACTAGTAACTGAAAACTCAAATGGGTGTAAAGATTCTACTATATTTTTGGATACCATCTTTGTGAATGAAATTCAGGCAAATTATTCAGCTAATTATATTGGAGATTGTGATTTACTTGACATTACCTTTTCAGATTCTACGACTAACTTATTTACCGAAAATATTTCATGGAATTGGTTTTTCGAAGATAGTTTAAGTTCAGGTCAAGGAGAACAAATTGTGCATGTTTTTTCAGGGCCAGGAATTCATAATGTAGCCCTGCATGTAGAAGATAACTGGGGATGTAAATCGAGTATAACTCAAGCAGTAGAAATTATAAATGTTGAATCTTTATTTGAAGTAGATTCCTTAGGGTGCACGGTATCAGCCTTTACTTTTGAAAATTTATCAACAGGAAAAGATGTAGAATATCTGTGGGATTTTGGAGATGGAGAAACTTCAAATTTAAAAAATCCAACACATCAATATTTAGATCAAGGAATATTTTCTCCTTGTTTATTGGTAACAGATATTTATGGATGTTCGGATACTTTTTGTATTGAAAATGGCATTGAAATTATTAATCCATCGGTTAGTTTTATTATGGATAATGCATTTCAACCATGCCCGCCAATGTTTGTTAATTTTGAAAATACCTCGAGTAATGTTTTATTTTATCAATGGGATTTTGGAGATGGGAGCGGCTATTCCAATATAAAAAACCCTACACATATTTATCCTACTCCAGGAGTATACGATGTTACCTTGATAGCCTATTCATCAGCAAATTGTGTTGATACATTTGTGATGGAACAAGCTATAGAATTGAATGGGCCAGAAGGGAATTTTTATTTTGAAGTAGATACAAGTTGTGTTCCTCTTGATGTAACTTTCTATACTGAAAATATTAATGCAATATCATTAACCTGGGATTTTGGAGATGGTTCTGCACTTGATTCGACGGTAGTCTTTGATAGTACAGGAGCCTATACTTATACCTATAATTCGGTTGGAAACTTCGTTCCGAAGTTAGCCATTTCTGATGGGATAGGTTGTGTGAGAATTATTGAAAAACCTGATACGATTATTGTTACAGATTTAAATATTGATGTTATTGCTACGGATAATCTTTTATGTTCGAATCAAGATTCTGTACTATTTTTGGCAGAAACAAATCCGATGGAATTTATTGATGATTATCAATGGACAATGAATGGAGGTGTTCCAAATAATTCTACATTTGAAAATCCTTCCACTCATTATCCCGTTGATGGAGCGTATGATGTTTCATTGATTGTGAGTAACGATTTTTGTAGTGACACGATCATGAAAAATAATTTTATCATCGTAGGAAAACCTCCCGAAGCTAATTTTATAACTTCTGCAATAAGTGGATGTGAACCATTATCAATAGATTTTACAGATCAATCCATTGTTGAAAATAGTATTATAACGGAATGGAATTGGGATTTTGGAGATTCAACAATTTCGAGTTTATCAAACCCTTCTCATACATTTCAAGCAGGGAATTATTTGGTTGCATTAGAAGTTATTTCAGACATTGGGTGTATCGATACGATAGTTCAAGAAATTATAGTTAATCCACTTCCAGAAATTGAAGTGGTAGGAAATGATATTAATTGTTTAGGTGATAGTACGCAACTATTGGCGACCATATTAGGAGATGCTTCTAATTTTAATTTTTATTGGGAAAATTCTCCTTCCTTGAGTTGTACTGATTGCTTGAATCCAATAGCAACTCCACTTGAAAATACGATTTATACTTTTGTGGCGTATAGTGATTTCGGATGTGAAACTATTTTTGAGATAGAAATAGAAACTGGACTTTTTGAGATTCCAACTATATCTCTAAATAATGATACGATTATTTGTATTAATGAACAAGTCCAATTATTGGCTGATGCTGGAAGCAATATCGCAACTTACCAATGGAATAATATCCCAGGACTTAGTTGTTATGATTGCCCAAATCCAATAGCAACACCTCTTATCCCAAGTACTTATCAGGTAACTGTTACTTCAACGGATGGATGCACGAATTCAGCAACAGTTCATGTCAATGTGTTAAATCAAAATCAATCTTTTGCGAGTGAAGATAGAGTAATTTGTCTTGGTGATTCCATTCAATTATCAGCTAACTTAGGAAATGATCCTACTTGGTTAAATCCTTCTTTTCTTAGCTGCTCTGAATGTTTTACTCCAATGGCGAGTCCAGAAGAAAACACAGAATACATTGTAGAAGTGACTACTTTGGATGGCTGCATCATTTTTGATTCGATCATGGTTTGGGTAATTTCTCCAGAAGAAGTTAGTGCAGGTGATGACTTGACTATATGTTTAGGGAATTCAACTACCTTGCAAGGAGAACTTT
The DNA here is from genome assembly GCA_045104975.1 of Saprospiraceae bacterium. Taxonomy (GTDB): domain Bacteria; phylum Bacteroidota; class Bacteroidia; order Chitinophagales; family Saprospiraceae; genus CAJQQY01. The sequence goes on from JBGCCY010000175.1 coordinate 13,227, forward strand.
TCAATGATGTTCCTGATGGATATCAAAGTTACTCTTGGACTCCTACATTAAATGTAAACCACTCTGATTCCATTGTTACTATTGTTGGTCCTTTAGAAAATACAATGTATGTTTTAACTGCAAATATTGATGCTTGCATAATGACAGATTCTGTTCTGGTTAATGTCATTACTGATTTTCAAGTAGAGGGGGTAGGAGTAGAGGGGTGCTTTGGAGATACCGTCCAATTGAATGCGATCGGATATGCAGATAGTTATGAATGGTATCCTTCTATTGGGTTATCGGATCCATTTATTTCTAATCCTACTTTAGTCATTAATGAAACGACTAACTATACTTTAACTGCTGAGCTAGAACTTTGTCCTCCTGAAGTTTCTGAAGCTGAAGTAACTATGTTAACAACTCCTGAAGTTTTTATTCCTTCCTATTATCCACTCTTGTTGGGACAGCCAGTTCAATTAAATATTGAAAATAATAATTTTGATTATTCTTATAGTTGGCAATCTAAAGAGGGATTAAGTTGTGATGATTGTCCCGATCCTATCTACTCTATTTATGAAAGCATTAATTTATTTGCTACGGTAACAGATATCTTTAATGGATGTGATACTACCTTGATGACAAGATTAGAATTGGTTAATAATTGCCCTGATGCATTAATTTCAGTACCCAATGCATTTACTCCAAATGGCGATGGAGTGAATGATCAATTAGAAATATATTATAATCCTACATTATTTTTAGAAGATTATAATTTTCAAATTTATGGTAGATGGGGGAATGTTATTTTTGAAACTCAGGACATCAATGAATTTTGGGATGGAACCTATAAAGGAACAATTTTAAATGAGGGAGTTTACATTTTTATGTTGCAATATAAATGTCCATTGACAGGAAAAATGATCACGGATTCTGGAGATATTACTATCCATTATTAATGGATTAAATAAAAATTATTTTATGCTACAAAAGCAAAAAGGTCCTTATTATTCTAAAAAATGATAAGGACCTTTTTGCAAACTTAATTACCTTGACTTAGTTTATTGAGTCCTTCTATGGCAAGCAATAAACTACTTACTGTAGCCTAAGGAAATATAATTTTTCCAACTGCCAATCTTTTGCTCTTATCACTAATTTCATATATAAAACTACCTGTCCCTGTTTGTGATTTTTTCAGCTGATACTCTAAATTTGAGAAAAGTGTATTCAGAATTAGTTTCCCTGAAATATCAAAAATGCTAAGGCTAAGTTGTCGGTTTTGAACGAACGCATCCTCGTTAAGTCGGAAATTAATAAAATCAATTCCAGGATTAGGAGCAGTAGTTACAATTATTTTAAGACTTGGTGAAGGGGTAATAGAAACTTCCAAACCAGGCCCTTTCCGTATACCATTTCCAAAACTGGTTATCCAAATTTCTTTTACATCAAAAGGATTAAAAATAGTTCTAATCGGGTGAAGGAATGGATATTCTTCAATCAATTGAAAAGCAGGATTGGCAGCCGTTAAATTATCAGTATACCATAATCCTTCTGACTCGGTGGCAACATACATTATATTTGGTTCGTCAGGGTGAACTGTTACAGATTCCACGCGATAAAAACTCCCTAGTTCTTCCCAATCAATACCTCTGTTCGTGGTTCGATATAATCCACCTAAACTAACAGATGGATGCCAACTAGGCCAGCCATCAAAAACACCTACATACCAAGTGTCTTGATTCACATCATGTGGATCTATTGATAGACTTTTAGTATAATATTTCATTTCTGATGCGGATCTATCCTCCCAAGTTTGCCCATCATCTTCACTATAAAATACGCCTGAAGTTGCCGTAAAAATATTTCCATTAGTTTGACCTCCTGAATAAGTACAAACAAGATTTCCATCATTCAAGACATCGATAGAATTGGCTCTTCCTGCTGTATTTGCAGGGTTGGGTAACATTTCCCAAGTAGCATTACTGTTATCAGATAAATTGGTTGTTTTAAAGAAGCCTCCATTATATGGATTTGGGGAAACCGCATACATTATATTAGAGTCATTAGGATCAATGGCAGTTTGAAGGATGGGATCATCAAAATCATGAATTAAGGTCCAGTCTTTTCCTTCATTATCGGAAGACCAAATGGCTCCAATTGCATCGTTGTATCCTTCTAATTCATCATCTGTTAAGACATGTGACTGATAAATATCATGGAGCGTAGAAGCGGAAGCATATATCGTATTATTTTGAGGATGTTTGCTAATGTGATAAATTGAATTAAAGCGTTTTTGTGTATTATCGCTTTCAATATAATCCAATCCAGTATAATCTAATGACCAATGGTTACCACCATCAATACTATGAATACCAGTAAGATCCGAAAAACAGGCAAATACATTATTGGGATTATTGGGGCTTGTCCAATAAAGATTCCAAGCACTTGTATTTTCTAATCCATTAGAAGAATAAGTATCGGAAATGGAAACAAGTGAGCCTGCGGAGCCGAGGTCTTCTGGTTTTACATAAGCAGCCCGCCAGTTTTCACCTGCATCATTAGTGATGTGAAGAAAACTAAAATCGGTAATAATAGCCATATCAGGATCTGTAGGTGAAACGCCAAATCCCATCGCATTTTCACTCCATAGCCAATCTATAATACCACCATCTCCCATATATCCTGTTTTGATATTAGTATTATTTTCTGTTTCTAAAACAGTTCCCCAAGTCATTCCTCCATTGGTAGATTTCCAAACAGTAGGGCGAGAACCACCTCCTGCTTTTACCCCAGCTACGTATACTGTATTGATATCACTATCGGATGAAGCAGTAAAAAAAGGAAAATTACTCGCTGTAAAATCAACACCATCTAGGGTTTCAAATCCATTACTTCCATCTGATTCTATACAAAAAAAGGCACTTTCTTTTTCCCAATAATCATCACCTAGAACTCCAGAATAAGTATCCCATTTATATCTGGCTACACTAAAAAAACGAATAGAGTTCCCCTCCTTAGCTCCAGAAAAAGATAAGAAGCCATAATCATCAGGTAATCCATCTACTGGTTCTATAAAAAAATTATCGCCGTCATCCTCAGATTTTAGCAGACCATCGGTAGACCCAATATAAATATTCGATTGATCCCAAAAAACACCACCAATATGTAATCCTATATTTAAGGGATCCTCTGCTATATATTTCATTTCAATGTCTGCACCTCTATTTTCTGAGTAAAACATTTTATCAAAAGTTGTTATTATAATTCGATCAGTATGATTAGGATCTGCATATAAATATTCAACTTCTCCATCTAATTCTGGATGTACCAAACTATCCCAAGTTATACCTGCATCAATACTTATACAAGCATAATCTCTATCCGTAATGAAATTACGACAAACGGTATATAAAATATTTGGATCGCTGGTGAAATTCATTTTACTTTCAGTTGTAGCTACTAGATCTCTCGAAGGAATAATATCCCAACTTTCGCCACCATCATTAGTATAAAACATACCATTTACATCGCTGGCAACATAAATAATATCGTTATTATGTGGACTAATACTAGGATAAAATAAAGCACTTCCTCCACCTATACCAGATGGACTAAAATAACTAAATTGAGCAAAACTTGTAGAAGCAATTAATAGGAGAAAGAGTACAAGGAAAAAATGAGAAATACTTTTCATAATAATGGTTTTTAGAAATGGTTCAGCCAAATTAAATGGATAAACACATTTGGGTTATTGTTCAATATAATTTAATGCGAAGAGCTTGGTGTTCATTTATTCTTCATCATCGACTAATCCAAACTCAAATGCTTTTCTGACCAATCCTGCTACATTTTTGGCGTTGACTTTTCGCAATAAATTCTTGCGATGTGAAATTACTGTGGTAGAAGAGATAAAAAGTTTGGCAGCGATTTCATCTGTGGTATATTCATCAATGATTAATTTTAAAATCTCTTTTTCTCTTCGAGTTAATTTTTGAATAAAATCTGAAGACTTCGGTTTTTTAACTTCCTGCATACCTGCCACCAAAATGGAGGTTACCAATTTACTAAAATATCGTTCTCCTTTCATGACCGTTTCGATAGCGGTAACGAGTTCTTCTTTTCCTGTATTTTTAAGTAAATAACCATCGGTTCCAGCTTTAATCATTTTATTAATATACCCAGCATTTCCAAACATAGTTAAAGCAATGACCTTTAAATCTTTATGTTGTTTTTTCAATTCAGCACATACTTCAAATCCACTTTTGTCAGGTAAATTTATATCAAGTAAAACTAAATCTATTGAGTTACTATTGACGATTTCAATAGTGGCTTCACCAGATAAAGCTTCATAAGTATTATCAATATTAGGTACCTCTTCAAGTAATAATTTTAATCCATCAATAATGATCTGGTGGTCATCAACTAAAAGGATGTTGAACATTGGTTATGTTATTTTAGCGGTAAATTAATTAAAAATGTAGTTCCTCTATTTATTTCAGATTCTATGATTAGGCTACCTTTTAGATACTCAACCCTTGATCGAATATTGTCCAAACCGATTCCTCCTTTTACTTGATTGATATCAAATCCTTTACCATCGTCTTCGACTAATACTTCAATATTTTCGTCTTCCACCGTCACTTGTACAATGACTTCCGTTGCTTCAGCGTGTTTGATAATATTCTTTACTAGTTCTTGTGTAACTCTGTAAATAGTAATATTTAAAGTATCAGATTCAATTAAATCTATTTGATAAGGATTAAAATGAATTTCAATTTTTTGAGTTTGAGAAATAGTTAAGCACAATTCACTTATCGCATATTCCAACCCATTTTGCTCTAAAATATATGGTGTCATTCTATGAGAAATATCCCTAACCGTTTGACAAGCTTCATCAATTAATTCTTCTGCCTTTAAGTAATTATCGTTTTTGATAATAGTTGGAGACTTATCAGAGATACTGCTTATCCTCATTTTGACTGTCGCCAATACAGCTCCAAGTCCATCATGTAATTCTTGACTAATCCGTTTGCGTTCTTTTTCCTCTCCAGCGATAAGTGCTTTTAATTGCTCCATTTCCTGCTCTTTTTGTAAGATAGCAAATCGCTGCTTGTTTAGTTGTTTGTTTTTATATTCATTCGTTACAAATGCAATCAAGAAGGTTAAAGTAAGAATTGCAATAGAAATAAACCACCAAGTTTCCCAGAATGGCGCACGTATTTTGAATGTAAAAGTCGCAGGTTGAGTACTCCAAATAAAATCATTATTGCAAGCCTTCACTTTTAAGGTATAAGTACCATCGTTAAGATTATTAAAAGTGATTTCTCTTTGAGAAGAAAGCGTACTCCATCTATCACTAAGTCCTTCCAATTGATATTGGTATTTTATTTTAGTAGGGTTTTTCAAACTAATTCCGGTATAAGAAAAGGTCAAAGTGTTATCGTCATATCCTAATATCAACAATGAATCCTTAGGGAAATTATCTAAGGATATCTTTTCTCCAGTAATTTTCTCTAACCCCTTGATGTTAACAGTAGGTTCGACGGTATTCATACTCATTACTGATGGATCAAAAGATAAAAGCCCCATCGAAGTGGCTGCCCACATGATGTTATTTTTATCATTAAATAAAGAAATATTTTGATAAGCTTTTTTAAACAAGCCATCCTGCGGATTGTAGTTAATGATGTGATATTGTTCTTCTTGTTTTTTTAGTACAGAAAATCCGACATACGTACCTACCCATAAATCATCATTTTGATTTAATGCTAGGCTTAATAAAAAGTTAGAAGCGAGTCCTTTATCTTGATTATATTCTTCAATAAGCTCTAATTGTTTTTCTCCAGTAATTTTCCATTTCAAAAGACCTCTTCCCTGTGTTGCAATCCACAAAGAATTATCCTTGTCGATAACCATATCGATAATAGGAACTTGTAGATCTTTATATTTTATAAGGTTACCATTTTCATAGTAATACAAGCCATAAGTAAAACCAAACCATAAAGTACCATGACTATCTTGTATAATACTCTTGACCGATCCGCGACTGACTCCAGCATCTTCTATATAGTTGATTACTTGCTTTAAGGTATCGGCCTGCCAATCGAATATTAGTTGAGAAGCCCCTGCGGTATGCCCCAACCAAATATTGTAAGACTGGTCTTCAAAGACGCAATAAAAATCAGACCCTCTTGTAATCCCATGGTCATAATAAAATGTATCTACCTGAGTCGCAGATTGGTATCGAGCAAGTCCATCCCAATAAGATAAAAACCATAAATCACCATTGTGATCCTTTATCATATCATACATTTCACCTTTTGGAAAATGCTTAGGAATTTTCAATTTTTCATATTTGCCATCTGCTTTTCGAATATAATTACGCTTGGAATTACCACCCACGACTAGTTCCCCTGCTTCATTTTCAATGAGTGAATAAACACCATTTTTAATCGCATCTGTAACTCCTTGATGCATCTTAAAATCTCTAGGAGTCATTTTAATTAAGCCTTCTGTACTTCCTAACCAAAAGTTGTGCTCTCGGTCCTTTATCATGCATTGTAACAATTTGATTCCCTCGACTTCGTACAACGAATGATTATATATTTGCTTACCATGCTCAATGATTTTTACGCCATTTTGATCTTGAATCCAAAGTCGATTATCATAGGGTAGAATGGTCAAGGCATCTTCAGAATCTTTTTCATAAGCTTGGAAAGGTGCTTTAAAATCCTTTGCCATTTTGTTAATACTTCCTGCTCTATTGCCTACTAAAACGGTATCTTTATCCAACGGAAAAATGCTTGTGATGGCATCCTCTTCATCAGTTCCTAGAGTTTTAAAATCGGTTCCATCATAGACCATTAATTCTTGATAATCAGTAAAATAAACATTACCAAAACTATCACTAGCCATCGCATTAACATCTACTTTGAGATCAAAATGATGAAAAGAAGATTCTTGAAAATTAGTTTTCGCTTTTTGCAAATCTTTGTTTCGCAAGACAGAAATACCAGTATCTCTTCCTACCCAAAGATCCCCATTGGGAGTTATATGAAATATCCAAATAAGTTCATTCCCTAGTTTTTTATAATTAATGGCTTGAAATTCTTGCCCATTCCAAAAACTTATTCCGCTATGTGTAGCGACCCACAAAGTCCCAGACTTATCTTCTTGAATGCCTCGTACAAAAGATGATGTTAAACCATCAGCAATGGTAAAATTAGTAAAAGAGTATCCATCATATCTACTCAAACCTACAACAGTACCAATCCATAAATAACCTTTTTTATCTTGATACAAAGTGGTGATTTCTGAAGAAAGCATTCCATCCTGTGTATCAAAAATTTCATAATGAAATGGCTGTGCCCAAAGTTGAACAGTATTCAAAAGAAATAGGATATAGAAAAATATTTTCATTAGAAATTTTGTATTCAAAATTTATCAGTTATTCTCGCCTCTAGTTAAACAATTATATTTAAGGTACAAAGGAGTTTTACCTATCCAAAATAAAACACAAGTAAACTGAATTAATGTTATTATAATATTTTAGACGTTTCAAGATCTCGGATAGAACTTCATTTAGAATAAACTCTATTCTATTTTTGTTTCCTTTCTTGAATCAGTTATTTTTTCGTTTATAGTGTACTGCCCATTTTTATAAAAAAAGATATTCCCTTTGTGATGTAGTACCGCATCAATATCTGAACAAAATTCTTTTGGAAGGTCCGCAAATTCTCCTGGTAACTTTTTTGGATAACCTTGTTCTACTTTATTATTTTTTATTCTTACATATTGATTTCCCTTAAAAAAATACATTCGTTGGTTACTAGTTAGGTAAACTGCAGCATCAATATTTGAATGAAAATACCTGGGGAGCTTGCTAAATTCTCCTGGTAATTTTTTGGGAAATTTAGCGGCAGGGTAACCATTCTGAAAAGTAAAATACTCTCGTCCTTTAAAAAAAATACTCTTCTTATTATCATCACATCTTAGGGCTGCATCAATACCCGTATTCCAATATTGGGGTAAATCCTTCCATCCATTTTGAATTTTGGTTGGATAGCCTAAATCTATTTTAGTATTAGATAATCGTAAATAGACCTCTTGACAAAAAAAATAATTTTTGTTTTCCTTTTCTAAATGGAATGCTGCATCTATGTTTTTATCTTTTTCTAGATAAGTAGATGGATCGATAAGAATGGGGTTTTGGCAATTCACTTGTTGGGTTAAATGCATAAAAAAATAGAAGCATAAATAAATGTAAAAAATCCTCATCTCTTATAATTTTATTTATGAAGTACTTCTTTGAATAAAAATAAAAAGAATGGTCTTCATAAGAAGTTAGGTAAATATTTTAATTGCCAAAGGTTTGAAGAATTGTCTATTAATTTCTTCAACATAATTACACTTCAAAGATGCGGCGATTCGATTTGCTAGACATCCTTTTTTTTGAGGAATCTACCAATATCCTCATAAATGAGGAGAAGGAATAAAACCAAACTATTAAGCCATTTCGAATTTCGAAATGGCTTTTTTAATCCAAGCATCGGGTGCGAATGCAACAAGGATTTCATAGCCCCAATTTTTAAGTTGGGGAACAAATTCAAGATTCTCCGTCAGCTTGCGCGGAGTAGTTTAATGATCCTTTTTTTTCAATCAAGTTGCTCCTCATAAATGAGGGTTTTCATACAACCCTCAAAAGGGTGGATGTTTAACGGATTGAATCGCCACATCTTTACATTATAATTATTCAAACAAAATCATTCACTTTTAAAATTCAATATTATGAAAACAGTAATCAATTTAATCGTAATAATAATTCTTTTAGCGTGTACTGTTACCGCAAAAAGTCAAAACGTTATCACTAATAAATGGGTGCAAATCGAATCAAAAATTAATCGCTTACATCTTGATGTGAAAAAAGGAAGTAAAAAAGCACAAACTCCAATATGGATGTACAAAAAAAATAATTCTTCTGCTCAACAATGGATGTTTATTAATGCTGGTGGCGGTTATTATTATATCAAATCTAGAGCAAGTGGTCTTTACCTTGATGTTCAACGAAGTAGTCGAAAATCAGGTGCAACTATCTGGCAATACGCTAAAAATGGAACAGATGCTCAAAAATGGAAAGTCATCAACATTCGAGGCGGATATGTTTATCTACAATCAAAAGTCAGCGGTTTATATCTCGATGTAAAAGGTGGTGGACTAAAGAGTAAAACACCTGTTTGGCAATATCAATTTAATGGAACTGCTGCTCAAAAATGGAGAATCAAAACAATACGGAAGAAAAAATCAAAAAAACAAGAACACGAAGATTGGCAATACGATTGCGGATAACCGCTTTGCCTAAAAATGAAGTTGTTTAGAAAAGTCGTCTTTTTTATTTCAAGAGCAGGCTTTTCTAATCTTTTTATAACTGAGGATTTATCAACCAATTACCATTCACTACTAAAATCAAATATTATGAAAAAGTTCAAAAGTAGTTTAGAGCAGGAAAATACCCCCAAACCTGCAATCAAAATTAACGTCTTCTACCTTATTGCTTTTCAATTATTTGGATTTGCTTTAACCCTATTGCTAGAATATCAACCAATAGAAACCAGTAGTCCTGAAATACATTTCGTTTTCGAAAAGGCAGAAACGAAGGCCAATGATATAGAAGGTTATCAAATGTGCAAACAAGAAAAATGTCGCTATGTTGGCCCTTAAATAGGGCTTAACCATATATCTATTTTTTCATTTTTTAAAATCAAATATTATGAAGACGACCCTTCAATTGATCCTAAGTACTATACTAGTTTTTCATTCGATTATCGTGTATACACAAAGTTCAGATCGTAATTATACAGACTTTGCTTCTATGCATGATTCTCTTGGTGTCTTAATTCTCGACACTACGGTTCCAGAATTATCCAATAGTCATGAACTCTACATTTTCACAAAAGAAGATGCATTATGGATGGCTCGTTTTGTAACTGGAGAAGCTGGAGTCAAAACCAACGAAGACGGTTATGCTGTTCTTTGGGCAATGTTTAATAAGTTTGGTATTCTTCGCCACCGAGTAAAAAAATGGACTTCGTTCGGAGCTTTCTTACAACAGTATTCTACTACGCTTCAACCAATTATAAAAAGCAAAGGAGCCGCTCAAAGGTTGTATCGGAAGTATGAAAAGAATCCAAATAAATTTCCAATAAAAACATTTAAAGGATTTTATAAAAACTCAGAAATCCCAAAGTTACAGTCTGTAAAACATTTAAAATTACGGAGAAAGAAATGGGAAGACATTCACCCTAAAATTCAAATAATGGTGATAGATATTCTATTGGGAGAAATTAAAAACCCAGGAGTTGGTATTGCTACAGAATTTGCGGGAACACATATTTACTATAAGCAAAAACATAAAAAAAAGCCTAACCATGAAGAATGGGAAGAGTACACAATTCAGCTCGCTCAGAAAAAGAAATGGACATGGGTTGGTGAAAAAACAAACTTAAATCAGCAAACTAAAAATGCTTTTTTTATCGATAATCGCTTTATCAATGTTCCTGAAGATGCCATCTGGATTGACCCAGTTTACTAAACTTCAATTTTTTTTAAATCTTAAAATCAAATATTATGCAAACGGCAATCAAAATTTTTATCACCTCTTTTTTACTTTTTAGCATTACTCAAATACAAGCACAAGACAGTCAATTTAATCCTGAAGTAGACCCCATTAATGATTATAAAGATAAGTCAACTTTACATTGGGATATCGCTCAGGGAGAAGGGCTATTTAATTATCTTATGGAAACAGATATTAAAGACATCAAGAAAACTCATCAGATGGTAAGAAAAGTATTTCTACAAAATCCTTCTGCGGACCCTGAAGAATTAAAAGAACAGGTCAAAGGAATTATAGAAGAAATGAAAGAGATTGAAAGCCCCAAAGACCTAGTAGAGTTTTCAGCAAAAATTGGATTAGATGCTTTCGTCGATCTTTTCACCAGCCTAGGAGCAAGAGAAGTGAACATAGCTCGTCAAGCGAAATATGATGTTATTATCGAAGCCATGACTGTAGAATGTTTTCCAGGTTATACGGCTAATGTAGCAGCTTATAATTTTAATGAAAGAGTATTGTTTTATTCTGTAAAAGAAAAGTTTAAAAAACTTTCTAATCAAAACAGGTACAAACTACGAGCAAGAATCATTGCTGGGAAAACTTTCAGCATGGACACTTTTTATACTGCCAAACGTAGATTCAATAATCATATGCAAGATCCTTGGATGTTCCAACGGAACCTAAAAAATCGATTCCAAAAAAGTAAATATCGATATCGTGATTGATACTATGGAAAGTTTAAAAAGGGAATAGGGCTTTAGCTTTATTCTCTTTTTTATTTTAACAATAACTTAATAACTAACTCAAGGTTTGTATCTCCCATAGTTCTACTTTTTCTTTCCTTCTTATTTTTTAATCATCCCATCTGAGTCCAAATATTTATCACTTTCCTAATCTCCTCATTTATGAGGATATTTTATTAACCCTCAAAAGAGTGGATGTTTAAGGAGGCTAGTCGCTGCATCTTTACATTATAATTATTAATAAAAAATCATTCACTTTTTAAATCAATTATTATGAAAATCACAATGAATTTTTCAAACAACAATAGCCAATTATTTTTAGCAGCGCTTACTTTTATTTGCGTTTTAGGAATGAGTTCTATCGCATTTGCACAAGCAAGTCTTGCTGCTGAAAATACCATCGATGATATTAAAGTAGTCACTAAGTATGGTAAGGAAAAAGTTTATTCTGTTTTCCAAGACAATGGAGATAAAGAACAATGGTATTATATGCCAAACGAATTGAGAGTAGCGGAAGAAGTTGATGTGGATAAAAAAGTAAGACCTAAGATGACAATTCTTCGGTACCAATATCAAGACGTTAAAACCAAAGAAAATTTAGAAGGAGGTATTCTAGTCGCATCTTTCACCTATGCTATAGAGCCAGAAGTTGTAGAAGATGTTAAAAAATATATTAAAAAAGTAAGCGGAGTTTCCAAAGTTAGATTATCAGCAATCCCTTTAAAATCTTCAGATATAGATTTCCTTTCTGATTCCAATAAGTTCTTGGGTGACAAAGATGCTAAGGTCAATTTCAAGGGAGCTACTTCTGCTAGCCAAGAAATAGTAATCAGTTATGACTTAACAAAGTTAGGTGCATCTGTATTTAAAGAATTAGCAAGTTCAAAAGGAGGAATTCCGATACGAGCTAATATTACCTATAACGGATTGACGGCACCATGTGGTTACAAGATCACAGGTAAATGGGATAATGTTTACAATTTTTTTGAAAAGAATTCCAAAATTGAGGCTGGAATTAAACTAGGCCCATTTAAAGTAGGAGGAGTGAAAACTAAGCAATCTTTAAAGGAAACATTAAATAATATTCAGGGCATGGAAGTCGAGATAGTAGAGTGTGAAAATACCTCAGATACAACTGGAAATGGTCAAAATCAAGATGATCAAAACATGAATGATATTATTAGAATAATTCAAAAAGAGGTATTCAGCGATAGTTTGATGAGTAGGGCCGAGGAGCTGGAAAAATTACAAGCGATGCTTGTATCTACAGATAATGAGGATACGAAAAAAAGAATTTTAGACATGATGACAGAAGGAAAAGGTGCGGTAAAATTTGGCTACCAAAATTCTACAAAAAGTGTAAAAAAGAGACGGAAGGGGAGCATCAATTATAATTTTGCCCGACAAAGAATGGTTACTCGACCAACTAGTTTTGGAGGTCTACTTAGCTTTAGCAAATATGGTCTTGATGAAGAAACTTTATTAAAAGAAGGATACATCATTGATGTAGATGTCAATAAAGATTTTCCGAGTGTAATCATGGGGTTACCTCATATTAATCCAGATTTTGATCTTCGATCTATAACCGTTGAAGTAAGTCATAAATTTAGCGACGGAAGTATCCATAGTGAAGCAAGACAATGGACGGCAAAAGATCAAGAATGGACTTCACCAATGGGTACACAAGTGGATTATTTATTATTTAACATGATCAGAGAAAAGGATAAGTCTAAAGTGAATGAACCTCAATTTGATATTACAGTAAAAGTAATTTCTAATATTCCTAATGCCTCCTTCACGGTAGAAGAAACAGTTAAATTAAACAGCGGAGAAAGATTTGTTGATGCCTTAGAATTATTGACCGAACAAATTATTGTTGATGGGAGTGTGCTTGATTTTGCAAAATTAACAGAAGACGAAACACACTTGGCTTTTGCAAAGGTTGAGTTACAAAAAGGTGGACTAACTATTAAGAAAAATTTCAAACCATATTATGTAAATGGTATCCCAAATCCACCTAACCCTTTATTTCTCTATGTGCCTAAGAACAATGGACCAACTTCAAGTAAAGTGACATTTTATAAAAAAGTGGGCAAGACTAAGAGGTTAGAAAGTCAAGAACAAATCGAACTTGGAGAAAATGTTTTGTTCGAACCTGAATGGCCGAACGGAGGAGAATAAAAATCTTCTCAAGATTTATCTCTCAGCGTGCGTTTTCTCAGGCTGAGAGATAATCAAAAATCATATTTATCATTCACCACAAAATCAATTATCATGACAACTATAAAAGGTTTTTTAATCCTAATCATATTATCTTGCTTTGTAAATTTATCCGATGCTCAAACTAGAAAAACTAAGACAGTAGATCATCGAAAATCTACTTCAAAATCTAAAACCAAAAAATCAAAAAGAACAAGGCCAACCGCTCCTAGGCCTACGGCAAGAACATCAAGCCCTAGAAATAGAGTAGCTGCATCTTCTGCAACAGGCCCTCGAAAAATAATGACAGGACGGGATCAAGTTTGGGTTTTCCCAAAAGTAAAAAGAAGGAGAGGAGGTTCCCTATGGACAAAACCAACATCTGGTGAAATTAAAAAACATAAAAAAGCAAATTTCGCATATTCTTATCCTGTTTCTTTTAATCATTTGCATTCCTATTATTCTATTAATAAATCAAACCCTTTACGTCAACAACTAATCGATGACAATAAAATAAGAGAATTTAGAGATGGGCTTAAAAAAAGGATAACACAAACGGCTGGGATTTCTGAGAAAGGCCGGAGTACTCACCCTAGTAGGAAGCAAACGTCAGTTTATTACTTTAGAAAAATTGACCTTGGTGGTTTTATTTTTACTGATGCTGCCAAACACATTATTGTTGTGGACACCCTCTATGTCCCTGCGGCTGCCCCAGGTAAATCATCATTTGTAAGTGTAGGACATGGAAGTAAGAATTATATTAAAATTATTGCAAACTGTATTGTTTATGAAAGCCCTATTAACGTGAGTACGATCAATCCAAATAAAACTGATATGGTTTTTGCAGCGAATAAATTTATTTTTAAAAGTCCATATAAAAATTTGACTAAAGTGGAGCTTTTTCCTACGCCTCCTTTTTATAAAAATACTACGGCGTCTAATCTTAAAGTATATAAAGATAAAATACAGCGTGTTGAAAAAACTTTATTAAATCGTTTGTATATCTACAGCATGAATCAAATTTTAGAGGAACTACTTCATCAGGAAATTAGTGATAAGAAGAGAGATCAACTTCTCGAAGAATTCAATACTTATAAGTTCAAGAAGGTGAATAATGCGCTTGTGAAAAATGATAAGAGAACCATGAAACTTTTTAATAGGTTAGCAGAAAAAGAAGAAAAAGTAATGAATTGGTTGCACACAAAAAGTATGGAACAAATTATTACAAAGCTAAATTCTGAAAGTAATAAATGGCAGAAAGATCGACTTCTTGAAGCGTTTCAAACGTACCGTAAAAATAAAATAAACGCAGATTTTTTAGCAAAAGATTCAAAAACTAAAATTTTCTTTAATGAGATCTGCTCTAGCTTTGATAGTAATTATAAAAACCAATCCATAGAGGAATTAAGAAAAGAAAAAGGATTAAGAATTTTGGTAAATGGAGAGATTGAAACTTTGCATGAGCAACCTTTTAAATATTACACTTTTCCAACAAAAGCTTCTTTAATTCCTGTCAATAATCAAACTACAGGAGAACCGACAGCTCTTGGTTTTGTAACTTATTATTCTACTGGAGAATCGAAATTAGAATTGGACATGGAAGTTGCTTTGTCTTTTGATCAAAGTGCATTAAAAAAAGCAACACAATCATTAAGCGAAAATGGTCTAATTCTAGAACAAAAATTCCCAGATAGTTTGGTTTCTATCTCTAGACAACCTCTAAAAATCAATGGAGAAACAGTTGGGTATATTATTCCAATCGGTAATCAGAATGTTCGCTTCAAGGTCAAATTAGAAGAGGAAAGTTTAACGCTTTTACAATTGTTCACAGGTACTATTAATTTTAAATTGGATTATTACATTAAGGTGCACCAGCAATCGTATAGCCAGAATATAAAGCTCGAAATTAATCCTTTACTCATAGAAGATATGACACAAGGGAAAATTTTGGAAAATTTTTCAGTAATTGAAATGTCTAACATGACTGATGTTGTCAAAGTATCAAGTCAATTAGATCCTAAATTAGATAATGAAGGAACGCTTAATTTTGTAGAAGTAATGTTGGAATTTAATTTTCAAAATGAAACTGTATTTAGAGGACCTTATCGTTTCTCCTCTTATTCGACCCTTGCTTCTGAGTTGACTATTCCTTTTCTAAAATTCTCAGATAACTATAGTATTAAGGTAAAGGGGTTTGCGGATTATAAAAACGGAAGAAGAGATATCAAACCCTTCTCAGAAAACAGCAATATCATTGTCATAGATGAAGGCGTTTTTGAGTAACAGAAATTATTGATTTTAGTGAATGTTCTAAGCCTGTACTTTTATAAGGTACAGGCTTTTTAAATTCTAGATAATCATCCCGTGAAAATATTGTTATAAGGCGCACTAGTAACTTAGAAATATTAGTTATCCAACCTTTTCCCAAGTTGGTTGATATCGGTATGATTGAATTATTTTTATGACTTAGCGGCATCAGTAACTTTAGCTATTTTTTCATCTTGTTCGATAGCTTCCTGTTCTATTTTTAATTCATGTATAATGTCTTTAAATATTTTTATAACCACAATGAGAATACTGATCATAAGTCCACTAGTGATTAAATCGAGGACTACGCCTTTTTTCCAAGAAGGGCTGACAGGGTAAATTGGAGTAGAAGTAATTGAAGTTAGCGTAATTAAAGGATGAGAAGAAATTTTATCCATTTCGACTGACTGTAAATTTTCTAATCCAGCCATGTAGTCAGCTTTAAAAATTTGAGTAGCAATATCTAACCGGTTTATTCGATTTACATAATTATGTAAAATATTTGCTTCTCGTTTGGTTATATCTCTTTCTTCTTTTTCTAAATCAATTTCCAGTTTATTTTTATATCGAGCATGTTTATCTCTAACTCGCCCTAATTCATAATAAGATTTTCGGAATTCTTCTCGTAAGGTATCGACTTGATTTTTCCTTACGGTTAATGCTTCCTTATCTGGATAAATAGCACTTTCAAAAAATAATCGTTGACTTATTTTGGTGTGAACTTTCATAAAGGCAATCGATAAATCCTCGCTTGGAGCGGAAAAATAAAAATCTAAAAAACCAATTTTTTCGTCTAAGGCTAGATTAACAAATCCATCTCTAAAGGTGGTATTTGTTCTCAATAATAAGCTTAGAATATAATTATAGGCTATCTTTTCTTCCTTAATAAAAGTTTCAGTATCCCCATGGACAAATTTAAAATTAGGTTTTATTTCAAATAGACCGAATTGCTCAGGATAAAATTTCTGATACGTTTCGATATAATGATTAATTAAAAAATCATCATTGTCAGACATGGTAACTTTTTGGAAAAGAGAGCTTCTTAAGGTAAGTTCAGAAACGGATAGTTTTGCAAAAATTTTACTGAAGACAGCATTCTCTTTAAGAACGGTTTGGGTTTTTATTAGAAAGGTAGCTTTACAAGGATATGTTGGAATAACCTCAAGCGTATAAATCAAATTGTAAAAAGCATAACAAAAACAAAATAGAAGTATCAAATACCAATATCTACAAAGGAGAAAAATGTACTCCTTTGTTTTCATCAAAAGCCTCCCAATAGAAATCCCATCAGGTCTATTTGTTTTTTGTTCATTCAGATCCATGACTACAAGCTAGGGTTGTGCAATTATTTGTTTAAGCAAAAAATGAGTTTAACAAAAATACTCTAGCGTAGTGTTAGTTATCATAGGGATACTGCAATAACCAAACCAACATATTACAATAAAACTCATATTTATAAGCGATAGTTTTTGCCTTTACTCGGGGAGCAGGAATAAAAAAAGATCTAACTAGAAATTCATTCTAATTAGATCTTTTCTAACACTTTATTTATAAAAAATTAATGATCATTAAACGTTTTGGTAGGATCAGAAAGGTTCTCTAGATACCAAACCAAACCAGGATTTCCTTCAGCATAAGTTGCAAATTGGCTATAAGCTTCGATTAAATCCACACCTTCCAATGGATAGTTCCAAGTAGTAGGAATATAAAGTACCCAAGGTAGATTATTAGCTGATTTAAAGTATTTATTATTTCCTGGATTTGTATCATCATTCCCTGTCCCAAATAAATCTGTATTCATTCTTGGGGAAGGAGTATTCCCTGGAAGATGCACTTCGTGTCCATCAACTCCTTGTTGTTCTATAAAGAATCTTGGATCATAATCGTTAGGGTAGGAGAGTGCCCCATTTACAGTTAAGACTATTTGCAATTCTACTGGTGCATAGTAAGTAGCCCCATCTTCTGCATTAATAATATCCGTCATTGCATTTGGATAAAATAATTGCTTCGGTTTCTTGATGGTTATAATCTTTTTAGCTGACTCATGTGCAACATCAAAAGTAGCATTATGCTCAGAAAAAACTTCCGCTGTAATCTGATCTTGAGGATCATACAAGGCAATTCCAAAATCATTGTTGTATTGTCCTCCCATTCCCATTATCCTTAAGTCGAAAGTAATTTCATAAATATCATTATCTGCATTAGTAACAATTTTTTCTTTGACTTCGACAATAAAATCATTGAAATCATAATCTCCTTTTATAGGCCAAAGATCTTCAAAAGCAAGTGTTCCATATGAATTTTGAGAAGGAAGATATTGAACAAAAGTTTTGTTTTCATCATTTGGATCTGGATCATTTTTGTCTGCAACAGTGTCATCATCTAGATCCTCTTCTAAATCTTCATTAAAGACATCTATTCCATCTCTAGCTGCATCACATTCAAAATCAATATGGATATAAGAAATTTCTTTGGTACCAACTGATATGGCTGTTGCCGCAAATAAATAATCTTCTACCTCTCCTAATAATCTTTCACCTCCTTGGTCAGCATTAGCAAATGCTGATTCTCCTGCTCGTAATCGAATGGCAACATTTCCACTAGTAAAACCAACTGGTACATTAACACTCTGAGCAAGTTCAGTTTGTGAACTGATCGTAGAAGAACCATTATAGAAATCATCAAATACTTGATCATCATCCCAATCAATCCACATTCCATAAAATACTTCTTGATCAGTCATATTGGTATTCAAAATAATTCCTACTTCAGACGTTCCACCTGTCGCAAAGGAAGTTGGGTATACGATTCCGTCATCACCTCCATCTCCATTTCCAATAGAATTGGCTGGTGCATTAATTTCTTTAGTTACTCTTGTTCCTAACCAAACCATTTTATAATCAGGCGTATCATCATCACCAAGATCTTGAGCGTAAGCCAAATGACTTGCAGTAGGATATCCTAATAAATCATAATGGTCATATTCGAAAACTGCTGGAATATCTAATGGACAAGAAAATCCATCATTGAAACGTAAACCATCGATAGATGATAAAACGAATCTAGCTTCTCTAGTACTGACATCTATTCTATATATTTCTCCAGTTAAATTATGCGAAATATAATGATATCCATCTTTCCCAGCCCATTGTCCTCCATAACCTCCTGAAGGAATAGTAGCTCCTGTAATCGACCCTACTGTTGACTTGGTATTTGTAGAGGTATTGAAAACATATAAAGTTCCATTATGAACGCTATAAAAATTTCCATTCTTATTATATGCCATATCCCATCCACTTAATCCTTGTCCTGAATAAGTAGCGACAACTGATGGGCCTGAAACATCCACTTTTACGATATCACTTCCTACCTTCCCATACCAATTACCCAGCGTATCCATATCTCCAGAATACGATTTTTTGTTCAAGGTTAAACCAAGTGTTTTAACTATACCTTGAGCATCTAAACTCACAAATTCTTTCCCCGCCATTCCGTATGCTAAATTATTATAAACGTCAAAACCAATTCCATTAACCTGATGTGAGATAACAGCTATTTGGCTATAATCACCTGAGACAGGATCTAGTTTTCCATAAACATTTGGCTGATCACTTCCTTTCTTTCTATATACTTGAAAAAATGCTGGTTCACAGTTGAAGGTTGAAGGATTAGAAGTAAGCTGAGAATTGATATCAACATTTATTGATAAAGTTCCTTGAACGAAACTTCCTCCAGCCATAGAAACTAAGTTAGCATGAATTCCATCTGATACAGAATTCTCAACTTTAGCATCATAAGAAATTGCTACAGTTTCGCCCGGATCAAAAGTGAAACTTCCCCAAGTCAACAAACCTGTACTTCCATAAGCAGGTTGAAGCGTTTCATCAAAAATACCTCCGTCATCCAAAATTACAGTATCTCCAATATAGGTAAACCCAGTTGGCATTTGATCGGATATGGAAACATCTGAAATAGTAAAAGAAGTCGTATTTGTAATAAAAATATTATAGGAAACAACTCCTCCTTGTCCAGATTCTGTTGATGCTTGAACCGATGCGCTAAAGTTATCACAACTATCTGCACAATCTGGATCTTCACAATCTGTTAATCCATCTCCATCATCATCAAATCCATTTCCACATTCTTCTGCCAAACAATCAGCTACGGAAATATTAAAAGCAGTCCATGGATTTCCATTTAAACTTTCTACAATAATACTAGTAACTTTCTCTGTAGAAACAACTCTAAAGTCAGTTCCTTCTCCTTCCCAATCTATTTCAGATCCATTTAAATTCACATTCTGAATTCCTACTCCATTGGTGGACCAAGAACCATTTGAAGCTGAAAAATAAGTATTATCTGCTGCGGTATTATGACCAAATCCATTTGTTAATTCATCTAGAACTACAACATATACAGCACGACTAAAAGAGATTTGATATTTCAAACCTCCTTCAATTGCATTATATCTTAATCTGAAATCGCCATTGTTTTCTCCCATTGGCTGAGTTCCATTGAGTAGTGTTGCACTTACATTAAGATTCCCTTCAGGTAAAGCATGTGCTCTATCAGTAAAATCTGAAGTCACATCTATACCACTAAAATCAATACCATATAACGAGCAATCTTGCGCTTGCAATCCTACAATAGTAATGACTAATGCTAAACTCGTTAATAGATATTTTTTAAATTGTTTTATTTTATTTAATTGTGTCATCGAAATATTTTATTGGGTTGATAATTATTTTATCAAGGATGGTTTTAAAATGAAATTGATTTTGCATTAATCGGAATTACTTCTGACGTTCCATCGGTATAGTATACCGTTATGTTTGTCATCTTTTCATCACTCGTTAAACTCACCCCTTTATTATCAACCGTAAATGTTGAACTTACAGAAGGGTAGCAATTATTGGATCGAGTGTCTACCTCTCCACCAGTAAAACTGCCATTTGTCCTTAAGGTTTGGGTAATGGTCGAACTCACAGGAAATTCATATTGGAAAATACTTCCTTCGGAATCCGTTACAATTAATACATTTTTAAAATGTATCGGAATATTCAATGCTATATTCATTTGAGCTTGACTATTGGAACTTCCTGAAAATAATTCATCTTTTTGATTGGCATTATCTAAACCATAGATTTTTATTTTTACAGGGCCTTTAGCTGCTCCCATGGAATCCACCGTCGTCAATTCAAACGCTACTTTTTGATGAGTTTCAAAATCAAAACCATTCCCTACATTTACATCTTCGAGTTTTCCAGATTCAGATTCCTCAACTTCTGAGTCTATGTTTTTGTCTTTTTTACAACCAAAAAACGGAAGTAAAAAACATAATAAGATTAGGTACTTACTTTTCATGTACTAATTTTTTATAGTGTTATTATTATTTAAAAATAAATTTTTGTTGGGAGGAGGATAAATCGAGAGAGTAATTAAAACTTTGCGTATTATTATTTTTTGAAACTCTTATTTTGATCTTTTCAAAATGGTGAGGAACTTTCAACTCTATTTTTACTAATCCATCTTGCTTGGTTATTCCTGAGTAAAAAATATTTTCTTTGCCGTTATTTTCTATTCCAAGAAATGAAAAAAGTGCTTTTGAAATCGGTTCTCCTTTTGAATCTTCCACTAAAAAATTAAAAGTGGTTTTTTGAGAATTACGATAATCAAAATCATCAGCAACAGAAAGTGTTTCCATTTTTTGGGGAGAAGAATTTTTCTTTTTATTTAAAACAACTTGGCTAGTACAACTAGAATGGATGGAGAAAATCAAGCATGTAATAGTTATGTTTAAAATTATCTTTTTCATAAAAAATAAAAGGATTCAATATGATTTGTTTATCGTCCTCTTAGTAGTTTTACAAAAAGAAAACCAAAGAAATTACCCTGGTTTTTAGGACTGAAACCCTTATGAAATATAGGTTGATTAAAAAAGTGTTAGAAATGAATCATCTATCTTTGAGAAAATATTCTCGTTTTGAGAAGGTAAAATTGCTTTTTGGGAAATTGTTGTTTTGTTTAAAACACTAGAGGTGTTAGCCCTTTCGGACTAACACCTCTTTTATATAAAAAAAGATGAGTTAATGAATTTATCCTGAGAGGAGAAATTTATTTTGCTTTCATTTTTGCTTTATATCCAGCATGCGCATCTTTCCAATATTACAGCGTATAATTTCCTTTCAACCACCGTTCTCTAGTCATTTCTCTTCTTTCAAACAATACATTTACATTTTTGAGTTCAATGTATTGAGTCCCCGTTTTTTGAATACCTATGAAATCATGAAACTTTAATGCGATAGAATTATCACAACGCACAAAACCATAAACTTGAGTCAAGTCTAATTTTTTGAAAAAGAAATTTAGTGCATTAAAAATTAAATTGGTAGACTTTCCTTTTCCGAATAAATTTGGATTTAAGTAAAAACCCCATTCACTTTGATAGTTTTCAAAATTAGAAAAATTAATGACTCCCAAATATTCTCCATCTTCTAAAATCAACCAATAAAAATTGTCTGTTTTTTTAGGTAAATTATTTAAAAAAAGAAAATGATTTTCTTGAGGAATAATATCTGAATGATACATCCATTTTCTGATAGCAGGATGGTTCCGCCATTCCCATACCATTAGAGATTCTTCATAATTAAGATGGCAAAAATTTCTAAACTCAATATTCTCCATAAAAAATGATTCATGTAGTAGATGAGTTTGAGTAGTAGAATTTATTGTCTGATTGTTAGTTGACATTACAATTAATTTTTTTCGTACAGTAAATATTTTTTTGTTTTTATAGAGAGTAATTGATATGATCCATCATTAGATTCCAATGGTTCATTGGTTAATAAATATTTTTTATTAAAATTGAGCGTATCTAAACTTACCTTATTGTATCGCATTAAATATCCAGAGATATACATATCATACGTATTGGATGATATCGTTTTTTGGTCTCCTACGATTGCTCCTATTAATTTTGCATCGTTAATGGTGTCTAAGTCTCTTTGATTTGATTTTTGAAAATTTATACCAATTAGAAAAAGACCTAGCGCAATTATAGAAATACTTCCAGCCGATAAAATCCGCTGTATCCAAATATATTTTTCAATAAAATTTTTGATAAAAAATTGAAGCGTGGGAATGATTAAAATTCCTATTCCAATACTAAAATAGGGTAGGGCAGGAATCAAATATGGCATCGCTTGTCGGGGAGAAATAATCAAAGGAATAGAGGCTGATAATCCAATTAGAATAAAAAGGAATCCTAGTTTTTTTTC
>JBGCCY010000176.1:0-45642 GCA_045104975.1 Saprospiraceae bacterium
TTTGTCCAAATAAATGGAGAGCGAAAAAAGAGAATAGAATTAGCAGTTTTGTTTTAGTCATTTGTTGCTTTTGGTTTTTAGAACGAAAACCTTTAGTCTTTATTTTTTTTAATAAAAAAAGCCCAAGTTTTTCATTTAGAAAAACTTGGGCTTTGATATTTTATCAAAAGAAAGTGATTATTCGATCACTACTTTTTTGTAAGAAACTTGCTGATTAGACTTCAACTCAACAATATAAGTTCCAACTGGTAAACGATCAAAGTTGAACGTTTTTGTTAATTCACCAGAAGTGAAATCTACTTCTTCTTGGTGAATATATTGTCCGATGATATTAATCAAATTGATGTGAAGATCATCTTTTGGCTCACCTTTGAGGACAACGGTAAATTGTCCATCATTAGGATTCGGGAACAATAAAAATTCTTCCAAGAAAGTAATTTCATTCGTTGCAGTTGTCAGTACAATGGTCATTTCGAAAGTTTCCGAACCACAATCATTCGTTACCGTTAAGGTAACAATGTAAGTTCCACCTGCTGGATAATCATGTGAAGGAGCTTCTTCCGTACTTGTCATTCCATCTCCGAAATTCCATAGGTAAGTTGGATTTGTTCCTCCTGTTGAAGTATTCAAAAATACAACGTGAGTCGTATCCGAACTGGAAGAGAAAGAAGCAGTTGGCACATCATCCACCACGATGTAAGAATTAACGGTAATATTATCTGAACCAACACTATTTGATGCATCCAAAGTAACTGCATAAGTTCCTGGAGTATCGTAAGTAATTAATGGGTTTTGATCGGTAGAAGTACTTGGTGTACCTCCATCGAATGTCCAGTTCCAAGCTGTTGCATTGGCAGATTCATCTGTGAATTGAACCATAAAAGGAGCACATCCAAAAGTCGTATCTGAACTGAAAGCTGCCATTGGTGCAGCAACTACTGATAATAATAATTCGGTTGTATCAGATCCACATGGACCATTTGAAATCAATTGAACCGTGTATGAACCACTTAATCCATAAGAGTGAGTTGGATTCATTTCTGTACTAGTCATACTTCCATCACCAAAGTCCCAAACATAATTTGTCGCTCCAGTGGAGTTATTTGCAAAGGAATAAACTGAACCACTTAAGTTCGCATCAAAGGCAGCAGTTGGAGCAGCTTCAACTACGATCATTGAAGTTTGAGTGATTGGATAACTTCCGTTTGAATTAGTTACGGTTAAAGTTACATCGTAAGTTCCAGGCGTATCGAAAGTTATTGTTGGATTTTGTTCGGTAGAAGTATTTGGTGTACCTCCAGTAATTTCCCAAGACCAACTATCAATAGTTCCTGTCGTCATATCCATAAAATTAACTACTAATGGTGCACAACCAGAAACTATATCTGCTGTAAATGCAACTACAGGTACTGTAGTAACTGTAATCGTTTGAGTTGTCGTTACTGAACCACAATCATTAGTTGCAGTCAAAGTTGTAACGAAAGTTCCATCAGTTGTATAAGTATGAGTTGGATTCATATCAGTACTCATATTTCCATCACCGAAGTCCCAAGAGTACGAAGTCGCCCCAGATGAATTGTTGGTGAAAGAGTATACACCACCTGAGAAGTTTACGTCAAAGGCAGCAGTCGGAGTAGTACCGACAACAATATATGATGTTTGAGTATTGCTATAACTTCCTGATGCATTAGTTGCAGTCAAGGTCACATTGTAAGTTCCAGGTGTATTGAAAGTGAAGGATGGATTTTGATTAGTAGAACTACTTGGTGTAGCTCCTGTAATTTCCCATAACCAACTATCAACAGTACCTACACTTTGATCTGTAAAGTTTACAGTCAATGGCGTACATCCAGAAAGAACATCTGCGGTGAAGGCTGCAACTGCTGCGGTAGTAACGGTAATTGTTTCCGTTGTAGTTACAGTTCCACATGTATTAGTGGCAGTTAAAGTAACGGTGTAAGTTCCGTCGATTGAATAATTATGAGTTGGATTTTCATCCGTACTCATATTTCCATCACCGAAATCCCAAACATAAGAAGTGGCATTAGTAGATGTATTTGTAAAGATTGCATTCAATGCATTGGTCGAAGAAGAGAAAGAAGCGATTGCATCATTCAACACTTCGATGTATGCGGTTTGAGTACTGGTATTATTTCCTGATGCATTTGAAGCAACTAAAGTTACATTATAAGTACCAGGAGTATTGTAGGTAACAATTGGATTTTCATCAGTAGAAGTTGCTGGCGTTCCACCAGGGAAAGACCAATCCCAATCAGTTGCACCAGTTGAGTTATCATTGAATTGAATTTCCAATGGTCCACAACCACTTGTGATATCTGAATCAAAAGCAGCTACAGGAAGATTTGTAAAAGAAATATTATCTACAAAAGTAGTTGATCCACAATCATTCGTTGCAATAAGAGTTACAGTATATCCGCCACCCATTGCATAAGTATGAATTGGATTAGCATCTGAACTTGTATTTCCATCTCCGAAATTCCAAGAGTAAGTGGTAGCTCCAGTTGAAGTATTACTAAAGTTTGCAGTCAAAGCATTTAAGGTAGAAGAGAAACCAGGAGTTGGTGCACTTCCCACATTAATATAGGAAACTTGAGTGGCAATATCATTTCCAAAAGAATTACTTACTTCCAAAGTTACGGTGTAAGAACCTTGATTCGGATAAGTTACCGTTGGGTTTTGATCGGTAGAAGTAGAAGGCATTGCTCCTGGGAAAGACCAGTTCCAAGCGGTTGCACCTCCTGCAGATAAATCTGTGAATTGCACCTCCAAAGGTCCACAACCTGCATTAACATTTGAAGTAAAAGAAGCTGCTGGAGCATTTCCTGAATTTGTTGTGATGTCAACAAAGAAAGTTGTAGAGTGAGAACCACATCCATTCGCAGCAGTTAAAGTTACTTCGTAAACTCCTGATGCACCATAGATATGAGTTGGATTTTGTTCCATACTAAATGTTCCATCACCAAAGCTCCAAGAGTAACTAAATGAATTACTACTACTTAAATTGGTAAAGGTAGCCAATGAATCTAAGGTGGTAAATGTATAACTAGAAACAGGTACATCTAAAATAGTAATGTATGAATTCGTCATCGTCACATCACTTCCGTTCGAATTACTTACTTCTAACGTTACATCGTAAGTTCCAACTGCATTATAAATTACAGATGGATTTTGATCGGTAGAAGTGGAAGGCGTTCCACCTGGGAATGTCCAATTCCAACTTTCAGCACCTATTGAGTTGTCCATGAAATTAATTTCCATAGGAAGACATCCATTGATATTATCAGAAGTAAATCCTGCAGAAGGAGGTAAGTTACTTGCATCAATATTTACAATTTGTGAAAATGATGCAGAACCACATCCATTGGCAACAGTTAAAGTAACTGTAAATGCTCCACCTACTGAATAAGTATGAACGGGGTCTTGTAATTGACTATTATTTCCATCACCAAAATCCCAGTAATAACTAATTCCATTTAAGGAGTTATTGGTGAAATTCAAAGTAGGTGAATTCGTCAAATCATAAGTATAACTTGGCGAAGGAAGTCCAAGGACATTAATCAAACTTGTCTGCTCAAATGTAGTTGTACCTGAGGCATTAGAAGCAGCTAAAGTCACATTATAATTTCCAGGAGTATTATAAACTACTGTCGGATTTTGATCCGTAGAAGTTGAAGGTGTTCCGCCAGGGAATGTCCATAAAAAGTTGGTAGCATTTGAGGAAAGGTTAATGAAGTTGACAGATAATGGACCACAACCCGCTGATAAATTTGTAGAAAAATTTGTTGTGGGTGGTACTCCTGATCCCATTCCAATTTCAATTACTTGAGTAACCACAATGGTGTCACAAGAATTGGAAACAGAGAGTCCGACATTATACAATCCATCACCTGCATAAGTATAAGTTGGATTTTCTTGATCTGTAAAACCTGAAGCGTCTCCAAAGTCCCAGGCAAAATTAGTCCCATTTACAGATGTATTCGTAAAGATAACTTGGTTACCATTGATGACATAAGTAAATCCACCACTCAATGCTGCATCAACTTGAATCAATTGAGTTGTCGAATTTGTACCTGCTGCATTACTTACTTCAAGTGTTGCATTATAAGTTCCAGGAACATTGAATGTAATTGAAGGCTCTTGATCTGTTGAAGTTACATTGAAACCATTTGGTCCAGTAAAAGTCCAATTCCAAGAATCAATATTCGCATGAGACATGTCATCGAAATTAACTGTAAGCGGTGCACAGCCAACACTTATGTCTGGGAAAAATGTAGCAGTTGGAACGACAATCGTTGTTTGATTTTCCAATAAATAAATTGGACGACCGGTAAGCGCTACATTGGTAGGACTAATTGTTTGTGTTGCATTAGTCTCAGAGTAATCCCATTCTCTTTTGTATAAATCAGAAATATTAAATGAACCAGGGAAGGAGTAAGTTGCATTTGCTACCTCACTTTGATCTTCTGTTGTAATCGCCCAAAGCACATAGGAATAATTTCCAATAGCATCAACAAATGCAGCACCATCAATATTTGATGGAAGATTCATGGCATTTGTTTTTGCCTCATCATATTCATTTCCGAACAAAATGTCGGAAGCTGTTTTATAAGAAATACCTTCTAAGTTGACCACTTGAGAATACTCAGGTTGACCAATTAATTTTTGATACATTCCCATCACATCAAACTCACGAGTAGCACTATTGATAAATTCTGCTTCTCCCAAATTGTAAACGTGGAATTGGTGAATTGCATTTTTATAACAAGTCACGACCGCTTTGGCCATGTAGTTAATTTGCGCATCTTCATTTCCAATAAAATCTTGAAACTCTCTTCGAGGTAAATTACTCTCGGTGATGATCCATTCTTTGTTTGGATAAGTTGATCCGTTGTAACCATAATTTTCCAAAACGCCTTGATACAAATTTTGACGATTTTTGATTCCTTGGATTGCCTGATCAGAATGTCTCTCGTAGTGGAAACCTCCAATCGAATTATCCCACCATCTCATGGTTCCATCAAAGTGAGGATAAGCATGGAAGCCCATCACATCAAAATAAGCACCACCACCATTTGGATAATCAGCTGTTACACTTCCATCCACAGGGTTATCGGTATTTCTCAAGATTGCATCTAAGTAACTTGGGAAACCAACTCCAGCAACTACCAAGTAATCGTCGGGTTGTAGCGTTTTGATAATTTCATAACTGATTCTCAAGATTCTAACATAGTGCATAATTGGTGCACGTAATTTGAAATCACAAGGATCAGGATTTTGATCCCACCAGTTACAAACTGGATCACCTGGTTCTCTCCATCCACAATTTCCAGTATAATCAAATCCTGGTTCATTCCAGATTTCCCAAAATCTAACATTGTCTCCGTATAAAGTAACTACTTTATATAAATATGCAGCTAAGTAATTATCATCATTGTAAGGAGTTCCATCAGTTCCATCAACCCAAATATCAGAATACATATTAGCAAACATTTCTGATTGAACGCCATCACAATAGTATGCTGGATCTCTTTCTTCTGGAGCAGGGAAACCAATAATTAATACATTTTCTTCCAAACCTAAATTATCATAATGTTGATAATTTGGTAAGTTAAATTCATAACCATATTCATTTACGAACCATCCTGGAAGTGATGGTCGAGAAGCTTTTACACCGACACCTTTAATATTTATACTTGGATTTCCAGCCGCAAGATCTGCTAAACTAAAATCCGTATAAGGTGGATTATATCCAAAGTTTGTTCCTGGACGGAATGTACCTTGGTAAGGATCTAAAACAGTATTGGCATTATATGGAACTTGGAAATTCGACGAAGTATTGATCGTAACAGTTGCGGTTTGCGTACTCGCACCACAGCCATTAGTAGCAATCATTGTAATGGTGTAAGTTCCATTCGTATTGTATACATGCGTAGGTTCTCTTTCTGTACTTGTAGTTCCATCTCCAAAAACCCAATTGTAAGTATCGGTATTTGTTGAAGAATTATTTTGGAAAACAATAATAGGCCCAGAAAGTGTGTAGGAGAAATCTGCAGATGGTGGAGCAGTAACTACTACAAAAGATGTTTGCGTAGCTAAAACATTTCCACTACCATCTAGGACTTCTAAATTGAACTCGTAAGTTCCAGCATTGGCATAATTAACGGTAGGATTTGTATCAGTTGAAGTTGCAGGCATACCTCCATCAAATGTCCAATTATAACTTGCCGCAGTTCCTGAATATCTTTCTTCAAAATTGACAATCAAAGGTTCACAACCTGCTGAGATATCCGTAGAAAAAATTGATTCTGTAAAGAATGTAGGCTCCGCAGTCAATGCAATACTACTTGGATCAACTTGTGAACTTTGGAAAGAATTGGAGTATTCCCAATTTCTTGCTTCCAAATAATTAACATTTAATCCTGCTGGAAAAGAATAAGTTGCACTCGAAATCTCACTCATGTCAGTTGTGGTTTTTGCCCACATCACATAAATATGATTTCCATCAGCATCTAAAAATGCAGCACCATCAACTGTTGCAGGCATATTTAATTGAGCGGTTCGAGTTGCGTCATAAGTTGAGCCGAACAATAAATCTGACATGGTTTTGTAAGCGACACCTTCACTTGTTTTTACTTGAGTGTAAGGTTGAGTATCTTTTACTTTTTCATATAAACCAAATAAGTCAAATTCACCAGTTGCTTCATTATAAGTTTTTCTTTCTGCCAAATTATAAACGTGCATTGCTCGGATATCACTTTTCATACAAACGACAGCAGCCTTCAATAAAAAGTTTCTTTGATATTCTTCTGATCCAACGAAGTCCTGAAATTGTTTTCTAGGTCCGTTGATCTCTGTGATAATCCATTCTTTTTCAGGATAAGTTGTTCCGTCAAATCCATAATTATCCAAAACAGCTTGATATTGATCCTGTCTTCTCAGTACACCACTAGCCCCTTTGTCAGAATGTCTTTCATAGACAAATTGACCTAAATTATTATCCCAGTATTTCATTGTACCATCAAAGTGAGTGTACGAGTGAAAACCCATCACATCAAAATAAGCACCACCACCATGAGGATATTCAGCGGTTACACTTCCATCTACAGGGTTATCTGTATTTCTCAAAATAGCATCTAAGAAACTAGGAAAACCAACTCCCGCAACAATTACATATGCGTCAGGATCAAGCGTTTTGATAATTTCCCAAGAGATTCGAAGGGTACGCACATAATGTTGAATTGGCGCACGTAATTTATTAATACATGGATCTGGATCATTATCCCACCAGTTACACAATGGATCACCTGGCTCTCTCCAACCACAATTCCCACTATAATCAAAACCTGGCTCATTCCAGATTTCCCAAAATTTTACGTGTTGCTTGTACATCGAAACTGTCTTGTACAAATATGCAGCATAGTAATTATCATCATTGTAAGGAGTTCCATTAGCCCCTCCATCCCAAATGTCTGTGTATAAATTGTCAAACATTTCAGATTGGATTCCATTACAAGGCTGATCAGTTTCTTTTTGATCATCAGATGGAAAACCAACAATACATACATTATCTCTTAAACCAAGATCAGCATAATGTTGGTAGGTATTTAGCCGAAAATCATAGCCATATTCTTCCATAAACCAGCCTGGAAGAGTTGGTCGAGAGGATTTCACTCCTACACCGTCAATCCCTAAGGCAGGATTTCCAGCGGCAATATTAGCTAAGTCTTCATCTTGCCAAGGTGGGTTGTATCCAAAATTGGAACCAAACAAGAATACATCATTGTAGATGGTTACTTGATCTTTTGCAGTATAATTAACTTGAGCAAATAAGCTACTACTCAATAAAACCAACAAAAGTGTAAGGGTGGTTGTAAAATTTTTCATTATCAATATTTTAGAATTTTGTTTTGAAGCGGCTGTTGCACGTTCTTCAATTATTAAGTAAGAATTCGATATAATTGTTATCTGTAGATTTTTTTTTTAAATAATATAAATAGCTAACTCCATAACGACGGGGATATCATTACAAAAAGAATTAGTTTTAAACAGTTAAACTAGAGATTTGGAAAAAGGAAATATAGCAATCTTATTTGGCAAAAAGTTAATTAATATTCTTTTTGCTTATTTAATATATATTGTTTCTTCGGAAAGGTTCTGGGAGTAAAAACAGTACGAAAATACCGCTTTTTTTAGTTATATGAAAATTTAGGGAATACTTTAGTAAAGTAAATTAGGGAAATATGTAGAGATAGGAAAACACTAAATTACTGGTTTTTAATGACTTATGAAAGATGATGTCTTTCATTTATCAAAAAAAAATGGTGTTTCGCAAAAAAAATAGGGAAACTACCAAAAAAGGTAATTTCCCTGCGCTCTCCCTATTTAAAAAATAGGCTTCTGTTGTGTTTGAAAAGACAGGATTATTTTCAGATGGTTGCAAAAAAAAAGGAGTTGATTGCTTAAGCAATCAACTCCTTTTTTTATCTAAATAATTTAGACTATCCTTCTACTCCAAGAGCTTTCAATGTTTCTAGGTTCAAGTTTCCTACAGGTAATCCTTTATCTGTTTGGTATTGAGCCATAGCAGCTTGAGTCTTAATCCCCATTACACCGTCGATAGGTCCAGGGTTGTAACCAGCATTAGATAAAGCCTGTTGTACTCCTCTTATTTTGCTAGAAGTTGTTTTTTCAGCACAAAGAATTTCTGTCCAAACTGTAAATCCACCAGCTTTAATTAATTGCTTAGAATTACTAGTAGTGTAGACCGCAGGAATTACTTCTTCACGAGTTGTAGCAGGACTAATTAATACTTTCTTACTAATAGTCTTGTACTTAGGCTCAACTATGATTTCTTCAACTCTTGCAGGTTGGTCAACTACTCTTTTGTTAACAGTCTTGTACTTAGCAGGAATTACTTCTTCAGTAGTAGAAGCTGGCGTTGCTAAAACTTGGTAACTTTCAGTTCTGTATTTTGCTGGAACTTCTTCATAACAAGCAACATAACAGTCATCAGGATTTTGAGAAAAACATCCAGGAGATTTTTTCTTTTTCACCCATTTTCCACCAGCAGGAGAAACTAAGATTTGACGAGTCTCAGTTCTGTACTTTGCAGGAGTCGTTTTGATTCGAGTAGAAGCTGGAACTATTTCAATTGTTTCAGAAATTGTTTTGTAAGTAGCAGGAATAGTTTTGTATTTTACTCCTCCTTCTTTTATTAAAACTGTCTCAGATGCGTTTTCATACTGAGCAGGAACTTTTACTAATTTAGTAGAAGCTTCTTTTTTTACTTTCTGAACAGATACCGTTTCATATACATCCGGAATTTTACATTTTGCATAGCATTTTCCATACTCAGTTGTAGGAGGTAAATCAGCAAATGGTGCATCTCCTTGTGCAAAAATCACGGATACATACGCGAATAAAGCGAATAAAGTTAGTATTGTTTTTTTTGAAATAATCATTGTAAAAATGAGTTTTTATGTATTAAAAAATATAGTTAAATTCTTTAGTCTGTTTGAATACTATTAAAAGCTTTATAGTAATATTTCTTTGACGCAAAAAAAACAAGGAAGGATACAATAAATACCTTTTTTTTCTAAAAAAAAAACGGCGATACAAAAAATAATTTGTATCGCCGTTTTTAGTTGAAAAAGTGTGTTACTTATTCTGAAATGCCCCGTCTTAAGGTCTCAAAATTATCAACCGTTTGGTGGTTAAAGTTTTTCCTCTTTCATTTACTAAGCTATATAGATAAGTTCCTTTTTTAAAGTTGTTTAAGTCCAATTGGATAGTATCGGTAGAGTTTCTAAAGTCATAATTATTACTCCAAACCTTCACCCCCAAAATGTTATAAATATTCAAATCATATTTTCCTTTAGGTACATTTAATACATCAAATCTTACTTGATCAATTGCTGGATTTGGATAAGCATAAATGTTTGGTTTCTGGTCATATAATTTGATAATACTTACTGTATTTGGATCAACTGATTTGTATTCAGCATTAGTTGGTGTATCATCATTAGGATCGGCTCTAATAATTGCAATTGGTTCTTTTGATTCATCATTATAATATCGATAAGTCAAAGTGGTATCTCCTCCTAAAAGCGGAGTTACTCCTCCTAAAAATGAAGTTACATCAACCCAAATTGAAGGAAAACCTGGAAAGGTTGGAACTAATGCTTGTACACTTGTTTCTGTTATATCTAATCTTCGCACTCTTAAGACATCATAAGTTCCTACTGGCAAAACTACTTTACCCCATGCATCTACTGTTTCTGTTCGAGTTGTCGAAACCTCAATGGCAATGGAATCAGGAGTCGTTGGCAAAGGTAAACTATCAGTTATAACTGCCGGTAAATCACTCCATGCAAATGGAACAGAAACAAATGATGATGAATTATTATCATCGTCATAATTAAGTGGTGATACTCGCTCAACTAAAGGTGGTGTATTTTTAAAAGCTACATCCAAACCTAATCCAATTGGATCTTGACCACTATATCCTAAAGAAGTGTAAGTCGAAGTAGTCGTTTGGAAATATCTTTCAGCGAGTGGTGTTTGCCCCGTCAAAAATGTTGCATTTGGAAAATTAGCAAACGAAGCTCCTTGATCAGCATTCAAGATTACATATTCAAAAACAGGCCCATCTAAAGAAGTGAAGTTCCATGTCAAATCTTCCCCTGGCTCAAGTAAGTTGATATTTGGTTCTGCATCCACAGCTGTTAGTAGTGTATCTCCAGGTACTGGAAAGGTAGCATTTGTTACAGTTATTTGTGCCACCAAACTACTGCTCATTATTGCTAATATAAATAGGAGTATATTTTTTTTCATAAGAATGAATTTTTGTAAAAATAAAAGTACGATTTTCGAAGCTATGAACAAAGTTTCTTTACGTTAAGGTTTTTAACCAATTTTTTTATAAAATATTATTCATTGCATGAATTACTGCCTCATTCGCCTTTCGTGTGCCAATGGTAATTCTTACACAACCCGGTGCTCCAAAATTTCCTACTGGTCGAACCATCACGCCAAAACTTTGCATTTTTTCTTCAAATAATTTTGGATCCATTGCTGGTTTTATTGTGAAAAAATTGGCTTGACTTTTCCAATAAGTAATCCCTAATTTTTCTAATTCAGGATATAAATATGCTTTTCCTTCATTTACCGTTCGTACTGTCAATTCAAGAAATTCATCATCAGTTAACGCCGCCATAGCCGCCTCAGTTGCCAAAGTATTAATGTAAAATGGACGTTGTAATTTGCTTAAGTATCGACCTATTTTTGGAGTGGAGTAAGCGTAGCCAATTCGCAAACCTGCTAATCCATAGGCTTTTGAAAAACTATTG
Source organism: Saprospiraceae bacterium (assembly GCA_045104975.1). Taxonomy (GTDB): domain Bacteria; phylum Bacteroidota; class Bacteroidia; order Chitinophagales; family Saprospiraceae; genus CAJQQY01. Next base: position 11,370 of record JBGCCY010000176.1, read on the forward strand.
ACACCAATTACATTTTTTCCTTCTAAAACATAAGGAAGGGAAGTCGTATAATCTTCCGCAGTTGCAAACTGAAAATAAACTTCATCTAAAATCACGACTACATGTTCAGGAACCTGCGCTAGTAATTTATCAATATCTTGTTTGGGTAAATAAGTGCCAGTTGGATTATTAGGACTGCAAAGCCAAATCACTCGTGTATTGTCATTGATGTTTCTGACGATTCCATCGATGTCCAATTTGTAATCATGTCCCAACAAAGGCACATCTCGAATAACTGCTCCTACTTTTATTGGGAAAGATATGTAAGGCAAAAAAGCAGGGTTACAAGCGATGCATTCCAATCCTTCTCCCAAAAAAGCATGAACGATTAGTTCAATAATTCCCACACCACTATTGGCTGTAACAAATTGATCAGGTGTCAATTCATTTTTATAAAAAGTACTCAAAGCTGTTCTCAATCGAAGATCGGTATTGTCTGGATACTCAAACAAATTATTCATTTTTGCCTGCATGGCAGCAATCGCTTTTGGTGATGCTCCAATTGGATTTTCGTTCGATGATAATTTGTAAATCGGGCCGTCGAAATTGATTTCATCTTTTGACTTGCCACCTTTGTAGGCAGGTGTATCGGTGTCGAGATATGATTTGAAAAGGGAGATATTTTTAGACATAAAAAATGGTATAGTTAATTTGGTTAGACTGCTAGTTTTTAGCGATGCGAAATTAAATAAAAATAGTTGCTTTGACAACGATTAAAAACATTCGTAAATAATGAATTTATTATTTTCCGAAATCACATTTACCTCTTTGAAAATTTTCATCAAATGTGTTTTAAAGTTCAAATGCTGACTCGCTACTAATTCGAATCTTCCTCCACTCTTCAAGCATCTTTTTACTTCAGAAAATAATCGAATTGCTACTTCAATATTCGTTTCATGCTCAAAATGAAAAGGTGGATTTGAAACTACTAAATCGAAATAATTATCTTCAAAAATGTCTATTGAATCACTAAGATGAAAAAATACATTTTCAGGATTCAGATTTAATTTTGAAGATTCGATGGCCAAATAAGAATCATCCATCAAATGAATTTCACTACTCGGGTTTTGTAATTGAACAGCTTTGGATAAAACACCATTGCCAGAAGCTAAATCTAAAACGCGCTGATCACTTTCTCTAGGTTTAAGGTTTTGGATAAAAAACTGACTGGCATAGTCAATATTTTTTGCAGAAAAAACGCCAAAATATTGTTGGTAATTAAAGTCTTGAAATTCGATAGAATGTAAGATTGAAATATCTTTCTTCTGTTTTCTGTTTTTTAAAGTCAACACTCGTGATTTTTTCCAAGCCTTACTTTGTTCTACTTCTTCAAAAAATTCATTAGCGATGGAAAGCATTTGTGGCGAAAAATATTTTGTCATAAATGAAGCTAAGACGATACCTTCCTCATTCAATGATTTCGATATTTGAAATAATTGCATTCTGAACAAATCCATTGACTTAGGTATTTTAAGCATAGCAAGGTCTAATTGTTCAGGTAAAGATTCTAGAGGAGTGATAAAATTTAGTGCACTAAATTTCAAATCATTTGATTCTATATTTTGAAAAATCGCTTTTTCCTGACTTTTATAATTTAGAATAATCGAAGGTGAAAATTGCTGTAAGTAACAAGTCAGAAAGCCAAATCGATCATTGAAAATTACCATTGGCGGTTTTTCCAAATTCAACGAATCGAATTTCGACAAGAGATATTCGTCCGCTGCACTCCATGCTTGCAAGGATCTATTACTCGTCTTTGGATAACGATTAATAGAGTATTTTTTTTTATTGGTATTATTGTCTGTCATTTGCTGGCAAAAATAGATATAAAAATGTTTCCCTTTGGTAAATTTGTTCGTCTAATGTTTTGGAAATTAAATCCTACGAGGTGGGCTGCTTTAGCTGACCTAAAAAAACGAAATGATCTTTTTTTTAAAACTTGCATTCAACTAATAAGACAAGTAAGTAAGAAAAAAATCGCTCTGCTCTTTTTTTAGGTCAGCTAAAGCAGACCACCACGTAACTTAAAAATATATATTTTGGAAAAAAGCACACGAACGCTCGTCAGAAATTTAGTCCAATCAAAATACCTTGATGTATTTGCAGCGCTATTGATTTTTGGTATTTGCATTTGGAGAAATTTCCATGGAACGATTTTTTTCAATGGAGAAATCCAATTTGGAATCTCGATGAGTGAACTGGTAAGCTACATGCAACAAGGTGCTTTTCCTTTGGGAATCGTCTCGATGATTGGAGCAATTTTTTCTGTGCTAGCTACTCGCTTGGTAGGTAAGCAAAATAATTGGGGGAATTTTATAGGGATTTTTACTACAATTACTTCAGGGGTGATAGATTACCTTTTTGGAAACCACTCTGCGATTATTACTTATCCGGTGACTTTTTTTATTCAGACTTACGCATATTCTAAATGGAAAAATGGAGAAAGAATTCGCAAGAGAGATGTTTTTTATTATTTGATTCTTGCAGGAGGAATGCTGTTGGGATTTGCTTTGGTTTATTTGGGCGCTTATCTTTTTGGTGGAATTACTGATCCAACATTTTTGATTTTGGTTTCTGTGATTTTTGGATTGTCAGTTGGAGGAAATGTTTGTAATGCTTTTAAGTATGAAGAAACTTGGTTGAGTTGGGTAATTTATAACATCGTTAATTTAGGGAAAAATGCGATGCAAGCCAACTTAGCTAACGTGGTAAAATATGTATTCTATTTATTTAATGCAGCAGTTACTTTATTAGATTGGAAATGGAATGGCGATGCTGATAAAAATATTTCAGATGATACCAACCTCATAGATCAGAAGGTGATTCCTTCGTAACACGATTTGCAAAAAAGAAAGACTAATCGTATTTTTATAAAAAGAGAAAACAGATGTATACACAAAATGAGATAAAGCAAATGGTTATTCCTTTGCTCAAATCAAAAGGGAAGTCTTATCGGAAATTTAAAAAAATCCTTGCTCGGAAAGCAAAGGAAATCGAGAGCGTTGCTACGGTTACTAGCGATGGATTAGAAACCACCAACCGAGCAAAAACAGGAGATTATATTGTCAAAAATCAAACAGCTGCAGGCGAGGAGTATGTGATGTCGCCGCAGAGCTTTAAAGACAGATATAAATATAAAAAACGATCTAAGTCTGGATATTCTGAGTACGAACCCAAAGGGCGAATCATAGCTTTGGAAATGAATAAAACATTGTTTAAAAAACTTAAACTTGATGAAGAGTTTTGTTTCGAAGCTGCGTGGGGAGCTAAAATGGTGGTTAGAGAAAAAGATTTTTTGGTTTGTCCGATAGGTGGAGATGAGATTTATAGGATTGCGAGGAAAGAGTTTTTTGAGACTTATGAGCAGGAAAGGGAATAACGAATCTTAAATCCTTATTCGATATTCGTTATTCAAAAACGCTCAAAAAAAGATGAAGTGCCTACGGGGGTGTAAGCACTTCATTCCACATACTATGAGAAAGTAAAATGGTTGGAAAAACCACTTTGAATATTTTTAAGCCGTTCGGTACTGATGAAAATAAATACTTAACGGAATTGTTGACCCTCTTTTTTGTCTTCTCCCACCCATAATTTTATCTTTTTCCAAATCGTCTAATATTTCATGCGCCGTCAAAGAATGGTTCAATAGATCAAGAGATTTAGATTTTTTGACCATCATGTATTCGTCAAAACCAGCGAATGAAGTCAATCTGTTTTTTTGGATAATGATTTTATATCCTTTAAGGTTGCATGCGGTAATTAGGTTACTAAAGTTTTCGATTTCATAAAACATGGCATCATCATCGTTGAAGAAATAATTGAAGATGACTTGAAAAAATTCTTCCTTTTTGAAAGGGAAGAGTTTTTGGAAATTAGGATAAGTCAAATTCAAAATCTCCTCAACGACAACAGAATGCAAATGACTATTTGTCCATTTTTGTGAATGGATAACTTCGTTTGTTTGGCTAATATGTAAATTTTTCATAGTCATTTTAAATGATGTAAAATTATAGTGTTTGATAAATGCAAAGGGTTCTAAGGTCTAGATGAAAGGGTAATTTACCCTATCTTAATTTTCTTTTTAATTTTTAATCGCACCCGATGAAAATTGGTGGCAACAGTCGGAGAGGGCATTTTTAACAGGGTAGCAATTTCTTTATTTTTAAATCCTCGATCAGTTCTTAAATAAAAAGCGACTCGGATTATTTTAGGTTCTTTTTCTAAGGTATCAAAATATGCTTTTTTGATTATGCGGATATTTTCATTGGACAAATAAGTTGCTTCAATGGAATTTTCCCATTTAGTTTTTTTTATTTCACAATATATTTGTTCTCTCTCTTTTCTGTTTTTGTTTTTTCGGAAAGCGTCGATATGAGTATTGTTCAAAGTAGTAGAAAGATAAGATAGCGTTCTTGGTTTTTCCCACAGCATTATTTCTTCCAATTTTATTAAAGGCCATTTACATACCTTTTCAAAAGTGCTAGCAACTAGTTCATCGGCATCAGTTTCATCCAAATTCAAGAATAGCGCTGCACCCAAGAGTGCATGGTAATAGGTATCATGAAAGTCAGTAATGATTTCGTGCGAACGAGTTAGCTGGGGTGTTTTCTCATTTCCCATAGTGATCGTTTTGATTCAGAATGTAATCTAGTATGTTTAAAGTATAATTCTTTTTTTCCCTCAAAAGAAAAACACTTGAATAAGTATGTTTAATATTAAGACGATTCTAAAATAGATCCATTTCAAAAAAAGCAATAAATTTTATTTTGTTCGGAGTGTGTAGGGTAGGGGTGCGGAATTTGAAATGGTATTTTTTTCTAAAGATAAAATAAAAAATTAATATTTTAAAATGTGTTATATGTTTTAACGAAAAACATATAACACATTCACAATTGTTTTCATTATTGAGAAAAAACTATTTTCCCAATGCCAACCACTTTTTCTTCTTGGAATAATTTCCCAAAATAAATTCCTGGAATAATTTTGTCACTTTGAATTTTTAACTCACTCGCAGTAAAATCTTTAATTTCTAACATTACTCTTCCAGAAACATCGGTCAGGATAAAATGATGAGATTTATTGTTTGGGTTATCAAATTTTAAGAAGGTGAAATCATTAAAAGGGTTCGGTTGAAAATTAAGAGAAGCAACTGGTTTTGGGTTTTCAAAAATGGAGGAAGTTTCGCAAGATGAAAGTGCGCAGTATTTATAAAGTACGCCTTTGCCTGCATCATATCCAGATGCATATCCTACATCAGAAGTTGGAAAAGATAAAAAATCAAATCCATGAGGACCATCGCAAAATTGTAAAAACCAATTCTGTCCACCATCGGTCGTATGTAGTATTCGACCTTTTTTACCTGTAGCCCATCCTTTCTGATTATCAACAAAAAATACGTCTGTAAAATAAAAATCTGGATTATTGAATTGAATCTCCCATGAAAGCCCTCCATCAACTGTATTAGTAATAATTCCAGTATTACTAATTCCCCAACCTTCTTCTTGATTAATAAAATGGGAAGAGTTGAAACGAGGTATATCTGGAAATTGATGGAACTCCCAATTTTCTCCATCGGTAGTTTTTCCAATCATAGCCCTGTAAGTAGGTGTTGATAAACCAGGATTATATCCTCCAATCAAAATAATAGTATCCTGGCTAAATGGAACGAATTCAAGGATACTGCCAATAAAAGGAAAATCAATCACTTTATTTTCCCAATTATTTCCACCATCAGTTGATTGTAATAAATCAACATATAAGCCAGTAGTCCAAGCATAGTCTTCATCAAAAATACCTGCCCTTAACAAATAGGTTAATGAACCTGAACCTTGGGACAGTGCTTCATTTCGTTTTTCCCAAGTATTACCTCCGTCATTTGTCCATAAGATATTTGCTTTGTCGGGATTGCTACCATTAAGCCTCGCTGTAATCATTCCAATATTTTCATTATAAAAATCTACAAAATAAAAATAGCGATTGACATTTGGAGCAGGTGGTGGCAAGGTTTGAAGAGTCCACGTTAACCCGGCATCAATTGTTTTATAAACTTCACCTTGTTTAGAAATCATCCAACCTAAATCAGGAGTTACAAAATCTACCATTTGTATTCTAATACTATCATCAAAAATTACTTGTGTCCATGGAGATAAAAAATCAACACCCACTTTTTGAAAATAAACCTGTTCCTCAGAACAATTATTAGAAGTTGTAAGTTTCACTTCATAGCAACCAACAGAATTATAAGTATGGATTGGATTTTGATCCGTTGAAAAATTTCCGTCGCCAAAATCCCACAACCAACTTTCAGCATATTCAGATAAATCTTCAAATGAAATAGTCTGGTTATCGCCATGGAATGAAAAATCAGGAATGGAATATTGACAAATAATTGAATCGCAATTAATTACTTGATTATTTCCTACCCATAACCAACCAGTCGAATCTTTTGCACAAATAAATTCTTCATAACCCCCTTCCCAATCATAGGCATAAGTAAATCCACGATTGATATCTCCAATTCCCTCTACCCATTGTCGAGCATCATTTGGAATATTGATATTATGTAACCAAATTGATTTCCGAGAGTCTCCATTTAGCAGAGTGACTTGAGTTATGCTATCTACAGAGAAGGTTAAATTATGATTAATTGCATGAAAAGTATCACCAACAATTAGGTCAAAATCATAAAGTAATATTTCAAATTGACAATTACGATAATAAATTTTCCCACCTTCTTGTCTAGTGTAAGTAGCTAGGTTTCCAGAAGCATTATTAAAACTTTGATAAGTATTTCCACAAATGATAGTGTCAGAATTAGTGGCAAAAATAGAAGAGGTAAGATAATCACAAGCATCAGCGAAATTACAATTGTAGATTGTACCCAATTCTAAACCAGGAGAAGGAAAAGTAGTAACCTGACTAAAAAGATTAAAATTGAAAATCAAAAAAAGAAAAACGAGTTTTAACTTGTTCATAGCAGAGAGAGTTTTTAGTATTAGAAAAGCATTTAGGGAAGATAGAAAAACGGAATGGAGATAGTGAAGATAAGAATTGTTTGCTAATTTATAGAGGAAAAGATTTAGAAATAAAAAATGCGATTACCCATTTCTGAATAATCGCATTTTGTTTTTTAGAAAAAAATAAACCTAATCCACAATCGAAACTCCATTCGAATCAGTTGTCAGCACTTCGCTCATATAATTAAAAAATGGTTGCATTGCCTTATAAGCTTTGACTACTTCTTTGACAAATTTTGGATCCTTAATTTCTTTGTCCGTAAATTTTCGATAAACGACAAATTGCTTGTATCTCAATAAATCAACTGCAGGATGATCTTTTTCAAAACCACGAGGAGCTGTTTTTAATTTTTCTCCTTCCAATGTTCCAAACATTTTTTTAAAACTAGCTGACTTAATAATCTTACGAAGTGGTTTGTCATCGATGGCAATTTCTTCTCTGATTCGTTTTAAATCAGGTGAATTAGGTGCCCAAAATCCACCTGCTGCAAATGAATTTCCAGGTTCGATATGAAAATAATAACCACCTCTTAATCTTTTGGTTGCACGAGTCAATCCTCCTGAAAGATGTTTTTTGTAAGGAGTCTTATCTTTTGAAAAACGAGTGTCTCGATAGATACGATGAGTTCTGCAACGTTCAATATTGTCGATTTTACTCATCTCATCATTTAGCGTGTTTGCAAAATTTTTGAAGAGTTCTATTTCTTTTTGGTAGCGAGGTTTATGCTCATTAAACCAATCTCGGTTATTATTTTTTTGAAGGTCTTTGATAAATTTTAAAGTAGAAGTTGGAATGTGAGTTAATTTCATATTGTGTGTTTTTTGCAAAAATAAATAAAATTACGAGAGTCAAGAAGTGAGTTCTTCAATTCTATTTTTTAACAAAAAATGAAGTAATCTTGTTTTGAAAAATTAGGACTCTGCTAATTTTTTTAAATTTTTATTCATTTGGATAAAACTCTCTTGAGTGGCGTTTCCAATCTTTTTCATAATCATTCCTCGCAGCCAACCACTAAATTTTTCCCCATGAATAAGTTTTGTTTGAGTAGGACTGATCGCTTCTAATTTGAAATAATGTTGTCCATTAAAAGTTCCCAAAGGTGCTTTCCCTAACCATTCTAAATGTTCGTTTGGAATAATTTTTAAAATCTTAGGCTTAAAAATATTTTCTTTTCCATTGAGCATCATCTTGTTTTTGAGGCGACTTCCTTCTTTTAATTCTCCTTCGATGGAAATGATAAAGGTGTTCCAATTGGGATAGTTTTCAAAATCAGTAAGTGCTTGCCAGACTTTTTCTTGAGATGCGTTGATGATAATTTCAGTTTGAATGGATTTCATTTTTCTTGGATTTTGAGCCGTTAACGAATAGTTGATTAAAAATAGAACTAAGGTTGCCATTAACTTTGTATGCATGATTTCTAATTTTTGATTCGATACAAAGATGAGGGAAGGTGATGTCAGCTAACGTTAACAAAAGATAAGAAAATGAAAAACAGAATTTTATTTTCCATCAAAAATTCGTTTCCGAATCCGACTCAAAGAAACAGGCGTGACGCCTAAATAAGTAGCTAACATATGTTGCGGCACTCGATTCAATAATTCAGGTTGGCGCTGAAAAAGTTGAAGGTAGCGTTCTTCGGGACTATCTAAAATTAAAGAAGCCACCACCTTTTGGGCGAAGACAAAACGTTCGGCTAAGAGTTTTCGAGTAAAAATATTGAGCCTTGGAATTGTTTCATGCAAGTCATCAAATTTAGAAAAAGGAAGGATGACTAATTCGCAGGGTTCCAAAGTTTCAATTCCTTGCTGGCTAGCTTGGAGAGTAAGCATACTTTCAAATCCACTTAACATCATGTTTTCGAGAAAAAAGAAACCAGTAATTTCTTCGCCATCTTTATCGTAAAACATTCGAGCACAACCTTTATTGATAAAATAAATTTCTCGGGCAATTTCTCCGATTTTGAGCAGAGGATATTTTTTAGGTACCTCACGAAAAATTAGAATATCTTCTATTGCTGATTTTTCTTTTTCGGAAAATCGAAGATAACGATCGGTGAATTGGAAGAACTGTTGGAACATGAAAATTAATTTTCGAATTAAAAAAAAATCATTGTTGAGAAAACGAAATGGAGGAAAAGTGAATCATGAGAATGAAGTTGTTTTAAAACAACTTCATTATATAATCTCATAAATTTAATCTTTAAGGTAGAAAAAATGAATATTGGATTACATAAAGTAAAACCTTCTTCATGGATAATGAGGATTCAATTATTTTATTTTTATCTTTTCGGAATTAAATTATCCCCTTTGTTTCTATTTCAAAAATAATATTCCAAATTAATAAAGTTGGAACTCGCTAACAACTTATTCACTAAACCTTCCGCAATGTGGTAGCTATTGATTCCATATTGTAAAAACAAAACTCTCGTTCAATATGAAGAACTATACCAAGCTGACGTTACTTGTTATGTGTGTTTTTTTATCTAATCTAGTTTTTTCCCAAAAAGATTTTAACCTTCATTTACATGCTGGTGAAGTTTCGCAGGATCAATTTTTAAAACCTAGCGAAACTAATTCTCCCCTTTTGAGAGCTAATCAAATCGGAACAGATTATTTTGTGATGGTGCAATTCGATCACCATCTTTCTTTAGCGGAAAAAAATAAATTGAAAACGCAAGGAATAGAATTGCAAGAGTACATTCCTAATTTTGCTTATATCGCAAAAATTTCTTCAACGGCTAATCTTACTAATTCCATTGTAAAGTTTATTATTCCTTTTCGCCCAATTTATAAATATTCTATTGAGTTGGTGAAAAATAAGATTCCGACTCATGCGGTGATTGGAAATGAAGTCAGGTTGAATGTGATGAAATTTGATGGGATTTCTATGACTGACTTTTTATCGACACTTAGAATAAAAGGTTATGACGCAGAAATGATTTCTGAACGAATGGCAATTGTTCAAATAGAGTTAACAAACTTAGAAGAGCTGGCATCAGTTGGAGTTGTGAAATATATTGAACCAGTTCATCCTGATCCAGTAAAAGAAGGATTGCGAGGAAGAAGTGTACAACGGGTAAATATGATTTCAAAAGGGCCAGGAGATGGATATGATGGAGCAGGAGTGATGCTTGGATTAGCAGATGATGGAGGAGTGAGTCATGTGGATTTTAAAGGAAGATTGACAGATTTTACTGCTAATGAAGGAGGTACTCATGGAGACATGACTGCTGGACTTGCGATAGGTGCAGGGAATATAAATCCGTTGGGAATGGGAATGGCTACTGGTGCAGATTTGAATTTGTATGATTTTAATGGATCCAATAATAATCCTCCAGTTACCAATGCGATTGCTAACTTTAATACTTATGGACAAGTAATTTCCTCTACTTCTTATTCTGAAAGTTCAGGAGCTCAATATACCGAGCGATCTAATTTTGTTGATAATCAACTGTATAATAATAATCAGTTATTGCATTTTTTCTCAGCTGGAAATAGTTCTTCTTCTAATTCAAGTCCAGTTTATGGAGGAATTCTAGCTTCGAATGGTGGTTACTTTGGAAATATTACAGGAGGAACTAAGGCAGCTAAAAATACTATTGCGGTTGCCAATATGCTTTATAATGATGTGCGAGTTGGTTCTTCTTCTAGAGGCCCAACTGCTGATGGTCGAGTCAAACCAGATATTTCCGCACATGGAAATGGAAATTTATCACTTGACCCAAACAACCAATATGGAGCAGGTGGAGGAACTTCCGCAGCAGCTCCTTCTACAGCTGGAACGGTTGCTATGTTGTATGATGCTTATCGAGATTTAAATAGTGGTGCTAATCCAAATGGTGGATTAATCAAAGCAACGATTTTGAATACGGCAGATGACATAGGAAGGGCTGGACCAGATTACGATCATGGTTGGGGAAGAATTCATGCAGGAAATGCATATGAAGTTATTTCCAATAATCAATACACTTCATCTTCTATTTCCAATAATGGATCAAATACACATACGATTGCAGTTCCTTCAGGAACGAAAGAAATAAAAGTGATGGTGCTTTGGATTGATCCCGCAGGTGCTACCAATGCTTCGATTGCCTTAGTCAATGATATTAATATTACGATGACTACGCCAAGTGGACAAAATTATGAACCATGGATTTTAGGACTTGATCCGACATTGGCAAGTTTGGAAGCGGAAGCAGTGAGAGGGATTGACAATCGAAATAATATGGAGCAAGTTAGTTTGGAAAATCCAGCAGCAGGAAATTATACGATCAATGTTTCAGGTTTTGATATTCCTCAAGGGCCACAGGAATATTTTCTAGTTTATCATTTTACGCCAGACGAAATAACAGTAACCTATCCAAATGGAGATGGCGAACCAATGGTGCCAGGGGTAGAAGAACCTTTGCGTTGGGATGCTTTTGGGAATACTGGAAATTTCACAGTTGAATACTCTATCAATAATGGAGCAAGTTGGACAAATATTTCAAGTTCAGTTCCAGGGGGTGATCGATATTTAAATTGGACACCGCCAGCAGTTCCAACTGGAGTCGCTAAAATTAAAGTAAGTAGAAATGGTCAAAGTGATGAATCGGATAATGGATTTACGATCATGGAAGAACCTAATTTTTCCATAGTGAGTGGTGCAAATAATGAGGCAGTTATCTCTTGGGATGCTATTCCTGGAGCAACGAGTTATGATGTTTTTAGGTTAGAAGATAAATATATGGAGGTGCTTGGGTCAACGGCAACCACGTCATTTACTTTGCAAAATTTAGTTTTAGGAGAAAGTAATTGGTACTCTGTCAGAGCAATGGATGCTGGAAATAATATTATCGGGCGCCGTGCTTACGCAAAAGAATATCGATATTATGTTTGTCATGTGGATATTACAGTAAATGTATTAACGGATGATTATCCTGGTGAAACATCCTGGAGTATATTCGATGATATGGGAAATGAGATTGTTACAGGTGGTGGTTACTCGCAACAAGCAACTAATTATTCTACAGTAGCATGTGTACCTTTTGGTTGTATGGACTTTGTTATTTATGATTCTTATGGTGATGGAATTTGCTGTGGTTTTGGACAAGGATCATATCAGGTGGTCGGCCCTGCAGGGCAAACTTTAGCATCGGGAGGTCAATTTGGATTTAGTGAATCTACTAATTTTTGTTTGCAATCAGCACCGCTTGTTTTAGAATTAACTAATCAAACTAACATATCATGTAACGGTGGAAATGATGGAACAATTACCGTTCAAGCATCAGGTGGAATTGGAAGTTTCACCTATAGTATTAATGGAGGAACTGCTCAAGCAAGCAATACTTTTATAGGACTTCCAGCAGGGACACATGTTGTAACTGTAAATGATGGAAGTAGTACGATTTCGTTGGATGTAATTTTAACGGAACCAGATGTTCTACTTGCAATTCTAAATTCACATAATGATATTTCATGTAATGGTCTAAACGACGGCTGGGCAATTGTCGATGGAATAGGAGGAACTAATAATTCTGGAGGTTATACTTATAGTATTGACAACGGGACTTTTACAAGTTCTAATTCTTTTTTCAATTTGAGTTCGGGGGCGCATGAAGTGAAAGTTAGAGATGACAATGATTGTGAGGGATCTATTTCTATTATCATTTTGGAACCTGCCGAATTACTTTCCTTTGTCGTAAGCGAAACCTCGATTGATTGTAATGGAAATAATAATGGAGCAGTAGTCATTGAATCTTCGGGCGGAAATTCTCCATTTACCTATTCATTCAATGGGGGGACTTATTCGAGTAGTAATACTTTTGAAAATTTAGCAGCAGGTGTTTATGAAGTAGCTACGCTTGATAATAATTTATGTGAACATTCATTTAGTGTTACGGTTACTGAGCCACCAGTTTTGGAAATGACAGTTGAAACTCAAGTAGACATTACTTGCTTTGGAGAAAATGATGGACTGATAGAATTATCTGGACAAGGAGGAACAGGCGATTTGACTTATCAAATTAATAACCAAGGGTTTCAAAATAATCCCGTGTTTAGTAATCTTCCCCAAGGAACTCACAACTTAGAGGTGATGGATGAAAATGGTTGTATCACTTCTTCTTCAGTAGAAATATCTGAACCACAAGAAATTCAAATTGCATTGACTAATCAGATAAATGCTTCTTGTGCAAATTCAAATGGAGCGATTACGATCAATGTTTCAGGTGGAGTAGGAACGCCAACCATTAACTTTAATGGAAATTCGGTGAATGGAAATCCTGCTACTTTTGAAAACTTAGGAGCAGGTGTTTTTCCGATTTCGATTACTGATGAAAATAATTGTGTGTCAAGTTCTTCGGTAGAAATAAATGAAGATTCTTCTGTTGAATTACAAATTACCAATACTCAAAATATTCTTTGCAACGGAGGTAATAATGGTATGATTGAAGCTCAGTCATCTGGAGGATCAGGAAATTACACCTATTCTTTGAATGGAACTAGTCAAGGAAATAACAATATATTTACAAGTTTGCCAGCAGGTACTTATTTGATTGGAAGCACAGATGATTTAGGTTGTATGACAGAAACTACTGTTACTATAACTGAACCCATTGCAATGGCAGCCCAAGTGCTTCAACAAAATAATGTCAACTGTTTTGAAGGAAATAATGGTTCTGCCACTATTCAAGTGCAAGGTGGAAATGGAACATTAGAATACACTCTTGGTAGTACTTCAAATACAACGGGTGAGTTCAATAATTTACCAGCAGGAAATTATGACGTGATAATTTTGGATGAAAATAATTGTACTGCAACGATTAATTTTGAAATTACTCAGCCGACAGAGGTTGTGGCTGAAATTACGAATAACACTTCTGTAAGTTGTTTTGGAGCAAACAATGGAAGCCTTCAGGTTGCAGCAGCAGGAGGCGTTTCGAATTTTGAATTTACTATTGGAACAGAAACAAATACTACAGGAATATTTAATAACCTTCCTCCTGGAACTTATCAAGTTGCGGTAGTCGATGGAAATAATTGTCCAACCACGATTGAAGCAATTATTGAAGAGCCATCGGAATTGACAGGAAGTATTTCTGCTCAACAATCAGTTGATTGTTTTGGAGGAAATACTGGATCTATTTCTTTTGCATCCAATGGCGGAGCAGGATCAGTAACTTATACATTGAATGGAATGTCGAATTCAACTGGAGATTTCTCCAACCTATCAAGTGGAATTTATGAAGTGGAATTAACCGATGAAAATGGTTGTTCAACTGCAGTTGAATTTGAAATAGATGAACCACTAGAATTAACGGCAAGTATTTCTACACAGCAATCAGTTGATTGTTTTGGAGAAAACAATGGATCAATTTCTCTAAACTCAAATGGAGGAGTTGGAACAATTACTTATACCCTAAATGGATCGTCAAATACAACTGGAGATTTTTCCAACTTATCAAGTGGAATTTATACGGTTGATTTGGTAGACGAAAATGATTGTGCAACGACAATGGAATTTGAAATCGACGAACCTGCAGAATTAACAGCTAGTATTTCTACTCAACAATCGGTTATTTGTTTTGGAGAAAATACAGGTTCTGTGTCTTTAAATACAACTGGAGGATCAGGAACAATTACTTACACTTTGAATGGCGTTTCGAATACAACTGGAGATTTCTCCAACTTATCGAGCGGGATTTATGAAGTTGATTTAGTGGATGAGAATGGTTGTGCAACGACGATGGAATTTGAGGTTGATGAACCAACGGAATTAAATATTGAATTAGAAAGCATCAACCAAGTTGCTTGTTCAGGATTAGAAGGTGAAATAGAAGTGAGTGCTAATGGAGGCACAGGCGATTATGAATTTTCATTAAATAACTTGTCTAATTCAACTGGAGGTTTTACTAATTTATCAGGTGGAATATATTTAGTACAAGTGACTGATGGAAATGGTTGTACCGCAACTTTGGAAGTAGATATCAACGAACCTAATTCTTTGAGTGCTTCCGTTTTGCAAACTCAAAATATCACTTGTAATGGTGAATTAAATGGAAGTGTTCAACTAGCTGGTCAAGGAGGAACTGGAATTTTAACTTACACCTTAGGAACAGCAACTAACACGACTGGTTTTTTTGAAAATCTGCCAGCTGGAAATTATACGGTTCTTGTAGAAGATGATAATAATTGTACTTCTCAAATTGATGTGGTAATAACAGAACCTAATGCTCTTGAAATTGAGATGCTTCTTGTTACGGAAGTTAATTGTTATGGAAGTAGTGATGGTCAAGTGAATTTATTATCAACAGGCGGAACGGGCAATATTCAATACACTTTGGGAACAGCAACTAACACAACTGGAGTTTTTGAAAATTTAGAAGGTGGAACTTATGATGTATTGCTAGAAGATGAAAATGGTTGTACAACGTCCACTTCAATTACCTTGGATGAACCATTAGAATTAGAAATTCAAGTTTTAAATAATTCCGCAGCAGGTTGTGGAATTAGTACAGGTTTTGTTGAGGTTCAAGGTTTAAATGGAATTGGAAGTTATTCTTACCAATTAAATAATGAAACAAATACAACTGGCCTTTTCGAAAATTTAGCATCAGGAGATTATGAAATTTTGATGATCGATGGAAATGGATGTGCATTAGAAATGACGATTACAATTGTGGAAGATGATGAAATTTCTATCGAAAATATGACTGCTCAAAATGTAAATTGTTTTGGAAACGAGACAGGAAATATAACTGTATTGGCAACAAGTCCTGCTGGAAATATTTCTTACGAATTAAATGGAATTACGAATACAACAGGTGTATTTGATAATCTACCTGCTGGAAATTACGAAGTGATTGTTTCAGATGGAAATGAATGTTCTGAAATTGTTTCATTTGAAATTACGGAACCTTCCGAAATGGAAGTAACTAATACTATCGTTCCAATCGAATGTTTTGACGGAGTTGGAGAAATTTTAGTAGAAGCATTTGGAGCGAATGGAGGGTTCAATTATACTTTAGATGGAGAGACAAATGAAACTGGGCTTTTCCAAAATTTACATGCTGGTACATTTGAAGTTGAGATTGTAGATGCAAGTGGATGTACTCAAATCGAAACGATAGAATTGGAACAACCAGATCAATTATTTGCCACGGTAAATCAAACTACGGTAGATATGGGAATCGGAGATGGAACGGTAACTTTAGAAGGAAGTGGAGGAACTGGTACATATTTATATTCTATCAATGGACAAGATTTCCAATCTGGAGCTTTGTTTATTGAGCTTCTTGCAGGTGATTATGAGGGATCAATTCTAGATGAAAATGGATGTATCTCAACAGTAACTTTTACGATTCTTTTGGAAACTGCGATTCAAAATCCAGCAGAAGGAATTGAGAAAATAGAAGTAATGCCAAATCCATTTTCTGAAAAATTATTTTTGAATGTTGAGTTGGAAAAATCTCAAAATCTAGAATTGACATTATGGACAATTTCTGGAATTCAAGTTTTTCAAAAAACAATACATTTCCAAAATGGAAATTCTAAGATTGATTTAGATGTGAACGAACAATTGGCAGCGGGAGCTTATTTCTTGAAAGTAGAAAATGGCAATGGGTCAATCGGACATTTTAAATTGATCAAGCAATAGGAGGAACGTTTTACGATGGACGTTTCACGTTCCAAAAAAGAAATACTGCGGGATGCTAATTTTAAATTAGTGTTTCGCAGTTTTTTTTTGGGAAAAAATGGAATCAAATTATTCCAAGAATTGTTCAATCTATTTTTGAACAACTTCAAGAAAGTTTTAAAAGACAAAAGGTTATGATTTTATTTAGACCAGTAAACCAAGTAGAGTTAGATTTAATTATCAAAGATGATTGGAAAAAAATCCCACCTCGTTTGGTTGGACAACCGATTTTTTATCCAGTTTTAAATGAAGCTTATGCTGAGCAAATTACTAGAGAATGGAATGTTCCAACTTATGGAATTGGTCATGTTTTAAAGTTTGAAGTGCATGATGATTTTATTAAAAAATATGAAATTCAAAAAGTGGGATTAGATCACCATGTGGAATTATGGATTCCATCTGAAGAGTTGGAAGCCATGAATAATAATATGATTGGAAAAATAGAATTGATTAGTTCATTTAAAAAGTAGTTAAAGTTCGGGCCAATGCTCTAACATTGGTGCGAACACAGAAAAAGAGTTGTTTTTAATAAAAGCGAATTCGAAATTGGAAGGAAAACTATGAGAAGTAAGGAGCGGGAGCGGATCGGCGAAAAATGAGGGAGCGGGAGCCTGCTTTGGGCATAGCTATTTTTTCGTCTAGGGTTTTTGATCCCTTTTTTGCCAATGCAAAAAGGACAATGCTGCGAGTATCTATGTTGTTTTATAATTGAGAATAGGCTCATTTGAAAGATAGAATAAAACAAAAGCCTTGGTAGAATCTAATCCACCAAGGCTTTTTTACAACAGTATACTTACATCTTAATAAGTATGTTCCTTCGTATCTGTCCCACCGCCATTCGTTGCAGTAATTTTTACTTTATTCGTTGCTCCATTTGCCAAACTGATCGACACTTGGAATATTTTTGTTCGAGTATTAAAAGTGAAATTAGTAATCTCAGTTCCATTGTGAGTCACTTTAATTTGATCCTTCTTTGAAACATTCTTGACACTACCAATAATGGTACTTCCAGAAATGTTCGGATTAAAAGGATTTGCCGTAGGCGTTGAAACCGAAGTAATTTTAATCACCGGTTTGCTTTCCTGAGTTACTCTTGGACTATATTCTAAGCTAGTCTCAGCCGAAGCAGTTCCACTTATATTCGTTGCTTTTACAATGAATTTATTCATTCCAGTTTTTAAAGTAACAGGAATGGAAATTCCTTTTCTTCGTGAATCAAAAGTAAAATCAATAGCTTTTCCATTGAATGTAACCTTGATTTGATTCTTCTGTGTAACATTAGCAACTGTTGCTTTGACTGTAGTTTTTTGAGCCTTCGCTTTTCTACCAGGACGTTTAGGATTCGTAAATTTAATGGTCGGTTTTGCAATGGCTACAACTTTCTTTTTATAGGTGACATTCACTTGATCGCTATCACTTCCATCTTTATTTTGTCCAGTAATTTTGATCGTATTTTTTCCTTCCTTTAATTTTACTTGCGCTGAAAACTGACCTCTCCCCATAGTGAAATTATTCACTCGTTGACCATTGAATAAAAAGGTCACATCGTTTTTCTTGCTTACATTTTTAATGCTCGCTTTTACCATAATTGTTTCTTCTTGAGTAGTAGAGTTATTTTTAGGCGAACTAATTTTTACTGTTGGTAAAACTTTAGGTGCATTTAATTTCACTCGAATATTATCAGTATCAGACCCATCAGCATTAGTAGCTTTGATAACGATGGTATTAGTCCCTTCTTTTAAAGTAACATTAGCTGTCAAAATTTTCGAAGAAGTACTGTAAGCAAAATTACTAGAGTTACTTCCATTGATCGTAAAACGAATATCATTTTTACTATTGATGTTTAAAATTTTGGCTTTGACCACCGCAGTTTTACTATCAGTAGTTGAGTTGTTTGATGGTTGTGTGATATCCACCGTTGGTGGGTTTTTGGTAACAACATATTTCACTCGAACATTATCAGTATCAGTCCCATCAGTATTAGTAGCTTTGACCTCGATGGTATTAGTTCCTTCTTTCAAAGAGACATTCGCTGTCAAAATTTTCGAAGAAGCACTATAAGAAAAATTACTAGTGTTACTTCCATTGAACGTAAAACGAATATCATTTTTACTATTGACGTTTAAAATCTTGGCTTTGACCACCGCAGTTTTAGTATCAGTAGTTGCATTGTTCGATGGCTGCGTGATGTCCACGGTTGGTGGAGTGCTTGGTGCATTGTATTTAACCCTGACACTTGCTTCATCCGTTCCGTCATTATTTTTTCCAAAAACAGAAATGGTATTTGTTCCGTTTTTCAAATTAATACTTGCTGTTACTACTCCTGAGACTGGGCTAAAAGAAAAGTTACTCAGTGTACTTCCATTTACTTTTACCGTAATGTCACTTTTCTTTTGCACCTTTTTTACTCGAGCATTTAAGTTGGTCGTTGCTGACGAACTAGTGCTGTTGTTTGTAGGATTATTGATAGTCACTTGAGGTGGATTGGAAGAAGATAATTCGCAATTCTTATTGGCAGTATCTTCATCATCTCCTGCATTGTTGAATGCTTTAATGCTGATTGAATTATTCCCATTATCCAAAGTCAAGGTACTTTTGAATACTTTAGAATTAGAATCATAAGTAAAATCAGTTCGTTGATTTCCATTGATTCTAAAAATAATATCACTCTTACTCGCTACATTTAAAACGGTTGCAACCACCGTCGTTCGACAAAGTTGAGAATTAGGATCCATTGGATTAGAGGTTCCTGAACTTACACTTGTGATGGTCACCACAGGAGGATCTATCGTAGGTGTACTTGTTCGCGTATAAACGATAGTCACTTCATCTTGCGCCTCACCAGCTTGATTGTAACCTTTTACCATGATCTTATTTTGACCTTCTCGCAAATTTGCAGTAGCACTAAATCGACCTGCCCGAGAGTCAAAATTAAAAGAACTATTTTGAGTACCATTGACATAAAATCGTACATCATTTTTAGTCGTAACATTTTCTAAAACAGCTTGGATCGTAGCTCTATCAACAGTCACTTCAGAGTAATTCTGATTTGGTCGAGTGATATTTACTCGAGGAAATTGTACCGAAGGTGTGTTGTTTTTGTAGATGATCGTTACTTCATCTTGTGCCTCACCAGCTTCGTTAGCTCCTTTTATTCTCACTTCATTTCGACCATTCACTAGTTCTAAGTCAACATTAAATCGACCTGCTCGAGAATCATAATTAAATAAACTTTGCTCTCTTCCATTGACATAAAACTGTATATCATTTTTGCTCGTAACATTTTCCAAAGTTGCTCGAATCGCAATATTTCGTAAATCAGTTTCATAAGGAGAACGAGCAGGAGAAGTAATATTCACTCGTGGCAAATTCGCTTTTTTCTCATAAATAATAATCACATTATCACGAGCACTTCCAGTTTGATTTCTAGCGATGATTTCAATTTCATTTCGTCCTTCGTTCAATCTGATGTTCGCAGAAAATTGATCACTTCGTCCATCATAATTGAAATTGAAATCATTTCGACCGTTCACTCGATATTCGATATCATTTTTACCATTCACATATTTGATATTTGCTTGAATAGTAAAATTCTGATCTTCAGAAGTATATCTTTCGCTTCGAGGATTGGTAATATTCACTTGTGGTGCGTAAGTATTATTCACCACAGGAGGGCCTGAGTTGCCACCATCACCATAGTAAATGATTACTGTTTCCTCATCAGAACCAGCTTGATTAGTAGCCGTAATTAAAACTTCGTTATTACCATATTCTAATGGGAAATTCGTTCGGAATTTTCCTTTGTTAAAACTAAAACTCGAAGGAGTTCCATTGACATAACATCTGATGTCATTCCGACTCTTTACATTTTTAATTTTTGCATCGACTCTTCCAGACGGGACATTGGAAACGTAAGGATTTGTTCTAGGATAAGTTACATTGATAATTGGTGGATCCATTGTATTGGTTCCAGGGTCAATAATCCATTGCAATCCTAAATTGGTATAATGATGAAGATCATTGGTTCCAGTCAAATTATTATCATCTTTCCACAATTCGCCATCTAAATCATCACTCAATGGGAAAGTCAATTTATGGCCAGCATGCATCGAAAATCTAGGCGTAAATTGGTAGCCTAATTCAATTCCAAGAGAAGGCATAAATCCAATTTTACCTGCTCCATCTTCAAAGCCATGTGCATTGGTTTCGTATACTCCATCTAGAATATTATTTTTCAGAATATTCTTAATCTGTGATTTACTTTCATTCACATTATCGATACCAGAGTAATCATAAATTCCTCCGTTGTCCGCTTGATCCAATTTGACATTGTACCAATCCAAATTAATTCCACCATAAAGTGAAGCAATAATTCCAGTTCGTTCTCGCAATCGATTAGCAGTCAAAACACCTTCCAATCCGAGTTCGAATTGATGTGTTTTATTATTTTGAAAAACATAACCTGGTCCGCTTGGAATAGTATAATCTAATCCTTCGCCTGCTTCACGGGAACCATTTAAGGCATCGTTATTATCAAGTCCCGTTGATCGTTTGGTATCCAAACCAATGCTTTGAGAATATAACCATCTACCTCTCGCATCAAATGAAATTGGCGAACCAGGTTGGTAATATAAATTTTTTGCAAGCGTCATTCCAAATCCATATCCTTGGAAAGTAGTTGGAACATCACTTGATTGATAAGCCCAACCACCATTGATGCCGAGCGTCCACCAACCTGCATCTCGAGGAGGGAAATAACTTCTTTGAAACTTTGTGGTTTCGTTGGTTTCTTCAAAAACGACTTCCTCGTCTTGAGCGAAAATCGAGGTGGCACCCAAAAAAATGAATGCGAATATGCCGAAGATTTTAATTAGATTTTTCATAAGCAACTGTTATAGAATTATTCAATAGGGGTTTATTTTTTTGAGTATTAGGATTTTTGGTACAGAGTATTGAGATATTTTTTTAAAAAAATTGAATCGTTTTCCATCTCAATACACAAATCTCAAAATCTTACATCCCACGTTTTATTATTAGACGATTTGTTTCTGGAAAAATAGCAGATTTTATGCCTAGTTAAAAATGAAGGTGTTTGGAATTTTAAGATTTCAAAGGTCTTGAAAAGTAAGGGAAATGTATCTTTTTTTTACAATAATTTTAAAAAATATATAAGTGTAAAGTGCTGTAAATCAATCTCTTGGGGTGTTTATTGCAACTAAGTGTCTTTTATACTTAAAAGGAGGAAAAAGGTTAGTACAATTATGTTAAAATTATATGTGTTTTGGAAGAAGTTTAACTTGCTGTTAATGAGATTTTGGGGTAGGAGCAGAGATATTTCAGGAAATAGAAAATATATGAGAACAAAATTGATTCTGGATTAAACTTCACTAGCCATTTTTGGTTATCTTTATAATTCAAATCCTTCCCAAATTCCGTCAGACTAAAAAAACTCAAAACCATTTAAGATTAATTTTATGGATTTTCATTATTGAATTGATAATGAAAATTCCTGCTGTTTGTATTTTTAACCCTGAACAATAACTACTGATGGAGAGAATTATACTATTAATAATTGGGCTTACTTTTTTTCAAATATCCATTTTTTCCCAAGAAAATCGAACCATTGATGGATCGGGAAATAATCTGCAAAATTCAGATTGGGGAGCAGCTCATTCCCAACTCAAAAGATTGACGACCATTGCTTATTCTGATGGAGTTGAATCACTAGCGGGAGCTTCAAGACCTAATCCTCGTATAATTTCCAATACACTTTTTGCTCAAGATTCTTTGCTCAATGATCCCTCAAATTTGAGTGATTTTGTTTGGTCATTTGGCCAATTTATTGACCATGATCTTTCCTTGACTGGCGATAGTAATGAAAATGCTTTGATTCCAGTTCCAACAGGCGATCCTTGGTTTGATCCTTTTGGAACAGGTTCGTCCATGATTTTTATGCGGCGTTCTAAAAAAATGACAGGTACGGGAACCGATCCAAGTAATCCTAGAGAACATGGAAATGAAATTACTGGTTGGTTGGATGCATCAAGCGTATATGGTTCGGATCAAGAGCGAGCAGATTGGTTACGAAGTTTTTCAGATGGGAAAATGAAAATCTCAACTTATAATTTATTGCCTTGGAATACTTTTACTGGAAATTTTGCGACGCCTGTAGATTGGGATGCTCCGCTGATGGATGATGGTGTTCAGCTCTCTAATTATCATTTTGTAGCAGGAGATCCACGAGCTAACGAGAATCCATTATTGGTGGCATTTCATACTTTATTTGTAAGAGAACATAATCGATTATGTGATACTTTGAAAATAGATAACCCAAGTTGGACTGATGAAGAATTGTATCAGCATGCACGAAAAATAGTGGGTGGATTGATTCAAAATGTAGTGTACTCTGAATGGTTGCCAGCCATGGGAGTGAATCTTGATCCATATATTGGTTATGATGAGACGATTGATGCACGGATTGTCAATGTATTTTCAGGGGCTGCATTTAGATTAGGACATACTTTGTTGAATAGTACAATTTTACGATTAGATAATGATGGAAATGAAATTGCGGGAGGAAATTTGCAATTGCAGGAAGCATTTTTCAATCCACAATCTATACTTTTTTTAGGTGGAGGAATTGATCCACTGTTCAAAGGGATGGGAGAACAAGTGGCTCAAGATTTAGATTGCAAAGTGATTAATGATGTAAGGAATTTTCTTTTTGGTCCTCCTGGAGCAGGTGGTTTAGATTTAGTGTCAATTAATATTAATCGAGGAAGAGAAAGGGGCTTACCTGATTTTAATACAGTTCGAGCTGATTTTGGATTGACGACTTACACTAGTTTTTTAGAATTAAACTCAGATACTTTGGTAGCTAATGCTATGGAACAATTGTACGGAGACATCAACAATATAGATGCTTGGGTGGGGATGTTAGCTGAGAATAAAATGCCAGATGCTTTGTTTGGAGAAACGATTATGGAAATTATGAAAGTACAGTTTTCAGGATTGCGAGACGGTGATCGTTTTTATTTTGAAAATGATAGCGGTTTATCTGCTGCTGAAATTCTTGAAATAAAAAGCACCACACTTCATGACATCATCATGCGAAATACGAATATCACATTGATGCAACCGAATGTATTTGAAGCGATGCCTCATAATGATATTTGTGATCCAAATGGAGAAAGTGGAATTGCAGGTGTGGTGATCAATCAATTTGGAGAGAATGTACAATATGTAGATATATTGTTAGAAAATGATAGTATGACCTCCACGTCTTCTCTTGGAATGTACGAATTGGATGTGTCGAATTGTCAAGAACATACGGCGACGCTGAGTAGAACTGATAATCCAGCGAATGGAGTAACTACATTTGATATGGTTTTAATTCGAAAACATATTTTGCATTTAGAGTTTTTGGATTCACCTTGGAAGTTAATTGCCGCAGATGTTAATCGCTCGAAAGAGATTACCACATTTGATTTGGTGCATATCCAGCAAGTGATTTTGGGACTCGTTCCTGATTTTCCAAATAGTCCTTCTTGGCTATTTTTGGAAGAGGATTTTACTTTCGATGATCCGAGTAATCCTTTTACTACGGTGTTGCCTAACAATGTGTACACATTCTCAAATGATTCAGATACCTTGGAAATGAATTATATGGCATTGAAAATCGGAGATGTAAATGATAATGCAAATCCTAACTTTAATACTCCTGTGGATACTAGAAATGAATATGCAAGAACATTGTTATTCAATGTAAAAGATCGAGAGTTGAAAGTAGGAGAAGAGGTTGAAGTCTATTTGGAAACAAAAGATGAGGAAGCATTGGAAGGATATCAATTAACCTTCAATTATGATTCAGCAATTTTAGAATTCCTTGATTTAACCTCAGAAGTTACGGAAGATTTTTCCTTAAATAATTATGCGTTGTTTGAAGATCGAGGAGCGGTGACGGTGAGTTATGCGGGTGATTTTTTATTGGAAAAAAATAAGGCCTTATTACATTTTACTTTCCGAGCGAAACGAAGTGGCAAATTAAGTGACTTACTTTTTGTTAATTCTAAAATCACTAAAGTGGAAGCATATTCAGCGGAAGATGAATTGTTGAATATTGATTTAAGTTTCGAAGGAGAAGATGCGTTAGCGCAAATGTCAACAGAACAATTTAAATTATATCAAAACCAACCTAACCCATTTAATAATTCTACCGAAATCAATTTTTACTTGCCAGCAGCTAGTGATGTTGATTTGAAAATATTTGACCTTTCAGGAAAAATATTAGCGAGTGTGCAACGTGATTTCGCAGAAGGATTACAAACTTTAACTATTGATAAAAAGGATTTTGATGCGACCGGGGTTTTTTATTATCAGTTACAAACAGCATTTGGAACCTTGACGAAAAAAATGGTTCGAGTTCAGTAAAAAATATAAATCATCCCGAATTTTCAAAATGGAAATTCGGGATTTTTTTCTTGTAAATAAAGCAATATAACAGTCCAACTTTTTATAAAAAATCCACTTCGATTAGTGGGGAATTTTCTATTCCAAAAAATCGAGATAACTTATGTTTAAAAATCGGGGCATTTTATAGAATTTTTTTTCTTTCTCTTTTTCCCATTTCTTGATTTCTTTTTTCCATCAATGAAGTTATAAGAAATGGTCATCTTCGAAAAAATATACCAATCCAAATCATCAGGATCACCTCTTTCACTTCCTTGAGTAGGAGGTGTAGCATATTCATTTAACTCATCATATCGCCAAGATAGTTTAGCTGCTAGTTCACCATTGGCAATGGCTAAATTTTCTAAATCAGGATAGGAAGAACTTACATCATCGAGATAGTCTGTAGATGTTTTTCGAGTCCCACATTCAAAGGCCATTGTGAAATTTTTGTTCAAAGCTATTTTTAATCCTGCTCCGAGTGGAATAGAAAATTGTGTTAATGCATATTTTTCAGGATGTTCGGCAAGTCCTTGACCTTCTGTTCCGAGAGGCTGAAGATCATACCATTGATTATTTAATTTTGCTTGTGGGTTAAATTTGAAAAAAGCAATACCACCAAAAATATAAGGTGAAAATGGTTTATGATTTCCTTCTGGTTGAAATCCTAAAATATTAATTTCTCCTAAAATGGCGGCTTCATAAATTTTAGAACGAAAACTCAAATTTCTCATTTTTCTAGAATCTCCTTCTTTTGAAAATTTATCAGAGGCAGATATCATACCCTGAGTTAAGTCAAAACGCAAAGCAAAAAAATCATAAATATTATATCGAACAAATATTCCTTTTGCCCAATTGGTTTGTCCAATGCTTGTCTTTAAACCGGAAGGTGCAAGATCTCCTAAATAATTAGACGCACCTAGACTTCCTCCTAATTCAAAATATTGTGCGTGGAAATACAAAGGAAAGAACAGAATAATAAAGAGCATTTTGATCTTCATGAAGTGTGATAGTTTGGTAGAATCGAATTGTAAATTTTACTAATATACAAACTCTGTCAGCTAAAGATGAATTAAATTTTTTATGAGAAAAATAATACTCATTTATTCAAATGAAGGAATGTAAAATAAAGAGTAGAATATGTCTAAATTTATATTCTCTTCGTTCGGACAAATATATTTTTTATCATAAAAAAACGAAAAATGAATTCAACTGTAAAAAACATTATCGTCATCATTATCGGTTTACTAGTGGGAGGATTTATCAATATGAAGTTGATTGGAATAGGGCCGAGTATTATTCCTCCTCCTGAAGGTATAGATATGACTACTCCTGAAGGGTTGTTAGAAGGAATGCCTTTACTTCAACCAAAGAATTTTATATTTCCATTTTTAGCGCATGCATTGGGGACATTGGTTGGTGCATTCATTGTTGCAAAATTTGCAGTAACTAATAAATTTAATTTAGCAATGTTGGTAGGAGTATTTTTTTTACTCGGAGGCATAGCGATGATTGCGATGATTGGTGGGCCACTTTGGTTTAGTGTTTTAGATTTGGTAGGAGCTTATTTTCCAATGGCTTGGTTAGGTTATAAATTAGCAGGTGTAAATGATTCTAAGGTATAGTTATTAGGTTATTGATTTACTAAGTTATTATCGAAAATAATAGAAACGAGAGAGCGGTTGAAATAACTAAATAACCTAGTAACTCGATAACGATTTCTTCAATTGCATAAAACCAATTAGAACCATTTTATTTTTTTTTCATTTCTATTCCTCCTCGAACAATCAAGTATTGCCCCATTAAATATAAACTCATAATCCAAATATGTGCTTGCGGGACAGCTGATTTAAATTTATTCAATGCAATAACCGAATCTGAAAACATAAAAAGTAGTGCACCTAAAAGAACAAACTGAAAAGCTTTTTTCTCTACAAATGTATTCCAATTTAACGCAGCTAAAACCATTATAATAATTACACTACTATAAACTGCAACAGGTATTTGCATTGCTTTTTCCACATCAGGAAGTAAGTAGTTTTGGAATCCTAAAAAGAAAATCATGAAAGGAATTACGATCCATTTATTTTTCCATAAATAACCATTCTTCCAAGGGACAGTTTTAAAAAATGCAGTAGTATAT
Organism: Saprospiraceae bacterium; assembly: GCA_045104975.1. GTDB lineage: Bacteria > Bacteroidota > Bacteroidia > Chitinophagales > Saprospiraceae > CAJQQY01. Next base: position 38,692 of record JBGCCY010000176.1, read on the forward strand.
AAAACATGGGTCAAAAGAAAGCTCACCAATCCAAATAAGAAAAAATGTTCTCCTTTCGATTCTACAAACATCAAAAGTGTGTCTCCTCCCCAACTAAAAAACAATGCTAATAGAATTAATTGGCGAAAAATGGAAGTATGATCGTTCGTCTGAAAATAAAACCAAAGTGCCAAAATTGGCATAAGTAATGGTTTCGAATAAAATGCAAGTGTATTGTTATGAGAATAACCTGCCCATAGATTTATTAAGGAAATTAATAAGTAGAGAAGGAGTAAAGTTGTGCTTTTGTTAGGCATAGGAAAAAATTATTAATTCATAAAATGTATAGCATTTGAAAAAACATAAAGCAATTCAATAAAAATAAATGCTCATACAGAAGATGAAAATTGTTAGTTATTAAAACTAAAATTACTTTACAAGATAAAAAAAAGCGATGCTGAATATTCAACATCGCTTTTCTTTTTTATAAAGACTGTTAATGATTACAATCCTAATTTCTTTTTAACCAAAGGAGTCACATCATCTGAGTCCTCAGCGGAAAGAATAAAATTATAAAGGCTAGAGTCAAAGATCATTGAATAGCCATTTTCTTTTCCAACAGCTTTGACGGCAGCATCTACTTTATCCAAGATTGGTTTAAGAATCTCATCTCGTTTTTTTGTTACTTTATCAATAACATCTTGTTCCATCGCTGCGAGAGCTTGTTGCTCTTTTCCTAATTTTTCTTCAGCTTGTTTAACTTGTAAACCAGTTAATTCACCAGCTTGGGCTTTAGCTTGAAATGTTTTCACCTCACCTTCCCATTTTACTGCTCGATCTTGACCTTGTTTAACTAATTGATTTCGGTAAGTTTCTAAGGTAGTGTTTCCACTTTTAAGTTCAGGAATTTGTTCCAATAAATTGCCATAATTCATATGACCATATTTGCTTTGAGCCGTGAGGGGATTACCTGAAGCTAGAATAACGATAAAAGCAAAAGCTAAAAAGGTAATTTTTCGTAGTAATTTCATTTTCAAAATTTTGTAAAAAAATATTTATTCGAGTACCTCAATGAAGAGTATACTTTACAATTGTTCGTAACAAAGGTAATGTTCCTAAATTTTTTAATCTAATTTTTAACTAAAGATTAATTATTTGAAATTTTATGGAATAAAGGGAATGTTAAGAAAAATATCTAAAGTGCTGATAGCCAATGAGTTGAAGTTGGATTGGCTACATTAACAAATTTTATAATTGTTAAAAAGTGTTAATTCGAAATAGAAGTTTATTTGTAAAAAAAGATTAGAATCCTATCTTTGGAAAACAACTTTTAAGAAAAATAAATTGAAATGATACAAGTAGAAAATTTATCAAAAGCATTTTCTCTTTCCAGACAACAGCGAAAAGAAATTGGAACGAATGAGAAGAGCATCACCGCAGTTAATAATATTAGTTTTAATTGTCAACCAGGTCGAATTTATTCTTTGCTTGGGCCTAATGGTGCAGGTAAAACAACGACCTTAAGAATGATGGCAACTATTCTGAAACCAACTGGTGGAAGTATAAAAATAAATGGATATGATGTCGTGCAGGAAGGAGTGAAAGTTCGATCCTCCATCGGATTTTTGACTGGGTCGACTGGTTTGTATCAACGATTGACACCTAATGAGTTGACTAAATATTTTGCAGATTTATATGGTGTGGAAAAGAATGCCTATGAAAAAAGAAAAGATGAATTATACACACTATTAGATATGCATGATTTTGCCAAAAAAAGAATTGGGCAATTATCAACTGGAATGAAGCAAAAAGTATCGATCACTCGAACGATGATTCATAATCCTGATGTTGTGATTTTTGATGAACCAACTTCTGGTTTGGATGTGATAACTGCGGAAAATATTATTAATTTAATTCGTAATTGCAAAGAGGACGGAAAGACGGTTATCTTCTCTTCACACATAATGAGCGAGGTTGATTTGTTGTGTGATGATTTAGCGATTATTCATAAAGGAAATTTAATTCATTCTTCTACCATGGAAGAATTTAGAAATCAAATGCAGAGTAAAAGTTTGACGGAGGAGTTTATTAGAATTGTCAATGGTGCCTCTGCTGTAGGAGCCAAATAGGAGTCAGGTGGTCAGGTTGATCCCTGCCTGGAGAGCGCAGCGAACAATCTGACCACCTGATTTCTCGACATAAAAAAACCCTCACTTTCATTCGAAAGTGAGGGTTTTTTTATGTCGAGAAGTAGTTACTAATTAGTAATTAACTCCTAAAGATTTCAAAGTTTCAAAGTCCATTTGTCCAACTGGTAAGTTGTTGTCTCTTTGGTACTTCATTAATGCAGCTTTAGTTTGTGAACCCAAAACGTTATCAATTGGTCCTGGATCATATCCTCTTGAGCTTAACGCTCTTTGTACAGATCTAACCATTTCAGTAGTAATATTACTACCACAAACAACTTCTCTCCATTCTGTGAATCCACCTTGTTTTACTAAGTTTCTTTTAGTAACAGTAGCATACTCAGCAGGAACATCAATAGATCTAGTTTGAGCAGCAGCTTTAACTACTTTCTTAGAAACAGTAGCGTACTCAGCAGGAATCTCAATAGATCTAGTTTGAGCAGGAGTTTTAACAACTCTTCTACTTACAGTTTTGTAAACAGCAGGAGTCTTCTCTTCCCGAGTAGTTGCTGGAGTTTTTAATCTTGTTTTAGTAATAGTTGCATACTCAGCAGGAATCTCAATTGTTCGAGTAGAAGCAGGAGTTTTAACAACTTTTCTAGAAACAGTTTTGAAAACAGCAGGAATTACTTCTTCACGAGTAGTAGCAGGAGTTTTCAAAACAGTTTTAGTAACTGTAGCGTACTCAGCAGGAATTTCAACAACTCTTTCAGAAGGAGGAGTTTTCATTACTCTTGAAGATCTAGTTGCATATTTAGCAGGAATAGCTACTTCTTTAGTACAGTTAGAGTTAGGCGTTCCATCTCCACCAGCACATCCTTTGTTTACTTGCTTAGATACAGTTTTGTACTCAGCAGGAACTTCTACTAAACACCAAACTTGACAGTCGTTAGGATCAGCAGAAAGACAGTTTCTGTCAGCTCTTTTCTTTACCCACTTAGTAGAAGCAGGACGAGTTTCAATTCGCTCAGTAACTGTTTCAAAACGAGGAGCTAAAGTTTCGATACGAGTAGAAGCTGGCTCAGATTCGTATTGTTCAGTAACATTTTCGTAAGCAGCAGGAATCACTTCGATACGAGTAGAAGCAGCTTTTGCAACTACTTGCTCAGTCTCCGTACCATATTCAGCAGGAACAGCAATTAATTTCGTTTTTGCTGGAGAAACTTCAACTTGCTCAGTTACTGTTTCATAAGTAGCAGGAATTACTTCCAATCGAGTAGAAGCAGCTTTAGATTCTACTGTTTCTGTGTAAGTTTCGTACTCAGCAGGAACAGGTACTAATTTAGTTTTCTCAGGAGAAACCATTACTTGCTCAGTTACTGTTTCATATTCAGCAGGCATTACCTCCATTCTTGAAGCAGCAGCTTTAGCAACTACTTGCTCAGTTACAGTTTCGTAAGCAGCAGGAATTACCTCTGTTCGAGTTCCAGCAGCTTTAGTTTGAACTTGTTCAGTAACAGTTTCGTATTGATCAGCGATCAAACATTTTGCATAGCATTTTCCAGCTTCGCCATTTGGTGGCATTTCAGAACTTGGTTGTGCTAAAACAACAAATCCACAAAGCATAAAAGCTACAGATAAAATAAGGTTCAATCTTTTCATAATTGAATAATTATTGGTTTTGAATAAAAAAATTATTTAATAAAATTAGAATTATTACGAAGTAAATTTACTATGTCACATTTAGGTTTTCCGAATTTGACTGCAAATTTACTGTTTAATACTTTGGATAACAAATATAATGTTTAGTAATTATTTTCGGTTGAACTCCATGATCAGAAGCATCCGACATTGGAACTACATTTCCGTTTTTATATAGGATTTTAATTTCGTTTTTATTCGTGGTGTAAGCACTATTTGATTCCTTTCCCTCAAAAACGAGATAATCTAAAGCTTCAGAACGACCTTTGGGTAAGTTGTTTACGACCTTCTGACGAAGATCTTTGACATAGTCACTTTTAAAAGGTTCATTTTGCATTTTTATTTTAAATAATTTTCGCTCAAGAATTCTTTTAGATAAAAATGACAACACAAAATCGTTATGATTACTCCAATTTTTCAAAGCTGATAAAATGTCAACATCATCTAAGGACGCATATCTATCTAATAAAACATTTCGATCCTTCTTGAAATCATTAAGAGTAATATTCTCATAAAGGAAAAATTTTAAACCTTCAGATGCTTCCAATTCAACTCCTTGTTGAGCTAATTCTTTTGCTCTTTTTAGCGTTCGAATCAACATTTGCTCCGCTGCCAAAACTGTTTTGTGCAAATACACTTGCCAATACATTAATCGACGTGCGATCAAAAACTTTTCAACAGAGTAAATCCCTTTTTCCTCTACGACTAATTCATTATTTTTGACCGTCAACATTTTAATTATTCGATCGTATCCAATTACTCCTTCCGATACGCCTGTAAAAAAACTATCTCGATTGAGATAATCCATACGATCCATATCGAGTTGGCTACTAACTAATTGATGCAAAAATTTCTTTGGATATTTATTTTGAAATATCTGAATGGCAAGGTCAAGTTTACCTTTAAACTCTTCATTGAGTTTTTGCATAAAAAAATCCGACAACTCCTCGTGGTGAACATTTACTAATGTGTGTTCCAAGGCGTGAGAGAATGGTGCGTGTCCTATATCATGTAATAAAATTGCGATTAGGGCACCACGAGCTTCTTTTTTGGAAATCTCGACATCTTTTGATTTGAGCGTTTCTATTGCTTGAGTCATTAGATGCATTGCACCAAGAGCATGATGAAATCGAGTATGTAATGCTCCTGGGTAAACGTAATGGGAAAGTCCTAATTGTGAAATCCGCCTCAGTCGTTGATAATAGGGATGTTCTATCAGATCGAATATAATTCCATGAGGAATACTAGTGAAACCATAAACGGGGTCGTTAAATATTTTTTTCTTATTCATAATTTTTAACCATCATCATTTTTTCCTTTTTGAAAAAAACGACCAACAATACTTCAAAGATTATAGAAACAATATGTTCAAAATCTAAGAATAATTTTTTTTGCAAAAATATCTAATGAATCCCAAACGTTTCAATTATTCAAACCAAATTTATTCCCGTTTCAAAGAATCTTTCTTCTTCGATAAAAGTAATAATTAGATGGATTACCTTTAAAAAGGGTTGCGTCTTTATTTTTAGCTAAGTGTTATTTATACTTTTAGAAGGGGACAAAACGATAAAACGAGGGGATAATAAATTTAATCGAATATTGATAAAATCTCATTTTTACCTATACATGAGGTTTTTTTTGTTTTTTTGTAGAAAACTAGATTTAAAAGTAAGTCATAGTTCATTCGATATGAATCTTATTTTTCAAAAAACTAGAAGTTTTTTTTAGAATAAAATCTATATAACCACAGAGAAAACAGAGAAGGAACACAGAGTCCACGGAGAACGATACATAAAACACTTTGTGCTCTCTGTGTCTCTTTTCTGTTTTCTCCGTGGTTAAACTAAGTATTGAGAGGAAGTATTAAGTAGTGCGGGTTGATTAATCGGGTATTTTAGAAGAAATAAAATCATACACATATATAGTAAGTAACATTTACACTCTAACATTTTATATATAAAACCTGTCCCGAAACTCGGGACTAAAACCAACAGTTTATCTTATGGAAAAAATTAAAATCCTTTGGGCAGATGACGAAATTGATTTGTTGAAACCACAAATCATGTTTTTGGAAAAAAGAGATTATGAAGTGATTGCAGTTAGTAATGGACATGATGCCCTAGAAGAGTGTGAAACCACGAATGATATCGATGTTGTATTTTTGGATGAAAGTATGCCCGGTCTAACAGGACTAGAAACTTTAGCAAAAATCAAACAATCAAATCCTCACCTTCCGGTGGTCATGATTACTAAGAATGAGGCCGAAAATGTGATGGAAGAGGCGCTCGGTTCTCAAATTACAGATTACTTAATCAAGCCTGTAAATCCAAATCAGATTTTATTGACGTTGAAAAAAATCATTGACAGTAAAGATTTGGTAAGTGAAAAAACTAACTCTGACTATCAACGAGAATTTCGTCAAATTTCGATGGACATCAATAGTGGATTGGATGTAGTAGAGTGGGTGGATGTTTATAAAAAAATTATTAATTGGGAACTTAAGTTAGATGCATCAACAGGAACTCAAATGGGGGAGATTCTGGCTATGCAAAAGACAGAAGCGAATGCGGAGTTCTCAAGATTTATAGAAAGAAAATATGTAAACTGGATCGGTAACCCAGATGATAATACTCCGATCATGTCTCATAATTTGATGCGGACTAAAGTTTTTCCAAAATTAAAAGAGGACCAACCAACGATCATGTTATTGTTGGATAACTTACGCTTCGATCAATGGAAAATTTTAGAACCATTATTTACCGAGTATTTTAGGGTAGAAGAGGAAGATCATTTTTATAGTATTTTGCCAACTTCGACTCAGTATTCTCGGAATTCTATTTTTGCAGGCATGATGCCTTCTGAAATTCAAAAGCACTATCCAGATTGGTGGTTAAATGATAATCAGGAAGGTGGGAAAAATATGCGAGAGCATGATTTGCTTAACGAACAAGTGAAACGGATTGTCCACAAACCAATCAGAGTAGATTATGTCAAGGTGACTAATGTTGCAAAAGCCAAGCAAGTGCAAGACAATATCTTGAACTACATGAATAAAGATTTGACGGTGATCGTTTACAATTTTATTGATATGTTGTCGCATGCTAGAACTGAGATGGAAGTTCTCAAAGAATTAGCGGGTGATGAA
>JBGCCY010000177.1:0-8406 GCA_045104975.1 Saprospiraceae bacterium
TACTTTATATACATCTTCATTTCCTTGACTTCCTTTTCGATTACTAACTAAGTAGCCTCGGTTTTCACTTGATTTAAAAATAAATCCATAATCATCATAAGAACTATTTACAGCATTTCCTAGATGGTATACATCATTCCAACCACCATTTCTTTGCTCTGCTCTAAAAACATCCATCCCTCCAAAACCATGATGATAATCTGAAGAAAAATAAAGGGTCATCCCATCAATATTTGGAGAAATCTCATCTCCAGGAGTATTGACTACAGGTCCTAAATTTTGAGGAACTGACCAACCATTTGCTGTTTTGAAAGAAGAATATAAATCCCATCCTCCAAAACCACCTGCTCGATTGGAAGAAAAATAAAGTAGTTTTCCATCCTCTGAAAAAGCAGGATAACCTGCAGAAAATCCAGCTCGATTAAATGGCAATGCTTTGATATTTTTCCAAGTTCCATTACCATCAACTTCTGCTATATACATCGCTAAAGTACCACCTGCTTCAGGTACTTGACGAATACCATTTTCAAAAATATTTCGAGTAAACACTACCCACTCACCATCGTTGCTAAATGCAACCGGTCCTTCGTTATAATTATTAGCCAAGTCACTTTGCATCAAAGTTGGGATTCTTAAAAATCCTTTGTTGTCCATCGAAGTGATATATAATTGGTTGTTAGGACTTTCAGAAAATCCTTTCCCCTGATTTTTTTTAGTTGATCTTTTGATGTCAGTTCGAGAAGAACTGTACACAATATAATCTCCAAAAAATGCAGGACCAAAATCTGAATAATTAGTATTTAAGTATTCTTTGTATGCTCGGAAGGTCGCAGGTTTTCCTCTAAGCGAAAGCGCATAGTCGCAACTTTTGATAAAGTGGGAACCTGTTTCAGGATTAGATTCTGCATAAGTTTCAAACCAAATTTTTGCATCATCATATTTTCCTTGAGCCATCAAAACTTTTCCATAATATAAAAAATGGATTGGGTCGATACCTGCATATTTTACTGCTTTGGAATACCATTTTTCAGCTTCATCCATTTTATTTAGCATTCGGTAACTGTCCGCCAAATTTGATAAAGCTTGAGGCTCATCAGAATCCTTTTGTAAAATTGCTAGGTAATTTGGAATCGCATAGATGTAAGCTTTCAATTCATATTGCTTATTAGCCTTACTCAAAAGGTTTTGACTAAAGGCTTGCGAACTCATTGCTATCGCAAGAATGAAGAAAGAAAATCGAAGTAAGTATCTCATAATTCTTGTTTTTTGAAAAAACTAAATAACCAATATTCTTAATGCATTTTGGAAATACAATAGTATAATTCCAAGGCAAAAGATGGTTTTTTTCCTAATTAAATTGGTATTTATATAAATATACAATGATTCTGCAAAAGTTGCAGCCTAGATAACCCTATGAATTTCAAGGGTTTATGTGGAGGATTAGTTTAAAAAAAGTCTCAATTATAAGACTTAAAGAATGACAAAAATACACATTTTTTGGGACATTTAATAAAACTTTAACACGAGTAATAGATGAATTGATTTGGAAAAATTAATTCTGTCTATATATTTGCATCATCATTCATATGGATCTTAAAAAGTATAGATTCGAATGAAATTTTTACTTATCCAGAAAGGTCGAGGGACTGTGCCCTATGAAGCCTTAGCAACCTGTTCAATTTGAATAAGGTGCTAAATCCTGTCCCAAGATTTTGGGAATAGATAAGTTAGTAAGTTGATTTCCATTATTTATGATCTTATAAATAAAAAATCTCTTCTGACTTTTCAGGGGAGATTTTTTTTTGGAAAAATCTAACTTGGAATTTTTTTCTTCATTTTTTAGCACAAATTAATCCTTCACTTTTTTGATTTTTTTTAACTCACTAATTTCTTAGAAAAAAAATTCAAAAAAATGAAAGAGGCAACTCAAATTATTCACTCTATTCCAGTCGATGAATTAACTGGAGCGATTTCGGTTCCAATTTATCAGACATCAACTTTTGTTCAAGATGCACCAGGCATCAACAAAGGTTTTGATTATTCCAGATCAAACAATCCTACCAGATTAGCTTTAGAAAATTTAGCCGCAAAATTAGAAAATGGACATTCAGGTTATGCATTTTCCAGCGGTCTTGCTGCTATCGATTGTGTCTTAAAATTACTGAAACCGGGAGACGAAATTTTGGCAGTCGACGACCTTTACGGCGGAGCATATCGCTTATTTGAACAAGTCTATCGTGGATTGGGAATCAGAATCAAATACATCGATACTTCTGAAATTAAGAATGTGATTGATCATATCAATTATCAAACTAAATTGGTTTGGTTGGAATCTCCTACTAATCCAACTCTTAAAATTTCTGACCTTAAATCAATCGCAACTATTGCTCATCGGTTTGGTGCATTGGTGGTGGTTGACAATACTTTTGCTTCGCCAGCTATTCAAAAACCATTGGATTTTGGAGCAGATATAATCGTGCATAGTGCTACAAAATATTTGGCGGGACATTCTGATGTAATTGCAGGTTTGGTGATTGCAAAAGATGATGCTATAGGAGCAAAAATTAAGTTTTTCCAAAATGCTTGCGGAGCAATTTTAGGCCCATTCGATTCTTGGTTGACGATTCGAGGAATTGAAACCCTACTTTTAAGAATTGAAAAACAATCTGAAAATGCATTGAAGATTGCTCAATTTTTAGAAACTAGAGAAGAAGTCGATAAAGTATTTTATCCAGGTTTGAAGTCACATCCTAATCATGAAACTGCTGTGAAACAACAAACTTTTTTTGGAGGAGTTGTTTCCTTTTCTTTGGTCGATGATGATGCATATGCTGCAATAAAATATTGCCAAGCTACTCAGCTTTTTAAATTGGCAGAAAGTCTCGGTGGCGTAAAAAGTTTGATTTGCCATCCTGCAAGTATGACTCATAAAACCATTCCTACTGAAATTAGAAAAGCGAATGGAATTCAAAATTCCTTAATTCGACTTTCGGTAGGAATTGAAGATGGTGACGACTTGATTGAAGATGTTCGACAAGCATTGCTATTGATTAAGCAAAAGAAGTTTTCCATTAATTTTGGAGAATAAGGTATTGGTTCAGGTATCGGATACTTTTGAAGGTATCCGATATCTAATTTTACATTTTTATAAATTTCTTAAAAATGAATTTGGATTTTGCTGTTTCAATCTTTAAATAATAAACACCTTCGGGAAACTCTGAAATGCTAATTTGAGAAAAATGATTTTCTACCTGAAGTGATCTTATTAACTGACCTTGAAAATCATAAAACTTTAAATGTTCTATTTTTATCGTTTCATCATATTCTAAATTCAAAATATCTTGAGTTGGATTTGGGAAAATTTTTATAACGGATTCTGCAATTTCATTTGTGGAATTAATGATAAAACAATTATCACCATCAACTAATCCAAATAAAGAAATTCCATTATTAGAAAAACAATGCAAGTTCACTCTAGCATCAAATGCACAAAGATTTTCAAGAGATGTAAAAACATGGTATATTCCTCCTATTCCGTCTATCCAAAATTCGTCTTCGAGATCAATAGGACATGAAAGGGATCCCAAGTCTAATCGTTTTCTCTTAGATCCATCATTTAATTCAATAGAATCTATTGCCTGTACAATTGTCAAAATATCAGGAGACTGATTGGATACAATTGTATCTCCAACGGCAAGTCCAAAATCATAAATTAATGTTTCATTCCCTAAATGATCCGAGGTGAAAACTTTCTTTGAAGAATCTTGCCTCATAAAACTCGAAAAATTCCAATTAGCTAAAATAGGATTTCCATCTGCTTTTAGCATTTTTTTATAATTAACTCCATTGATGATGGTGTCACCTTCAATTTTAAAAGTTTGATTACTAGCATCTCCATTAAATGAATAGGTAACCAAACTCCATTGATTTCCTTCGTCGACAAATGATTGAGAAAAAAGATTTTGAAATAAAAAAAATGCAAAAATTAGAAATGTAAAAGTTGTTTTAAGTTTCATGATTTATTTTTTTACAAAATACAACTATCTGCATTTCTTTCCGATTGTTTCAATTTGAAAAAAGACTCTCCGTTTACACATCTATAAAAAAATACATTTATCCTTTTTTTCCAAAAAACAAATTACCTTAGTTGCGAACTTTTTTTCCAAAAAAAAATCAAAACAAAATGAAGTCCTTAAAAATATTACTCTTTGCAACAATTTGCATTTTCGCTTTTCAACAATGCGCAACGGAATCTAAATCGACGGCAGAAAATACACCCCCTGAAAAAATGGAAACTCCAAAGCAAGCAGAATTTGCCCTTGTCATCCACGGAGGTGCAGGTACTATTTTGAAAAAACACATGACTGACGAACAAGAAAAAGATTATCGTGAAAAATTAAATGAAGCACTTAGTGTCGGTGAAAAAATCTTGAAGGAAGGTGGTTCTTCGATGGACGCCGTAGCTCAAACAATTATGGTGATGGAAAACTCTCCCCTCTTCAATGCTGGAAAAGGAGCTGTTTTTACTAACGAAGGTAAGAATGAAATGGACGCTTCTTTCATGGAAGGGAAATCGATGAATGCAGGTGCAGTCGGTGGATTGACTGTTATCAAAAACCCCATCCTTGCTGCTCGTGCTGTGATGGAAAATTCAGAGCATGTTTTGTTAACTGGAAATGGCGCAGAAACTTTTGCTAAAGAACAAGGTTTGGAAGTTGTTGACACTAAATATTTTTATACCGATCGAAGATGGAAATCATTGGAGCGAGCCAAAAAAGCAGAGAAAGTAGAATTGAGTGAAAGTGAAGATGAGGCAGAAGAAAAAAAACACGGAACAGTTGGCTGTGTTGCTTTGGATAAAAATGGTAACCTGGCAGCAGGTACTTCAACTGGAGGGATGACCAATAAACGATATAATCGTTTCGGTGATGTTCCGATCATTGGAGCAGGAACTTATGCCAACAATAATACTTGTGCCGTAAGTTGTACAGGTCATGGCGAGTACTTTATTCGTTGGGCGGTGGCTCACGATATTTCTGCAATGATGGAATACAAAGGCGTTGATTTAGAAACTGCAGGCAAGGCGGTTATCAATGAAAAATTAGTTAAGGTCGGTGGTTCTGGTGGAGCAGTTTGCGTAGATAAATATGGAAATATTTCGATGCCTTTTAATTCAGAAGGTATGTATCGAGGTTTTGTGAAAGCAGATGGGACGAGAGAGGTGAAGATTTTTAAATAAACCCCAAGCCATTTTCGATTATGCCTTCAACAATCGAAAAAGTTAAACACTATTTGATTGACGATATTAGTTTAAATAAGAAATGGACTTTGAAATTAAATTTCAAAGTCCATTTCTATTATATAAGAGGTAACACCTTCCTCGTGATTTTTTCGATTGCCGAAGGCCTAATCGAAAAAGGCTTACCCTTAGGGACTGAGGGTTTACACATAATCACTTCTCTCCTCTTCCAACGCCAAAGGTTCTAGCCTCTTAACCGTTTCCTGCGCTCCAGCCACCGCAGCCAACGGAGGTGCTACTAAAAATCCAACACCAGTTCCTAAAAGCAATAAAAAAACTGTCCCATTTCCAATTGCGAGCCATCGATGTCTTTTGACAAATCGAGTACTTTCTCGAACTGAATAATGTCCCTCCAAAGTGTAATCCAAATTTCCAAAACCTGCAAAATATGCCTGGATTAAAAAGATTAAAATCATACATGGAATAGTCAAAACTGGAATCAATCCAAGCAAAAACAATGGAATAACATAAATCAACTCTTTAAATATATTCCGAAAGGCGATTCTCATTCCTCTGAATAAATCTTTGAGAGCTTTTGCTCCATTGAAGCCTGAATATTTAGTATAGTTTCCTGTTAAATGCTCTTCTACTTTTTGAGCTAATGGAGTCATAAATGGAGAAACACAGGCGATCACTAGATGCTTAAATAAAATAAAACCAACTAAACCAAATAAGATATTAAGTACCCAACCAGTTACCACTTCCCAAGGGATCCAAGGCAACAACCAAGCTGCTAGAGAACCTGACAAAGTCCAAATTCCTATTCCCAATCCTCCTGCGATCAACAAACTCATTATAATTGGAACTAAAAAATAGTTCCATAACCGAAGTTTGGAAATAATTTGGAAAGCTGAAAAGTAAGATGAAATTCCGTTGAAAAAATCTTTGATCATTTTTTTATTAAATTAGTTGAAAACAACTTAACCCACTTATTTTAATTGATGATTCAATTCTCTACTTGAATCCATTTTTCTTAGACAAATGAATAGTTGTAAACGAAAACAGACTTTTACCCACTTAAAAAGTTGATAAAAGTCTGTATCATTTATATTCGTAAGAAGTCAAACGTTTAACGTCCAACCATTTATTTCTAAGTCTTAGAAGGAATCTTCCTAGCTCGTTTAGTTTTAAAGAATTCCACAATTTGCTTAGGAGTCATAAAACCGAAATCTACGAAACTCACTTTTACAAAACGTTTCACATCTTGGTAAGCTCTTCCCCGTTTGTCGGTGAATTTTTTGGTTAATTTTTTCACATATTTCATACACAACTCTTTCAAGTTTTGGTTGAATTGTTGGTTGTCAAAAATACCAAAGTAGGTAGGGAAAATTTTAGACAATTCGAAAAATTCTGGATAATCTTCTATTTCCAAATAGATAATAAATCGTTGGAAATATTTGAAAATCGTTGCTCGTACAACTTCATTGATTGGAGATTTCCCTGGGTAAGAATTATAAAAAACTTTTACCGATTCGATCACCTCTTCGTTGACATAACTCTTCGTATGAATTTCATCCAATAAAACATATAATTGCTTTACTTTGTCATCTATGCTTTTATCAATGCTAGCAGAAAGTCGTTGATCTTCCACACTTGTCAAATGCAAATCATTACTATGAATTACTAAAACTAAATCCAACCATTTATTTTCAAAGTCTTCGATATCCGATCTACTTCGATTAAAGTGAGTAGTAAATTCAGCTTGTGAGGCTTCATCTCTTTCGAAGAAAAAACCATAGTAAGCTAACATTTCCAAATACTCATCTGTTCCTTGAAATTCTGGATTATTGAAGAAGTCTTTGATGTCAGAAATAAAACTAGAATTATCTCCAGCCAAATGGATTCGGTGCTTCAAAAATAATTTCACCTCCGAAAATTGAATTTTTAATTCCGTCAAGTTTGTTGGAAAATCGCAAGCAAAATAATTCTCATTTCGGAATTGATTTTTGTATCGAGCTAAAGCAATTTTTCGCTCTTTCAAATCTCGAAACTTAGGATTTTTTTGACCTTGTAAGAAATATCTAATTTTTTTATTAGCAATTACATTAATCAAGTTCGTAATCCAAATATCAGAACTCATAGCAAATCCCATTTGAATCGTTTGTCCAATTCTTTTTCGAATAATATCAAAATTAGAAGATTCACAAACTGCCATCAACACTTCTTTAAAGTGAGATTGTGGCCGAATATATTTAACATTATCATTGATTTCTCCACGCAAAACAGCAAATCCTAAAACCCTTGTGATATACATTCCTTCATATCCATCATTCAACAATTCTTTTTCCAATGTAACTAATTGCAATGGGTTATTTTCTGCTACTTTTTTATACAAATCAGCAATGCGAGGTTCGAATGCTTCCCGCAAGGCTAAATAATCCTCTTCCTCTTCTTCATCCAAATATTTAGCTAAAATATCAGATGCTTGAATGTCGGTTTTAATCAATGCTAATTCATCAAGATATTCCTGATTAAGTGGTTTCATATTCTTTTTTTTTATCGGTTGACGATAGACGATGGACATAGACGATTTGATTTTTTTCAAAATCATAATCCATTTAATTGTCCTTTGTCAACCGACATCCTTTTGATTTTTAAATAGAAACCTGGAAGAGACAATTAAGCTCTACCAGGTTCCAATTATACTATTTTTTAAAATTTAGTTTTATAATTTCAACAAATATAATAAAAATCAATTGAAATAAATAAAACATATAAGTAATCTTAAATTTAACCATTAACCTTTGAAGGTTAACCGTTAACAAAAATTACTCTCCTTCTTTTGCTTCAACAACTTTACCGCCATCTAACTCATCTTGCCATTTTTTCAAGGCATCCCATTCTCCGTCAGCAGCCATTTTAGCTTGTTGTCCCCAAGTAGTTGGGTCATGTGAAGCTAATTTGTTTTCAGCTAAGATTTCTTTTACTTTTTCTACATCAGCTTCAGCCAATTGAGCGAAAGTAGCGATTCCTGCATTGGTCAAAGTTTCACCAATTTTAGGGCCGATTCCTTCAATTTTTGTCAAATCATCAGCGGCAGCTGGCGCTTCTTCAACTGCAGGTGCAGCTTCTTCAGCTACAGGTGCAGCCTCTTCAACTACAGGTGC
>JBGCCY010000178.1:0-6343 GCA_045104975.1 Saprospiraceae bacterium
AAAAGAATAAAATAAATGAAAAAAATACTAATAGCCAACCGAGGAGAAATCGCTTTACGAGTTATGCGCTCCGCAAAAAAAATGGGCATCAAAACCGTAGCCGTTTATTCCGAAGCAGATCGAGATGCTCGTCATACTCGCTTCGCAGATGAAGCAGTTTTATTAGGACCAGCACCATCCTCTGAGTCTTATTTAAAAATGGAAAAAGTCATTCAAGCAGCCAAAGATACAGGTGCTGATGCAATTCATCCCGGTTATGGATTCTTAAGTGAAAATTCTGCTTTCGCAAAAATGGCGGAAGAAAATGGTATCACTTTTATCGGCCCAGGAACACATGCCATCGAAGTCATGGGGAGTAAATTAGCAGCCAAAGAAGCAGTTAAAGCTTATGATATCCCAATGGTTCCAGGCATCGAGGAAGCCATTACTGATGTTGAATTAGCCAAAAAAATAGCAGGCGAGATTGGTTATCCAATCCTCATCAAAGCCTCTGCAGGAGGTGGAGGAAAAGGAATGAGAGTGGTTGAAAACGAAAAAGAATTACCTGAACAAATGGAACGAGCTATCTCAGAAGCGATTTCTGCATTTGGCGATGGATCGGTTTTTATAGAAAAATATGTCACGTCACCTCGTCATATTGAGATTCAGGTTTTAGCAGATACTCATGGAAATGTGGTGCATCTTTTTGAAAGAGAATGTAGTGTTCAGCGTCGTCATCAAAAGGTAGTAGAAGAAGCACCTTCTGTGGTTTTGACTCCAGAAATTCGAACTGCTATGGGAGAAGCTGCTATCAAAGTTGCCAAAGCCTGCGATTATGTTAATGCTGGAACAGTAGAATTTTTATTGGACGAAAATATGAATTTTTACTTTTTAGAAATGAACACGCGGCTTCAAGTAGAGCATCCAGTTTCGGAATTGATATCTGGAATTGATTTGGTGGAACAACAAATTAAAGTTGCTAGAGGAGAAAAGTTATCCTTCACTCAAGATGATTTGTCCATCAATGGTCATGCGCTAGAATTAAGAATTTATGCGGAAGATCCTTTAAATAATTTCTTACCAAATGTAGGATCACTAGATACTTATATCAGACCGGAAGGCGAAGGAGTTCGTTTAGATGATGGTTACGAACAAGGACAAGATATTCCAATTTATTATGATCCGATGATTGCCAAATTAATTACTTACGGAAAAACCCGGGAGGAAGCCATTGGTCTGATGCTAAAAGCTATCGAAGATTATCAAATCGAAGGTGTAGCCACTACCCTTCCCTTTGGAAAATTTGTTTGCGAACATGAAGCATTTACAAGTGGGAATTTTGATACTCATTTTGTGAAAAATTATTTTTCACCAGAGCAACTTTTAAAAGATCAAAAAGTGGAACAAGAGATTGCGGCAGCTTTGGCCATGCAATTATTCCTAAAGGAAAAGGGTCAATTAAAAGTAGTTGAAAATGAGGAATCGAATTGGAAAAAATCTAGAATTTAATTTTAGATGCGAAGTATCGGATACCTATTTATAAAATACTGAGGTAGAAAATAAAAATTACTCAATGAAAAAACCCGACTTTAAAAAAATAAAATACCAGCGAAAAACAGCTACCATTTCTTCCAAAAAGAACGCAACTCCTTGGAAGACACCAGAAGGAATAACAATACCTTTACATTTTAAGGCGGAAGACATAAAAAATGCAAAACACTTAAACTTCGTGGCTGGAATCCCACCTTATTTACGTGGTCCATACAGTTCGATGTACGCAGTCAGACCATGGACGATAAGGCAATACGCAGGTTTCTCAACTGCCAAAAAAAGCAATGAATTTTATCGCAGAAATTTAGCACAAGGACAAAAAGGATTATCAGTTGCTTTTGATTTAGCAACTCATCGAGGCTATGATTCAGATCACCCAAGAGTGACTGGAGACGTAGGAATGGCAGGCGTTGCCATTGATTCAGTCGAGGATATGAAAATCCTTTTTAATAAAATTCCTTTAGATAAAATGTCTGTTTCCATGACCATGAATGGGGCCGTTTTACCGATCATGGCATTTTTTATTGTAGCGGCAGAAGAGCAAGGAGTTGACAAATCCAAATTAAGCGGTACCATTCAAAATGATATTTTAAAAGAGTTCATGGTGCGGAATACTTACATTTATCCGCCACAACCTTCGATGCGAATCATCGGAGATATTTTTGAATACGCTTCGCAAAATATTCCCAAATTTAATTCCATCAGCATTAGCGGATATCACATGCACGAAGCAGGTGCCTCCGCAGATATTGAGTTGGCTTACACTTTGGCAGATGGGTTAGAATATATCCGAACAGGTCTAAAAGCAGGTTTAAAAATTGATGACTTCGCCCCTCGCCTTTCTTTCTTTTGGGGAATCGGAATGAATCATTTTATGGAAATTGCCAAGATGCGAGCAGCTAGAATGTTGTGGTCAAAAATTGTCAAACAATTCAATCCAACTAATCCAAAATCAATGGCATTGCGAACACATTCTCAAACCTCAGGTTGGAGTTTGACCGCACAAGATCCATTTAACAATATAGCCCGAACGACCATAGAAGCGATGTCTGCAACGCTCGGAGGAACCCAATCTTTACACACCAATTCATTGGATGAAGCGATTGCTTTGCCTACAGATTTTTCTGCAAAAATTGCTCGAGATACGCAGAAATATTTGCAACAAGAAACTAATATTACCGACGTCGTTGATCCTTGGGGAGGTTCTTATTATGTAGAATATTTGACAAAAGAAATTGCCGAAAAAGCGTGGCAGTTAATTGAAGAAATCGAGGCATTGGGTGGCATGGCTAAAGCTATCGAAAATGGTTTACCCAAACTTAGAATCGAGGAAGCTGCTGCTAGAAAACAAGCACGAATTGATAGTGGAATTGATAAAATAATTGGAGTCAATGTTTTCCAACATGACGAAGATGCTATTCTAGATACGTTGGAAGTAGATAACTCTGCTGTCCGAAAATCACAGGTCAATCGACTCAAACGAATCAAAGCGAAACGAGATGAAAAGGCAGTTACCGCTGCGCTAAAAAAATTAACCTCATGTGCCAAAACAGGCAAAGGCAACCTATTGGCTCTTGCGATCACAGCTGCTCGCCTTCGAGCAACACTTGGCGAAATCTCAGATGCTATGGAAAAAGAATTTGGAAGATTTAAAGCAAATAACAAAACAATTACGGGAGCTTATTCCAATGAAATTTCTAGCAATAAGGATTTCAAAAGAGCTAGAGATCTTTCTGAAAAATTTGCCAAACTCGAAGGTCGTCGTCCAAGAATCATGGTGGCCAAACTTGGTCAAGATGGCCATGATCGAGGATCAAAAGTAATTGCGACCAGTTTTGCTGACATTGGTTTTGATGTAGATGTTGGCCCATTGTTTCAAACGCCAGAAGAAGCTGCTCGGCAAGCAGTCGAAAATGATGTTCACATTTTAGGAATTTCATCGCTAGCTGCTGGTCACAAAACTTTGGTGCCACAAGTCATCAAAGAATTAAAAAAATTAGATCGAGAAGATATTATGGTGATTACAGGTGGAGTGATTCCACCGAAGGATTATGACTTTTTATTTAAAGCTGGTGTGGTTGGCGTGTTTGGACCAGGGACGGTGATTTCGGAGGCGGCTTCGCAGATTTTGGAGATTATGATTAAGGGGAGTGAGTAGTTTTTTTATAGATTAATTAGGATTAGTTTGACTGACGCTTAATGAATTAAACTTCTGCATCACAAGTATAATAAAGAAAAATTTGAAAAGGTGAGCATTTATAAATATGCTTCACGCAAGCAGAAAAAATAAAATGGAAAAAGAAGAAGTTTATGGAATAAAAAAGGAATACGCTCATCAAAGAGCAATCGAACTAATTCCTGAAGAATTCTTTTGGAGTTGCATCGATGAATTAGCTCCTTTTGGTTCTGATGAAGGAGATATGGCTTTATCTGAATTTAGAGAATGGAAAAAAGAAAATCAAAATTCACCAATTTATGAATGTTTAAAATGGACGATTGAAAGTGTTGGCCAATTAAATATTTCAGAGTATAATGAAAATATTCTTGACAAAAGATTAATCAAAAATCAAATTGAAGATGATAGCTTTGACGACCAACAATATATATACACAGTCGATATATCCGCGATTGCGACCGGTTTCGCACAACTAGTAGATGAGGGCAAAATAGACAAAATAAATAAACCATTTATTCAACTAGCAATTACCAGACAAAAAATTTGGGCTGAATTAAATGAAGATTGGGGATATAGAAATGAATATATAAATAACCTTATTGTTTTGGAAAGAGCATTGAAAGTGGCATAAATGACTAAAAAAGAGAATGGATTGGAATCAAAAATACATCGAGGAACATAATAAACAACGAGGTTGGGGATTCCACAATACAATAAATTTTCGAATAAAAAGATACCGAGTAGATCGGCCGACAAAAACAGAACATATTTCAGAATTGGAATACTTAATTGTTAATTACGATTACAAAAAGACTTTATTAAAGCGATATGAAAATATAATATCTGAAGAAACGAAAGACAAATGGTTAGATAAGAATCTGAGATTCGACAATAATTTTTCAAATCAAACCTATAATATATATCTAGTGTTAATTCCATTTTACTTGATAAATCCAAATACTAAGAATCCTAAAATCGATAAACACTTTTTAAATGACCAAATGCTTTTAATATTAGGAGGAATAAATAACCATTTTAGAAAATATCGTAGTCGAGCAAATAGCCTATTTGAATTTCTAATCCCAAATTTCTATAAGCTTCACTTTTCTTTAAGAATGCGAATAATTAAGATTTTAATTCTAAATACCAATTCAGAAAATATCTTTGAAATCAAAAGGTTAGTGATTATAAATCAAGAAATTATTGGGTTAGATTTGGTCAATAAGTTTATTGCTGAACAAATAAATAGAAATTTACTTACTCCAAAAATGGGAATCGGAATTTTACGGAAAGTTAATTCAATCAATCAGGAAAATATCGAAAATCTAAAAAGAATAATTCTCAAATTAAATAACGGAGAATATATTTTGAAAAAATTAAATTTAAATAGTTAGCAGAGCAAAACAGCAGCAAGAACGTTGAAATAAAAAAATGAAAAAAACATTAATGCTACTTTTAATCATCGAACTTTTTTTAGTTTTTAAATCCCAGAGTCAAGTCAAAGAAAGAATGGACCTAAATACATTTTGGAAACAACCAACAGAAGAGTTTTCTGAAAAAACTAGAGGTCGCACAGAAAAAGAGCTATTAACACGAGAAGAACAAATTGGTTTTAAACTTCCGAATACTTTTAGAGAATTAATGAAAATACAAAATGGTGGTTTCATAAGAAAATCAGCATTTGAATATAATGGAAGTCTTCAACCATTAATATATAATGGAGGAATGATAGATCATATTTATCCCGAACCATTTGGTTATGAAACCATGCTTGATGTTCTTTCAGAATGGATGGATGAGGAGGAAATAGATCTGGTTTCAGATACAGATTATAATTTCTTAAAAAGATTAGTCATAATTTCACATATGGATGGACATTCATTTATGTGTTTCGATTATGGTTGGAAAGAAAAAGAAATTAAAAGAGAACCTGAAATTTGTTTTTTCAGGGATGACTTTACGGAATATCTTCGATTAAACGATTTCGATGAACTTGTAAATGGGTTAGTATATTATGGTTATGAGGCTCGTAATTATTACTTTGGATTCAACGAGATTTTATCAATTGAAGAGGTAAAAAAAGAATTGGAATTAAAATTGAATTTTGAATTTGAAAAAAAATATACAGATGAAACAGGTAAACTTGATGAGTACAGGTGGCATGCTAGATTTCCTAAGTGGTATCAAGGAGAAATAAAACTTGAAGATAACTTAGTTTTAAGTTTACATTTATCTTCAAACAAATTTAAATCTGGGAATGTTCTATTTCAGGAGAAACAGCAATTTGAAGTTATTTTAGCAATAATACCTACAAATAGCAAAACAGAAATATTCCACCATAACTCATCAAAATATTTAAAAATAATGGATGAATTACTTTCGAAATGTAGTTTTCAAAGTTCAATCGAAGAATTATTAATTCCAGTAAATAGAGATGAAAACAATTAGTCAAAAAACAATTCATAACATATACCAAAACCAATCATCAGAAATAAAAAAGAAAATTCAAATTTGAATAAAAGTAGAAACATAATGTCAAAAAAAGTAGAAATTTTAAATCAAAAAATAGCAGAAGCCCACCTCGGTGGTGGTCAAGTTCGAATTGACAAACAACATAAAAAAGGAAAATTAACTGCT
>JBGCCY010000179.1:0-28487 GCA_045104975.1 Saprospiraceae bacterium
GCTTCTCCGCCACCACCAGCACCTGGTCCAGCAGCAACAGCAACAGCTGCAGCAGCAGGCTCAATGCCGTACTCATCTTTCAATATAGTTGCTAACTCACTTACTTCTTTAACAGTAAGGTTTACGAGTTGTTCTGCGAATTCTTTTAAATCTGCCATGTTACAGTTCTTTTTTTAATGTTTTGCAATAATTTAATATATGCGAATGAGCTTGGAAGCCGTGTTTTTTGAACGATAAATTATTAACGGCTAATGATGAACAATTTTGTTCACAGTCAACCATTAATCATTAACCGTTATTATTCTCCTCTTTCTTCTAATGTTTTCAACAAACCTGAAATGGTAGAACCACTAGATTTAAGCGCGCTGATAACATTCTTCGCAGGAGATTGTAATAATGAGATGATTTCTCCAACCAATTCTTCTTTTGACTTCAATGCAGCCAAAGCTTTAAGTTGGTCATCACCTAGATATATTGAAGAATCAATATATGCAGCTTTTAAAACAGGTTTTTCTGCTGTTTTTCTAAATTCTTCGATTACTCTAGCTGGAGAATTAGCAACTTCTGTAAAAAGTACAGCTGTTGGTCCTTTTAAAGCTTCAAATAATCCTGCATAGCCTTTATCAGCATCAGCAGCTTCAAGTGCTTTTTGAGCTAGAGTGTTTTTTACAACTCTCATTTCAATATTTTGCTCATAAAGTTTTCCTCGAAGTTCGTTGACTTGCTCAACGGTTAGTGTAGATGAATCAGTCAAGTAAAAGAATGAACTGTTACTAAACTTTTCCTTCAATTCAGCGATTTGTTCGCCTTTTTCTGCTCTGGTCATGATGGTATAGTTTAATCTGTTTACTTAAGTGATTTAATATCTATCTTAATACCTGGACTCATGGTACTTGCAATCGTTACCGATTTCATATAAATACCTTTTGCTGAGGAAGGCTTAATTCTAATGATTGTTGAAAGTAATTCATCAGCATTTTCTGCTAACTTCTCTGGAGTGAATGATACTCGTCCAACTGAATTATGAATAATTCCAAATTTATCAGCT
This sequence comes from Saprospiraceae bacterium, assembly GCA_045104975.1. Lineage (GTDB taxonomy): Bacteria > Bacteroidota > Bacteroidia > Chitinophagales > Saprospiraceae > CAJQQY01. Next base: position 1,049 of record JBGCCY010000179.1, read on the forward strand.
CGATAAGCAATTTTACCACCCTTTACATCTGCAACTGCAGCACCTACATTAGGAGTTACGGTTCCAGTCTTAGGGTTAGGCATCAAACCTCTTGGTCCAAGAGTACGACCGATACGACCTACCTTTGCCATAACGTTTGGCGTAGCAATAATAACATCAACGTCGGTCCAACCGCCTGATATTTTCTGAATATAATCATCTAATCCAACGTGATCTGCACCGGCAGCTTTCGCTTCTTCCTCCTTGTCAGGAGTACATAAAACTAATACAGTTTTATTTTTTCCAGTACCGTTTGGTAAGTTTACTGTTCCTCGTAGTGCTTGATCAGCTTTACGAGGATCAATTCCGAGGCGAATATGAACATCTACAGATGCATCAAATTTCGTAGTATTGACTTCTTTAACCAAAGCCATTGCCTCTTGTAGGTTGTAGAACTTTTCGCTATCGACTTTTTCGTTAGCCTTTGCTCTTTTTTTGGAAATTTTTCCCATGGTCAAAATTTTAAGGTTCAAACGTTTGAACTATATTTTAGCTAAACTCCCTTTGTTATATAAAATGTATTTTAAATTCTTTTTGAGAATTTCTGCCTAAGCCTCCCAAGGTGGAGTCCCACTAACAGTTAACCCCATACTTCTTGCGGTACCTGCCACCATCTTCATTCCTGATTCTACTTTGAATGAATTTAAATCTGGTGCCTTTTGCTCAGCAATTGCTTTGATTTGATCCCAAGTAACTGATCCTACTTTTTGACGATTAGACTCAGGAGATCCTTTTTTGATTTTTGCAGCTTCCATCAACTGGACAGCAGCTGGTGGAGTTTTGATGATAAAATCGAAAGATTTATCCGTATAAACAGTAATCACTACTGGTAAAACTTTACCTCTTTGATCTTCTGTTTTAGCGTTAAATCGCTTACAAAATTCCATAATATTCACACCTTTCGCACCTAATGCAGGTCCTACTGGAGGTGATGGATTTGCAGCGCCACCTTTTACTTGAAGTTTGATGAAACCACCTATTTCTTTAGCCATTATTGGTATGTATTTTAAAACTTAATTTGAATGAAAAATTTTGAATAATGAATTTTGAAACCATTTGAGAATAATGGATTTTATTCATTTTACAAATTTTTCAGATATTAATATGAAAAAACTAAGATTGAAATATTGGAAGCTTACTTCAAGCTTAATTGTTCATCTTCTACTGATTATTGTTGCTTTTCAACTTGCATAAAGTTCAACTCTACCTCTGTTCCTCGACCAAATATCTTTACGATAACTTTTAATTTCTTTTTCTCTTCATTCACTTCCTGAATATCCCCGACAAACTCATTGAATGGTCCATCAATAATTTTGACAGTTTCTCCAACAATAAATGGTTCGACCATTGCCTCACTAAGTGATTGTGACTCATCCACTTTTCCTAGCATCCGATTAGCTTCTGAAGCTTGCATTGGAATTGGATTATTTTTTCCTAAAAAATGAATAACGTTAGGAACGTTTGCAATAGCTTGAACCATTTCCCCTGTGAATCTTGCTGGGTCTGCTTCAACCAATATGTATCCAGGTAAAATATTTCTTTCTAAAATCACCTTTTTTCCATTTCTGATCTTATATACTTTCTCAGAAGGAACAAGGATTTGTGTAACAAAATCGCCCCACTTACTTCTACTAATTTCTAATTCAATCCTTTCTTTAATTTTTCGCTCTTTTCCACTAATTACTCTTAAAGAATACCACCTTTTCGAATCCTCAACTTTCTTTTTTACTGGAGTAGGTGCAACTTCAACTACAGATTCTTCAACTGGAGCACTTACTTCAACTGGTTCTTCACTTACCTCTTCAGTCTCGTTATCTCCAAACACATCTTCTTCCCCATCATCTCCAAATACATCCTCAGCAATATCCTTTTCCACCACGTCATTAGCAGCAGCATTTACCTCTTCTGATAAATCTGAGCCTTGTTGGGAAACTTGTTCTTCTGGGTTTAAATTTTCCTCAGGAGAGTTTGTATTTTCTTCTTCTGGCGAATTGTGATCTTCTGACATGAGGGTATTTTTTATTCTAACTGCCTGACAACCAGTAATTTAGACTTTTAATTTCAAATATTAATTGATTCCAGACTCAGGATAAACTAATCCTAAAATTCCTTGAGCAGCCATATCCATCAAAAAAATGATTAATGACAAAATCAAAGAAGCAATTAATACCAACCGTGAGTCTTGTAACAATTTAGACCATGTTGGCCATGTTACTTTGTTCACTAGTTCGTTATAACTTTCTTTTAAATAAAGTTGAATTCTATCCATTATTTTAAAAATTTTGCACGGGCAGTAGGGATCGAACCCACGACCTACGGATTTGGAATCCGCCACTCTACCAGCTGAGCTATACCCGTGTATGCAAAAATTAAGTACCCTTTCGAATACTTAATTTTGCACGTTTATTAGAAACGATTTGATTAAAAATCAAATACGTCTTACTCGATAATTTCAGTAACCTGACCTGCACCTACAGTTCGACCACCTTCACGAATTGCAAATCGAAGACCTTTCTCCATTGCAATAGTGTTGATTAATTTCACTTCTAAAGATACATTATCACCAGGCATTACCATTTCTACTCCTGCTGGCAAGTTCACATCACCAGTTACATCTGTAGTTCTGAAGTAAAACTGTGGTCTATATCCGTTGAAAAATGGAGTGTGTCTTCCACCTTCATCTTTTGATAATACATAAACCTCTGCTTTGAAGTGCTTATGTGGATTAACAGATTTTGGTGCACAAATTACCATTCCACGCTTAATATCTTCTTTGTTAATACCTCTCAAAAGGATACCAGCATTATCACCAGCTTCTCCTCTTGTTAATATTTTTCGGAACATTTCAACTCCTGTAACAACTGAAGTCAATGGTTTAGCATCATCTGCCATCATTCCAATAATTTCAACAGCATCACCAGTATTAATAACTCCACGTTCGATACGACCTGTAGCAACAGTTCCACGACCTGTGATTGAGAAAACATCCTCGATAGGCATCAAGAAAGGTTTGTCAGTTAAACGAACTGGCTCAGGTATATAACTATCACAAGCATCCATCAAATCCATGATTTTTGCTTGAGCATCAGCATCTCCTTCTAAAGCTTTCAATGCAGAACCCATAACGATTGGAGTGTTGTCACCATCAAATTCATATGAACTTAATAACTCACGAACTTCCATCTCTACTAACTCTAACATTTCCTCATCATCCACTAAATCAACTTTGTTCATAAAAACAACTAACTCAGGTACTCCTACCTGACGTGCCAACAAAATGTGTTCACGAGTTTGAGGCATAGGACCATCTGTAGCAGCAACAACGATAATAGCACCGTCCATTTGTGCAGCTCCCGTAACCATGTTTTTTACATAATCCGCGTGACCTGGACAATCTACGTGTGCGTAGTGACGATTTTCAGTTTCATACTCAACGTGAGCAGTATTAATAGTAATACCACGCTCTCTTTCTTCAGGAGCTCCATCAATGGTACTATAATCTTGTTTCTCAGCTAAACCCTTCTCAGACAAAACAAATGTAATTGCTGCTGTCAAAGTAGTTTTACCGTGGTCAACGTGACCAATGGTGCCAATATTTAAGTGAGGCTTATTTCTTTCAAAGGTTTCCTTAGCCATCGTTAAAAGTTTTTAATTTTATGAATAATAAGGTTAACAAATCTTTCTAAAATTAGTCCAGAGCCAATGAAGGGATTTGAACCCTTGACCCCTTCCTTACCATGGAAGTGCTCTACCCCTGAGCTACATCGGCTTTTTAATGAAAAAAGAAATTAAAATTTTAATCGCTCTTTTTTCATTTCATCAAATGTGAGGGTGGATAGAATTTCAAACCACTCCACGGTTATTTCAAAAATAAAAAATGAGCGGGAGACGAGGCTCGAACCCGCGACCTACAGCTTGGAAGGCTGTCGCTCTACCAACTGAGCTACTCCCGCTTTTAATGATTCTTATAGTTTAAAAATCGCACGAAGGTATGATTTTTTATTAATATAATTCTCATTATTAAATTATCAAGTGGGGATGGTAGGAATCGAACCTACTCAGCTAGAAGCAACGGATTTACAGTCCGTCCCGGCTCTCCAACTCCGGCGCATCCCCTAATGATATTTTATTTTTGATTTCTTTAACCTCTTTATGGAGTTGGTATTTAGAATAAGTTTTAAAATTAAATCCTCCTTTGAGAATTTTAAACTTTTACTTTAATCTAAACCACAAAATGGTCAAAAAAAACTATGTCAAATTAGAACTAAAAATGAGCCGATGGACGGATTCGAACCGCCGACCCGCTGATTACAAATCAGCTGCTCTGGCCAACTGAGCTACATCGGCTTATAGATTATAATTTCTTATAAATTATCTTTTCAAATGAGTTGTCAAAAAACTGTTTTTCTGACCATTTCTCCAAAAACGATTGCAAAGATACATTTTTTAAAGAAACTGGCAAATGAAATCTCTTTTTTTTTAGTCTTTTTTTACTTTTTTTTGAAAAAAAATTTGAATTCAAAGAAAGTAAAGTAAAATTTATTCTAAATCTTTAAAAAACGATCTATTTTGTATCGTTTTTAGAGGTGTTTTAGTTGCAAAATATTTCTATTTTTTCTCATCTTATTTCTGAATTTCATCTTTTCCATCTGAAAAATGAAAAACGGGTTTATTTCAAAGCAAAATAAACCCGTTTTTTTTCAAAAAAAAGAACTATCCTTTTCTATTTTCTTAACGCAACATCTCCTTTATACATAACTTTAAGTCCATCAATAAATTCAATCTCTGCCCAATAAACGAACACTTGTGGATTCATAGATTCTCCTTTGAATATTCCATCCCACCCATATTGAGGATCCATTGGACTAAAGTCAGTTGCTTTGAAAATTGTTGCTCCCCAGCGATCATAAATCATAAAGGTATTAATCTGCTTGATTTGACTTAGATCTCCTGCATAAATCATGAATACATCATTCTCTCCGTCGCCATTTGGAGTAAAAACATTTGGAATATAAATCGCTCTGGCTTTGTCAACATTAATATTGATTGTAGCCTTAGTTTTACACCCATTATTATTGACAATAGTTACGGTATAAGTCGCGTTCTCAAATAGTTGCTCCACTTTTGGATTCAAGCAATCATCACAAGATAAATGATGAGATGGTGTCCAACTTATACTGGCAATATCACTTGTGGGAATATTCGTAAATGTTGAAATTTGATAATCATCTCCTAAATCTATTGTTGCTTCAGCATCCAAAAGTATCTCAACTGGAGCTAATTCTGGAATTTCAAAATCAATTTGAGTTTCACATCCTAGTGCATCTTGCGCATATAAAGTGTAATCTCCAGCTTCAACGGTAAAAATATGTCCACTATAATAGTTGATTCCATCAATTGAGTATACATAAGGTGCTGTTCCTCCATCAACCGTTTCAATAATAATACTTCCTTGATCTCCATGACATTCTGGCAAATCGATAGAATAAATAATTCCGCTAGGTGTATTAACATCTGCTTCAACTATGACAAAATCAGTCGCAGTACAGCCATTTTGAATATTGGTAACTTCTAGATTATAATTTCCTGCAAAATCCACCTCAGTAGAAATGGTAGTTGTTCCTCCAATAAAATTACCATTTCCTGTGCTCCATTCGTAAGTGAAATTTGCTCCTGATGAAGACCCTGAACCATTGAGTGAAACTGAAATGGTTTGACAATCTAACATATCTGCAATCCCAGCTTCGGCGATTGGAGGAGTAGTATTTTCCAAAACAGTTATTGAAGCTTCATTCATACAATTACTTCCTAAGTCGGTAACAACTAATTGATATGTTCCTATTTGATTGATTAATGGATTCAAAGTAGTTGCACCTGAAACGATAACTCCATTTATTGTAGTCCATTGATAAGAATAATTTCCTTGAGATGAGTTTCCTGCATCTAAAATTGTTTCTGTCAAATCACAAGTTAAAACCAACGGATTTGCTATATTAACTTGAGGTACATCAAGGTCTTGTTGGATGAAAATTGATTGAGTCTCAGTACATCCATTAATCAAATTTGTAACTAATAAAATGTACTCTCCATCATCATCAACTTCTGGATTAGCTGTATTTGCCCCTGAAAGAATATTTCCACCTATCGTTGTCCAAGAATAAGAGACATTTCCTATCGGTTGAGAACTAGATCCATCCAATACGATACTTGAAATATCACAATCTAAACTGGTATTTCCGGTTTGATCTATGGCTGCTACTGGAGGTGTTAAATCTTCACCAACGGTAATTGTAGTTTCATTACTACATCCATTATCTGTATTCGTAACTAGTAAAGTGTACTCCCCTATTTGATCTACAATTGGTGAAATGGAAGTTTCGCCTGAAACAATATTCCCATTCATTGTTGACCAAACATAAATAAAATTAGCTCCTGATGAAGATCCATCTCCATTTAATGAAACAGTATTTTCATCACAAGTCAATACTCCCATTGGAATCGCTTCTGCAGTTGGAATATTTCCGTCAGCAACAACTTCCACAAACGCATTTGCTGTACATCCTGAAATTGTATTGGTGACGATTAATTCATAATCCCCTGTTCCTCCAATAGTTGGCGTTGTAGTATTTTCACCACTAATTATACTACCATTGGAGGTAAGCCATTGATAGGTAATATTGTTGCCAGAACTTGAATTATTGCCATCTAGTTGAGTCTCAGTAATGGTACAAGTCAATTGTGCCTGCAGTCCTGCATCTGCTATTGGTGTATCGATATTTTGATCAACTGTAATTTCAGCAGTTGAAACACAATTGTTAGTCGTATTGGTTACTTGGATTTCATAGATTCCAGGTTCGTCAATGGTAGGATTCAGAGTATTATTTCCCATCAAAATATTTCCATTATTCGTAGTCCAGAGATATTCAAAATCAGTTCCTATACTCGAATTACTTCCATCCAAATCAAAAGATACATCAGAACAAGTTAAATCATTTGCCATCCCTGCATCCGCATTTGGAGGAGTTGTGTTTTGAGAAATAAATACACTTTCAATGGCCGTACATCCATTGACTAAATCAGTTACTAAAATTTGATAGTCTCCAGTAATGTTTACTTCAGGATTTAAAGTGTTCTCACCAGTTACAATGTTACCATTGGAAGTTGTCCATTGATAAATGAAATTCGCTCCTAAGCTACTTCCATTCCCATCCAACGTAGCGAATGCTTGCGTACAATTTAATTCATCTGTCGTACCTGCGTCCGCTGTTGGTTCTGTAAAATTAGAAGTGATAATTACTTCATCAGTAGAAACACAACCTGTCTCAGTATTAGTAATCATTAATTGATAAGTTCCCGCACTATCTACATCAATAGTAAGATCATTATTTCCAGAAATAATATTCCCATCTGCTGTTGTCCATTCATAAATAAAATTAGTATTAACATCAGCAGTTGAACCTATGATCGAAAGATTTTCATTGTTACAATTTAGCTCCATAGTTGCTCCTGCTTCGACATCTGGTTCCTCATTATTTTCAACAACAGTTGCTGATGAAATAGCCGTACAACCATTAGTGATATTTGTCAAAGTTAATTGATAAACCCCTGCTTCATTTACAAAGGGTGTCAAGGAATTTTCTCCTGAAACTATGTTCCCATCTGAAGTTGTCCACTCAAATGTAATATCATTATTAATTGTCGAAGCTGATCCATCTAAAGTACCATCGAAAACTTGACAAGTAATTTCAAATCCATCTCCTGCAATTGCTACTGGCAAGCTACTGTCTTGTGTGATTTCTACTTCATCTGAGATCGTACATCCATTAAGCAATGACGTAACAATTAATCCATAAGTCCCTGTGGCATTGACTTCTGGGGCAAGAGAATTTTCCCCAGATACAATATTTCCATTTGTTGTTACCCATTGATAAGTGTAATCTATTCCCGCACTAGAACCAGTTCCGTCAAGGGTAAGCGTACTATTAGTACAACTTAAAAATTGGGAAAGACCTGCTTCAGCGGTTGGTGTTGTATCATCAATATCAATAACTAATGAGGAAATGGTAGAACATCCATTTGCTACATTTGAAACGACTAATTGGTAGTCACCAGGAGCATTGATTTCTGGATTTAAAGTTGTCCCTCCTGAAACTATATTTCCATTCGAAGTCGTCCATTCATAAGTAAATTCTAGTCCTTGTGAAGAGCCACTTCCGTCTAAAATTAAACTCGTAATATTGCAATTTAATAGATCATCTCCTCCTGCTTCCGCAATTGGTGCATTACTATCTTGAGATACCGTTACAACTTCTGTTGCGACACATCCATTATCTGTATTCGTTACTTGAATTTGGTATTCTCCTGGAGCATTAATTTCAGGTGTAAGTGTATTTTCACCTGAAAGAATATTGCCATCTGAAGTCGTCCATTCATAAATGAAATTTGAACCAAAACTACTTCCATTTCCATTGAGTTGAGCAGAAGTTGAAGCACAACTTAAGGTTTGAGGAAGTCCTGCAACCGCAATTGGCTCTTCTACATTTTCATCTACAAAAACATCTGCAAGTGAAGTACATCCAGTTAAAGTATTCGTAACTAATAATTGATAAGTTCCAGTTGCTCCAACAAGAGGATTTGAACTATCTTCTCCTGAAAGAATAGTTCCATTTGAGGTTGTCCAGAGGTAAGTAAAATTAGTTCCAGAATCAGAACCACTTCCATCTAAAGTAACCTCAGTCTCTGCACAGGTTACTTCCATATTTGCACCTGCATCAGCTGTTGGTTCTTGGTTATCAATTGGTACATCAACAGAAATGGTAGAGGTACAACCATTGGTAGTGTTTGTTATTTCTAAAACATAATTCCCTGCAGCATTTACAGTTGGAGTTAAGCCATTTTCACCTGAAACAATATTCCCACCTGAAGTAGTCCAGAGGTAAGTAAAATTAGTTCCAGTTCCATTATTCGTAGCATTCAAATCTACTGTTGTAATAATACAAGTTAAGGAAGAAGGTGTATCTGCCAAAACATCTGGTGATTCTATATCCTCTTCTACTAAAACGATTGAAGTTGAGGTACATCCATTACTATTATCCGTTACTAATAATTGGTAAGTTCCAGTTGAATTTACAATTGGAGTTAAACCATCATTTCCCGAAACTATACTTCCATCATTCGTAGTCCACAAGTAAGTAAAATTAGTTCCTGTGGAAGCACTCCCATTCAATGTAATTTGATTTGTTGTACAGGTTAGATCATCAGCAATCCCCGCATCTGCACTTGGTAAACTTCCATTTTCTGTTACCTCTACAGAGGCAATAGAGGTACATCCATTAGTCTGGTCTGTTACTTCTATTTGGTAGGTTCCTGCTGTTTCAACATTTGGAAACAAAGTCGTTTCACCATCTACAATTAAACCATCGGAAGTTGTCCATAAATAGGTGAAATTTGAACCCGAACTTGAATTTGCCCCAGATAAAGAAACTGTTGTTGTACTACAACCTAACACCTGATTGGTTCCTGCATCTGCAATGGGAGAAGTTGTATTTTCTCCAACAGTAACAATTGCAATTTGAGAGCAACCATTGATTGAATTAGTCACTTGAATTTGATACGTTCCTCCTTCACTTACAATAGGATTAAGAGTGGTATTTCCCGAAACAATATTTCCATCTGAAGTCGTCCACAAATACGTAAAATCAGTTCCTGTACTAGAACCATTTCCATCAATAGAAATTTGAGTATTATTACAATCTATTTCCATTGGTGCATTGGCAAATGCATCTGGCAAATCAGCATTTCCAATAACTGTTACTGTAGCTATTTCTGTACAACCATTGATCGTATTAGTGACTAAAATTTGATAAGTACCACTTGCCCCCACAGTTGGAGTTAAGCTATTTTCTCCCGAAAGAATTATTCCATCTGAGGTCGTCCAAAAGTAAGTATAATCACTTCCTGAACTTGAACCATTTCCATTAATTATTACTTGAGTATTCGTACAATTTAATGGATCAGGTGCATTAGCAACTGCCGTTGGTGGATCATTATTATCTTCTACTACTGCCGTTGTGGTAATAAAACATCCACCCAGGTCCGTAACTGTTACAGTATAAGTTCCTGCTGATAAACCTGTTGGATCTTCATCATTCGAACCATTACTCCATATCGTGGAATAAGGAAATGTTCCACCATCAATTGTCAGATTAATGCTACCGCTATTTGGATCACCACAATCAACAGAAGTTCCCACCGCAGTCAAGATAATAGGATCTGGTTCATCTATAATTACACTAGTCAACCCAGTACATCCATTGTCATCATAAACGGTTACGGTGTAATCACCTGCTGGTAAATTGGTTGGATTCTCTCCATTGGCAAAAGGATTATTCCACGAGTAAACATAAGGGCCTTGTCCTCCTGTTGGAAAAACTGTAATCGAACCATCATTAAATCCCCAACAACTTACGTCTATTTCAACCGCGATTGGAGCAACTACTGTTTCTGTAATTTCTGCAATCCCTGATCCAAGTCCAGGACATCCATTTACTAGTATTTGGGTGATGGTATATGTTCCGACTTCCGATACGGGTAAAAAATATGGGTTATCAATAATTCCCATTAATGGTACTTGAGCCACTCCATTTATCGCATAAAAAACATCCCAAGGACCAGAACCTGTAAAATCTATTTGCAAAATTGCGACAGGATTACCAGGAGGACAAATATCTCCAATTCCACTTATAAATGCAGTTGGAGTCTCTCCCACTTCAATCATCACATCATCTTGAACTGAATTTCCACAAGCATCCATAACCGTAACAGTATAAGTCATATTAGATGCAACAAATTCTGAAATAGTAGCAGTAGTTGCTCCCGTACTCCAGGTATAGGTAAAAGGTGATACTCCTCCCGAGACTCCTGCTGTCAACGTGACTGTTTCAGGTCCGCACAATGCCTGATCTAACATAGGGTCAACTATCATCGGGGGCACATCTTGTATTTCAATCGTCTCAGAACTATTTGTACATGAACAAGAATTATCCACATTAATAATAATCGTTTCTAATCCTTCTGGAATTCCATCTGAAAATACTGTTAATGGTAAAGTTACTTGTGTTTGTCCTGCAGGAATAGTTACCGATAGTGGAAGACCAGTATAATCAACTCCATTAGTTGCAGTACTTGATGGATCAATGGTATAAGTAATGACCAAAGGAAGACTTAGATCTCCTCCTCCTCTAGAAAAAGTAACGAATGCATCTCCACAATCTTCATATACTAATTCAGTACCAGTCACAGGGTTTAATGCTTCTACCGATGCTTGCCCTCCTGCACTAAAACTTCCTGCTTCTAAAAATACTGCTGAATCAAATGATGAATCAGTTCCATCTCCTACCACTAATCGAATATGATATGTTTCACAAGGAATTACATTAGCGGTTGCTGTCATTACGGTAGTATAACCATCGAATTGAATATCATTCCCATTAGTTATAAATCCACAGTTGGTACTATTAGGTATAAAAAAACCAGTATTCGTAACATTATTAACACTATTTATAGTAACTGGATTTGCCGTACCAGGAATCAAAGCAATGTTAGCTCCATTATTTGAAAATGGTCCAGTAATTCCAGGTCCACTAATGAAAAAACCAAAAACATCATTAAAATTTGAGTTCACCCATTCACAGTATTCTTCCGAGCCAAAAACAAATCGAAAATCAATCGTAGATAAGGTGGGAGAAAAATCAAACTCAATTCCAGCAGCATCATTTATTCCTTGTGCCGTCAGAAGTTGTAAATCTGAATCAGATCCTCCTCCTGTTGTACTTCCTGATCCTTCTTGATTGTTTGGCCCTGAGACCAAATTAATTGCTCCAGAAGATAATACTACTCCATCATCAAAACCAATAGAAGTTGATCCATTTGAAAAAGAGCCAACTCCTTGCGAGGAACCAATCAATTGTACATTGGTCACATCAAAACATCCGCCTCCGATAAATACATCTTCAATCAATTGAGTAATTGAATTACCTGTACTTGTTGTAATTGGAATCATTTCAGGTCCCATTACCATCTGTCCATTGCTGCTTCCATCCAATCCTAATTCTGAAACGGAAAGGATAATTGTTTTTTTAAAATCACAAAAATTATGAATGCTTAAATCATAACAAGTAGCCGTTGCCGTAATCTGTAAATAAGTCTCACTTCCAACTGCATTCCCTTCAAACTCTGAAGGAATAGCACAAGCACTCGTCACATCAGCCAAATATAAATCATACTTTTTTCCAACTTCCAAATCACATAAAACTACATTATTGATTCCTCCTTCTGGCAAAATAAATTTAATCCGTTCTACTGGTTCTGATAGATTCAAAATCACATCATCAATGGTGCAATTAAAAAAATCATTTTTAGAATCAGGCTCGGAAGTAAAAGCCATTGAGATAAATAGAATTAAAATAATGGTTGTAGGGAGTAAAAATCTTTTCATTTTGAGTCGTTCAAGTTAAGTAAATAGTGTTAACTAAAAATACGTCTCAATTTTACATAGCTGAATTATCCTAAAAATTAATTAGGCTTGTTGATTTGATATATGGGATATGTAAGGAAGATAAATAGGTTGAAATTCATTTTGCAAAAAAATAACTAAATAAGTATTTCTCCTTTCTCAACAAGAATGAACTTCTTTTTTAAATTTAGAGTGAAGACTATAATTCACTTAAAAATATAAAGATACACATTTGAAGCAAAATGATGCCTCAGCTTAATTACAAAATGCAAAATATTATTTTTTTACAAATATGTTTATTTTGAAAGTTTAAAAATAAACCAAACAGCCTCTTTTTTCTAATTCAGAGATCCACTTTGGAATCTCCAAATTATTATTCCAGCGCAAGTCTAATTTTTCCAGTTTCTTTAATTTCAAAATAGATTTGGGTAAAATCTTTATTCGGTTGGCACGTAAATCTAAATGAATAAGTGAAGTTAATTTCCCAATAGATTCAGGAAGGGAAACAATTTTATTAAATCTTAAATTAAAAATACGAATTTTCTTTAAATCACCAATTGACTCTGGCAGTTTTTCAATTTCATTTTTCTCCAAGTCCAAAATCCGGAGTGCGCTCAACTTGCCAATTTTTTTTGGTAAAATACCCAACGCATTATTCATTAAATATAATTCTCGTAAATTCGACAAGTCCACCATTGATTTTGGCAACTTTGTAATTTTATTGTTATAAAAACGCAATTCCACCAATTCCTTCATCTTTCCAATTTCCAATGGAAGCTCCGTCAGTTGATTATCCGTAGCATTCAAATATCTTAACTTCTTCAAGTTACCAATCGAATTAGGTAATTCTTTCAATAGATTATTGCTTAAATATAAAAACCCATTCAACGATTTTAAGTGTCCAATTTCATTAGGCAATTTTTCAATTTTATTATGTCCCAAATCCAACATACTCAGTTTTTGAAATCCACCAATCCTCTTCGATACTACTTTAATTTCATTTCCGCCTAGATTAAGTATCTCCATTTCTTTATGCTTCCATATAAATTTTGGTACCTCCGTAAGTCTATTGTTATAAAAACTTACTACTCGATAATCCTCCCCTTCCCCAAGCACATTAATCATTAATAAATTCTGACTATCCATATTCAACTCGTCCATAATTTTATTTATTTTTCATCATAAAACTAGCACACACAAAAATATCCTTTCTTCATATCTCGATGCAAATCTTCCAAATAAGTCATAATTTCATCTGCTCCCTCTACCCTATCTTCACCAAATTCCAACAACGGTTGTTTAATTTTTTTTCGCACGATCAATTTATGCGACACTACCATTTCAATCATTTTCTCTTCGAGCGTTTTTATTTTCTCATCTAAAACTGGATAAAATAATTTCATACTATTGAATTTTTAAGTGCCAAAATAAGTAATAATGTTTTCATTTTTTATCTCAAAAAAGACAATCAAAACATCGGTTTGCTTTTTTTTCAATAAATTAGCCGACTTTTTAATTTATAACTAAAATTTAAAACCAAGTACAATATGAGAAACCTGTTCACTTTTCTCTTCCTCTTACTTTTTCCACTCTTTTGTTTTTCTCAAAAAATAAATGTCGAGGATCTTGAAAACCTCGAAATGCGAAATATTGGTCCAGCAGGGATGAGTGGTCGAGTCACTACCATTGATGTTGATTTGTCCAATCCTCAAATCATTTATGTCGGCACTGCTTCGGGTGGTGTTTGGAAATCTGAGAGTGGTGGAATTCGATGGGAACCGATTTTTGATGATGCTCCTTTGCAATCAATCGGAAGCATCGCTATCAATCAAAAAAACACCGATGAAATTTGGGTAGGAACTGGAGAAGGTAATCCACGGAATTCTCAAAATAGTGGGGAAGGAATTTTTAAAACCATCGACGGAGGTAAAACTTGGAAGCGAATGGGGTTAGAAAAAACAAGAGTCATTCACCGAATTTTAATCAATCCAGACAACCCTAATGTCGTATACGCAGGCGTTCAAGGTCAAGCTTGGGGAACCAATACTGAGCGAGGTCTTTTTAAAACAACTGACGGCGGAAAAACTTGGAATAAAATTTTATACACCAACGAATCAACTGGAATTGCTGATCTCGTGATGGATCCTTCCAACCCAAATAAGTTAGTTGCAGCCATGTGGGAATTCGGTCGAAAACCTTGGACTTTTAATTCCGGAGGAGAAGGTTCTGGAATGCACATCACTTACGATGGCGGAGAAACTTGGAAAAAACTAAACGCAAAAGACAACGGGATGCCTAAAGGAAACTTAGGTAGAATCGGTCTTGCTTTTTCTCCAAGTAAACCAAATATCATGTACTCCTTGATTGAAGCAAAAGAAAATGGTTTGTATAAATCTACTGACGGAGGGGAGAAATGGAAACTAGTTTCGAAGAAGGATATTGGAGGTCGACCATTTTACTATGCAGATATTTTTGTGGATTCAGGCAATGAAAATCGGCTTTGGAATTTATACACTTATGTTTCCAAAAGTGAAGATGGCGGAAAAACTTTTGAAGTGATTTTGGATTATGGAAAAGGAGTGCATCCTGATCATCATGCCTTTTGGCAACACCCAACTGATCCTAATTTTATGATTGAAGGAAACGATGGAGGGGTGAATATTTCAAGAGACAATGGAGTGAATTGGAGATTCGTAGAAAACCTTCCAGTTGCGCAATTTTATCATATTAATTATGATATGGAAATTCCTTACAACATTGGTGGTGGAATGCAAGACAATGGTTCGTGGGTCGGCCCAAGTTCAATTTGGAAGCGTGGCGGTATTCGAAATGAAGATTTCCGTGAGGTGATGTTTGGAGATGGTTTTGATATGATTTTCAAAAAAGGAGATAGCAGATATTTGTGGTCCATGTCGCAAGGTGGATTCGTAGGTTTGGTAGATCGAGAAACAGGACACACCACTTCTATCAAACCTGTTCACCCTGATGGAATGGAGTTAAGATTTAATTGGAATGCTGCAATTGCTCAAAATCCATTTAATGATAATGGACTTTATTTTGGAAGTCAATTCGTACATAAAAGTGATGACTCGGGAATGAGTTGGGAAATCATTTCTCCAGATTTGACGACTAACGATACAGCAAAGATTAATGCCGGATTCAAAACAGGAGGACTGACTCCTGATGTAACTCGTGCTGAAAATCACGCCACCATTTTAGCGATTCTTCCAAGTCCAACTGATGAAAATACGATCTGGGTAGGAACTGATGATGGTAATTTACAAATCACTCGTGATGGTGGAAAAAACTGGTCGAACCTTTCTAGTCGTCTTCCTGGTGCGCCAAAGAATGCATGGATTCCTTACATCGAAGTGAATAAAAGAAATGCTGGAGAAGCATTTATCATCCTTAATAATTATCGACAAAATGATTGGGGAACTTACCTTTATCACACGACAGACTTTGGTCAAACTTTTAAAAGGTTAGCCAATGGAACAACTGTAAAAGGTCATACACTTTCGATTGTGCAAGATCCGGTGGAAGAAAATTTACTGATTTTAGGGACTGATTATGGTTTGTATTTTTCTATTGATAAAGGTCAAAATTGGAATAAATGGATGAAAGATTATCCTTCCGTTTCGACGCGTGATTTAAAAATTCATCCGAGAGATCACGATTTAATTGTGGGAAGTTTTGGGCGAGCAGCTTGGATCTTTGATGACCTGAGAGTATTCCGAGAATTGGCGAAAACAAAAGGTGGTTTATTGAAAAAAGACTTCGATGTAATTTCTGCAACGGATGGATATTTAGCTTCATTCCGGTCAGTTGATGGTGTTCGATTTACAGCTGATGCAACTTTCCTTGGAGATAATAAAGGTGCAAGTCCAATGATTTCTATTTGGATAAAAAAAGAGGAAGAAAAGAAAAAGGGAGAGAAAGCAAAAGAAGAGAAGAAAGAGAAAAAATCCAAAAAGAAAAAAGGTCAAAAGGACGATGATAAAAAAATGACTGACGACAAACCAAAGAAAAAATCAGGTGCAAAAGATGGAAAAGTCAAAATCCATGTGATGGATATGGCAGGTGATACGCTTCGAACTTTTTCTAGAAAATTAGATCCTGGCATGAATCGAATTGGTTGGAGAATGAATCGCAATGGTGTTCGCTATCCTTCTTGGAGAACTACAAAAAAAGATGCTGATCCTCCAGGTGGTGGGCCAAGTGTTTTGCCAGGAACTTATAAAATGGTTTGCATTTATGGTGATTTCAAAGATTCTACTATGGTTAATGTTAGCTTTGATCCTAGACGAAAAATGACTGCGGAACAAATGCAACAACAAGAGCAAGCGATCAATGATTTTTCAATATTGGTAACAACTGCTTACGATGGTTTTGAGCGATTAAAAGAAGCTAAGAAAACCATCAATTTAGTTAACGACCAGATGGTCAATGCGCCTGATTCTGTCAAAACTGAGATCAAAAAACTAGGAAAATCTTTGACTGATTCTATTACTCAAATTCAACATCTTTTTGTTTCGCCAAGAGATGCGAAAGGAATCCAACGATCAGATGACCGTATCAATTCTCATCTTTTTAGAGCAGCTGGATATATCTACGATTCGCCTGGAACACCAAGTCAAATGGCACAATTCTCAACGGCCAAAGCAGAGGAAAAAGTAAAAGATGCTTTAATCAAACTAAACGCATTTTTTGAAATTGATTGGAAAGATTATCGAACAAAAGTAGAGTCAGCGCAAACTCCTATTTTTAAAGATTATGAGCAGATAAAAATTAACTAGTTGAACGTTAGACGTTGAACGTTTTACGTTTCCCAAAAATGTAAAAAACGTTCAACGTCCATCGTAGAACGTAAAACGTTTTCAAAAAGCATACTATCATGAAAAGAAGAAATTTCGTTAAAACTAGCCTCCTTGCATCTCCCGTAATCGCAACTGCAACCTCCGACTATGCTACATCCCAAGACATTTCCAAATATGATTACCGATTAAAATATGCTCCACATTTGGGTATGTTTAAACACCATGCAGGAGATGACCCAATTGATCAATTGAAATTTATGGCGGATCAAGGATTTACTGCTTTTGAAGATAATGAGATGAGAAACCGTCCGATCGAGCAGCAAGAAAAAATGGCCAAAACGATGTCGCAATTAGGTATCAAAATGGGAGTTTTTGTAGCACATAAAATTTATTGGAACGAACCTAATTTAGCATCAGGAAAGGAAGAATGGCGAACGGAATTCTTACAAAGTATTAAAGATTCTGTAGACGTTGCAAAACGAGTAAATGCGAAATGGATAACGGTTGTTCCAGGGCATTTAGATTTAAAATTAGACATGGGTTACCAAACAATCAATGTCATGGATACGCTGAAAAGAGCTTGCGAAATTTTATCTCCACATAAAATTACCATGGTGCTGGAGCCACTTAATTTTAGAGATCACCCAGGTTTATTTTTGACTAAGGCAGCTCAAACTTATGCCATTTGTAAAGGTGTCAATAGTCCCTCCTGCAAAATTTTATTTGACATTTATCATCAACAAATTCAAGAAGGAAATATTCTTCCAAATATCGAAAAATGTTGGGACGAAATTGCTTATTTTCAGATAGGTGATAATCCTGGAAGAAAAGAACCAACTACAGGTGAAATCAATTATAAAAATATTTTTAAATATATCCACAATCGAGGATTTGATGGAATACTCGGCATGGAGCACGGCAACTTTAGCAAAGGAAAAAAAGGAGAATTAGCGGTGATTAAAGCCTACCAAGAATCTGATCAATGGTAAATTTTCTATAATCCTTATTTTAACAAATATCTTTTGTCAATTAACCCCATTTACAACCACATATGGTATAATTTTTGATATATAAAAAATAATTATTTGACACATGCGATAAACCTTTTAATATTTTTTTACTTATTTAAACCAATATCTTTATGATCCCATCTATCGCACTTCCATTCAAGCAAATGAAAGTTTCTCAACAAATTCGTTTTGCAAAAAAGATTGTTAAAAAAATGAATGCAGACATTCGTTTTCAAGCACTTCAACCAGCCATCCTAAAGCTAAATATCAAAATTCAAGAATGGCAAATAGCCATTACCAATGCTCAAAGCGGAGGTAAATTTAAGGCCATCAAAAAAATCGAAAAAGGGTTAACCGTTCGTGATCTTATCTTTTTCATAGCAGCTAAAGTAGAAATAATGGCTGAAGAAAATGAAACTTTAATCGTTGCTTCAGGTTTTGAAAACAAAAGAGAATTTGCTCTTTTCGAAAATGCATTTTCCACAAATCAAATTGAAGAATTATTAGTTGCTATTGTTTGATACAAGTATTTTTTTAAAACATATTATATATTTTATCTTTGTAGAATTACCCTAATAATGGTATGTTCTAATTAACTTAGGCATTGTATCTTTATGGTTCATTTTCATATTATACCTTCTTATTAATTTCCTTCCGTTTTATTCCTATTTTAACCAACAACTATCACCTAGCAATCCATGAAAATTAATCATTTACACCTTTGTTTCATTTTATTTCTATTACTTCATTTTAACTTTACTCATGCCCAAACCTTTGTTAACACAAATGTTATTGGAGGAGCAAACGATGGTTCATCTTGGGCTAACGCTTACCCTGACTTGGCTGTTGCTTTAGGAAATGCAAATTCAGGAGATGAAATTTGGGTTGCTCAAGGCACTTATTACCCAACCACTACGAGTACTCGAACCATTTCTTTTCAGCCACCTAACAACTTATTTATATATGCTGGATTTAGTGGTAATGGAACGGAAGTAATTCGTACTCAAAGAGATTGGCAAAGTAATACAACTATCATAAGTGGTGATATCGGAACTTTAAATGATCCAACTGATAACACTTATCAAGTCATTCGGCTTTCCAATACGACTATAGCACTAACTATGGATGGATTTTCAATTCAAGATGGATATGCCAATAATATCCAACAAGATGGAGGAGCACTTTTTATTAGTGCATACGCCTCTGCGATTAGTCGAACTCCTACTTTCAATAATTGTACTTTTCAAAATAACTATTCTGAACTATCAGGTGGTGCTGTTTATGTTCAAGCAAGTGCAGGAGGAATTGCTACACCAGCTTTTAATAATTGCATTTTTCAAAATAATACAGCAGGTTCAAGTGGTGGTGCTGTTTATAATGATGGAAGCAGTTCAGGTACTGTCACAGCAACTTTTATAGGATGTACTTTTAAAGGAAATATAGCAGGAAATGTAGGGTCAGGATCAGGAGGAGCAGTTTATAATAATGGAAGCCAAACTGGAAATACGAATCCAATTTTCAAACAATGTAATTTCGAAAATAATGCTGCCATAACAAATCATGGTGGAGCAATGTATAATCAAGGAAATCTAGGAAATGGTAATTGTAGCCCTAACATTATCAATTGTCGATTTTATAATAATAGCGGGTATGCTGCTGGTGCAATTTATAATAATGGAACAGATAATGGAAACAGTAGCCCAACCATTATCAACTCTACTTTTGTAGCCAATAATGCAACTAATGCTAGTGGAAATGGCGGGGCACTTTACGCCAATGGAACTAATGGAACAAGCAGTCCTGTGGTTACGAATTGTATTTTTTGGGGCAATACTACTGCTAATACTAATGGCTCTGAAGTTATTCGTTCAGTATTTGGTGCTCCTATTTTGAGTTATTGTTTGGTTGATAAACCAGATTGTATGGCACTACAAAGTGGTGTAATTCCAAATGTTTCTTGCGGTGCAGGAATGATTTATAATCAAGATCCTCTTTTTAATAATTTGGCAACTGGTGATTTGACATTACTTTCTTCAAGTTCACCCGCAGCTGACAATGGACTAAATAGTGCTAATTCTGAGTCATTCGATTTGATTGGTGTTGATCGAATTAGCAATACGACAATTGATCTTGGAGCTTATGAATTTGAAATTTTAGGTGGTCTTCCTATTGAGTTAATCTCTTTTCAAGCAAATTATCAACAAGACAAAGTGAAGCTCTCATGGGTGACAGCTAATGAAATTAATAATGAATATTTTACGATTCAACATTCTGTGGATGGAGTCAATTTTCAAAATGTGGAAGAAATAAATGGTGCTGGAAATAGCACGGCTATTCAATCTTATTTTTCTTTTCACAAAGAACCACGGAGTGGTTTTAATTATTATCGATTAATGCAAACTGACTTTGACGGAACAAGTTCTCTCAGTCATATTGAGGCAGTAAAAATTCTCGATGGAAAAATAAATGCTTTTCCAAATCCTGTCATTAATGAAATAAATGTTTCATTCGCA
Organism: Saprospiraceae bacterium; assembly: GCA_045104975.1. Lineage (GTDB taxonomy): Bacteria > Bacteroidota > Bacteroidia > Chitinophagales > Saprospiraceae > CAJQQY01. Next base: position 21,942 of record JBGCCY010000179.1, read on the forward strand.
GGTTTTGAAAAAGGGAAAGTTGACTATGCTATTTATAATATTTATGGAAAAGAAATTTTCCGTCAACAAGTAAATATTGAAGATGAATTTCACGTAATTAATTTAAATGAAGTTGGATCCTTTTTACCTGGAACCTATTTTATCAAGATATTTAATTCACCAAGTGGAACTTATGTCCATAAGTTCCAAAAAGTGGTGGACTAGTTTTCAGAAAAAATATTTCTCACAAAAAACCCTTTTGGCAATTAAACCAAAAGGGTTTTTCACTTTTTATACTTGCAATTTATATGCTATCGAAACTCAACATTCTTCTTTCAAAACTTACTCAATCCCATTTCGATAATACATCAAAATTCCTCCAAAAATAGTAATCAAAGCAATTAATACCGTTGCCATATTAATCGAATTTTTCATATGCTTGACAAATAATTCAATCGATTCCCGATGTTCAGGATGATGAGCAATGACTTCCTTTTCCATTTTTTCTTTATTAAAAAAATGAGCTGAATTAAATCTAATATCGTTTTGTGTCAACACCTTATATGCTTTAAATACTTTTACCCGAAAGTATACATTCAAAAAAAGCATCGCCACAAATAACGTTACCACAATGGAAACTAATAATACAAACATATTTTTCTACCTATTTTTCTATCTAAAAATTCTTTACCGTATTCTTCTTGAAAACTAAGTGATTTTCAAAAACTATAAAATAACGAATAACAAAATAAAGGTAATTAATAGACTTCATTCAAAGGCGTTTTATCTGTCAAAAAATTAGCCTTTTAATTTTTTATTAAAAAATTTATTTCAGACCAAATCTTTTCATTAATAAATATAACCGTTTTCTGCCCTGTCACACAAATATATATTTTTCGTAATATTTAAAAAACCCGCTTTTGTAGCTTTAGCAAAGGAATACAAATACAACATTTTCAATTACAACATTTTTTTCATTCTAAAAAAATCTGTTACTCTACTTTAATCTAAGTTAATAAGATTAAGGTTTCTTCTGCTTTAAAAACGGTTATTATGAAAATACTTTACACCCTGATGTGTACAACTCTGCTTGTATGCATGACCTTCAATTCATTTTCATTTTCTGAAAATAATTCATCTAATTTTTGTTCACTAGACTGCAATGGTCAAGTCAATTTATCTTTACCTGAAACAGGTTTTGCAGTCGTTACACCTAGCATGTTATCTTCCGTTTCTAGCTGTCCTGGAATACTGGAAGTTCATATTATGGATGCCAATGGTGTTGATATTGGTAACCAAGTAAACTGTAATTATGTGGGACAAGTGCTGTTGGTTTCAGTCGTTCATCCTGCTTCTGAAAATAGTTGTTGGGGAACCATCTTAGTGGAAGACAAACTAAAACCAACGATCAATTGTCTCAATATTGAGATTGATTGCAATGAAGATACAGGTCCTGCAAATACTGGAATTCCAAGTACCTCAGATAATTGCTTTGTTTTACCCAACCCAACTTATGTTGATGTTATGGAAAATCTAGATTGCACCGATCTTCAATTCAAAGCGGTCATCAAAAGAACATGGACAGTAACAGATCTTAGTGGCAATACCAATAGCTGCGAACAAAATATTTTTATTAAAAATTTAGACATTTCGCTAGTTATGTTTCCTCCTGCAACTACAACTAATTGTGATAATCTAAACTTAGATCCATCTATCACCGGAGAACCAATGGTCAATGGAAATTCGATTGGAAATAGCTGCAATTTGACATTTACAAAAACCGACGGCAATCCATTTCCAACTTGTGGAGGTGGTTATAAATTTTTTCGAGAATGGACTGTAATAGATTGGTGTACCAATGAGGTCATAACTGGAAGTCAAACTATTGAAGTTAAAGATACGACTCCACCTACTATCATTTGTCCGAATGATTTTAACGCAAGTACTTCAAGCAATGATTGTACTGGAAGTATTATTTTGCCAATGCCAACAGTAAGTGATGATTGTTCCAACTTCACAATTACGGTTGATTTTGATTTCCCACAATCAGGAAATATTTATTCTAATATTCCTGTTGGAACTCATCCCGTCACTTACACCGCTACGGATGACTGTGGCAATACTTCTTCTTGCACTTTTAATGTTATCATCAAAGATTTGATTTCACCAATTGCGATTTGTGATAATCCAACTCAAGTTTCTATTGGTTCAGATGGGACAGCAAAAGTTTGTGCACTTACTTTTGACAAAGCGAGTACCGACAATTGTGGCATTGATACTTTCTTAGTTCGAAGGATGGATGATCCAAATTTTACTGACTGTGTTAATTTTGATTGTAGCGATGTGGGAGATACTGTGATGGTTGTTCTACGTGTCTTGGATGAGTGCGGAAATTATAATGAATGCATGGTCGAAGCTATTGTGGATGACAAACTGCCTCCAACCATTGAATGTCCTGATGATTTAACTATTGAATGCACCGAACTAGCTAACATCCCTTTTACTCCTCCAACCATCATGGATAATTGTGGATTAGATTCGATGTATTTTGTTGATGATTCCTCTGGGTTAAATACTTGCAATATGACTGGATTTATTTTACGTGAATGGTTTGTTATTGATTTGGGAGGACTCATTGATAGTTGTATTCAGACAATTGCGATAGAAGATAATGCATCGTTAGTTTTCACCTTTCCTGAAAACGATACTATTTCTTGCGCTGCCACATTTAATCCTAATATAACTGGGCGACCAACTGTCTCGGGTGGATGCTATAATCTTGTTGAAGTAGTTCTTGATTCAGTAAGGTTGAATGTAGAAGACTGTAAAGAAAAACTTTTTATCACCTGGGGATTTTATGATAATTGTGCAGATACATTTTTGTTAGATACTGCAACACAAATTATTTTTATTGCAGATTTGGAAGGCCCGGTGATGATTTGTCAGGATATCATAGAAGTTGACGATAATTTTGATAATTGTCAAGTGTTTCTTAGTTTCTTAACTACAGCGGTCGATAGTTGCTCTGGAGTTGATACCATTACTAATGATTATGCTCCATCCTTTTCACCTTTAGGTTTTTCAGTTGCTGGCCTTTTTCCCATAGGAGAAACGACCGTTACCTTTAATGCTTCTGACTATTGTGGAAATGAGTCAACTTGCGAAACTGTTGTTATTGTGAAAGACATTACTCCCCCTGGGCTTTGGGATCCAGGAGTTGTAATCATACAGATTCCCCCTATTTCAGGAACGGTAACATTTGATATCAATGACTACCCTAGTGATTTCTTTTCTATTGAAAATTGCTCTAACCCAGCTCCACCAATCTTAGATGAAAATACACTTGACTTTGGAACAGAAATAGAATGTTCTGATTTTCCTGGAGATGTTTATAATGATAATATCACCTATTCTGCAACTGATGCTGGTGGTTTCTCAAATAGTGTCAATACAACTCTCCGTTACATTTGCGCCTCTAATTTAGCTTTGGCAGGAGATATCGAAACAGCACAAAATGCCCCCATTGAAGATGTTATGGTAAGAATATCAACTGATTCAGATTCGACAATGGATTACTCTAATGGATTTTATTTATCAGATGATTTGGTTGAGGGAAACAACTATACCATCACTCCTGAGAAAAATATAAATCCACTTAATGGAGTCACGACTTACGATTTAGTGTTGATTTCAAAACATATCCTTGGAACTCAATTATTAGATTCTCCTTATAAAATTATCGCTGCAGATGCCAATCGTTCAGGAAGTGTAACTGCTTTGGATTTAGTTACCCTGCGTTCCTTAATTTTATATTCGATCGATGAATTACCAAATAATAAATCATGGAGATTTGTAGATGCACATTATGAATTTGATAATCCATCACAACCGCTTTCGGAAAATTTCCCTGAAAGTATGGAATGTTTAAACCTAACAGAAAGTGAATTAGGGATGGATTTTGTTGGAATAAAAGTAGGTGATGTCAATGGGACAGCTTCGCCAAATAATTTAGTAACAACGGATACTCGGAATAACGAAGGTGAAGTAGTTTTACAAACAAAGAATATTTTATTAGAAAAAAATCAAGTATCACAAATACCCATTTTTGCAAAAAACTTGGATGAGATCTCTGGATTTCAATTCACTCTTAACTTTAATCCTGATCAAATTGAGCTTTTAAATATTGAAAATAACATATTAGAAAAAGAAAATTTCGGGCTTAGATTTCAAAAAGAAGGGGTAATAACTTGTAGTTGGGTGAGGGAAAACCAAGAGGAGTTTTCCTCGCAAAACCCTTTATTTTACTTGAACCTCAGAGCTAAAACCGATCTATTATTAGAAAATAATTTATGGATTAATTCCATGCATACACAGGCTGAAGCATATAATATAAAAAATAAAATATATTCAATTGATTTATTATTTGAAAAAAATGATGTAGATTTAATTAGTCATTCGGATGAAGTTCTACTATTTCAAAATCAACCGAATCCATTTACAACGTCCACCGAAATAAAATTTTATTTACCCCTAATTACAGATGTAGAACTTCAGATTTTAGATATTTCGGGAAAAATCATACACACCTTTCACGCGCCATATTCAAAAGGATCTCATCAAATTGAGGTAGATCAAAATATTTTTCCTTCGCCAGGAGTTTATCTATACAGATTGATTACTCCGACATTTTCGGCAAGTAAAAAAATGATTTTCATCAATTAAATTTTATTCGATGAACGTTGATCGTTAGACATTTTACGTTCTCCTATAAAATTTCATTTAGGATAAAACCTATTAAATATACAAACCATTAAGAGAAGACGCCTAACGCACTAGCACGGCATTAACAATTTTCATTGTACATTCCAAAGACTGATCTAAGTATCATTTTACAGAAATTGTTGGCCGTGCGTTTTTCTCATTTTCAAGATTCAATAAATGTAAAAGCGTTGTTAAGGAATTCCTTAACAACGCTTTTACATTTTACAAAAGTTCCATTTCTCCTAAAAATGAAAAATAATATAGATCGAAGATGGCAATAAACTTTCGGTAACTCGACTATTATTTATTTCTGGATCAGTATTAAATTGAGGTAAGTTTTCAAAAGTAGTGGTTTGTTTTCTTTCCACATTCATATAATAAAATGCCGCTTCTGTTCCTAACATTAATTTTGGAGTCAAAGCATATTGAACGCCTATCGCCAGTCCACCACCACTTCCAACTTGATTGTCAGCTATCACTACTTTGTCAAATCCTGAATTAGAAATTCTTTCGTCAAATGTTTTTTTGACAACAAAATCTGCACCGAAAGTACCTATCCATTTTTTTCCAATTGACATTCGATATTCCATTCCAGCTCGCCAATCATAATTTGATTTTTTTACGGTCAACTTATCAGATGTTCCATCAATAAAACTTTCTGTTTCATCTAATTTCCCTCCAAAACCAACACGAACAGCAAAATTTTCAAATACCAATTTATACGTCAAAAAATATGGATTCTGATTAATGGTGCTTTCTTCTGTTTTTAGAAACTGGGTAATGATCGAAGTTCCAATTCCAATTTCATGAAAAATTTGCCGTTCCTTTTTAGTTTCTTCTTCTAAATTAATAGTGATATTTACCGCTGCATCAGATTGTGATTTCCCCAAAAAAGAAAACATCATAACAATAGAAATACAAATCGTTTTAAGCATAGTTTTTATTTTTTTGTTTTTAGAAATTTAGTCGACAGGTTTTATAAAAATACATCTGAAATATCGTGAGTTAAATGCTCCAAGAATTTCATCTTCACGATGAAATAAATTTATAGGAGTATTGCCTGTGTATTCCTTTGACCCCAATGGAATAAAATCTGGAACTGAGTATGTGTCAATATAACTAATATAAAACCCACTATAACTTAATAAACCAGCGTATAACACAGTCTCTTCTTTATTAAAAAAATAATAAGAATAAAACTTTAACCCAAAAGCAGATAAATTAGATATTGCACTCATTGATGTATCAAAAACATGTCCTTCACTTGAACTCACAATATAATTACCTAAAGGAGAAAATCCGTTCACTTTATAATATGATGAACCTGCACCTTGAGTTAAAGAATATGGATTCGCGACCTGCCCTTGATCTAAAATATTTCCTGAATTATCTAACATAAAGAAATTTAATTCTTCCTCACTTATCACTATTAGTTCATTTTCTTCTTTTGATGAAAAAAATATCCCATGACAGACAGTTGAATTAAATGCTATAATATTATTATTTAAAATGGATAAGTCATTTCTTGAAAGAACTTGAATTAGGTTATCACCATCATCATATATAGATAAAATAATCATTCCATCATCATTTGTTACAATGGAATATATTTGCCCACTTGCTAAAAATTTTTCTTTTATGTCTAAGGTATTCGCATCTAATATTATTAATTCATATTGTCCTAACACACCATAAATTTCATCTCCAAAACCATTATTACCTACTGCTAAAAGTTTAATCCCACCAACTAATTCAGCCTCAGCCTTAATTTTATTTTCTAAATAATCATAATAACAAACTTGCCCG
>JBGCCY010000180.1:0-69019 GCA_045104975.1 Saprospiraceae bacterium
TTTCCAATTTTATATTCAACTGTTCGATAATTTTGTGTGTAGGTGCTTTCATCTACACATGATAATCTTTTAAACTAAAATTTTAATTATTTTTTGATAGTTTTTTTTTATCACCATTCCCTTAAGTTGACAACATTAGTCTAGAGGACCAGCGCTAGCGACGATCAGTTTTAGTACATGATTTTTGCTTCTAATCAAATTTGGAAATCCAACCTACTTAAACATCCACCCAATCGTAATACTAAAAGTCTCATCAGACAAAATCTGCCCATCAAACGGAACATCATTCTGAGTCACTTGCACTCTTCCAGAATCCACTTCTACTCCTGTTTTTTTTCTAAATAATTCCTTCCGTTCCTGCATCCAAATATCCTGTCTTCTAGAAAAAGGCATAAAGTATGTTCCTCGTAAATAAAATTCCCGAGCAGGATTTAATTCAATAGCCAACTCTGCTGAAAGTTTTAAATTTCGAGTTTGACTTCCATAATTGACTTTAATATTATTGGCTTTGAATTTTTCTCCTTCGATTTTAAATTTCCCATAATCATTATCAGCAATACCAATTTTCCGATAATATTTAAAATTTGAATACTCTGCAACAGCCCTAAAATAGAATGGCCGTTGCTTTGATAAATTCATACTTAGTCCCATTCCAATCGACCGCTCTTTATATCGACTATCTGCAAAATCAAAAACAGTATTAGCTCTCAAAAAAAGATTTCTCTTTAGATAAAAGTCAAATCCAAAATTTCCAATTATTTCAAATTCTCTATTTTTTATCTCATCTGAAATACTTAAGATGGTTTCCCTCGGTTCATCATCTGTTAAAATGGTAACGCCCATTTGGTCAATTCCTGAAGAAATTAGATGTGTTCCTAAACCCATATGAAAACTAAAACGATTAAAATTTTTCTTCTTCTTTTTCTTCGTCGCTCGATTAATTATCGTAGCATTTTTCATTTCACTCATATCAAAATCAAGCTCTTTTTCTTCGTTTTCCATTTCTTGTTGACGCTTGACATATTGAATGGAATCTCTTCGTAATTGCAACTCAGCTAGGTAAACTGGATCAAGTGCCTCCCGTGCTTTGTCAGCATTATTAAGTTGAACCATACTCGCAGCCAAACCTTCACTCATTGGAGTTGTATTGTAATTCGCCCAAAAATCAGGATCATAACTACCAGTCATTTTTGTAAACCTTTGGTTTCTTGACAATCTTTCTAAATAGGGTAGTGTCGATGATTTCTCAGGATTGATTTGAGTCATTTTTACTTCATTAGTATAGATTCCTCCTCCTCCATAAAGTCCTTTTCTGAAGGCATCGCTAAAGAACCATTTGTCTCCGATTTTTTGATAATTAACCACATAGGAATTACCTTTCCAATTTCCAGAATACAAAGGATAGTCATCATATTTTTTTAACCCTTCAGGAGTGATTTCAAATTCACCTTTAATAATTGCGTAAGATTCTTTCTCGATATAAACTCTACCTTTCATTCGAGCAGTAATTTTCTTAGGTCGTTTTGATTTCCAACTCCATCTCCAACCACCTCTTTCGCCTCGTGATTTTTTGCCATTTTTTGTTTTTCCTTTATAAGTGTCTGGGGCGTTATAATCTTTATTAAAACCAATGATATAAACTGCCTTTCCATTATAAGTCGTCATACTTTCAATCCAATAATCATAAACGGGAAAAAAATCTTCTTGTAAAAAATCCTCTCGATTAAATACAAAATCAAAACGGTGAGGAGCCATGTGTCCAGAGGAAAAACCACCTCGAACAGTTGTATCTAATGGGTTCGCCAAATTGATTTTTCGACCTTGAACCAAACTTACTTGGCCTTCTTTTGAACTCTTATAACTCTTTTTATAAACATTTAAAACGCCTTCTGCCAAGTATACATAGGTCGAATCATCACTAGTTCGGGACTCTCGATAAAATGCTAAATCTGTATGCCCATGAGTTGGGTAATTTTTAGGAATTCTTTTGACTGCTTTCCGAATGATGTTTTCTACGGCAGCTGGACCAAGTACCTCAACTTCAAGTAAATCTTCTTCACTCAGCGCTAACTCAATAGTTGACGGATTACGCATATGTTTTACTTTTTTAGCAAAAGATTTATAGCCTAAAAAAGAAACAGTTAGTTCTTCTTCAAAAACATTTTGAGGAACCTTAAATTCGAATTCACCTCGTTCACTTGTTGTCGTTCCTATTCCAATTTTTGGAATTCCGATATGAGCAAATGCCAAAGGTTCTTTGGTAGATTGATCAATTACTTTTCCTCGAAGCGTAATTTTATCAGTTTGAGCCTGAGATATATTAGCAATAAAAAGAAGGCAGAAAAGAAGCAATGAAGGAGCTTTCATAAATTGTTGTTTTGATAAAGGTTTTGTGAAATGTAGGTTTATAGAGTGAGGACGAATGGAATTATAGATTTGTTACAATAATAAAGACGCTTCAATTATTTTTTAGTTGTATTCGAGGTTAATTTTAAATTTAGATCAAAAAAAAACTAGAAAGATCAATGATCTTTCTAGTTTTTTTTGAGATCAATAATGATCGTTTATAACAACTTCTTCAACGCTGGTTCCAACGCCGCACCTCTTGGATTGATCGCTGCAATCTTTCCATCACGATCCAAAAGGAACGTTTTAGGAATAGAAGAAACTCCCCATGTTTTGGCAACAGAAGATCCCCAATGTTTTAAATCACTTACATGATAATCCCAAAGTAAACCATCCTTATCGATAGCAGCAATCCATTTATTTTTGGCTGCTTCAGTTTGCTGATCGATTTGAGCTTGATCTTTTAATCGAGGCAATACTTTAGGATGAATTCCATCTAGTGAAACACTAAAGATTTCAAAACCTTTTTTGTTATATTGATTATACGTTTTAACAACATTTGGATTTTCTCTTCTACATGGTCCGCACCAACTTGCCCAAAAATCAATTAATACAACCTTCCCTTTCAAATCATTTAAAGAATAAGTTTTTCCATCAGGTGATTTCATAGAAATGTTTGGAGCAACTTGTCCTACTTTTATTTTTTGAGAAGCTAAGAGTGAAGCAATCTGTGCTTCTTGCTGAGGAATTGTTCTCTGCAAATCTTTCGTCATTTTAGCTCCTGGGAAAGATTTTTGTAATTTAGATAATGCTGCTTTTTGTACATCTAACTTTAACTTAGTAGCATCAGTATTATTACTAGGAGGATAAACCATGTGTGCTCCCCAAGCCATCACTAAAGGATTATCAACTTTCATTAATCGTTCTTTCGCTTCTACAGAAGAAGGTCTTTTTACCACGAAACCTTGCATCAAATCTATTAGCTCTTGAGTGGCAGGAGCACCTTCCACTTTGATTCCATAAGTATTTACTTGATTCAAATCACCTGAAATTCTAATTGATTTTTCAGATCCAGTTGTAATCAAATAAGCTTTCTGAGCACCAATTCTAACACGGTAAATACCCGCATTAAATCCTTCTGAAATTTGAACTTCAAAATTTCCATCACTATCTATTTCTGCTTTGCCAACTACTCGATTTGAATTTTCAATATTTGATTCATCTACAAAAATTTTCAAATTGCCGCTATTAGTCAAATTACCTGACAATATTGCTGCACCTGCTACTGGTGTAGAAGGAGAAACCGATTTTTGTTTATTACTAACTTGAGTGGCTGTTGGATTGGTAATATTTGTAGCTGTTGAAGTATCAGCATCTCCACAATTAAAATTAAGGAAAACCAATAGTGCTAAAACTAAAAATGAACTAAATTTTCTAATATTCATAAGACCGAATTTTTAATTAAAAATTGAATATACTATGTTAATGAGTTATTCGGTTATTGAGTTAATTTAAACGATTCTATTGTTTAGATATGTCTAATATAACCTCAGAACCAAATAACTCTATAACTATTATTCTTCTAATTTGTTTTTCAATGTATTGTTGTAAACATCTTTCCACTCACTTATTTCACCAAAATCTTTATTATCTATCGTTATATTACTTCCAAAAACTTTTCCAAGTTGAGTGTGTGCAATATTTTGTTTTTCTAAAAATTGTAAAAATGCCAATTCATTTCTTGGCTTAACTGAAACCACTACTCGACTTTGTGCTTCACCAAAAAGATAAGCATCTTTACGGAAAGTTGGGTCAGTATTAACATTGAACCCTAAATCACTAACCATTCCACTTTCCATTAAAGTTACAAATAATCCTCCTTCTGAAATGTCGTGAACTGATGCAACTAGTTTTTCAACGATCAACGCTTGAACATCTTTTTGTAATTCAAATTCTTCTTCTAACTCAAAATGTGGAGTAGGAGAGAAATGTACATTATGTTCTACTCGTAAATATTCAGAACTTGAAATATCATTTTTTGCATTTCCTAACATGAAAATTAAATCACCTTCAGCTTTAAAATCTAAAGTCATTTGGTTTTTATAATCATCCAAAATTCCTAACATTCCGATAGTAGGAGTTGGGTAAACTGGTTCAGTTCCATCAGGCAAAACAGTTTGATTGTAAAAACTTACATTACCACCTGTAACTGGAGTATTGAATTTTCTACAAGCTTCTCCCATTCCCTTGATCGCATTGGTAAATTGATAATACACTTCTGGATTATATGGATTTCCAAAATTCAAACAATTGGTAATCGCTGCAGGAATTCCTCCTGAACATGAAATATTTCGAGCCGCTTCAGAAACAGCAATCATTGCACCTACATATGGATCAGCGTATACATAAGCAGAGTTACAGTCTGTCGTAACTGCCAATGCCTTTTCAGTTCCTTTTACTCGAACTAATGCTGCATCAGATGGTTGATTGGTACTTAAACTATTGGTACGAACCATAGAGTCATATTGCTCATACACCCATCTTTTTGAAACGATATTTGGTGAAGCAAAAACTTTTTTAGCTGTTTCTAGAATATTATTTGGTTCGTTGATATTGTCAATATTGAATGCTTTGATTTTTTCAAAATATTTAGGAATAGCAGTTTCTCGTTGATAAATTGGAGCGCCGCCACCAAGTACCAATGAGTCAGCATCTACTTCTGCTACAAGTTCTCCTTGACTAGAAAACTCAATCATTCCAGTATCAGTTACTTCACCAATCAATTCACATTCTAAATCCCATTTGTCAAAAACAGCTTCCAATAAATGTTCTTTTCCTTTTTCTCCTACGATCAACATTCGCTCTTGACTTTCACTCAAAAGGATTTCAAATGGTAGCATATTCGCTTGACGAGTTGGCACTTTATCCAAATTGATTTTCATTCCAGTTTTACTTTTCGCACTCATCTCAGAAGTCGAACAAGTAATTCCTGCTGCACCCATATCTTGCATTCCTACCACCGCACCAGTTTGGATAGCTTCCAAAGATGCTTCCAACAATAATTTTTCTTGAAATGGATCACCAACCTGAACAGCTGGCAAATCATCTGCTGAGTCTTCGGTCAAATCTGCCGAAGCAAAAGTGGCTCCGTGGATTCCATCTTTTCCAGTTGCTGAACCAACAATAAAAACTGGATTTCCAGGACCATCTGCACAAGCGGAACAAGTTTCGCCAGCTTTAACAATTCCTACCGACATGGCATTCACCAAAATATTTTGGTTGTAAGAATCATTAAAATAAACTTCACCACCAACAACTGGAACACCAAAGCAATTTCCATAATCTCCAATTCCACTCACCACTCCTTTCACTAAATGTTGAGTGTGTTTTTTATCTATATTTCCAAAACGTAAAGAGTTCAAAGCCGCAATCGGACGAGCTCCCATTGTAAAAATATCTCGATGAATTCCACCAACTCCAGTTGCTGCACCTTGGTAAGGTTCAATAGCTGAAGGGTGATTATGAGATTCTATTTTAAAAACACAACCTACTCCGCCGCCAATATCAATCAATCCTGCATTTTCTTCTCCAGCTTCTACTAGCATATTATCGCCATCCGTTGGAAGCGTTTTTAGCAAAGTAATGGAGTTTTTGTAAGAGCAATGCTCGGACCACATCACAGAGTAAATACTTAACTCTGTAAAATTAGGCATGCGGCCCATGATCTCTTGAATTTTATTGAATTCGGCCTCGGTCAGCCCTAAATTTTTAGCGACTTCGAGGTTAACTTGTGGTTCTGTGATTTGCATATTGATTGAAGTATTTTTGTTATTATTTTCTCAAAACGCAAAGATAGGTTTATTATGGGTTTTTTAGAAATTTGGTGGGAGGGAAATGGGGGAGTGTTGGGAAATTTTCTTTTTGTTTAGTGACAATTTTTATACGATGTAGGACGGAGGGGTTAAAAATTAATTTGTTCCCAAATACCATCTTTAAAAACAATTGCAATTTTATTTTTAAAATAGCTAACGGCTTCGTATTTAAAAGGTGCAACTGTATTTCCATCTTTATCTATAAAACCATATTTACCATTGAGATAGACTATCGAAATACCATCTTGAAATATAAATGGAATGCCTAATGAATAGTCTTCATCAAATTTAAAAGGAATCGCTATTCTTCCTAAATTATCTAGAAAACCTATTTTTCCATCTTTAGCAACTGCTTGTAATCCTTCTTTTCTTTTCCCTATTTTTGAGAAATAAAAAGGAGTAACCATCCGGCCTAAATTATTGATAAATTTATATTGATTGTCTTCTTTTACTCGCTGGCACCATCCCTAAGAAACAATAAAAAAATCGTCGCTAGCGCTGGGTCTCTGGCCCGTGTTTACTCTTAAGCGATTATACTAACAATAGAATCACTTAAAAGTAAACACGGGCCAGAGACCCAGCGCTAGCAATGAACGATAATAAAAACAAGTTCAAAATAAACATTCCAATTAAGCACTAACAATACTTTTACATTTTCTAAAAATCAACATCGAGAAGGATTGAGTTCTTAAACTTTTGACGTACGCCTAAATAAGCATAACTTAGCGGCGAAGTTTTTTCACAAACAGCCATCACAGCCAATCAGCAAAATAAAGAGATATTCACCTTGCCAATAAAAATAAAAGATACAAGAATCAAATGTTACCAATGCATGAGGCCTTCCAGCACATGTATTTGTCAACACCTTAGTCCAATCCAGACTAAGACTCGTTTTATTATTCTGATGCATCCGATGGAGTACAGAAAAGAAAAAATCGGAACGGGACGGATGACGCAGCTTCAATTGGAAAATTCAGAAATTATAGTTGGGGTCGATTTCACCAATAATGATCGGGTCAATGAAATACTGGCTAAAGAAAACTGTAGTCCTTTTTTACTTTACCCGGGACATGATAGTTTCAACTTGTCGACTAGAAAAAGTGCAGCTACCAATTCATTGCTGGGTAATCATCCACACCTCTTTCTGATCGATGGTACTTGGCCTTGCGCCCGTAAAATACTTAAATCAAGTAAGAATTTGCAAGCACTACAGCGAGTGAGTTTTGATAATAATATAGCATCAAAATTCATTATCAAGCAACAGCCAGCAGCGCTTTGTTTGAGTACGATTGAGTCAGTCTATACGGTCTTAAATTTGTTGAAGGAAAGTGACTTAGAACAATGCGACACGAAGGATTTCCTTATTCCGTTTGAGAAAATGATTGAGTATCAACTCGATTATATGCTAAACCCAAAGAGCAAACACTATCGTTCAACTGCGAACGGAGAGATTCTTCCAAAGACCAGTTACAAGAAAAACGCAGATAAAAGCATTCTTTCTGAATAAGAAAGTTAGTTGTCTTTTATGTTTTGTCAAAAAGAAAAAGATTTAGCCGTGGATACTTACATCATCCTGCCGAGTCATTTACAATTAATCTTAGCAGTAGAGCATAAAAGACAAACCACCAATAACTCCAACCCACTTTTCACCATCCCAAAGTTTTTTTTAAATTAAACCAACTCTCCCAAATATTCACTAGTCAGTTCCTTAACAATTTTGCTCGTTCACGAACATTGATTATTGGACTTTGTCTGGCAGTCTTTAAGTTAAGCAAGAAGTAGATAAATGTATATTTTATTTACCTCGTTGGACTATAATTGGCGTTGAAATCCGTTGCGTTGGTACGTGTAAACTAACAGTATTTAACGAGCTATTTTATTTTTATTTAGTGGATGTGGTCTATTGGACAACAGGGGAAATGGAGGAGTGTTGGGAAATTTACATCGAATAATAGAATTCGATTCATCTTGGCTAAAACATGCCTAAATTATAAAAATCAATTATTCATAGAGAATACAAATGATTTATCTACTTTCACCCCATTACTAATTAACAAAATAAACGAAAATGCTTTCACGATTTTTACCTCTAATCTTATGTATTATATTTCTTTATGGTGGTTATAAATTAGTTACTATTAATGAAGGGAAAACCACCGAGTCAGTTAAAGAATTTAAAAAAACACATTGTGAAAATAGTGTGATGATCAATGCAATGATTCAAGAGGAATACACAAGGGTTGAAATGGAAAGTGCTACCTATTTTGAATATAAGTTTGATTACGAGGTGGATGGGAAAAAATATTCGGGTGATCATACCGTTTCTACGGAAATGACTATTCCAATTATAACCGTTTATTATAATAAGAACCAACCCAATGTTGTTTCTACCGATGATCCTTGTTTAGCTTATAAAAGAATAAAAGATAGTCCTATACGCTATCCTGACTGGATCGAATATGTCGGAATTGGAATGGTACTTCTTGGATTAGGATTTGGGCGAAGTAGTATTGTGAGAGCAATCAGAGGAACTAAAATTTAAACATGCTCTTAACCATTTATACGATCATAAGTATTGGATTTTATCCATCAGTCTGAAAGAATAACAAGAAGCTGCTAGCGTAAAAACTAGCAGCTTTTGTGTTCCTTACATTTACCACATAAAATAAATCCTTAATTAGATAACTCCTCAATAATATGTTTACTCAATCTGACCAAATCATTATTCCCAGCCTTCTCAGATAATTTCATAGAACGCTTTGCAGCTTCAATTGCTTCTTGGTTTCTATTCAAATCTTTTAAAATTAAAGCTTCTCGATAGACCTGGAAAAACAAGGCAGAATCATCTTTTGTAGCTTTTCGAATATAGGTCAAAGCAAGAGGCAAATCGGTCTGAGTTTCATGCATATAAAGTGCCGCTTGAAAATAGGAGAATGTCGAAGGGCCATTTAATTCCTTTTGAATATTGGAAATGATTTTATCATGTTCATCTATTTTGATCGGTACTTCTACACGGTAGTTTTCCCATTGCAAAACTAAATTGGCAGAGCTTAATTCAAGTGCATCAAAATGGAGTAAGAGTGATTCTGTTGAGTAGGCAATTTTTATGGATGGAACCGTAAATTCTAATAAGGCTTCTTTGTCAATGAACTGAGTGTAGGGCAATTTTTCAAAAGGATAAAAATGAAAAGACCAAGTTTTTTCGTGAGGAGTACTCAATACCACATAAGTTCCTTTAGCTAATTTTTGACCATTGATTTCAATGTCATTCGTATGCTCCAACTTGGTGGCAGCATTCGCTCCAGTTCGCCATTTTTCTCCCTTGACCAAAATACCTTCCTTGCCGAATAGTTTTCGCCCACGTAAACTCGGTCTCGAGTAAGATAAGGTAAAAGAAGTCAACCCAATTTTTTGAGTCATTTCTATTGATGGACTTGGTGCAGGAAGTTTAATTTGAGCATTAGTTGATAAGCCGATGCAAAGCATCAGTAGACTATAAATAATGTTTTTCATGATTGTTTTTTTATTTTTTAATTACAAAATTTAGGAATGGTGTTATAAGTTATTCTCTTACTATTCCTTAGTTACGGTCTATTTTTGAGATAGACGGATGGGGGGCAACCCATAATTTTTTTGAAGGATTTGTTAAATGTAGATTTAGATTGGAACCCGGCTTCTTGAGCTAAACCGACTAGTGTTTTTTGTTCAACTAAAGGTGATTTGGCTAAGCGAATAAATTCATGAATACGATGGTAATTGACAAATTCAAAAAAGCTCATTCCAATACGTTCGTTGAGTAATCTAGAAAGTTCAGGAGCATTGATGCCCATCATTTCAGCTAATTCAGATTTAAGTAATTTCGAATTGAGATAAGGTTTCTTTTGCTTCATCATTTCTTCTAATTCCAATTTCATTTTATCCAAATCTGCCTGAGAAAATTTGGATTGAACATATTTCGTTTCTTTTAAAATATTTTCAAATTGAAAAACAGCAGGGGAGACCATTTGATAATAAGTAATGAATAAAACAATCAATGCGATCGCCATCCAGATGAAGCCTCGAGAATTAATTTCAAGTTGTATATTATTTCCAAAACTGATTAAATAAACGATCAACCAAATCGATAAACAAATCCCAATTGCGATCAAAAAATGTTGAACAAAATTGATATTCAAAATATAACTCACTTCCTCTTCCAAGGCGGTTTTCAATTCTTTAAATTTTAAAACACTTAGGACAAAGTAAGTGATATTCACGCTAAGCCCAATCCCTACTAAAATGTGAATCACTCGAAATAATTCTCCACTCTCAATACGTTCTTGAATCACCTCTTTAGGAGCGAGGATATAGTAAAATGTAATTATTAAACTATAGACAACTCCAGGGATGTAATGAAATAAATCTGTTTTTGAAAAATGCTTTTTTGAAAGAGTTGATTGGACAAATAAATATATGGTAGGACCAAAAAACAGAATAGCAAATTCTGAAATGCCTTTCATTTGTCTTGACCAATAAGAAGTAATTTGTCCAATATTTCCAATTAAACCAATCAACAACAAACAGATAAGAATCAACAAATAAAGATTAATGCGTTGGCGCTTGCGAGCCGAAATCATAAAAATGATAATCAGAAATACACTCTGAAAAAAAGCAAAATAGGTGAACTGATTTAATATATTACTCACTATAAAAAACTTAATTGGATTACTTTAAAATAAATTCATTGACATGCTGAATATTATCAATATTCAAATGCTTCGTTTTTTCCTGAAAAGCTAGGAATGCAGCCTCATCTTCCCAAGAAGAAATCACAAAGTAACTCGGTTGATAATGATAACCAAAAGGAGAAGTTCCATTTGTTAATTGAACGATCATTGTTCCCCCCATCTTCTCAATTTTTTCAACCCATTTTTGATAAAATTCATCTGACTTATCTTCCGTTTTTAACCAATAAGCAGTTGCGACATGGAATTTGTCACGATTAATTTCAAGAGATAAATCCTCTTGTAGTTCAAAATAACACAAGCCGAAATAAGACCAAATTTTTCGTCTTCGTTCATGAAAGTCTGGCACTTCTTTTATTATTTCTGTCAAAAAATCTTCTCGCGTTTCGAGGTCAGACCACTTCCCTAAAATTAAATTATTTGGTTGATGATTCCCCTGAGTATGTTTCGTTATTTTAAATCCAGGTAAAGGCTGATAAGACATTCGTTTGGCAATGGGAAAGGCCGTCTGAAAATAAGATTTTAAATCTGCTTCTGTATCTGATTTTTGGCTTAATAATAAAATGTCTAGAACTTCCCCTTTCTTGAGAACTATAGGTTTGACAGAAGACTGTCCGAATAATTGAGGCATCAATAATATTAATAATGTTGCCCCTAGCAATGCATGAAATAAATTCTTTTTCATATTCAATTTTTTTTGATGAATTAATATGTGCAAATCTATTCCTAGAGATTCAAAACTTCAAGAAATTATAAGGGACATAGGTATTTATACGGTATACGCACCTGAATTGGGGGAATTTAAAGATTTTTAGCCTAGCTAAAAAAGTCTTCTACAGCTAAAAATATTTTTTTACTTTTCTAATAATTTCTGATTTACTTTAATTTGGAATTTTATCTTTACTGAATAAAACTAAATGTTCCATGATAGAATCAACCCATCCAATTACATTCATTAGTTATTCTCGCCGTCAATTATATTTTGCTGAATCATTAGTACTTCATCTTCAAAAAGAAAATCATAATATTTGGTTTGATCTTCAACAATTACATGCTGGATCGGTATGGTCAGACCAGTTAAAAGATGGAGTTAAGAAAGCGAAGACATTGATTCTTATTGTGTCAAAAGCTTCGCTTGCTTCTGAATATGTGGAAGTGGAATGGAAAGGAGTAGCTGCCGAAGGAGGACAACTAGTACTAGCGATTTTCGAATCGGTAGAATTGCCTGAGGAATTATTTGGATTGCCAACATTTGATTTCCGAACAGATTTTGATGAAAATATTTCTGCACTTTCTTCTTACCTAAAAGGAGAGGGGGAACCACAATTTGATAAAATTTCCTCTTACAATCCTTTTAGTTGGTTTGGAAGAAAGTCTTCTTCTATTTTGAAGATTATGATGGCACAATTTGGCATACCAATTCTATTAATCCTAATATTTGTTTTGTATGAAGGATTCAATTCTTCTCCAGAAATAGATACTGTTTTTCGGGATAGATTTATGGTGCTCGCAGGCTTGTCTCTACTCATGAGTTTCGGGTATGCGATTCCATTTCTTCGCCACAAGCTTAGCTATAAAAAAATAAAACGATCTGTACTTTATTCTATTTTACTCTTGTTGCCTTTCTTTTTTATCATAGTAAATAGTGTAGAATCAGATGACATTCCTAGGGCGATTTTCTTTTCTATGCCAGGAATCTTTTTGTCAATTTTAGTATTCAACCTTTATGTGTATTTAATTGTTCTTCGAAAGTCTATGAGTTTTCTAAGATGGATGCAGCCAGAGGATAGTCTGCAAAAACTTCGTCGGCGAGTACATCAACCGTTGATACCCAAAGAGGTTTTTGATATAGATATGGAATCTAATGCTAATGCTAATGCTAATGCTAAATCTGTTCTTTATTCCATTCATCATGACGCTGCTGACAAACCCCTTGCCAAATGGATAACAAAGTATTTCAAAAAAGTAGGTCATCAAAAAGTAGCCATAACCAAGGATCCAGAACATCATATTGCCATCCTAAGCAATCGTAGTTCTATCGCATGGGTCAATAAAATCACTCAATCTTATGCAGGCAAATTAATCTTTGTGGTAGTATCTACTATTGAATTTTCGGATAGCCTTAAAGATACTGGACGGTATCAATGGGTGGATGCACGTGAAATGGAAAAGAGAGATATTATTGGTCTAGCTAAAAGTCTTGGAGATAAAGCAGCTTGGAAGCGAGAGGCAGCTCTTGAAACTACCCCAGACAAAATTGATACTTTAAAAATGCCATCAGGCATAAAACTATTCAGAAGTCTATTAGTAATATTTGGCATATATGTCTTAATTTTTGGAGTAGGAAATCTAATGCCTGGAGAAAAAATGGATGGTGTTATTATTGATAAATCCTACAATTCTTATCTTATTTTTGTAGGATTATTGTGTATGTGGATCGCGGCAAAAGGATTGATTCAAAGAAAAATTCCTTCCTTGATAATATATGGAATTACTTTACTAAACTTTATTCTTGTATGTTATTTTGGAGATATTATGTTGTATTTTAATCAATGGGGATTGCTTGTTATTACCATTCCTTTACTAATACTTTCAGCAATTGACGGACGGTATTGGTTAGCCACTTTTGCTAAGACCAACAGCGATGAAGTAGGAATGAACAAAAAAATAGTACAGTCTTATTGGAAGAGAAGAATTATTGTGATCACTATTTGGATTGTTCTTTTTTCAGGATTAGCCTATTGGGCATCAAATTTTCCAAATAAATAATTAAATCTATACTTTCAAAATTATCTTTGTTAGGATTGAATCGCTGGCTTTTGTTGACTGTTAAATAGTTAAAACGGTGGAGATATATTCTTTAAAAAATATATTCAAAATGCTGAACCTGTTCCTGATTTGGGTAGGACTAGAAAAAGGGCAAAACGTCCAAAGGTAAGAGAGGAAGAAACTGTTGAGGAAATAAGTATCATCTCCGCATCAAAAAGAAAGAAGTGTAATAATTTCCAAATACAACTTTCTAAAATTGATCAAAATAATTGGGAGTACGAAGGGGAAGTTATCAGCAATCGAAAATTAATTGAACCTGGGAATTATGATTTAATTATTAAATCTGATGGGACTGTAATTATTAAAATTAAGGTAGAAGAGGATAAATAAAGAATTGAAAAAAGATATTATTCCCCATCTTTTTTAGGATGGGGAATAAATAGTATAGTCTTTTTTTTAAACGTTCTAAATGTTTATGCGAATGAAATGTTTGGGTATACTCTACTTTGTTTTGTAAACCTGAAAAGTTCTGGACCATTGAACAGATTGATTGGGACTAATAAATATATTAAAAAATAACTCCGGACTAATCACATGTTTCCATCCCCAAAGATTCACCTTTTTGGTTTGAAAATTTCCAGTTTCACTTATTCCAACTTTATTTTTAAGATTGATTAATTCCCATGCTGCATCAACAGCATTCCTTCCCGACAAATAACTAAAGAAGAATTGTTCTTTGGGAGAACTATTAAATTTAATTTCGTTTTTTTCGATGTCAACTTTTTGTTCAGGATTAACTGTTTCCTCAAAAAGATGTGGCATCAATTGAAATGGAAATTTTAAGGAGTAATTACTTCCGATTGAATCATTATTGACTGCAATAAAACTGTGGACATATTCATCAGTAATAATTTCTTTTTCACCTGTATTTTTGAGATCGTAATTGATGATAAAACTGTTTTCGTGTACTTCAATTTCTTTTTTTAAAAGATATGAATAACCATTTAGCGCTTTCGACTCACAAATAATTAATACTCGATTCTGTTCAGTAAAAACTTTAAAATTCGCAGGTTGAATCTGGTAATTTTTATTGAATAAATATTGATCATCTTCTTTTTTTAATAATCCCACACCTATTTTGTGAAACCAATCACCTACTTTAATGTCATTAAAACCTAATGGAGTATTAAAACCGAATTCGTTATAAAATCCTTTTCCAATAAAATTTTCATTTTCACTATCCGTTATTTCAATTCCTGATATTTGAACATTTTGAAATTTTACCGAAACAATTTTTCCAGTCCAATCGAATCGGGAAAAGTGGTAATTTTCAAGAGGAAGATCAATATGGATTTCCAGATTTTTGTTTTTTAATATATGTCCCATAATCCTTTCTCCTTTATTTTATAAATCGAAATATACATCAAATGTTTTATATTTAAATTCAAAAGAACCTTGTTTATTTTAAATGTAAAGGTATTGTTATTGATTTACAAGGAGGCTATTTTACAATAAAAATTATCTTGATGTTTTTAGGACATAATTATCTTGAGTTAGATTTTAGGCTTATTTCCTCTAAACCAAAAAACATAAAAATACTTGGTCTATTCTTTTTATTTCATTCGATTAAACTCTTGCCTTTTGTAGCATCTGCATCAACAAATCAAATTTTCGCAATAAAAGTTTCTTTTATCCTGTATTTTCTCTTAAGTCTTTGACTATCAGTAGTTTATCGCTTTATGCAATTTGTTCAATGTTAAATATGTGCTATAAATAATAGCCTACATGTAAGATAAGTGAAGATTATTATGGAATAGATACAGCTCTAGAACTCTTAATTTTTCGCATCTTTGAAGAGATCTTTTGTGAAATTTCCTGCCTGATTTTAAACTAAAAAAAGACAGTTAAAAATTTAAAACAGGATTTTGAAAATTTTTCTGGCGTCGTGTTTTCTAACATTTTTTTTTCAATTATAAACCTTAAATTCAATCAAAATGAAACGATTTATTTCAATTCTTGTGATGGCATTTTTTTGCCTTATTTTTAGTGATAACCTCAATGCTCAAAATGATGACTATGGATATGTTGTCGTTGAATACATGAAAGTAAAACCTGGTATGTGGAAGGAATATCGTGAATGTGAAAAAGTTTGGAAAACCATTCATCAGGCAAGAGTAAAAGCAGGGTATATAACAGGTTGGCAACTCGAGCGGGTATTATTCCCTAGCGGTACGGATGCTGAATACGATTTTGTTGTAATTACTAATTATAAAAACTGGAAAGCAATAGGTGCCGAGGACCGTGGAACGTATGCTTCTCTTTTCAAGGCATTGCCTGGAGATAAAAGGGAGATCGCTAATAAGGCTGTGGATTTCCGAGATCTAGTAAAAAAAGAAATATGGAGAGCAGAAGAAATGATATTTGCAAAAGATGATGCTAGGCCAAGATACGCAATCGAAAACTTCATGAGTATTCCAACAGGCGGTTGGGATAAATGGATGGAAATGGAGACAACATTTGCTAAACCATTTATCAAAAAAAGTATGGAGATGGGTAACCGAGCTGGTTGGCTAGTTGGGAATATGGTTCTTCCGAGAGGAGACGAATTTCCATATCAGGCTTCAACTATTGACTTTTACGACACTTGGGAAGATATGGGCAAAAGTGAAGGAAAAGCTTGGCAGGCTGTGTATGGTAATATGGATAATGAACAAATCGGTAAACGAATTCAATCTTCTAGAACAATAGTAAAATCAGAAGTGCGGGAATTGATTGATTTTGTAAAATAGTTGATTTAGAAATAGGAACGAGTATTTTGTCTGAGTGATTAAAGAGAATAATACTAAATTGAAAGAGGGATAATTTGGATTCAAATTATCCCTCTTCTATTAAATTTCTAATGATAGAATAGAGCTCTTTTTCATAATTAAAATTCACTTTACTTCCACAATAAAAAATTCCAGGTGATCCTAGACTTTGAGATCTTAATTTTGTTCCAAAAAATATTAACGGGTGAATTTTATTTTCTTAATCAATTATTTTTATTCTATGAGTAAAAATATTTTTACCAAAATCTTTATAACATGATCCATCAGCTGGTAATTTCTCTAACATCATTTTTACTTTTTCAATAAAAATGGAATCAGTTGATGATTTTACAACTTTACCTTCTATCGGATTTTTATCCATAATCGGAGAATAGGATACTTCAATTCTCTTGATTTTTTCAATTCCAAAATGGTCTATAACACTTTGGGAAAAAGCACCATTTGCTAAAAGTAAAAAAGCAAAGAGGAGATTTTTCAAATTTAGATTTGATTTTTGTTGCAAAGAAATATAATAATTTTTAGTTATGTTTTGACAAGTAGACTTCATTTTTCACAGAAATGGCTAAAAATATCTGATTAGAAAAGATTAGATTCACTCAACAAAATTTATCAAAACAAAACCTTTAGCCATGAAAAAAATTATCCTATCCTTTTTCTTCCTCTTCATTTATTCTAATCTAGCTTTTTCAAATGGAGTTTGCATAGTTGACAATGATAATAATATTTATTTTGAAATGAAATCATCTCATCTTGATGTAAATATCAATAATCAAGTTGCTACAATTGTTTCTACCCAAGTTTTTACAAATACAACAGGAATTGAAACACTAGTAAAATTTGGATACCCTTTAACTGAAACAGCAAGTGCAACTCAACTCCGTTGGCAAATTAATGGAGATTGGTTTTATGCAAGTTTTGCACCTACAGCTCAAGATACTATTCTGCCTGGTAGCGGAGGTGGTGGAGTTGGAGACATTTCCAATGCTCAAGAATATTTAGGAGAATTTCCACTTTACTTTAATTTAGAGCAACTTATTCCTCCTGGTTTGGAAATCACTTTTGAGTTAACTTATGTTGATCTTTTACCTTATGCATTTAACATTGTTACTTTTAGTCATGAAGGTGATTATAGTTTGATTCAATCTAATCCCTTGGAAACTTTTGAAATAAATTATCATTTAATTTCAAGTCGAACAATCGATTGGGTGGACTTAGTTGATCAACCTGATGAAGTAATTTCAAATACAGGAAATGAAGCTGATCTAACTTTTAGTAAAACTAATTTTTCACTTAATCAAGACATCATCATTGAATATCAATTAAATGCTTCTGAGTTGGGTTTATTTGATTTCAGCACATTTATACCAGATTCAATTTTAGCATGCGATAATCATGGAGAAGGTTTTTTTACACTTATTATTGAGCCTGATCCAAGTAATAATACTCAAACTATTGACAAGATTTTTACGCTGGTAATTGACCGGTCTGGTAGTATGGGGGGAGATAAGATTATGCAAGCAAGAGAAGCTGCCACCTTTATTATCAATAATTTAAACATAGGTGATGAATTTAATATCGTTGATTTTAGCTCAGAAGTAACAAGCTTTCAACCGGATCATGTTCCCTTTAATTTAAATAATCAAAATGCAGCGCTTGCTTATATTCAAGGAATAGATGCGGGTGGCGGAACACATATTTTGGATGCTCTAGAAACATCGATTAGTCAATTTAGTGATAATGATCCAGATAAAGCAAGCATTATTCTTTTCTTCACAGATGGAATCGCTTCGAATTCTACAACAGATATTTTGCAAGGTGTATCCAATGCAATAACGATTAATAATGTGGAAGATTTGAGTATTTTTTCTTTTGGAATTGGGGATGATGTCAACAAACAATTATTGACACTTCTGGCAACTCAAAATAATGGATTTGCAGAATTTGTAGATAATCAAGCATTAGCTGAAGTTATTTCTCAATTTTACTTGACGGTTCAAAATCCGGTTTTATTAAATACCACTATTACTTTTTCTCCAGAAGTAGTTATTGAGGCATACACTTAAGATTTACCTAACTTATTTAAAGGACAACAACTTATTTTGGTCGGAAGATATGAAGATGCTCAAATGGTAAATTTGACTTTGAGTGGAAATGCGTTTGGGGATCCAATCAGTTATGATTATGCGATTAATTTATCTGATACATTGAATCCATCTTTGCAATTTTTGCCAAGGCTTTGGGCTAAGGAAAAAATGAATCATCTTTTTACCCAATTTTTATCCGCAGGAAATGATACTTTGATAACGAATTCGATTAACGATAGTATTGTTGATATTAGTTTTTGCTATGGTGTGCTAAGCCCTCTGACAAGTTTTGATGATAATGCATCAAATGGAGGAGGAGGAGGTTTGACTTCATTGAATAATGAATTCCAACTTTCACCTCTTGAGGATATTCAGTTGCTGCCAAGTTTTCCAAATCCTTTTCAAGAAGCGGTAACTGTTCGTTTTTATTCACAAGACTTTTTTGGAAATAAACCAACTGTTATAAAAATATATGATGTCCAAGGAAGACTAATCAGAATTATTGAAAAATCAATTTTACCAAATGAATGGAATGAATTTTTATGGGATGGAAAAAATGCAACAAGCCAATCTGTTGAAAATGGTATTTACTTTATTGTGATAGAAAATGGAGATAAAAAGTTGAGAAGTAAGGTGGTAAAAATGTCTTGATAGTTTTTTCACAAGTATCATAATTAAAAAGCCCTTCCAGTTTTACAAAAAACTGGAAGGGCAATAATCCTATCAAAAACAAAATTAATTATTCCACCTTCACAATTTTCCAAACTCCAAATCCACTCTCAGATTTCACTTCCAACCAATAAATGCCAATTGGTATATTCGCTAAAGAAATTGTTTTCATATTTTCATTTTTCTCTAAAGATTTTTCCCAAACAATCATTCCTGAAGAGTTGACTAATCTCCAATTTTGATTTTGTCTATTTTCATTTCCAATAATATTTAATTGTTCAATTACTGGATTTGGAAATACTTTTACATTTTGAAAATCAGGAGAAATGGTATTGGTGAAAATGGAAACTTCATAATTGACAAGACTATCACACCCGTTTTGTCCAATAAATAATTGAGTAAAACTAGTGTCTGAATTGACCAGCACACCTTCGTAAATTGAACCGACTTCTACTTGGACAGAAGTGTCCACCTCAATAGTTGGAATCACATCCACATAAACAAAATGTATACTATCATATTCAGCAAAAATAGTTTCGTTTATTAAAACCGTATCCATCAAATAGATTTCGTCTTGACAAACTTGAATATGTTCAACTGATGAAACAACCGGTTTTTGAATAGTATGGAAAACAGTATTCGTAATAATCGGAGCATTAAAATCAAAATATATATAAGCCGTGTTTTCAATTACACTCCCAAATGGTACATCTGTTTTTGGAGAAATAGAATACTCAATAAAACCTTGAGACTCGTCTAAATTCGTAGTGCTATCTGGCAGCTCAATAGTAGCATAAGTAATCTTTAATTCTCGGTCCGCATTTATTTCATAAAAATATTCATGACTACTGCTTCTCACATTTAGTGTAGCTAAATCCAAATGTTCTGAAATTGTATCTCGCAATACAACTAAGAAGGCCGTATCATTTCCAGTATTTTGGAATCGAATGGTGTAGTCTAATTCCCAACTTCTTTCGATATTATTTTCGGCTCCTATTCCTGTAGGAATCGCTCGTTTATCATTTGGATCGTAAGAACCAAAAAATGGGTTACAAGTTGATTCTGTAAATGGATTTCCATTTTCAGTTGGTAACCAATTCAGCACCACATTGTTAGCCAGATCATTACAATTAGGAACCGTAACACTTGCTTCTTGCCCTGTTGGATTATTAGCAGTTTGGTTAGCTTCTAATCTTAACCCTTGTCCTTGAGTTGCATAACTCAATTGTTTAATTTCCATTATCCCCAATTGATAATCATCTGCCTCAAATAACATGACGATATCATCATTAATGATTTCTACTCGAAGTTCAGCTGGAATTGACATTCCGCTTGAACCAATATTTTGTAAGGTAAAATAAATACTATCGTTGGTACAAAATCCATCAACAGTAATAATGGATCCATCCCAAAGGCTATCACCAGGAGGGCAAATATCATTTGGCAAAATTTGATAATTGATACATGGAGCGGTGAAAAGAGCAACACTATCACATGGCGTAAATACATCAAATGTTATTATTTCACATTCATTAAATGCTAAGGAACCAATTTCAATCAGAATAGAATCAGGAGAGATCATAATAAATGGATGCGAGCTACTTTCAAAAGTAAGCAACGGATCAATCACCACTTCAAGTTGTATATCGTCTAAAGTTTCAATGCCATAATTACAAATTTCGATAGAAGAGGTATTCGTTTCACAAAGTCTAAATCTTCCATTGTTCGTAATTTCCCATTCCAAAAATCCACAATCTCCATTTGGTTGCATATAGAAATCAGTAACGATCGTATCTCCAATGGCAGACATAACTATCAAAGAATCTTCAAAACATGGTGTCCAATAATCGGATTTTGAAATAGCTGAAATGACCCACTCTCCAGAGTCAATTGGCATTCTATAATGTCCTAAAGAATCAGTTACAACGGCAAGTTGATACGATGATTGTTCTGCTATAATAATCCAATCATCAATCAATACTTCACCTGCATCTTGCATACAATTAAGAATCGTATCTGCTACTAAATCTCCTTCTAACCAATAAGGATGAATCGCAGTATTCTCTGTCCAGAATATTTTAAAACCGTCATTAAAAATAAAATCTTTATCACCATCATCATCCATGTCAATTAAGTTGGCAAGGTTGGCTAAAGGAGCAGGCGGCGCAATGGTTTGATAATTAAATTGACCAGAGTTATCTCTGTTTTCTATAAAGATTACGACTTCTTCATTTCCCCCAAATGGTATTCCATCTATAATATCTTTATCACCATCTAAATCTATATCCTCAATAATTAGTGTTGGATAAGATTGGTAACCACTTGGGATATTAAGGAGATTAATTGAAGGAGTTGAAAATTGATCGGTGCCTGGAATTTTATAACAAATACCAATTTCAGTATTATTGTCAACTAGCGCTTTATAAACAAGATCTTCTAATCCATCACCGTTCATATCATGCATTTCCAAGTCAATCGTAGCAGCTTGAGCTGGATAAATATAAAGATGACTTACGTCTGAAAAATCACCTGTTCCATCATTTTTTAATAACATGATAGCATATTCCAATCCCGGTGCTAGGAAATTATTAGCGCTTAAAATAATATCGGTATCACCATCATTATCCACATCGGTGGTGGTGGATACTATGTTTGCTGTGGTAATTTGTGAGTAAACTAATATCGGATCTGAATAGGTACCATTCCCATCTAAATTTTCCAATAAAAAGTAATCATTACTAGCATATTCATTGATTAATAAATCTAAATCATTATCACCGTCAGCATCAAGTACTTCCACTTTTTGAAATAATGTTTCTGTCAAAAAAATAGAATCAGAAAAACCATTAGTTGTTGGTTGATTCCAATAAACATAGGTTTTATTTCCGCTGGCAGTAGAAGAATTGGTGGAACTTATGATATCTTTAAATCCGTCTCCATTAAGATCTAAAACAAATCTATAACCCGTGGTATGTTGCCCATAAGAAACAGGATGAGAAGTATTATCAACATTGGGTGCTGCATTTTCAAACCAAGTTATGTTCCTACTATTTGAGCCAAAAACAAGAAGGTCATCATCACCATCCATATCTGCATCAACATCAAAAACCGAAAAGGTGCCGTTATTAATTCCTTCATATTTTCCGTCCAATAAAAGAGCGTCTTGAGTAACATCAAAATTTAAAGCATAAGCTCGATTGTAAACAATTGAAATTGCTGCTATTTCTTTTCCTGCATCACCATCATATTCCACAGGGACAAAATACGTCCAACCTAAAGCACCGACATTTGTCAAAATAGGTTCTTGCAAAGTCAACGAATCACCTTCATTGATTAACCATGAATTAATTGGATCATAGAAATCTGCGTTTGCTGAACCAAGGAAAACATCCAAATCATTATCATTATCAATATCAATCAATTCCATATCACGGCCACCTTTTTGGTCCGCAAAAAATATTTCTTCTGTATCCGTAAAATCTAAATTGTCCCCTGCATTGTATGATATAATGCATTTTGTACTATTATGAAGAACATAACCCAAATCCACAAATCCATCATTATTCAAATCTCCGACTTCTATCTTTGAAGGATTAACCCCTGTTGGTAGCACCGATATCAAAATCGGTGACCCGTAAGTTCCATTTTCATTATACGAAAATCTAATTTCACTATTAATGCCTATTCCACCTCTAATACTTACTATATCCAAATCGTCATCATTATCTAAATCAACTAGGTTTAGATATCTAGAAAATGGTTCTATATCTACCTCTTGATTATCTGTAAAGACTCCATTGACATTTTCCATTAATTGATAATTAGGATACTCTGAATGTAAAATATCTCGGTCTCCATCATTATCATAATCTTCAAAATAAATTTCACCAACAAAGGAGAAAAAGAAACTCTCATCTGTTGAAAAATTACCCGAACCGTCGTTCGCAAAATAACTTACTTGTGTAATATTTGGCCAGATGATATCAAGATCACCATCATTATCTGCATCAAAAATATTTGGAAAAAAAGAATAATCAATTACTTCAAATTCTTGGAGTAAAGTAATTTCCCCACTTGAAGAAATATCCAAGAGGTGTACTCTAGAAATATCATTTCTTCTACTTATTCCCAAGATTTCGTCAAGTCCATCACCATCAACATCACCTGCTGTTACATAAATGAAAGTATATGATTCTTCAATGGTATTGATAAATGGCGTGTAAAGTACTTGTGCCAACAATACATTTTGTACAAAGAGGAAAAGTAATAGTATGTTAAGTTTTTTCATTGTCAATTATTTATACGAAAAGAGTTCAAATCAAAATTGTAGTATAAAATTGGGCTTTTGTCTTGGTTTTTCAAAGAACATTTATTTAATTTAGCACAAAAATTAAAAAACATAAATTATTGATTATCAGTTTATTATGTTTTAAATAATACAAATTTAGTGTTACCTTTTTATGTAAAATATTAGCAAATGAAATTGTTTTCGATACTTCAGAAATTGGATTCTAGAGAAAAAGTCAAATTTTCCTCCTTTTTGGAAAACGGATTTTTCAATAAGCGCAAAGATGTAAAGTTACTATTCTCTGCATGGATTAAGGAAAAAGGTCGTTCGCACCTACCTGAATTCTATTGGGAAAAAGTATTTCCTAATAAGACATTTTCAAAAAAGGAATGGAATTTATTGACTTCTCGAACCTTAAAAATTCTTGAAGATTTTTTAGCCATAAAAGAAATGCTTTCTTCGCCGACAGATAAAAAATTCTTTTTGGCAAAAGCCTATCGAAAGTTGCAAAAAGAAAAATGGTTTAAAACTGCGGTGAAGGATACTGCCTTGGCTTTAGAAAAACAAACTTTTCGAAGCACACATTATTTGCAACAAAAACATGATTTGGCTTACGAAGAATATGATTATATTCAAAGTTTTAATAGAAAGGAAAGAACCAATTTGCAAGAGGTCAGCGACAGTCTAAATGCTTATTTTTTAGCGACAAAAATTCGGCAAGGTTGCATTTCAATTTCTAGGAAAACGATCAATCAGGAAATTTATGAAATTGATTTTTTGGAAGAAGCATTGGCATTTGTAGATCAGAATCCGGACAGTTTAAAAGTACCAGCAATTGCCATGTATTTTTATTGTTATAAAGCGATTACTTCTGATGAAAATGAAAGGTATTTCCGACAACTAAGAACTCAAATTGAATCTTTCCAATCTAATTTTCCGCCATCTGAAATTCGAGATATTTACTTTGTTGCGATTAATTATTGCATCCGAAGATTAAATACTGGAACCAAAATGTATGTGCAAGAAGCACTCGAATTATATCGTTTGAGTTTGGAAGCAGGTTATCTTTTGAAGGATGGAATTATGCCTGAAAGTACTTTTGGAAATATCGTTTCCCTTGCGCTAAAATTAAAAGAATATGATTGGGCCAAATCTTTTTTAGAAAAATATCAAAAACAATTGCACCCAAATTTTCAAGAACCATTGTTTCATTTTTCCATGGCCAAATTGCTTTATGAAGAAAATGAAATCGAACAAAGTATGCAACAACTTTCCTTAGTTGTCACCAAAGCACCTTTCCTTTTTTTAGGGGCAAGGACATTGCAATTGAAGATTTATTTCGAATTAGATGAATATGATTTATTAGAAAGTTTATTGGATAGCCTTCGAGTTTATTTGCAACGTAGAAAAGATTTAGGATACCGTCGAGAGAATTATGACAATTTAATTAGTTTTGCAAAAGTATTGTTACAACTTCCCAGTATGTCAAAAATAGAGATCGAAAACTTTAGGGAAAAAGTAAATGCAACAGCTATTTTTACAGAAAAAGAATGGTGCCTAAATCAAATAGAGAAGTTTAGAAAATGAAAGATGAAAAACCACTAGTCGATAAAAAATACTTGCTGCAAAAATTTCCCGGCAAAGGAGGTTGGACCTACGCAACCATTCCAGAAGTTCTCCAAAACAAAGAAAAACCTTTTGGTTGGGTCACCGTCCGTGGCTCCATAGATGGATATCAATTAAAGCAATACAAATTAATGCCAATGGGAAACGGCCAACTTTTTTTACCCGTCAAAGTTCAAATTAGAAAGAAGATAAAAAAGGAAGCAGGTGATTTGGTTCATGTCATTTTATATGCTGATGAATCACCAGTAGAAACTCCGAAAGAGGTTTTAGATTGTTTTGAGATGGAATCCAAAGCAACTTTAAAAACCTATTTAAGTTTTTCAGAAGGAGAAAAAAAGGTTTATTTAGATTGGATTTATAGCGCCAAAAAAGAAGAAACCAAAGCGGAACGAATTGCTAAGATGATGGAGAGATTGGAAAAAGGATTGAAGTTTTATGATTGAGGTTGAATTTTGTATTTTTGATTTTACTAATAAAAATAAACGCTTATGAAAAACTCTATTCTAAAAATTAACCTGGTTATTTTTTTATTTTTTTCCCTTAACTCTGCTGCACAAGTTGAGGAGATTTTTTTAAATAATCCCTCCTTTGAAGATTTTGCAAGACCAGGTCAACAACCTCGTGGATGGTATGATTGTGGTGATATAAATTTCCCGTTAGAAACTTCTCCAGATGTTCATCCTATTGATCCAGCAACTGGAAAAAGTAATTTTGGAGTTACTCAGCAAGCTTATGATGGCGATACCTATTTAGGAATGGTCCATCGAGAAACGGGTACTTATGAATCTGTGGCTCAAAAATTAAAGTCGAAGTTATTAATTGGAAATATTTATTCTTTTACTATTTCACTTAGTACGTCTGATATTTATATTAGCGCCATAAGAGGAGAAAATTCCCCCGTAGAAATTGATTTTACCACACCAGTTTATTTAAGAATTTGGGGTGGAGTAGGGTATTGCGATACTCGAGAACTTTTAGCTCAAAGTCCGATAATTGAGAATACTGATTGGAGGGATTTCACTTTTTTTCTAGAACCAAAAAGTGAAGATATAACCTACATAATTTTAGAAGTCGCGTCTGATGAATTAGTCAACGGCAATTTGTTAATTGACAATGCCTCATCGATTCAACGGGAAGAAATAGAATCCATGAATACAGAGGAATTATCATTGATCAGAGAGCGAATTAAAAAGCGAAATGATAGTTTAGGAATAGTTACAAAAACCCAACGGTTGGCAGAAAGAGAGATTACCGTAAAAGGAACATCTATTAAATTTAAAGACAATCAATTGACTGTTTCTGGAGAAAGAAAAATTAGATCTGTGGTAAAAGCAATGCGAGATTTACCTGATAATAAATTGATTATTGATTTTAATGGCTTGAAAAAAAAGAAAGCAAAACCAAGATTTGACGCAATTGTAAATATATTGTTAGAAGAAAATTTATCAGAAGAATTTTTCGAAATCCGAAATTCAACAGAGGAAGATAATAAGGTAAAATGGCTAGTTGATGATAGTCATATGTTTATTGGGCTTTTGAAAATAAAGTAATTAAAAGCTACTTCCTTTTCAACACCAATTGAGTCGCCTGAAAGCCCAAAACTTTATTAAATAATTCTCGCAAATCTCCATATTCTTCAGGATAAATTAATGGAGTAGTTACTTTATAAGTACTCGAAAGTTGTAGATTTTTTTCACTTAGTTGATTAAAGGCAAAGGTGTAAGAAATCTTTTTACTGGAAGTTGATAGCTTTATACTTTGTGGAATTTCTGCCAATACATAACCTTCAGGAATCAGTAAATTATAAATAAATTTTTCTGAAGAAGGTAATATAAAATCAACAGGTAAATACCGCACAGGATTGACAAAAGGATTTTTTTCTAAGTGTTTTTTAATGAATGGATTTAAATAAATAATATCTGCATCTAACTTATCTTCTGAGTTTTTGGTGTAGTAGCAATTAACTGAAAATGGCTTTCCAATTTCATAATAATTATTGACTGTAAAACTATCTAATGTCATTTCATCCTCATCAGCAGGTTTTTGTAAAAATGTTGTTATAAAGCTCTTTTCTCCTCTTTCTTCATGGAATTTTTTTCGATATTCTACTGCTTTATGTCCGAAAAAAGCATAGGATGTTTTAATCTTCATTTTGTCATCTTCAAACTTTAAGTTGTTCACAATGACCGTTCTAGTTTTAAGAGGATATCCAATTTCAACCCACCGAGAATCAGAATTATGTAATAAGAATCCTTCTGGCTTTAAATCATCCTTCCCTAATAAATTATAAGGTCTAAATTTACTAGTCGCATCCATCAAAATATCTTTTTCTCCAATTTTCACTTGTGCTAAAACATGATTAAATTGCCTATAAAGAGGATAAGATTTAGTTATAGCTCCATTACCTTTCGTGCTGATTATCAATGGATTGGCGTCTAAATCAGCACTATTTAAAAGCCTTACTAAACATAGATTAATTTCTGCACTACTACCTCTCTTACGTTCCATTATCATGGAGAATTTCTCCTCAGGAAACAACCGATAGTTTCCATCCCAATCTATTTCATTTTGGACAAAAGAATAAATTTTTTTCACTTTTTCTAAAGGTTCATCATCCTCATCAATAATCTGTAATACCATTTTATTGGCATTTCTTTTTCGATTTAGAATGCTTTTAAAATTTTGATGACCAAGGATATCCTTAGCTAGTTTTTCCCAGGAGGTCATCAAGTGCACGTACTCCGAACCACCTGAAATATATTTTTGGTAACCAGCTAATTGGAATTGAATAGATTCCACATAATCTTCTGGATTGGGACAGTAAGGTTCTTCTTTGAGAGGAGGTAAATTTTCGAGAGACCAAGAGTTGGAATCTTTATTTCCATATTTGTTGATTAGTCGATTTCCATTGTAAACAATTTTATAATCAAGGTTTCCCCCGACCAAAACATTTAGGTGACTTTTGAGAGTTGGAAGAGAATTTTGAAAGGTCCATTCTTCTAAAGAAACAACGCTTTCAGATTTTTTGGAGTATTGATATTCAATGATGGAACCTGTTTTGACATTTGGAAAAGTAAACCTCTTTTCTTTCCAATCTTCGCTTACATCCAATGTATATATATCGTCCTTTTTTACTTTTATTTTCTCTAATTTTCCATCATTAGAAATATTAATGGTTTGAGCTTTTATTTTAAATATTCGTTCAATATTATCTTTATAAAAATAGGGTAAAACGATATTAGCTTCATCAACTCCTTTTTTATTTAAAATCTTAATTCGAATATGTCGAGTTATTTCTACGGAAGTACCCGTGAAATCAATTTCACCAAAATCACATAGAATCACCGCATTAGCATCTGGGTCTAGTTTTGTGCTTTTAAGGCTTCTTTCAGTTTTTGGAATTTTACCAAAACGAATTGGATCTTTTTGAGAAAAAATAATGGCAGGAAAAATTAGAATAGAAAACAACAATAAAGAAAAACGCATAGCTATATTTTTTTTTTTTTTTTTTACTGATTCAAAAATAATAAAACTATTTGTTTTAGTTCTTTTACAGTCTTTGAGTTGGTATATCTTAGTACATTCTTTTAATCAAAAAGAAAGATAACTATTTACCAAAAAGAACAAAATTAAATAAATCCAAAGTATATCTAAATAGTGCCAGTAGGTGGTGAGTAATTTTAATTTCAATAGTTTTTCTGGATCAGAAAAATAAACCAAAACACTAACTGGTTCTTTCATGCGTTTTTCTGCTACATAATAAAAGAGTAGGAGAAAGGGCAAACCTGCTAAAAGGTGAGCAAAGTGTAATGCTGAAATTAAATATAAATAGGAAGATAAATTAGATGCCAAAAATTGAGAATCTAATTGACTACTCAGATCATTCCAACCAATAAATTGACCAATCATAAAAATAATGGTCAAGGCAATCGTTAATTTTAACGCACGCTGATAATCAGATGTATTATCTTCCAAGTAGGATCTATTGGCCCAATTAATGGACCAACTGCTTGCTAATAAAACCATAGTATTTAAGAAAAAAACTGGAGATAAACTGATCGCTGGAATTTCTGGAAATTGTACGCGAGTATAAACATAGGCTGCCGAAAAGGCAAAAAATAATGCAGTAATACTAAACAAGCCTAACGTTAATGCAATATTATAAGGATGAAATCTTAGCGAATGATATTCATTCGGATCATGTGTCTTTTTCTGATACTTACTTTTCATTGGAGTGATTTCTATAATTGGATTCTTTACCGTACACTTTTAATATTTCGCACTTTCAGCGCTAAAAACATCTTAACATCTTGACCTTAGACGATGCCCAAGGCTAATATCCTAAAGCTCTTCAGGCTTTAGTTGCTTAAATCTAGCTCTGGAAGAGCGAAATATTAAAAGTGTACGATAGGAAATGATTGCATAATCTAAGTTCTTGTTCAGACTTAAATGTGAATATAAAGTTGACCACAATATAATAACATAGGGTGTTTTTTGTTCATTAGTTTTTACATTTACTGCGATTTAATAATCAATGAAAAAAAAGTTCTTTTTTTTCGGGAAGTATTTTTTTGGGTTCTCCTCGTTCAGTCCTTCCATATTTTTAAAATATGGAAGGACTTTTAAAAAGACTAAATAGTTGATATTCCATACACATTCAAAATTTTATTAAAATGAATATTGAAGAATTTAGAAATTATTGCTTAGCTAAAAAAGCAGTAACGGAAGAATTTCCATTTGATGAAACTACTTTAGTTTTTAAAGTGATGGGAAAAATGTTTGCTTTGACTGGATTGAATAAAGAAGAATTTACAGTAAACTTAAAATCCGATCCTGAGTATTCAATAGAACTTAGGGAGGAATATGAAGATATAATTCCAGGCTATCACATGAGTAAAAAACATTGGAATACTGTTTATTTTGAAAATGGTTTGGAGATGGATTTCCTTTGTCAATTAGTCGATCAATCTTATGATCTAGTTGTGAAGAAATTAAAAAAAGCTGATCGAGAGTTTTTGGAAAATTTGTAAATTTTATTAATTCACTAACAAGGTGACTCAAAGTAAAGTGAGTATTGTTACTTCTAAAAAATAACTATCATCGAAAATATAAAAACAGATTTCATCATCGTAGGGCAAGGAATCACAGGAACATTATTAGCTCATGCACTTTTAGAAAAAGGCAAAACAGTTCAAATTTTTGACAATAATTATGTGGGCAGTTCTTCCAAAGTTGCAGCAGGAATAATCAACCCTGTGACAGGAAGAAGAATCGTAAAAGGTTGGTTGATTGATGAATTAATTCCAGTTGCCAAAACCTTTTATGAACGTTTGGAAAAGTTGTTGGGAGAAAATTTTTATCACCAAAAGAATGTGCTTAGAGTACTTTTTTCTATCAAAGAGGAAAATCTCTGGTTAGAAAAAACTGGCGATGAATTAGTGGAAAAATATGTGATAGAAGCCAACGATTATGGATTGTTTAAAAATAAAATTACAGAAGGGGAGGCGTTGGGAGAAGTTCAATATTCTGCACAAGTGGACATGCCGCTTTTATTAGAAAAATCAAAAGAGTATTTTTCCAATCATCAAATGATGAATGTAGAACTCTTTGATTATGAACAAGTTATATTTAAGAATGGTAAAGTTTTTTACAAAAATATTGAAGCGGAAAAAATACTTTTTTGTGAAGGGCATCAAGCTAAAAACAATCCATGGTTTGGAAACTTACCATTTGAAGTAGCCAAAGGAGAAGTTCTTTTGATTAAAATACCAGGTGCTAATTTTGATAAAATATTAAAGCATAAATTATTTATAGTGCCTTTACCAAATGATATTTATTGGATAGGGGCAACTTATGAATGGGATGATCTTGATGAGCTTCCAACCGAAAAGGAGAAGCAATCTTTAATCAAAAAATTAGATAAAATTTTGACGGTTCCTTATGAAATTATAGATCATCAAGCGGCTATTCGTCCGACCACTTTTGACCGCCGACCATTTCTTGGTTTGCATCCTGAAAATTCATGTTTGGGAATCGTAAATGGGATGGGAACAAAAGGAGCTTCCCTAGCTCCGTACTTTGTCCATCAGTTTGTTGACTTTCTTTTTGAGGAAAAATCAATTAATTCAGAAGCGGATATTGAGCGACATCAGAGTAAGGTTTAAAAAGCCCCTGGCTCCTGACCGAGAGCGCAGCGACCAACCTGACCAACTGACTCCTTTTCATTAAATTCTTTCAATAAGTCGATTCACATAATCAATTCGATTTTGAATTTCGGAGGTATAATTTCTCTTAATCAGCGTTTCGATAGTTTTGAATTTTTTAGACTTTTTTGGATTGTATTTAAAAATCAAATAAGCCTTCGATAATTCATTAATGGCTTTAATAGAAGATGATTTTTGACCAGCAAAATTATTGTTTTTTGCAGCTTGCAAATAATACCTCAAAGAAGTCAATTGCATTTTTTTCCTTTCATTCAGACTTACCTTCTTTTCTAATTTATTGGGTAAATGCAAATAAGCTCTTCCCAAATAAACATCTGTAAATTTTTGTTCTACATCAAAAACTGTCAGGAATCTTTGTAACACTTCAAAATCAGATTTTTTTTGCAGAAGATTATAAGAAAATTGAGTTCCATTTTTTTCATAAGAATCACCAACCAGTTCAATCAGTTGAAATCGGGTCAAATCATTTTCAGGTAAAAGTAAAGCAGATTGGTATTTTTTGTTCTCTAATAGTTTTTGGATGTTTAATTTCCCTTGAGTGTAATTTCCCGATGCTATCCAAGTTCGAGTTTGTTCAGCAAGTCCATTGATATCTAATTTTTTAGATGCTTTAATGGAATTCTTAGCAGGCACTCCTTTTGATCTAAGTAGTGGTTTTCGATTGACCTTTGACTGATCTGAATTTGTAGGATAAGTTGCTTGAACTTGATCTACTGTAACTCTTTGTGATCTATTTTCAGCTAATTCTTCGGCAAGGTATTGATTGACGGAATATAAATGATAGGAAGTATAGGTGAGAATGGCGAAAAGGCAAATTCCAAAAAATGTAAATATCTTGTTGTAAGATAATTGATTGGTGGAGGCAGAAACTAACTTTGAAGTATCCTCCATTAAAATTTGCCTCTTTGAATGGTAGGCACAATTTGAATTTTGGCAATGGTATTCTAGTATTTTTTTTTCACCTTCCCATCTTTTTTTCGAAACTAACTTATCATAGCATCTTGGATTAGGGCAAGCCATCGTTCCATATTCTTTGATTGCATCTTCAATGTTTTTAGTGAAATCAGTTGATATCATAGGTTTAGTAGATCCCATTTACGTGTCAGTTTAGAGTCATTTAGTAGATTAATATGACGAAAAATTAACATATTTTTTTGATAACAATAAATTTTGATATGTTTATTTTTTATAATGAGAATTGGAACAAACTCATGATTGAAAAAAAAGAATGATCAATAGTTTTGAAAACTTTATGGTAAAATTTATAAGTATCTGATAATGAACGAATTAAATAAAAACAACATGTTTAAATGTTTTAAATTTTAAAAATCCAAAAGAGAAAATTATTACCTTCGCATTCTCAATTTTAACTAATTTTAATTGTAAAATCTTATATGAGTTATTCAAAAATCAGAATTGGTGGGGTTCCTGAGCATTTTAATTTACCCATACATTTAGCACATGAATTGAAAGAATTTGAAACCCGCGGAATTGAAATAGAGTGGACTACTTTTCGAGGGGGCACAGGGCAAATGACTAAAGCACTTCGCAACGATGAAGTAGATGTATGTATATTGCTTACCGAAGGAATAATCTCTGATATTGTAAAAGGAAATCCTAGCAAAATTATCAGTAATTATGTGACTACACCTTTGACTTGGGGAATCCATACTGGAGCAAAAAACTCGATTAAATCGTACGGAGAAATTTTTAATAAAAAATATGGAATTAGTAGATTTGGTTCAGGTTCACATTTAATGGCTATCGTGGATGCGAATAGCAAATCTAATTCAATTGAAGAAAATCAATTCGAAGTAATTAAAAATTTGGATGGAGCAATTAAGTCTTTGACTGCCTTAGAAACTGATGTTTTTTATTGGGAAAAATATACGACGAAACCTTATGTGGATGCAGGTATTTTGAGAAGAGTAGGAGAGTATGTCACTCCATGGTCCTGTTTTGTGGTAGCAGCTACCGATAAAATTTTGGAAGAACAACCCGAAAATATAATTAGATTATTACGAACTATTCATGATCGTTGTGATAAATTTATGCAAAATGAAAATGCTATTTCAATGGTGAGTGAACGATACGAACTAAAAATGGAAGACGTCGAAAGATGGTATCATTGTACCGAGTGGGCAATTCATGGTTGGGTAAGTGACAAGATGGTGAAAAGCATTATTTATCATCTTCAATTAGCTAATATAATAGGAAAAGATGAAACGATTCCTGAGATTATATGGAAACGGTAATAGGATGATTTTTATCAACTTTTGGTAAATAAAATATTTTGACGTATTTGATTTTGAAAATGTTTTTTACTTTTAAAAAGTCATATTTTGAAATAAAAAAAAAGAAAAAAAATGGAAGAAGGAGCGCAAAAATATAGTACAGTTCATTACAAAGATTACTTAGGTCTGGAGAAAATATTAAATGCTCAGAATCTGCGAAGTGAGCAAGTGGATGGCAATGCAGCACATGAAGAAATGTTGTTTATCATTGTCCACCAAGCTTATGAATTATGGTTTAAACAAATCATTCATGAACTACAATCCGTGATTGGTTTATTTAAAACGGATCGAGTGGATGAACGAAATATTGGAACTGCCATTGGTCGGTTAAAACGAGTCGTAGAAATTGAAAAATTATTAGTTTCTCAATTAACGATCATGGAAACGATGACGCCTTTGGATTTTTTAGATTTCAGGCATCACTTATTTCCTGCTTCTGGTTTTCAGAGTTATCAATTTAGAGCATTTGAAAATTTGTTAGGCCTAAAAGAGGACAAAAGAATCACTTATAATGGTTGTCCTTATTCCGCCGTTTTTACTGAAGAGAATCAAAAAAAGTTGCATGACATAACTCAAGATGGAACACTTTATGAAGCCATCGAAACATGGTTGGAGCGAACGCCATTTATTGAATTAGGTGATTTTGATTTTTTAGAATCTTATAAAGAGGCGGTGGAACGAATGCTTGGCAAAGAGAAAGAAGCCATTCTCGATTCATCTTACTTAACTGAGCATGAAAAAGAAATGCGTCTAAAAATGTTAGGCGGAACTGATACTTTTTTTCAAACAGTTTTGGACAAAGATCATCACCAACAAATGCAATGGGAAGGGAAAATTAGAATGAGTTATGATGCTACAATTGCAGCATTATTTATTAATTTATATCGAGACGAGCCTATTTTGCAATTGCCTTTTCAGTTGTTAACTTGCATTATTGAAATTGATGATGCCTTGACTACTTGGCGATATCGACATGCTCAAATGGTGATGCGAATGTTGGGAAATAAAATAGGAACAGGAGGTTCTTCTGGACATTTATATTTAAGGGAGACAGCGGAGAAACATCATATTTTTAAAGACTTACATAATATTTCTACTCTACTAATTCCTAGATCTGAACTTCCGATCTTACCTAGAAAAATAATTAAAAATTTAGGATACTACTTCAATTTTCAAAAGGCTGATGACTATTTGAAGGATTCAATGTAAGTATACAGACCGCTGCGCTGACAGAAGACAGATCGTGCGCTATGCTTATTGAGAGAGGACAGACTTACGATAATTATGAACTAGACTAGATTATTATTGTCAGTCTGTTTTCTCTCAGTTGCCACAGGCCATGATCTGTCCTCTGTCAGCGCAACGGTCAAAAAAAACAAAAAAAAATGAGAATAAACGGACATTCCCACTTGCTTCCTTACCCAGAAGACATTCCTAAATTCATGAAAGAAAAGGAAATTTTTTGGATAGATGATGACCGAAAGTTTATGCTTCAAAAAGGCTGGAAACGACCTATTACTGACTCTAGTTTTTTTCTAAATGAAAAACTGGAGTGGATGGAAAAAAACAAAATAGATCATGCCGTTGTTTTAAATCTATCTCAATTATATGGTAATGGTTTGCGGTTGGAAGAATTGAAACAAGTGTTACGATTTCAAAATGACTTTAATGCTCAAGTCCAAAAAGCACATCCTGATAAATTTACTTGTGGCTTTGTGGTGCATTCAGGTTTTGTTCAAGGAGCACTTTGGGAAATGGAAAGATGTGTTGAAAAACTAGGATTGAAAGTTTTGTGTTTGCCTACTCATTTTATGGATTCGATTGGAACTTGGCGATCTATTTTTGATCAAGATATTGAACCCATCTTAGAGCTAGCGAATAAGTATAAATTGGCAGTAGAAATTCATCCATATGATGGAGAGAAATTTATCAAATTGGAAAATACTGCATGGCGGTTTCACTTAGTTTGGATGCTAGCACAATGCGCAGATGCTTACCATTTTTTCACCCTAAAAGGTTATCCTCAAAAATATCCAGACATTCGAGTTTGCTTTGCACATGGAGGACAATTAACTCAAATTAATTTAGGGAGAAGGATTCAAGGTTTTGATGGGAGACCTGATTTATTTGAAGGAATGACACATCCTAGAAAAGCGATTGGTCATCCAAATATTTTCTTTGATACTTTGGTTCATGATACTTTCTCTTTGGAATTAATGGTAAAAAGAATGGGTGGAACAGATCAAATATTAGTTGGATTAGATGATCCTTATCCGCTTGGAGAAATGGAGAGTGCGCCACAGTCTTCTTATCCTGGAAAACTTTTGGACCTTGCAGTTACTGAAAAAATCGTTACGGAAAAACAACATCAAGAAATGTGGGAGGACAATGTATTGAGATGGTTAGGAGCAGATCACGATGATTCCTTTAAAGAAAGAATGAAATTAAAATAAATGGATAACAATACAATTACAAATTTTAAAAACACAAGAGAGTGCGCCCAAGAAATGGATCAAAACGATCCAATGCGGAAATATAGAAATGAGTTCCACCTTCCGATTCAGAAGAATGGAGAACCGTATGTTTATCTCTGTGGAAACTCATTAGGGCTTCAACCTAAATCCACTCGGGAAGCGATTGAACAGGAATTAAAAGATTGGGAAAATTACGGAGTCGAAGGACATTTCCATGCAAAGAACCCTTGGATGCCTTATCATGAATTTTTGACTAATGCGATGGCAAAAGTGGTGGGTGCTAAGCCAATCGAAGTGGTCGTGATGAATACTCTTTCAGTCAATTTACATTTGATGATGGTATCATTTTATCGACCAACCAAAACTAGA
The DNA here is from genome assembly GCA_045104975.1 of Saprospiraceae bacterium. Classification (GTDB taxonomy): domain Bacteria; phylum Bacteroidota; class Bacteroidia; order Chitinophagales; family Saprospiraceae; genus CAJQQY01. The sequence continues at coordinate 36,568 of JBGCCY010000180.1, forward strand.
AATAAAATTCTAATTGAGTTCGATGCATTTCCATCAGATAAGTATGCCGTTGAATCTCAAATTAAATTTCATGACTTAGATCCTAAAGAATGTTTGATAGAATTAAAAGCTCGAGAAGGTGAAGAATTAATTCGGAAAGAAGACCTTGAAAAGGTAATTGAAGAGCAAGGTGATCAAATTGCTTTGATTATGATTGGAAATACTAATTACTACACCGGGCAGTTTTTTGACATGAAAAAAATTACTGAATTAGGTCATGCAAAAGGTTGCAAAGTTGGATTCGACTGCGCACACGGAGCAGGAAATGTTGAATTAAATTTACATGATTCGGGAGCAGATTTTGCCGTTTGGTGTAGCTATAAATATATCAATTCTGGCCCAGGAAGCTTAGGTGGATGTTTTGTTCATGAAAGACATGCTAATGATAAATCATTGCCTAGATTTGCAGGATGGTGGGGTCATAATAAAGATACTCGATTTGGAATGCGAGATGGATTTGATCCGATTCCAGGAGTGGAAAGTTGGCAATTAAGTAATCCTCCGATTTTGTCGATGGCGGCAATTTTGGCTTCGCTTAAAATATTTGACGAAGCAGGAATTTCGAATTTACGAAAGAAAGCAATTCAATTGACGAGTTATTTAGAATATTTAGTTGATGAATTAAATGATGATCGAATCAAAATTATTACGCCTCGAAATCCAAAAGAAAGAGGAAGTCAATTATCTATTCAAGTGAAGAGTGCAGACAAAGCGTTGTTTGATAAAATAACTGAAAAAGGAGTGATCGCTGATTGGAGAGAACCTGATGTGATTCGAGTTGCACCGGTAGCTTTATACAATTCTTATGAGGATGTGTTTCGGTTTGTGGAGATTTTAAAAAGTGAATTAAAATAGGAGTCATAAATAATAATATGAATAAAAACGAAAAAGTAATCATCATCGGAGCAGGGTTGTGCGGAACACTCTTAGCCGTAAGATTAGCACAACGAGGCTACCAAGTCAGTCTTCATGAGAAGCGTTCTGATATGCGAAGAGAGGATGTCGATGCAGGACGATCCATCAATTTAGCTTTATCGAGTAGAGGGTTAAAAGCACTTGAAAGAGTTGGAATTAAACCAGCCATTTTAGAAGAATGCATTCCAATGCATGGGCGAATGATTCATCCTTTGGGAGGCGAAGAATTTCTTTCGAGATATAGTGGGAGAGAAGAAGATTATATAAATTCTGTTTCAAGAGGAGGTTTAAATATTGCTTTGTTGGACGAAGCAGAAAAGATGCCCAACATTAGTTTGCACTTTGAAAGTAATTGTTCTAAAGTTAATTTGAAGGAGGCTAGCGCAACTTTTAAAAATAGAGAAACTGGTCAAACGTGGGAAGAAAAAGGAGCGGTGGTTATTGGAACGGATGGCGCAGGTTCTATCGTTCGAAGAAGTATGATGGCTAATACTACCCAACTACTTTTCAATTATTCTCAAAATTTCTTGCGGCACGGCTACAAAGAATTAAGTATCCTACCTACTGAAAATGGAGATTGGAAAATTGAAAAGAATGCCCTTCACATTTTTCCAAGAGGACAATTTATGATTATTGCTTTGCCTAATTTAGATGGGAGTTTTACGCTGACAATGTTCCACCCATTCGAGGGAGAAATTGGTTTTAATAATTTAGATACCAAAGAAAAAGTGAAAGCTTTTTTTGAAAAATATTTCCCAGACCTTTTACCATATATTCCACATTATTTAGAAGAGTTTTTTGAGAACCCAGTTGGTACCTTAGGAACGATCAAATGTTATCCGTGGCAAGCCTTTGGGAAATCCTTAGTCATGGGGGATGCTTCGCACGCTATAGTTCCATTTTATGGACAGGGTATGAATGCTTCATTTGAAGACGTAACGGTTTTTGATGAAATTCTAGATCAACATGAAGGAGACTGGGAAAAAGTATTTTATGAATTTCAAGAAGCACGAGTCGAAAATGCCAATGCGATTGCGGACCTTGCGATTGATAATTTTACAGAAATGCAAGACCGAGTGGACGATAAAGATTTTATGAAAAAAAGAAAATTGGAAATGCAGTTAGAACAACAATTTCCAGATTATTATTCTAAATATTCCTTAGTAACTTTTAAACCAAATTTACCTTATGCTCAGGCAATGAAACTAGGAAGAGCTCAAGATGAATTGTTGTTAGAAATATGTACAAATGGCGATTTAGAAAAACTATCACTCGAAGAAATTTACGAACAACTCAAAGATTTGCAAAAATAAAATTCACAAATAAAATGGAAAGTAAAGTTCTTACAGGAAAAGCCCAACCACTAGGGAATTACCCTCATGTAAAAAGAGTAGGGGACTTCATTTACGTTTCAGGTACCAGTAGCCGACGACCTGATAATACACATATTGGAGCAATTCAAAATGAAAGTGGAGAATGGGAACTCGACATTCGTGCTCAAACTAAGGCAGTAATTGAGAATGTAAATACCTTGTTACTAAGTCTTGGGGCTGATCTAAAAAATGTAATTGATATCAATACTTTTTTAGTAGACATGAAAGATTTCAAAGGATATAATGAAGTGTATGGAACATTTTTCGATCATACTGGACCGACGAGAACAACCGTTGCAGTACATCAATTACCTCATCCTAATCTATTGATTGAAATAAAAGCTATTGCTTATTTACCAAAACCTTAACACTCTTCTATTATTTTTCTATTCATAAAAACTATAATTTAGCAATAGAAAATAAAGCATGTTATGAAAAAAATAATTCTACTAGTTGTTATTCTCCTTTTAACCCAAAATTTTAGTTTTTCTCAAATTGAATTAAAAGGAGGCTTATATGCTTCGATTCCTTTTGGCATTTTAGTAGCAGGTGAATATGGTCTTTATGATGATATTGGAATAGAATTAGGGGTGGTCTCTAATCCTGGAGTTGATCTTGGTCAAACTCACTTATCAGGTACTGCAATCTTAGTTAATGCTCGCTATTATTTTTCTCCAAATTATGGTTTAGATCGTTTTTATGCAGGCGTATATATTAGACCTCATACCAGCGTTAAAGCAGAAGAAATCACCAACTTCTTTTTCCCAACTACCTTTCCTTCAACTGGGGTTATTACACCTACTAGTACAAACTTCGAATATTCAAGAGATTCTGGAGTTGGAGCAGGTTTCTTAGTTGGAAAAAAGTTTGTTCGAAAAAATAAATATTTCCTTGATCTCAATATTGGAATCGGAAGAAATTTTGGTCAGAGAGTTTATGACCTTGAAGTTCCATCATCTATTTTTGGAAGGAGAAATGAACGAATTGGATTAGACTTTTTTTATTCCTTCGTCTTTGGGTTTAGAATTTAATCTAAAAAAAAATCTAATTCTTATCTTCGGGGTAATCAAAATGTAGGATTTTTTTACTAGTCTAGTTGATTCAAATATTTCAAATTATGAAGAAAAATTTTAAGCCAATTTCTGTCGTAATGCTGGGAGCAAGTGGTGCGGTTGGGCAGCAAGTTTTATCCACCATTTTACAATTATCTCAAGTAAAGAAAATTACATTATTGGGCCGTCGAACCATTGAAAATTTAACGGACCAAAGAATTGTTCAACATAAAATTGATATATTCAACCCTGACTCTTACCTAGAATTCTTGCCTAATCATGAGGTAGCGATTTGCACTCTCGGTGTCGGACAACCTTCAAAAATAAGTAGAGATCAATTTTTAAAGATTGATAAAATAGCAGTTGAAGATTTTGCTAAAAGTTGTAAAAGATCAGGAGTTCTTCATTTTGAATTGCTTTCATCAGTAGGAATAGATTCCAGTTCTTCCAACTTTTTCTTGAGAACCAAAGGCGAATTGGTAGACGAATTAAAAGCCCAAAACTTTGAGCGATTGAGTATATTTCAACCATCCATGATTTTGACACCTACCAATCGATATGGTTTTTCACAAGCGGTAACCCTTGCTATTTGGCCATGGCTAAGTAAATTATTTTTTGGTTCGCTTAAAAAATATAGAGGAATTAAAGTAGAGAAATTGGGAGAATCTATGGCTAAAAATATTTTCAATAATCATCCTGAAAAAAGTAATGTTGAGCTTTTAACTTGGAATGATTTTAATCATATAAACAAACAGCCTCTTTTTAAAACTTAAAAAAAGAGACTGTTTGATCAATAGGTCTATTAAAAAAAAAATACGATTTCCTATTTTTTCAAAATAATTTTTTGCTGAGAAAATTTAAAAGCTAATTCCAACATCTCAATCATTTTTGGCCAATCTTTAGCTGGAACAGTTTGATTTTTATAAATTTTCTTAGTGTTTACTTTTAATTGATTACCGTCCATTTTTGCTTCACTTATAAAAGAACCAAATTCATTTTCGATACTCATATTTAGGTTTTCAATTCCTTCTGCTTTGTATCCCTCTGGTAATTCTAAATTGATATTATTTTCAATAGTTTTAGCATAATTAACTTGTATATCCTTGGTTCTTTCTTTTAAATCATCTTCATCTAATTCAATCTGACTTCCAATCATTTTTCCAATATCAAAAATTAAATTGGGGCCAGCTTTTTTGATATAATCTTTTGCTTCATATTTTATTTGAGCTTTTAGATCATCACCAAATCTGCCATTCGAAATAACTTTGAACTCTTTAATTTCTTCAGTATCAAAATCTTGTCTAATCCAATCTTTAATGTTTTCTTTTTTCTGTTCAGACAATTCAGATTTTATCTCAGCCATATCTTCCTCTGAAATTTTGTTCTTTTTTCTTTTATTTACTTTTTGATCAATTTTCTTTTGAGCGATTTTAATTTTCCCTGAGGCAATTCGTTCATCATCTTCGTCTACATATTTTTCTTGATATAGAAGTAACCCAAAATATGGATCTTTAAAAGCTCCTCGAAAGATGACTTCATGATCAAATTCCAAATTATTATCATCATTTTTAATTTTCAAGTCTATGTTATTGATATAAGCATTATTTCGGTATTTAGAGGTAGGAGTCATTTCCTTTCTTGGCTCAAAACCATATAATCTATGCGCATGAAATACAGAAGTATTAAAGAGTCTAGAATCCATTTCACCAGCTGATGAATAATTATCAAAAGGCCAATAATATTTTTTTATAGATGGAATATAGATGCCTATTACAACTTCTTGATCTAGCACTACACTTTCTAAATCACCATAAAATTTTGGAACGGCAACCACATATTCTGAAGTGATTCTTTGTTCTTTTAATTGTTGGTTAAAATAGTAAGCGAAATAAGGATCACTCATTCTGAAATACTGATCGGGCGACAATAATTTTTTATATCTTTTACTATCTGCTTCTCGAATAGCTCGTTTATTAGAGCTAGTTGGATCCACCGAGTAATTAGACATTTGATGAATAAAACCAAGTCTAAGTGCGTAATAAATTTTGGCCGCTGCCTTTTCGTCAGAGTCGCCGCTAAATTTCAAATCATTAATATAATTTCCTAATGTATAAACACCTGAGGTGTATCCACGCGGAGAAACAATCGGAGGCATATTTTTTAAATCAGTCAAGGGTTTAAACAAATCCTCGAATGTTGTTCCTTGTTGGATTCTCATGTCCCCTTTTTTCACCTTAACTCCCTTTGGAATTGGAGAAGCCATGATTTTAAGGATTGGTTCAGTTAGATTTTCATAATCCCACCTTACATCTTTGTAAGTTGCTCTCATTTTATCCTTGATCACAAACCGAGTTACATCAACATTTTTTCTACCTTTTCCATCAAGACCTCCTTTCATTTCTTGAACAAAATCTGGCGAGCCATTGAATGAATTGTATCGAAATTTCCAACGCTTTTCAACATCAAAAATCAACTCCTGATATTTGATTGGATAATAGCTAGAAATAGGAGCAATGAGATTAACATCTGAGGCATACTCTTCCGTAAATACTTTAAAATAATCTAGGATATCCCCAATCTCCAAATTAGGAATTGCGATTTTTTTATAGTCAGAAGATTGATAACTAGATGCATAAGATCGAGGAACATCGGTTTCTACTTTCACCGCTTTTGAAATATCGATTTCTTCTTTTTTTCCATCTGCCTTGATGATAAAAAGTCCAACTGCATCAGAACTTTGGTAATGATATTCTGAGTAATCATCTAAGGCAGTTTGATCTTGAATCAGGACTCTCTTTCGAGTGATACCTTTGGTTTTGGTTCCTTTTCTTCTTTTGTCTCCTAAAAAAGAAATATAAGTTTTTTGGCAAAGGATTACGGCTGATTCATCTTTCCATTCTATGGGAGCTTCCATGACTTCAAAGTCGGAATCTTTCTCACCTAATACTAATTTATAGTATTCGAGTGCTTCATTTTTTTGACTAAAAATGTAGGATGGAAATAAGATGATTAAGAAAAAAAGTAAGGTTAAATTTTTCATAGATATTATTTGAAGGTTTTGTTTAATTATTGTGAAGACCAAGTATATCTGGTCTCTACCTTAGCATTATTTTTTTTGCAAAATAATTTGATCGCCATAAAACTCTTTGACTTTTGCAATAGCTTTATTCCAATCAACAAATTGTTCTGGGAGCAATATTTCATTTTTGATTTCGATACTTTTCAAATAGTGTAAAGTAGTTTTTCCAGGTACGGCCGAGTCTTCCTTTGAAATATAACTCATTTGAAATTTGTAATCTTTAGTGTCTATCTCGACAGGAGAGGGGAGATACTTTACAGTCATCCCCTCAGGAAGCTCCAAAGTCGTTTTACCTTCAATAGCAGTTTTTCGTTTAAACTCAAAAGCTCTAGTTCGATCCTCCTCCATATCATAATTATTAAAAGCAAAATCTAATTCTACTCCAATGTAAAGTTCTTTTCCAAGATCAATAATTCGATTGCTAAGTTCAACGGAATAGTCAATCTCAATATCTTTTTCTCGATCCTCATTGGTAGGAATTTCTTCAATCTTGATTTTTATATTTTTGTCTTCATTGGTCACGTAATTTTGAAAAAAGAGTTCCTTTTTATTAGTTGGAGTGTTTGCCAAATAATAATACATTTCCGATTTCTTATTTCCTGTAAAAGCGGTATTTCCTTTTCCCGTAATTTTATCACCTTCAATAGTCAAGTTGATATTGATCAATTCTTGGCTATGATTCATGGGGAATTCTGGAATTTTTTCAACGATAAATTGATCACCATCTTCTATTAAAACTTCTTTTCCTTGAATCCTCAAAGCATAATTATATAGATCAGAAAATTTTTCCGTAGGATCCAAAAATATTTTTTCATCCTCAACAATTACCGTGCAAATCATATGGTTATCTACGACTAACGAAGGAATTTCATAAGTGTAAGGAAGATCTCTTGTACCTAACCAAGTTAATCGAGCATCAAAACCTGCGATCAACAACATCTCTTTGGTTAAGTTTGCCATACCTTTGCAATCACCATATTTATTACCAAGAACTGTTTGGCAATTTTCAGGTTGAAAACCCATGATTCCATTTTCAAAAGCGATGTACCTAATATTATCTTGGACCCAATAAAAGATAGATTTAATTTTTTCAATGTCGTTATTTTTCCCTGCTGTCAATTCACTCACCAAAGTTGTAAGACTATTGTTATCGTTTCCAATATTATCTACTAGTTTGGAATACCAACCATACAAATCATTGACATCCTTAAACATGGAAATCTCTTTTCCCTTCACATTTATACTTGATACTATCGGAATCATGTGAGGATCAATTTTACTTCGACTTGGTGTATTTTTAAATTCTGCAATAGAAGTGAGATCAGTCATCTTAAAGTTGAATACATTTTGTTTCTTCTCCGGAGTCATATTTTTTTCAGGAATGCCTTCTTGGAAATTTATTTCTCTTAAGTCCAAATTCAACCATTCTGGAACATTAATGACAATCGTACTTTTTTCCACAGGATAGACATCATTGAAATATAAAGTATTCAGATATTTAATATCGGTAATTACTTTTTTGTAGGAAAACCCAATTCTTTCTCCTTTCCGATTTAATGTTTTATCAAAGTAACACAGCTTTAAATCACTATGAAAAATACCATCTGACTCTTGATCAGAAATGATGGGTTTAACTTTATAACTTTTTTTTCCATCCGTTTTCCCTTTGATATTTTTTATTTGGGTGTTGTTGTCAAAGTAAACATAGCGCCTAAATTTAACTGGTAAAGCAGAAATTGATTCTGCCAATTGAGAGATTTCCATCTCGGCATAGATTTCTCCTTTTTTATTCAAAAAGAAAGAGAGTTCCTTTTTTATTTCAATGATTTTTATTTTAGGATCTTCTTTGGAAATTGAATTTGAAAATGTGAGGATAGGTAAGAATAACAAAAACAAGCAGACTAGTAATTTGGTATTAGTTTTCATAAATAGTTATATTTTTTTAATTCACAGATATTGCAAATATATTAAAAAGAAGGACGAACCTAAGATTCCAACCTTATATTATTTAAACGAAAATTTAATATGAAAAAATAGGTGATTTAAAAGTTAAACACGTTTAACTGCTAGGAACATTGCAATTCATAAATTTGTAATTCAATTATTTTAATATTTGTTTTATAAAAAAAAATAGAAAATGGCGATTACAAAAATGTGGACAGGGTCCGATAAATATATATGCGACAAGGAATTAGCGCAAGCCTTCCACATGGCAAGAGTAATAGGAATGCCTTTGTTGATCGAAGGAGAACCTGGTACTGGTAAAACTGAATTACCTTTGCAATTTGCAGAAAATATGGGAGCAGAATTATTTGTTTATCCTGTTGGGTCAAAAAGTAATGTAGAGCAATTTGTAGCAAAATTTGATCACGTAAAATACCTACGAGATTCTCAAGTAGAGATCTTAAATGCCCAAAGAGAAGAAAAAGGTTTAGAAAATAAATTATCAACTGGTGGTCGAAATACCGAGACTTTGCAAGACTATGTTTTAAAAGGTCCAGCGGCACAAGCTTTCTCTACGCCTAATTCAGTTTTACTAATTGATGAAATAGATAAAGCACCTAGAGAATTTCCAAATGATTTATTATATGCATTAAGTCATCGAAAATTTGTGATGCCTGAAAGCGGAGAAGTTATCGAAGTAAGCGAAGAAAATATGCCTGCTATCGTGATCACTAGTAATCGAGAGCAAGAGTTACCAACTGCCTTCAAAGGTCGATGTGTCTATCATTACATTTCTTTTCCAACCCCTGAAACGATGCATGAAATCGTACAAAAACATTTTCCAGAATTAAATGAAACTTTGGAACAAAAATGTATTTCTATGTTTTACCAAATGCGAAGTTTAGGTCTCGACCGAGCACCCGCTACTCGTGAATTATTGAGTTGGATAAAATATTTAAAATCATTTGAAGAGGCCGAAGCCTTGACTAGAGTGAATCGAGTAGAAGGACTTGGTGTTTTGATAAAAAATCAAAACGACATGGAGAAAGTTAAGGCTAGAATCTTTGGAAAAACGAATTAGGAATAACGGTTAACAGTTAATGATGAACGGTTAACATTCCCAAAATTTAATTACAATCAATAGGTTAACCATTCACCGTTAATCATTAACAGTTAAAAAGAAATGTTCGATCAATTGCCACATACTTTTCGAAAGCACAAATTGTCAGCTGACGTGCGCACCTTGTTACAATTTCGCAATGCGATGGACAAAGGATTGGTTCGGACGTTGGGGGATGCTTATTACGTGCTTAAAGGTTTAGTTACTTCTGCACCGACGGAGATTGGCCCATTTTCCCAAGCTTTTTACGAGCACTTTTTAGGAATCGATATTCGAAAAGGAGAACCATTGGAAGATGCTGTTGCTCGTTCAGATGCTTTTCGAGGGTGGAAAGAAAATTTCTCTGAAGATGAATTAGCAGAAATTTCTCTTTTGGAATTAGTTGATAAATTTTTAGATGAAGTTCACTTAACTACATTTGATATTCAGCGAGTCTTGGATGGAAAAGATATTTTGAAAAAGGATAATCCTGAAATGGAAGACAATGATCCCAATGGGGGAGAAAGCGCTCCTTCGGATCGACCATTAGATAGAATGGCAGATTATCGAGATATTCCATTGGAAGAATTATTGCGAAGAATGCGAGAGGTGGCGAAGCAGCAAAAGGGAAAACATTCTGGTGGAGATCATTGGATTGGGACAGGTGGCGTATCTCCTTATGGACATGGCGGAGCAGCAGCTGGAGGTGTTCGTGTAGGTGGAACTGGAGGAGGAAAGATGGCCAGAGCAGCAGTTAACAGTCGAGATTTTTATCCAGTAGATACCAAAGCGTTATTAAAAGATGACAACATTGATGCTGCTTTAGCTGCCTTAAAAGGTATCGAAGAAGGAACAGCAGAAATCATATTGGATATTCCAACCACTATCAAGGAAGGACTCAAGCAAGGAGGTATTTTTCTGCCACATGAAAAAGAAAAAGTACAACAAAAGACGCAAGTTATTTTAATGATTGACAATGGAGGTTGGTCCATGTCTCCTTATGTTACAACCGTTCAGAAATTATTTAAAAAAATGAAAACTCGGTTTTCACATGATTTAAAAACTTACTATTTCCATAATAGTATTTATGGTGGATTGTACACAGATGCAGCTCGCTGGAAATTTGAACCAATTGAAAAAATTATTCGACAAGACAAAAATTATTCAGTTTTTGTTATCGGTGATGCTGATATGGCTCCTTATGAATTAAGTCGTGCAAGTCAAGAATCATGGGCAGAATTATCTAAACATTTTAAAAGAATGGCTTGGTTAAATCCGATGCGAGAATCTATTTGGCATACTTCAATGACTTGCTCTTTACTGATGAGAATGTTTCCAATGTTTGGTTTGACTCCAGACGGAATTGAAGAAGCTATTTTGGAAATGAATAGGAGAAGGAAATTTGGAAAGTAATTATTTGTATAAAAAAGGTATAAAATTAATTCAAACGGTTCAATACCTTACTAATCATAAAAACAAAACAATGAGAATCAAAAATCAATTTGACCTTACTGGCAAAGTTGCCATCGTCACCGGTGCATCAAAAGGAATTGGAGAATCTATCGTTCGAGGATTATGCGAGCATGGTGCAAAAGTAATCGTCAGTTCAAGAAATCAAGAAGCGGTGGATGCAGTAGCACAAGGATTAAAAGACGATGGATATGAAGCAACAGGAATTGCTTGCCATGTTGGAAATGAAGATCAATTACAAAATTTAGTGGATAAAACTATCGAGATTTATGGAGGTGTAGATATCTTAGTCAACAATGCTGCAACGAATCCAACCTTTGCTCCAATCACCAAAGCTACAGGAGAAATTTTTGATAAAATAATGAATGTCAATGTCAAAGCATGTATGCTTTTGGCGAATATGTGCTATAAATCTATGAAAAGTAGAGGTGGTGGATCTGTCATTAATATTGCTTCTGTGGAAGGATTGCATCCATCATTTGGACTAGGCATGTATAGTGTGAGTAAAGCTGCTGTGATTATGTTGACTAAAAATATGGCGAAAGAGTGGGGAAGAGCAGGAATTAGAGCAAATGCAATTTGTCCAGGTTTGATTCAAACGAAATTCAGTTCAGCACTTTGGAAAAACGAAGAAATTTTCAATCAATTTGTCAAAGAATTACCTTCAGGAAGAATGGCTCAACCAGACGAAATGGCTGGATTAGCAGTATTCCTAGCATCTAATGCTTCAAGTTATTCCACCGGAGGTGTGTTTGTTGCAGATGGAGGTCATTTAATAAAATAGATAAAAATAATTTCAAACCTTATGAACAAAGGCGTTTTTGAATTGTATTTTTTTTATAATTTCGTTTAAGAAAATTTATAAAGAAAATATGCTTCAAAAATGCCTTTTGTTTTTTATTGGATTATTGGTCTTTAGTTCTAACATCGAACTAAGAGCTGAAATAGTTTTTGATAAAAAAACTGGAAAGAAGGAAAGTATTTTTGATGTCATGAGCCAACCAAATGAATTGGCAATTACTTTAATTTTTGATGTTCAAGAAATTATTGATGATCGGAAAAGTGAAAAAAAGCATCCTGCCGTTTTAACTTTTATTGACAAAGAAGGTGTTCTTCAAAATTGGAATATTGATGTCGAAGCTCGAGGTGTTTTTCGAAGATATAATTGTCCTGAAATGCCTCCCATAAAAATGAATTTTAAAAAATCAGATTTAAAAGAAAAAGGGCTAAGCAAATTTGATGATTATAAAATTGTTACGCATTGTATAGAAGACTATGAAAGCGCCAAATCGGTGGTTCTAAAAGAGTATCTTGCCTATAAATACTATAACTCCATTACAGAAAATAGCTTCCGAGTTCAATTATTAAGAATCAATTATGTCGATTCCAAAACTGGAATTATTCGACAACATTACGGTTTTATCATTGAAGATTTTGCCTTGTTGAGAGATCGGGTTGGTGCTGAAAAATGTAAAAACCCGTTGGGTATTGCCAAAGAAGAAATCAATCGGGAAGAATACAAAAAACTAGCACTCTTTCAATATATGATTGGAAATTCAGACTGGAGTTTAAAACAAGTAAGAAATGTAAAAATAATGTTTTTAGATGGAAAGTATGTAGTTATCCCTTATGACTTTGATTTTGCAGGACTGGTTTTGGCTCCCTACGCCAGAGTCAATGCTGACTATGGTTTAACCTCTTTGAGAGAAAGAGTTTATCTAGGTTTTGAAGAAGATTTAGAAGATTTGGAAGCGGTGAAAAAGCGATTTAAAAAACGTCAGGGAAGGTTTAAACGAAAAACAAAATATTTCTTTCTTTTGCATAAAGTTCACAGAAGGAGTGTACTTATTTATCTAAAATCTTTTTACAAAAACTTGGACAATATTCAATTGCCAACCAAAAATGGGGCAAGTTAGGAAAGCAAAATTCTCCTTACCATTAAAACTAGGAATAGAACTACCGCCATTACAAATCCCCAGATCAATAAATTATCTTGCAAATGACCTGTTCCATCTGTTAATTTTTTAGCCATATAACCAACAAAAGCAACCAATAAAATAAAACCAAAAACTCGTTTAAACATTTTAAAAATATTTTTATTCTTGAAAAAAAGCACAAGGTAGTCTAAGTCTCTTTTTTAATCAATAAAAAACCATTCCAATCGTCTTTTCCCAAACATTTACACTACTTCGAATCTAATTTGATTTCCTATCGTTCAACTATTTCAATTCAACAAAGTTTATATCTTTACATTTTAAAAAATTAAATTAAAAAATCGAATCATGGCAGAAAATAAAAACAAGCCTAATCAATTAAATATCGAACTTCCTGAAGAAGTAGCAGAAGGAACCTATTCTAACTTAGCAATCATTTCTCATTCTAATTCCGAATTTGTCGTGGATTTTATTAGACTAGTTCCTAATGTTCCTAAGGCAAAAGTAAAATCTCGAATTATTTTGACTCCTCAACACGCCAAGCGATTAATGCGTGCCTTGGTAGATAATGTAAAAAAATTCGAAGGACAACATGGAATAATTGAAGAACCAGATCAGCAATATCCTCCTATGAATTTTAATACACCGAAGGCACAAGCATAGGTATTTAAAATTAAGAAGTTGTAAAAAAAAAATATCGTTACTTGTGTAGCGATATTTTTTTTAGTTTAAGCGGAACCTGAAAAAAGGAAATCCTAATCCAAATAAATATAAATAAACTTGAGATTTAATCCCATCTCTCCCGCACCCATTTGTATTGGTAGTTTTTAAAGAGAAGTCTAATGGAAAATAATTGCATATAAAAATAGGCAATTTCACTTCCAGTAATATATTGACTTTGACTCCAATGAAGAAATTCCTTTGAATTTTGAATAAAGGAAATTAGCTCAAAGGTTACGTTTGGATTTTCCTTTTTTTGAAATAAAACACCTTTTTGAGGGACAATCTGGCACTGATGAATTTTTCCAAATTGAGAAAACTTTTTATTGAGAAACGAATTGATATTTTTTTGATTTTTAAATCGTCTTTTTTCTAAGATCCAATTCATTGATTTTTCTAAGGCTACAATTTTATTTTGGAAGTCTAATAGATAGGTTTCATATTCCTTCATTTGCTTTGCATTCATGCATCCTCCTCTTGCTAGTTTTTGTACATACCTGATATCCCTACTAAAATTTTCCACCAATAATTGTCCTTCTTGATAAATAAATTTTTCATTTTTATCATTTGACTTTATTTGATTCATCAAATAGTTTTTAATAGAATCCAAATCAACCAAAGCAAACTGAATAGATTGTTGAGCAAAAATATTTGAATAGAAAAAAAGAAAAAATATCAAGAATTGGAATTGAGTTTTCATAATTTCATTTTAGCATAAATATTAAACTCAAGGTAGAAAGGAATACTAAATAATTATTTTAAGGAAAACTTAAAGAAATGTTATTTACAACTTCGCTAGAGGCAAAAAAAACAACAACTTCTATAATTTCAAACTCAAAGGTTGATGCAAATAATATTCTTTTACCTATTCGTAAATGATGTGTCCACTTTTAGTTTGAATTTTGATAAAAAACAGTTAATTTTGAATAAGATTAATGTTTCCTTCCTTAGGAAATCCTTATAATCAACCTCCCCATCTAAGACTGTTTTATTTGAAAACTCTTTTCTAACCTTTTAGTCGTACCACTAAACCAATTTGATTTTTTTGAAAAATTATATCACTACCATTGAGATGGAATTAGAACTTATATACACGTAATTAACACAAAGAATGAAAAAGATAACCTTACTTTTAGCCATCATCTTTATTGGATTAGCAGAAATAAATGCCCAAGGGAATGAACAAAACGACCTTGAGCATTTATACAGGAACAAGCCTATTTATAAGGTAATTAGGTCAACCTATTTTAGAGAATACGATATCTCAGACTCTGCGATTAAAGCAGAAATTCCAAAAGGGAGTAATGTGAAGGTGATCAATTCTTTTTTTAGAGGAAAATGGGAAATCCTTTACCAGGGTGAAACAGGTTGGGTTAATGAGAGTGATCTACGTTTTCATGAGGCAGGAGGAAAAAATGAATTTGGCGCTTCAGATTCCTTGTACAAAAACCAGCCAACTTATTTTGTAAGAAATGAAACGTTTTTAAAAGAACACATGTCTTTTGAATCAGCAACACTAGATATTGTGCCGAAGGGAGTTAAAGTTGTAGTTATCAATTCATTATTTAATGATTGGTGGGAGGTTTTATATGATAACCGAAGAGGGAATCTGCCAAAAAATATGTTAAGCTATAATGAAATAAGTCAAATTCAAGAACCGAGTCAGACTTACAACCAGCCCCCAATTATAACTCACAATCCAACTTATTCTGAGCCTAAACCTGAGCCTAGTTCTAATACATCAATCGATAGAATCAAATATTCAAAAAGAGTTACTAAAAAAACCAGTCTAAGAAAAAGTTCAAGTTCAAAATCAAGAGTAATTTTAAGATTGGAAGTTGGACAAAAAGTTTCAGTTATTGATGATTCAGAACAATGGTGGGCGAAAGTGATGTACCAAGAGAAGATAGGATGGGTGAAAAAAAGTTTACTTAAGGATTAGGATAAAAACGAGAAAATGACCTTAGTTGAATTCAATGAGAACTTAAATAAAATTGATTTTAAGCTTGGAGATAATATTCAAAGCTTGGAAAATTACTTACTTGCATGTTTGACTCAATTGGAAATACATAAAAGTATAGAACCTTCCTACCAAATATTCCTATTAATCTTTGACCAAGCTAGGAATGGCTCTAAGGTAGATTTTGATCCATCTTGGAAAGAATTGAATAGAGATGAATTTGATTACCTATCTGAATTGGAAGGGGTTAAAGCCGATCTACAATCTCTTGCTGCTGACCTAATTCAAACTAGGGAAATTCAAAGCCATCCTGATTATGTAAAAAAAGAAAATCGCTTTGAGTGGGATTCCGAAGGTGGAGTTAGATTTTATAATGGAACTACGCCAGATGCTATTTTAGGATATGCTGCTACTAGATTTGAAGGGGAATATCATGAAAGTGCTTTTCAAGAAAAAAAAGTTACCTGGAAGGAATTCACTTACCCTATTTGGACTGGAATTTCTTATGAATGATGATTCGGAATTTTAATCAAAAATTGGTCTAAAAAAATTCAAACGACTTCCAAGGTTTCCAACTTAATGGACAAAGTAAATAATGCTCTTTTACCTTCTTCTCCGTTCGAATAAATATTACCCCCATATAAAATAAGTCTATCGAAATGGTTACTCGAGGATGAGCTTTAAGTTTTTCCCAGGCTTCTTCCATTTCGCGACTCCAATGAATATCATCAAAAACAAATACCGTTTCATTATGTGCAAACCCTAAACAGGATTCGAAATATTCAAGTGTCGGATCTAATCTATGATTCCCATCAATAAAAACATAATCCAGTTTCCCTAAATCATTCAAAGCCAAATGCATCGTATCTGCAAATTGCCCCACTCGCACTTCTACATTTTTTATATTCATTTCTTCCAAATGGAAGTTGGCTAATTTGGCAATTTGAGGATCACCTTCCAACGTAATGAATTGAGCATTCAAGGAAGCAGATGCTTGATAAATTGTTGAAATTCCAAGTGACGTACCTAGCTCCAACATCGTCTTAGGTTTATAAAAGTTAACCAAACGAAATAATGTTTGACATTGCCATTTTTTGGAAGCTGCATTTTTAGCAATACTACCGATCGTTTTTTCTTTCTGATTTCCGGAAATCGATCCCGCACCAAAATCTGTTGTTATTATTTTTGTGGAATTTCTTTCTATAATTTTTCGAAGATGCTCCATTGATTGAAATACATAGTATTCCCGATCATCTTCCAACACATTAAGTGCGAAATCATAGACGAAAGGAGAGTGAACTTGATACTTAGTATCAGCTATAGAATAGAATCGAAGATATCGTAAAATGGAATGTAGCAAATGAATTATTTTTTTTGGAAAACAAATGTTAGTCTTTGAATCGGAATTAACAAATTTTTAATTAAAAATATTTATCATTTTTGCACCACTAAAAATTGATTCTAAGTAAAAAAATGTAATTAAGTCAAGCTAAAAATGAAATTAGCACTCCTTTTAATCGTTTTTAATTTCATTTTAGCATGACCACAAATTTTTTCTTAGAATGATAAAATTTTCTCAAACAAATTACCGTTTTTGTCACTATGAAAAAAACCAAACTAATCATCACCTTATTATTTTTGATCTTGCAATCAGGTATCAGTCAATCCTATCGAACTGCTGCTGGAATTCGATTGGGAACCGGAGCTGGGCCAGCAATCACCATCCAACAAAAAATTGCCAAATATTCTACCATCGAAGGAATTTTTCAACCCAACTTTAAAGATAATGTTTCTTCCCTTGATTTGATTTATGAGCGACATCATAAGATTTTAATCAAACGAGTTAATATTTACATGGGAGCTGGATTGCATAAAGACTGGCGACCAACGAATCATGAATTAGAATTGGATGAAAAAGCCGACGCAGGTTTTGTAGGAATTATTGGAGGAGAAGTCACCTTTAAAAAATTAAATGTAAGTTGGGATTATAAACCTTCCATCAACATGTTGGGCGGAGATACTCATCTCGCTCATCAATCGGCCATCTCTCTTCGAGTAATTTTGGTAAAACAGAAAAAGAAAAAAATTAATTGGCGATTTTGGAAAAAGGAAAAATCTAACAAAGAAAAACGCAAGGATAAAAGAGCTGAAAAGAAGAAGCCAGCAAAAGAAAAGAAAAAAATTAATTGGCGTTTCTGGGAGAAATAAATGGCAACTTTTTTAAACAATTGAACCTGCTAAGACTTTTAGTTTTAGCAGGTTTTTGTTTTAGAAAAAATGCTACATTTGGTCTTTTATATTTTAAAATTTATTCTAAGAATTCAATAAATAATAAATGAATAAAACAGCGTACATCACAGGAGGTTCCAAAGGAATTGGATTAGGAATTGCAAAAGCAATGTTGGCAGAAGGCATGAAAGTAGCCATCACAGGTAGAAATGCTGAAACTTTAAATTCAGCAATCGAAGAATTAAATAAAGTTGGGAATGGAGAAATCTTAGCCATCGAATCTGATGTTCGAAATTTCGAATCTGAAAAAAATGCGATTGAACAAGTTTTGGAAAAATGGGGAACACTTGATGTTGTGATTGCAAATGCAGGTGTCGGAAAATTTGCTTCCATCGAAGAGATGAGTTTAGAAGATTGGAATTCGGTGATCGACATAAATTTGACTGGAGTTTTCCATACGGTTAAAGCATCTATTCCAGCGATGAAACAATCGAAAGGATATATCATGACGATTGCTAGTTTAGCAGGTACTAATTTTTTTCAAAAAGGATCTGCTTACAATGCAAGTAAATTTGGTTTGGTGGGATTCACTCAAGCAGTCATGATGGACCTTCGCCAATATGGAATTAAAGTAACTACCATTATGCCTGGGTCAGTTGCAACTTATTTTAATGGTCATGTTCCATCGGAAAAAGATGCTTGGAAAATTCAACCTGAAGATATTGGTCAAATGGTAGTCGATTTGTTGAAGATGAATCCGAGAACCTTGCCAAGTAAAGTAGAAGTAAGACCTTCGATGCCGCCTAATAAATAATTTAAAAAAAGGAGAAGTTCCTGATTTTTATAAATCAGGAACTTCTTTTCATTAGTGAAAAATTCCTAATTTTACTTCTATGAAAGCTGCCACCGTCAAACAAATCAAGGACGAATTAAACGATCGATCTCCAAAAGAACTTTTGGAATACTGTCTTCGTTTATCCAAATTCAAAAAAGAAAATAAAGAACTCTTGACTTATCTTTTGTTTGAAGCTTCGGATGAAGAATCATTTATTCAAAGTATAAAAAACGAAATGGATGAGCAATTTGAAAACGTTAATCGAAAGAATTTTTATTATGCAAAAAAAGGAATTCGTAAAATTTTGACTAGCGTAAAAAAGCACAATCGCTATACTCAAAACAAAGAAACAGAAGTGGATCTATTGATTTATTTTTGTCAATCACTCAAAACATTTTCCCCTTCGATTAGAAGAAGTACGACTATGATGAATTTGTACAATCGGCAAATTGAAATGATTAGGAAAAAAATCGAAAAGCTACATGAAGATTTGCAATATGATTATGGAGAAGCTTTAAAAGATTTATAAATAGAACCAATTCTGGGGTCGTAAAACGTACAACGTCAAACGAATTCATTCATTCTTCCTCATCTTCAAATTCATCTTCCTCAATTCGATCAACTAAATCTAAAACCCAAATGATTACTTTGGGGCTGAGGTATTTGGCGATGCCCGTTTTCTTGCTCGCTGACTTTAGAATTTTTACATTTTTATAACCCATCTTTCGCTCTTCCGCAATCTCGATATATTCATCCCATTCTTCATGAGTAATCATATTAAATTGAGCACGCATGATATCTAAGTCAGTTGGATCGTTGATGTCGTATTTTGGCATTTTTGAGTTTTATTTTTATTCTTTATATTCTACTCTAGAAATATATTTTTGTTCTGAAATTTTATCTCAATCCTTTTGAACGTCAATTAAAATAAAATTTATGGGAATATTTATCTGCTTTGTAATTTTTATAGTTTCCTATATATTGGCTCACTTTAAATCGGAAAGTATCCTAAAGAAAATAAAAAATAATGATTTATAAGATACTCTTTTACTTTCCTTATTTTATTATTGGAGTTTTGTATTTCAATTGCTTAAAAGGTAGGAAAAAATTGGTGAATCAATTAAAAGCAAAAGATAAGATTACAGATGATGATAAGATAAATTTGAAAGGTATTCTTCTCGGAGAATATATGTTCTTAATTTCAGGAGTACTATTAATTTCGTATGAAATCTATCATTCCATTTTATAATAAAAAAAGCCCATTTTCAAAAGAATAAACTTTTAAAAATGGACTAAAGTTTTAGTTTTCTAGCTTTCGAAATATATATGTGATTTTTAAATAGGCTTATTTAATTATGGAAACTTTTCCATTTTTTATTTTTTCTCCGTCATTTAATATTTGATAAAAATACATTCCATTGCTCCAATTGGAAACATCAATTCTTTGCTGATTACCAGAAAAGTTAAATTGGTTCATTAATTTCCCCTGAAGGTCAAATACTTGAACGATGGTATTTTTTTCAATTCCTAAAACCGATTCAAAAGTCAATGCATCTTGAGCAGGATTTGGAAAAACATTTATTTCAGACAAAGGAGTTGTCTCATTAATATTGGTGGGATTTAATCCTCGCAATTCTACCAAATCAATCGTAAACTCACTTAACGAATCATTATCACAAGGGTTCTTAAAAGAAATTTCTAAGACTTCAGGAGCATCTTCTGAATAATATTCAATGGCAACTTCTGCATATTCAAATTCAGCAGTATTATCATCCTTGCTAAAATATTTTTTCCCTTCTCCCACGATGATAAAATCATTAGTGTTATCATCCCATTTCTTTAATTGAATTTCTGCATAACCTAATATTGGACTACCTAAAAATAGCGAATCAAAAGCATAGTGGCCATGGAAAGTATAATAAAAAGCCATCCCTGTTGGACGTTGAGAAAAAGCCATTCCTTCAGCTGTAGGATTATCAGGATCAAAATTTCCAAGTCGAAGAGAAGAAGAATAACATGCTCCATTTCCAACTATATGATTAACCATTTGCATAGCATAATCACCTGAGAAGGAGTTGGTAGATTGGTTGATAAAAGTTCTCGAGAAATTATTACTGGTCTGATTAGTCGTGATCCAACCGATGGGAGCAACTTTATTTTGGGAAAGCTCTTTCCAATCTTCCATGTCATCATTTGGAATCACTTGAGCGAAAGTGATCAAGCAAGTAAGCAATAAAAATGAGAGTAAGGCAATCGTTTTTTTCATATCAAATTGATTTTTGTTGAGTTAGTAAATACATAAGGTGTTCAACTTCTAAATCAATCCAACTGCCAAAACGCTGCATCTAAATTTATTTTATCAAAAAGAAATCCTTCAAATTGATTTCTCAAGGTGAAGGATTTTAAATACTTTTATTAATATGGGTATATTATTTAGTAGAAATTGGGATCGACAAATTAATGTATTCCCAAGAAAAATTAATCGATTTTTTACCGACGGAATATTCCAATTGCTCTTGAATATTCTTTATATAAGAAGGTGTGATATTGACTCTTAAAGCATCGTCAGATTGTTTGTATGAATAAGCTCCCCATTGATCATTGGTTTTGGAAAAAATAGCCACCCAATCTCCTTTTTTATTTGGAATGATAAAAAAGCCATACTTTCCAGCTGCCAATTCTTTGCCATCAATCATTACTTTTTCAGAAAATGAAACGGTGGTGTTTTCATTGGCACCTGCTCGCCAAACTTTTCCATATTTCTCCAAACCTCCCCAAACCGTCCTTCCTCGAACAGAAGGAGCACAATATTTTATTTCAATATCTACTTTATCAATTGTTCCATTCGCAACAGAATTAGGACTTTTTTGAGCTTCCATATTTGAGGACAACGCCAAAAGTAGGATGAGTAAGAATCCAATTTTTTTCATGATATTCTATTTTAATGTTTTTAAATAATGCTCTTAATAAACTTAAAGACAACATCTTTATTAGAAAAATGCATTAAGTCAAAAATAGAAATAAATAATGAAGCACTTTTCTTAAACTCTCTTCACTTTTCTAAATTGAACTACCGAAGCAAATCCAATTACCATCCAGAAAAAATTAACCATTACCGAAGGCATAGCACCATAGTAAGTTGAGTTAACTAGAATTAAAGCTGCCCCCAAAATATTTAAAAATTGGAATTTAAATGAAGTGCCTTCCATCTTATTTGTGGAAACTGAGTAATAGGCATACAAGCTAATAATTGCTCCAACCCATCCGAATAAACTGATTAATAATTCTACCATGATTTGATTTTTTTGGCGCAAAAGTATTCTTTTTTTTGATAATAAAAAGTTAAAATTGAGATAAGTAAAAAAGTCTTTTCAAATATATTTTTAAACACATTTTTCACCCTTATTTTCCAAAAAAAAACAATCATTACCGTACGGTAGACAAGGATTTTTTAAGAAAAATTAGCGAAAAATCTTGTACCTAAAATTCCTACTAAATACTACTCTTTTACTTAGATTATTTTACCTTGAGAAAAATTAAATAGACCAAAATTACATGCATGAAATATTTAAAAATCTTTATTTCAGGACTCCTCTTTTTATTCATTTTAGGTTTTATCTTTTTATCTTTTTATGCAGGTCCAGGAATTGATCTTGATACCGCAGGCAAATTTGAATATGAGCCATTAAAATCTATTGAGCTGAATCAATTTGAAAAAAAAAAGCAATATGTTTCCTTATCTGATGGAACTCAAATCGCTGCAAATATTTTCCTTCCAACTATTTCAAAATCTGAAAAAGTACCGACCATCTTTATTTTTACCCCTTATAATCGAAGTATCGTTTTACCCGATTTAGCTTGGTGGGAAAAGGCTGGAGCAAAAGCATTTACGGGAAGTTGGGGGCCAGTTTTTAATGGACTCCCCAATCGAAAAACCTTAAATACCTTGACTCATAGCGGGTATGCTGTAGTAGTAGCAGACATGCGGGGAACTGGAGCATCTTCCGGATTTACAAGTGCGATGTCTCCTCAATTGAGAAAAGATGGAATTGAAATGATTAATTGGATTGCTGAGCAAAATTGGAGTGATGGAAAAGTAGGGATGCAAGGACCTTCTTATTTAGGATGGATTCAATTGGCAATTGCTAGCGAACAACCTGATGCTTTAAAATGTATTAGTCCTTCCATTATGGGAAGTGATATTTATACCGAAGCTCAAAAGCAAGGAGGAATATTAATGACAAAATGGGTAAAGAATTTTAATAAACAACTTCGTTTATTAAATCTAAATGCTTTGGATCGAAAAAATAAAATGCCTGTTTTTCCAGCTGAACCAGTTATTGATGAAGATGGTGATGGAGAGATTATGGATGAGATTCCACTTTACACCGATTCAGCTGAACCACTTTTTGTTACCGCAGAAAAACCAACTTATGCTGATGGAGTTGTCAGAGAAAAAAATATTTATTTTAATCATTCAAAAGATCATTTAAAAAATATTTGGACAGAAGAAATTGCCAAGGATTGGAAATATCGAGATGATAAAATTGTCGTTTATGATGATACGATGAGCTTGGAAGATATCAGTCCAGGATTTTTTATCCCTGCGATCAAGGAGAGTAAAATTCCTATTCTGATGACTGGTGGATGGTTCGATGGATTTGAAGGAGTGACGAAACTTTATGCAAGTTTGCAAGGGGAGAACCCTGCTCATTTTGTTATGGCTCCTCGATTTCATATGCCAATGACTGTGCCACCAGCCTACAAAGAACTATTTGACTATCAAGGAGAATATGAAGATCAATTGCTTTCTCTTCGTATTCAGTTTTTTGATTTTTATCTCAAAGGAAAAGAAAATGGGTTTGATAAAATTGATCCAGTACAATTGTACACCTGTTACAAAGGTTGGGAATCATTTGACCATTATCCACCAAAGGCAACAACTTATAAAACGTTATTTCTTAATGAAAAAAATCAACTCACTCAAGATTCAAGTGAAAATGGATCAGATGTTTATGAAGTTGATTTTAGTCATGCATCAGATTATGATGCAGAAAAAGATAATCGTTGGAATATGGCAACCACGACAGATTCATTAATGATTCGTACACAGTTGGATAAAAAATGTATAGTTTACGAAACGCCAGTTCTAGAAAATAATTGGCAAGTGACTGGTCACACCATTGTGGAATTATTTATTTCTTCCAATCAAAATGATGCTGACGTTTATGTTTACTTGAGTGATGTGGCAGAAGATGGAACAGTTTATTATGTGTCGGAAGGACAACTCCGAGCAGGATGGCATCGACAAGTGGAAGATGATGAACAAGTCAATTTTTTATATGATATAAAACCAGATTTACCTTGGCATGGATTTGATAAAGGTGGCTATCATGATAATCCATTAGCTAACGATACCATTGTTTCTATGCGATTTGATTTGACACCTACGTCTTGGGTTTTTCAAAAAGGACATAAGTTGAGAGTAAGTATTGCTGGAGCAGATTTTGAAAATTTTGAATTTAATCCAAAACTTTGTCCTGATGGAAAATTAGAAAATTGTCGTGCTACTCAATTAAATATTCATCGAGGAAGAACTCAAATGTCTAAAATAGAATTACCGATTTTGAAATAGAATTTTAGTTTTTGGGGATCAACAATATCAACTAAAGAACCATTAATATTTTAATCATGAAAATTTTATACCTCCTAGTTTTTATTATTTTAATAGTTAGCTCGTGCCAACATAATCCATATAAATTAAAAACTTATAAATTTCCAGAACCCGTTGACACGACCACTCGTCCTATCGAATATCAAATAAAAAAAACTTATGAAATTGGAGACGTAAGTGCCTCAAATGAATTTCCATCAGCAAGATTAAATGAATTTTCTCAGCTCAATGATTCCACTTTTCAAGCAACGATAAGCGCGGAAAATGTGCCAATCAATACAAGTCCTTGGTATGCTTTTAAAATTTGGTCAAAGCAACCAAAATCGGTTTATCTTAAATTGCATTATACCGTTCATAAACATCGGTATTTCCCAAAAGTAAGCATGGATGGAGAAAATTGGGAACGGCTAGATTCTACTTTAATTACGAAAACACCGGATGGTGTTCATGCTATTCTTAAATTAGATTTGACCCAAAAACCATTATGGATTGCTGGTCAAGAAATTCAGGATCATCGAAGAGTGGGAGAGTGGGTATACCAATGGAATGGAAATCCAGTTGTCACTCTTGGGAATGCTGGGAAAAGTGTGCAAGGACGTGAAATGTATTTTATGAATTTGTCAAAAGGAGATCATCAGAATAAACCAACGGTGATTATTATCAGTCGCCAGCATCCTCCTGAAGTAACTGGTTATTTAGCCATGCGAGCATTTATTGAAACGATAATTGAACAAGGAGCTACTAATGGATTTTTAGAAAAATATCGAGTGTTGGTATATCCGATGATAAATCCTGATGGAGTTGATTTGGGGCATTTTAGACATAATACAGGAGGAATTGATTTGAATCGTGATTGGGCAAAATATCATCAACCAGAAATAAAGCAAGTTACTTCTCATATTGTAAAAGAGGCAAAGCAAGGAAAAAATGAGATAGTTTTAGGCTTGGATTTTCATAGTACTCATTACGATGTGTATTATACTTTTGATGATTCCGTTGAACGAAAATTGCCTGGATTTACAAAGGAATGGTTGAGTCGAATAGAGAAAGAATTAAATTTAGATGACATCAACGAGCAGCCAAGTGGATTAAATCAGCCTATTTCAAAAGGTTGGTTTTTTAAGCAGTTTGGTGCAGAAGGAATTGTTTATGAAATTGGAGATTCAACTCCGCGCGATTTTATCCAAACCAAGGGAGAAGTATCTGCTGTAGCTATGATGGATATTTTGATGAAGATGAGGTAACTAATTTTTTAATTAAACTTTTATAATAAAGAAATAATTCGATCAGGATTTATTCCTTTATTGTTGTCAAGGAAAATGATTGATATTACTTTTAGATCTATAGAATAATAAATTTGAAAAAAACAAAAACTATGCTTGAAACGGATTATTTAGTGGTGGGTAGTGGAGCTGTCGGAATGGCTTTCGCAGATGTTCTTTTAACTGAAACGGATGCAAAAATTATCATTGTTGATAGATTTGCTAAGCCTGGAGGCCATTGGAATTCAGCCTATCCATTTGTCACTTTACATCAACCATCTGCTTTCTATGGAGTAAGTTCTAGAGAACTTAGCAAAGGACTGAAAGATGAAGTTGGTTACAACAAAGGATTAAATGATTTAGCTTCAGGAGCTGAAGTGATGGCATATTTTGATGATGTAATGCGACATCAATTTTTGCCAACAGGTAGAGTTCAATATTTTCCAATGTGTGATTATCAAGGAGATGGGAAATTTGTTTCAAAAATATCTGGTGAAGAATTTCATGTAAAAGTTAATGAAAAAACGGTCGATGCTACTTATTTAAAAACGACTGTTCCTTCCACTCATACGCCAAATTTTAGCGTTTCGTCTGAAGTGAAATTTATCGCTTTAAATGATTTGCCAAAAATTGAAAATCCACCTGAAGGATTTGTTGTAATTGGTGGAGGGAAGACAGGAATAGATGCTTGCCTTTGGTTGTTAGAAAATAAAGTTGATCCAGATAAAATTACCTGGATTGTTTCAAGAGATGCCTGGTTGATTGATCGAAAAAATACGCAACCAACTATAGAATTTTTTGAAGATGCGATTGGGGCACAATCCGATCAATTTGAGGCATTGGCAAATGCCACGTCGGTGGAAAATTTATTTGATCGATTAGAATCATGTGGTTCATTACTTAGGATTGATAAAAATGTTAGACCCAAAATGTTTCATGGAGCAACTATTAGCCAAATGGAATTAGAGGAGCTTCGAAAAATAAAACATGTTGTTAGAAAAGGAAGAGTGAACAGTATTGAGAAGAACCGAATTATTTTTAATGAGGAAAGCATTCCAACTTCGGAGAATCATATTCATGTAGATTGTTCGGCAAGTGCTATTTCTAATTTAGAAATGAAACCAATTTTTGCAGGCGATTTAATTACTCCACAAACAGTTCGATCTTACCAACCCGTTTTTAGTGCAGCATTTATTGCTCATATTGAAGCAGCTTATGAAACTGAAGAGAAAAAAAATAAACTTTGCCAAGTTGTTCCTTTACCAAACCATGATACTGATTGGATTAGAATGATGGCAGTTTTTATGATGAATCAATTTAATTGGTCCCAGGAAAAAGAATTGCGCCATTGGTTGCGGGCAAATCGATTGGATGGGTTTAGTCAATTAGTTTCGCAAGTAGTCAAAGAAGGAGATGAGAAAAAGATGGCTATTTTACAAAAAATGAAATCTAATATGATGCCTGCTGTAATTAAAATTCAGCAATTGATGGAAGAGATATAAAATGGAATATCGAATAATGAACAAGGATTTGAGAAGTTTGACGATATTAGTTCAATTTTAAGTGATGAGAGATGCTAAATTATTTCGAAGAAAATTAAGATTAAAAAAATGAATGATATACCTCCACCTTCAAATGTATTTTTGACTCCAAAAGATGAGACACCAATAAAAGGAATAATTATTTATAGCCTAATTGTAATTTTGGCAATAATAATTTTAGCGAATATCTATGCTTGGATAAATGTATTTATTCCATTTTTAGCACTTCGAGTTATACTTCCTTTTGCCTACTGTATGCTTATTGGCTATTTTATGAGTTGGGGGTTTTTCTTAGGAAAAGTTAGGGGTTTTAAAAATTTACTCATCTTAGTTTTGATAGGAACTATTTTATCTACTTATTTTTTATGGACTATTTGGACCGCTACTAAACTTGGTGAACCTATGTTTTATAGAGTAGGCAGTCTCTTCGAAGGTTTAAATAAAATCAATGTTCAAGGAGTTCTCATTAAAGGCGAAATTATAGGTGGAGCCATTCTAGCAAAAACGTTTTGGGTATTAGAGACCATCTTAGTATTCCTTGTTCCCATTTTTGTTTTTGATGAAAAACCTCCAAAACTGAGTTCTTTGTTTTCAAATAATTAAACTTGATAACAATACATTTACAAAACAGAAAAGAGTCTTAATTTTAATTGATTAAGACTCTTTTTTGTTTATGAATAATTACCTTTTTTAGTAAGATTAATATTGATGCTTTCCACGCGTCCAACCTTTTTCTCCTAAAAATTTTTCACCATCCGCTGCAGCAGGTTCTTCTAATTGAGTTCCCATGCTATCATTCCATCGATTCAAATATCCAAAAAGTGCAATCACCCCAAGTATTTCTACGATCTCTCCATCATCCCAATGCTTTCGCATATTTTCAGAAATTTCATCATTGTTCGAATTCGGAACAGTTGACGCTGCAATAGCTAAATCAAAAGCTGCCCGTTCGGCATCGGAGAATGCAGGGTAAGTTTTATATTCCCAAATGTGATTCATTTTGTCTTGCTCTGAGCCATATCTTTCAGCTGCTCGAATAGCATGTGCTTCGCAATATCGGCATCCTGTTGTCATGCTGGATAAGTAGGCAATTAACCGTTTTAATGCACTTGTAACTCTTCCTTGGTTTTCCATAACTGCTTTATTCATCTCTTGAAATGCCAAAGCAATTCGAGGACGATGCATCATGGTAAATAAACTATTGGGAGTGAAACCTAGCGTTTCTTGGTAAAATTCTGCAAGTTCTTTAGCCTCTTGATTAGCATCTTTTGGAAGAGGATTAACTAATGGTCTTTTCATTAAAAATTGATTTTAAGTTTGTTATTCTGCAAAGAATATATAATATTTTTAAGTTTGAAAATATATGGGAAGCAATATATAGATTTTAGTATTTCGCAGACATTTAAGTTAGCTATTTGGCTAGTTTATCTATTCAAAAAAATTTCTTCCAAAGTGTTCGCCACACCATCATCTAAATTACTCAACGTAATTTGATCAGATACATTTTTAACTTCCTCTTTTGCATTACCAACTGCAACACCCAAACCAACACCTTCTAACATTTCAATATCATTATAATTGTCTCCAAATGCAATTACTTCTTGCAATGAGATGTCGAATTTTTTTTCTAATAAAAAACTTAATGCAGATAGTTTGGATATTTTCTTACTCGCAATTTCTAAGTAAGTATCTTTTGATCGATAAATATTTAACTCCTCGGCAAAATGCATTTTCAAGTAATTTTCCAATAATTGTATTTCTCCTTTTTCGCCCATGCACATGATTTTGTGAGGCCCAATATTTCGGTTTTTCCAATCCTTACAAACTTGATCTAGATTAGCCACATCTGGTTTGACCTTAGTGTTATTCATTTCACGTTTTGCCCAATAATCCATCTGTGGAACCAACCATTCATCAGAATTATATAAACTCATATGGATAGTTGAGTTAGAAATAAATGTTAAAATTTGAGTAGTCAAGTCCAAAGGTATTTCGATGGAAAGAAGGACTTCTTTGTTCCCATTCTCATTTGTTAAGACCAGTCCACCATTATAGGCAATTAAAGGATGAAATAGAATATCCATTTCTTTTTGAAGATGAGTCATAGCCTTGGGCATCCTAGAAGAAATCAGGATTATTGGATAGTTTTCCTTGATTTGTTGGAATATTTCAATCGTTTTTTGAGAGAGTTCTCGATCTTTATTTAGAAGCGTTCCATCAATATCGCTACACACTAATTTATAGTTCATTTATTTAAATTTTCACCAAATTTAACAAAAAAAAGACCTTCTTCAACTTCTTTTAACTTTAGTTAATCTTATAATAAATACAATATAATTATGAACATCAATCAAAATAAAGCGTCATAATTGTACTAGAAATGACACAACACACTTTTTGATCAACCCCTTTTTCTAACTCATTAAAAAAGTACAATTATGAAAAAATTAATTTTTAGTTGGTTGCTATCCATCCTCTTCCTCTCTGCAACCACCGCTCAAAGGGGAGAAGAAAGAACAGGTTACGATGGAGATTTCTTCAGTTTGGAAGGTGCTATCGATTTATTTAAAAATTCGAATACTATTGCCGATTTTGAAAGAAGATTGAATGAAGAAGATACTTATGTGAATAATTTGGATTTGGATCGTGATGGTCAAATTGATTTTATTCGAGTAGAACACATTCGGGAAGGAAGTTTTCATGCCATCGTTCTGCAAGTTCCGCTGAATCGTTATGATGTTCAGGATATTGCGGTGATTGAAATTGAGAAGACTGGTCGTCGTCGTGCGATGTTACAGATTGTCGGAGACGAAGATATTTATGGTGAAGAAGTTATTGTTGAACCTTATGAAGGTAATGGATATTCTAGAGGTCGAGGTGGACCAAATGCAGATTACGATTTCAATAGAGGTTATGTAAATGTTTTCTGGTGGTCACCAGTTCAACATATTTTTGGGCGACAATATCGAGTGTATAGATCCCCATATTATTGGTCCTACTATCCTAATTATTGGAGACCTTGGAGACCATGTGGTTGGAATGTATTCCGTCCTAGAATTGTGATTTTCCACCGTCATTACCATCATGTACATTTCCATAGATTACGTCATGTACATAATTTTTATCGACCTTACAGACATTATAGTCATCATGTAGTTATCCGCTCAAATCAACTTAGAGTTAAGCATGGAAGACCTGCAATCCAAAGGCAACGACTTAATCATGGAACAAATCGAAAAGAATTTCGGCCTGGATTAAAGAAGGTAAATAATCATAGAGTTAATTCAACGGCTCAGGTAAATATAAAAGGAAAGGGTAATCGAATTAATTCTACCAATCCTAGAACATCAACAAGGCAAAATAAAAATGATAGGAATAATATTAACCAATCTCCAACAGCTTCATCTGGAAGAGATCGAACTCGAACCTCAACAACTAGACCTAGTAAATCTGACCGGTACAAATCTGGAGAGACAAGATCTACCAGAACACCAAAAGCAAATTCTGGTGGAAGAGTTTCGACTAAACCAAGTCGATCATCTGATTCAAAAGTAAGAAATCAAACTAGTTCGAAGAGATCTAAATCTAGCGCATCTAGATCAACTAAACCGAGTAAGAAATCTTCATCAGTTAGAAAAAGTTCGTCAAGATCTTCAAGTCCAAAAACTTCAAGAAGTTCTTCTCGGAAATCTAGCAGTAGCTCAAAAGCAACTCGAAGCCGAAGTAGTTCAAGTTCAAAAGGAGCTAAATCTAGTCGAAGCTCCAAATCAAGTAAGTCAAGAAGTAGTTCGAAAAAAGGGAGAGGGTAGGAGTTAGTTATTTATAAAAAAAAGCTTTCAGGAATTCAATCCTGAAAGCCTTTTTTATAATGCTAACAATATGAATGTATCGTTATTTTCTATTGCAAAACTACTTTTCGAATGATTTGCGTTTCTTCATTTTGAATTTGAATCAGATAAACACCTTTGGGGAAATCAGATAAATCAAATTCTACAACTCCATCTAAGAAGTCCACTTCTTTTGTTTTTAAAACTCTACCATCTAATGAATTAAGTTTAATAATGGTAGATCCTTTTTGAGTATTTTCTAATTTTAAAAATACTTTCCCATTTGTTGGATTTGGGAAAATAGAAACACCTAAAGTAGAGGTTAAATTTTTATTAGAAGTAGATGGATCACCAAAAACAACTGTAGTTGCAGATCCACATTCATTTTCATCTAAATCCGAAGAGACACAAGCTTCATTAGTAATCGCACGATAATCTCCAAATAATTTAACGTTATCGACATACCAACCATCAGCTACTTCGGTGTCATTTGAAACAAAACGGAATCTTATCTGAACTGTTTCTCCTGAATATTCACTTAAGTCAGCAACACTTTCTATATACCCTCCACTATTTCTAACAAAGCCACGTTGTCCTGGAAGGATTGAATTTAACATGACTTCATTGTATCCGTTTTGAGTAAAATTGAATCGCAAATCATTCCAAGTCAAACCTCCGTCAGTCGAAAGTTCAACCCTTCCTCCATCACGATTTGAATCGGTATCATATCTATGCCAAAAAGAAAGAGCTGGATTATTACCTCCTAATTCATAGGAAACAGCAGTTGTTAATCTCGAATCAGAAGCGTGTGCTCCATTAGAAAAATGCCAAGCATTATCTCCCTCATAACTATCATCACTTACTTCCCAAAGTTGGGTTCCTAAACCTGCAGTAGCAACCCAATTGGTAATTCCATTTTCCATATCATCTTCAAAAGTAACATAAGAGAATGGATTAGGAAGTACTAAAACATCATAGGTACAAGTCGTAGAAGCACCTGATTCCAAATCACCTATTTCAATAGATAATACTGAATTATCGATACTGAAATCGCTACAACTCACGGTATTTGCAATTAACGCTACACCATCAGGAAGTTGATCAGTAATAGTTAGATTAGTTAAAGCATCAGGAGAATCATTACTAACTTCTACCGTATAGGTCAAAACTTCCCCAGCTAAGATTTCACTAGAAGCAGTTTTGTTTATTTTTAATCGGAACTGACAACTTAATGGAACTTCATTACCAACTGAACCTCCTACCTTTGCGTTTACCCCAAGTCCTCGTCGAGCAAAAGTTTCCCAAATTAGACATTGGTTTGCTCCATCATTATTCGCTAAATCTGCTGCTAAGATTGCATCTCTTGAATCTAAAAATGTAGGACTACAAGGTTGTAATTTTAAACCATCTAAAACCAACTGCATAGCTATATTATTTCCTCCTGTTCCATTGTAAATATCATCATCAAATCCATAAATATCAACCATATTCCAAAACAT
>JBGCCY010000181.1:0-2783 GCA_045104975.1 Saprospiraceae bacterium
GTACTCAAATGAGTAATACTTGTAAAGTAATTCAAATATTTTTCCCAAATGATTCTATCAAATATATGAGTGTTCAATTCTAAACTTGCTGCAGTTGGAAAAAATATTAAAACTATAATTAGAAAGAATATCGAATAAATCATCAGCTTAGAAAATACTCTTATGGTAAATTTTTTATCTGAAAAAATATTATAGAGATACTTGAATTCGATATAACCAGTTAGTAATCCAACCACAGCCATCGCTAAACTGGATAAGATAAATATTTGAAAATCCATTTTGATAGCTGTTTCGGGAAGTTGGCTGATGCCTCCAGTTGCAGCTAATTCTACGATTAAGAATACCCATCCAGATAAAACCGAGATGACACTAAATGGTATGATTTTATATAAATTCCTTTTGGTTTTAGGTGAAAACATTTTGATGTTTTTTTGAGTTAAAATTTTATAATATTCATGATTCTTCCTGTTTAAGTTGCATGAAAAATTCTTTGATAGAATGCCTTCCATATGGATTGGTCGCCATATCCATCACCATCACATTTAGAAAAAACTCCGTAGTTCCATACTGCGCTTTTCCCATAAATATAGATGCAAGGCGTAATAAAAGTCTTCTGACCCAATCAGGAATGTAAGTGATTTTAGGTTTTTTGCTAACTGCTTGAAAAGCAATTTCTGCAATGTCCTGATGAGATAAAATTTCTCTGCCACCTACATTGATGACTTTTTTAGTTTTGGAAATTGCATCAACGCAAACCTTGGCAAGGTCAGCTCCATGAATAGGGTTGACTTTGGTTTGTCCATTTCCAAAAAGATAAACTCGTCCATTTTTTGCCATCTCATAAAATTCTTTCATGTCGGAAAAAAAGCCGCTTGGGCGAATGATACAAAAGTCTAAACCTGAGTTTTTTAACGCTTGAACAAATTTTTCTTTCGCTTCGCAAATTTTTAAATGAGTCAATTCTTCCCCATGCAAAACGGAGACATAGATAAATTTCTTTACGCCACTTTTGATAGCTTCTTCCAATAAGTTTTTATTGGCTTGGTAATCCACATCCATATATGTCAATCCGTCTTTTTGGCGAGTAATTCCGATGGTAGAAATCACCACATCTATTCCTTCACAAGTACCTGCTAAGGAATTTTTATCTGTGACTTGAGCTTCAATAATTTTTGATGGAGGGATTCCAATGGTTTCTAATTTTTGAGTATTCCGAGCAATGGCTTTAAAATCCATTTGCTGTTGTTGTAAATGCTGTACTATGTGGCTACCCAAATAGCCAGTTGAACCTGCGACTAATATTTTTTTCATTTTATTTTTTTTTAGGAGTGATGGCTAATTTCAAAGTCAAGAGCATCATGACGAGCGTTAAAAAGCCAAAACCATATTTTTCAAAATTGTTCTTTGCGGTAAGGTTTCCAATCGTATTCAGAGTGAACAATGCGAATAGAATCCAAATACCTACATTGATTACTTTTGGGTTTATTCCAAAATCAATGAGTCCTATTTTGTGTGCAACAATCGTAAAAGAGATTGCCAAAATGAATAAGGATATGGATTCTAATATTATCAATTGCTCTTGGGTTTTTATTTTTCCAGCCCAAACGATATCGTGGGGAATGACCTCTGATAATACGAACAGGTGAAAAATAAAGAGTAAGCCTAAAATAAATAACAATACATTTCCGGTTAAATTTGAACTCATCATTTGTTTTGATTTTTAAAATGTGATGAATAATTTTCGTCGTATTGACAATACAAATATGAAGAGGATATGCCTTTCAATCGTCCTTGATTGTAATTGCGCACCTTTCGGTGAGATTCAGAACTTTAAAAAAAAATGGATTTTGAGAATAAAGATTGACGGTCTAAAAAAGCTCTAATTAGAATAAAATCTAATTAGAGCTACTAATGGTATTTGGGTATCTGAAGGAATTATTTTAGAAAATCAACGGAAACATTTTCTGCAAGCATTAATTTTTATTGACTTGGGTTTTCACAATTGCTTTTTCTATTTGCCAATAGGCTGCTACAACACTAATATATTCTATGGCAATTAACCAAAAACCTAGACTTAAAAAAAAGCTTGCATAGTTACCACCGTAAGGCATAATAAAAAATGGAACGGTAATGACTGCATCCAATATCATCGTTACTACGAACATGAAAATGCCTAACAAAAACCCATTGGTGTGATGTCCTTTCCTGTAGTAAATATGTGCACCGATGAGTCCAGCGGGAATAAGGGTGAAGGATAGTACCCAGTTTGCTTGTAAGTCGGAATCTGAAATTACTGGAAAGAAATAGGAAGCTACGAATGCAATGATTCCAATCGTCCAAATGATGATTGCTGAGATTGCAGCACTTTTTATATTGATACTTTTCATGATGTTATTTTTTTAAATGGTTTGAGGAAGCGCCTGATTCCAGACACCTGTGCGAATGGTTTTCTGAACATATTGCTTAAAGTCAGTCGCTGGTCTCCCCAGTACTTTTTCTACATCAGAAGTCACGACCTGATTTTCCTCATTACCCAATACTTCTCTAAAAAGATAATCAAATAACCAGATGTAATCAGGTGGAAGTCCTGCGGATTGCATCATTGAATTATAGGCTTCTAAAGAAACCGATTGGAAAGAAATAGGCTTTCCTAAACCCTCGGCAATCTCCTTTACCACTTCCTCAAAGGTCAAAGTTCTAGGGCCAGTAATTTCGTAAGTCTTTCCATTATGGCTATCGTCTAACAATACTTTTACAACTACCTCTGCAATGTCGCTAGTGTC
>JBGCCY010000182.1:0-5863 GCA_045104975.1 Saprospiraceae bacterium
TGTAAATCCTAAATTAATTTTGAAATATGTTCTTCTCAATGCATCCTCTAATCCGATCTGCCCCATTTCAAAGGCTAAATTGACAAACGATTTTTTACCCTGTGGTAAAATGACTGGAAGACCAAATCCAACCGTTGCCCCATATTTTAAAAGATTATCACCTTGTATTGATCTTGGGTCTTTACTGTAAAAAGCTCCGAATCTATAACGCACCTTTTTTAAATATTTATTGTACGATCTCGCATCAGGCACATATTCTCCACCGAATCCTAATCTCCACACATTTACATCGTCTCGATTAGAATCTGCTGCTGCTACTAAATCATTGATGTACTCCGACCAAGATTGATATTTGAAATCTACACCGAATCTCATCTTATTCACTTTGGTATACATTACTCCTATGGCAACTTCTCCTGGCAAATAACCTGTGTTCTCTGTAGTCTCTGATCCTGAGACGGATAAAATAGTGTCAAGGGTACCAGTTCCTGAGTTTCGAGTCGACCAAAATCTATTTCTAGTTAAATTAAACTTATTTCTAGAATTTCCAGAAAGACCAAAGGTGATAAATTCTGTTGGCTCAGTAGAACCTTCTTTGGTTGCTAAAACATGATCATATTGTACGCCAAGATTCCAAGTAAATCCTCCAACCAAAAAATCGTCGGTAAAATTATTATCATTAGAAAGTTGAAAATCTGGGAAAGTTACAATCTTATCATTTTCAATTTTTCCGAAAAAATATCCCAAATTTACCCCTGCTGAAAAGTTCTTAATATTAACAGCATTTCCCCACATAATTTTGTACGTTCCACCTGATCCTTGATACAAGAAATCCACGGATGTTAACGTGTCAGCAACTGTTTGGGTAGTTAGATTTTGAATGTTATAATTTACATTGGAATAGGGTAAAAGTGTAAAATTCATTCCCCAACGAACCTTCTTCTTTTTTTGGTCCAACACTTCATTTATAGGGTTTTTGAGCGGAAAACCCAAAGATAAATATCTCAAATTACCATTCCAAGTTTTCAATCGTTCATTTTGCCCTGTGGCATCTGTTAAGACATTATATTCCGAATATAACCCCACTTCGAAGGCCGCTTCTTTCAGTCGAGCTAGTGATGCAGGATTGGCAATATTCATGTGGTATCCATCATGAAATGCAGCACCTAATCCACCCATTCCTCCTTGAGCTGCGAAGAACTGGTCAGTCAAGTCTCCAAGTCCTAATCGAGAGTAAGGAGAGTTGTCTTTTGGTTGCGCAAATGCAGTCAAAGCTGTTGCCAAAATGATGGCAAATCCTAAAAAAGTCTTATTCCAAAAGTTGGACATTATAGTTTAATATTTTGTTTAGTCCACGTAGAACTAAATTGTTATTTACAAAAATATGGTTCTCAAAATGTTTCGCAAGGGCTTTAGAATCGCCCCCGGTTAAAATTATGTTAATCTTTCCAAAAGTTGTTTCGTAAGCCTTAATAAAGCCTCGAATTTCCATTATCGTACCCATTTGGCCACCTACTCGAAGCGAAGATTCGGTATCATTTCCGATAAATTTCTTCGAATTTTTCTGCTTGACCAGCGGTAAATTTGCGGTAAATTCATCCATCGCCTTAAATCTCATGCGGATTCCAGGTGAAATCCCACCACCTAAATAATTCCCTTTTGCATCTATAAAATCGTAAGTAATACAAGTTCCTGCATCAATTACGAGGGTATTTTGTTTAGGAAAAATGTCAAAAGCTGCAACTGCGCCAGCCAATCGATCTCTTCCTAGTGTGGCAGGTGTTTTATACTTATTGGTAATAGGTAGATGCGTTTTATGACTCAATCGGATGTAAAAGTATTTTTTTTGTAAAAAGTTCTCTACCGCCTGACTGAGATTTGCAGTACTTGAAAGTGCTGCATTGTCTATTTTTCTATTTTTGACAAAAGCTTTTACTGTTTTTAAATCACATTTTTCCCAAATTACTTTTTTCAATAATAGCTCACCTTTATATAAAGCGACTTTGGTTCGAGTGTTTCCGATGTCGATGATTAACCCCCTGTCCCCTAAAGGGGAGTTAGATTTTTCTTTCAGGCGATTTGTTTTTTTAGCTTTTGACATTTAGGTATAAGATGGAGTAGTGGAATTTATTTTTTAAAATCAAAATTTCAATCGTCAATCAAAACAAAAATCGTCAAACACCTCCTTCGCAATTTTTTCGATTGCCGAAGGCATAATCGAAAAAGGCTCCCCTTTAGGCTGCCGAGCTTTTGCTGATAGCAAAAAGGAAATAGCTGGGGTTTAATGTTTAAAGTGCCTCACTCCCGTCATCACCATCGCCAAATCATTTTCATTACAAAACTCAACGCTCAAATTATCTTTAATGCTTCCTCCAGGTTGAATTACTGCAGTAATTCCAGCTTCTTTTGCAATTTGCACACAATCAGGAAATGGGAAAAAAGCATCACTTGCCATGGCAGCTCCTTGCAAGTCAAAACCAAAATTTTTCGCTTTGGCAATTGCTTGACGAAGGGCATCAACTCTTGACGTTTGACCACAACCCATTCCGAGCAATTGATTTCCTCGTGCTAGAACGATCGTATTTGATTTTAAATGTTTGCAACATTTTGCGGCAAAAAGTAAATCAGCTACTTCACTTTCTGTAGGTGCTTTTGTTGTAGCTACAGTTAAGTCGTCAGCAGTTTCGGTTTTCAAATCACCATCTTGTTGAACTACTCCATTGAGTAAAGTTTTAAAAATGGTTTTCTTAACATTGAAGTTTTTGATTTTTAATAAAACCCGTTTTTTCTTTTTGCTTAATAATTCTAAAGCTTCTGGAGAAAAATCTGGAGCAATCAAAACTTCATAAAATAATTTATTGATTTCTTCTGCTGTTGCTAAATCAACTGTTGAATTGCAAATCAAAATTCCACCAAAAGCAGAAACATTATCTGCTTCCAATGCTGCATGCCACGCTTCCAACAAAGTATAACGAGTTGCCACTCCGCAAGGGTTGGTATGTTTTAAGATTGCGAAAGTCGGATCTTCATTTTCAAATTCAGCCATCAACTCCACCGCTGCATCAATGTCCACCAAATTATTATAACTCACTTTTTTACCTCCCAACGTCTCAAACACCTCATCAAATTTTCCAAAGAAAATTCCTTGCTGATGTGGATTTTCTCCATATCTCAAAACCGTCGCATTCGAAATGCTTTGCTTGAACGCATAAGTTTTCGTTTCGTCGTCAGTAGCTTTCGCTTGATTATCTGTATCAAAATAATTGAAAATCGCAGTATCGTAATGAGAAGATATTTGGAAAGATCGACGCGCCAACTCTTTTCGATCAACTAAGTCTGTATGTCCTTGTTTTGTTTTTATCAAATCTAAAATCATCGCGTACTCTGCTTGCGAAGGAACCACAACCACATCTTTATAATTTTTAGCAGCAGCTCGAATCAACGAAATTCCACCGATGTCGATTTTTTCGATGATGGTACTTTCGTCAGTCGTCTCTGCAACTGTTTTTTCAAAAGGATATAAATCTACAATCACTAAATCCAATTCTGGAATTTCATACTGCGCCAATTCCGCCAAATGTCCTTCCTCTCGTCGAGCCAAGATTCCTCCAAAAACTTTTGGGTGCAAAGTCTTTACTCGACCATCCAAGATCGAAGGATAAGAAGTTGCATTTTCGACTGGAATCACTTCAATCCCCATTGCTTCAATGGCTCTTTGAGTTCCTCCAGTAGAATAAATTTGCACGCCAAGTGCATCTAGTTCTCGAACGATTGGCTCAATGCCTTCTTTGTGAAAAACAGAAATTAATGCTGATTTAATCTTTTTAGGCTCCATGGTATGTCTTTAAAATTGATTAATTTTTTAAAAATAAGGCACAAAAGTAAGGATTTTTAACGGTTAACTGTGAATGGTGAACGGTTAATTTTTCTAACGGTAGCGGTTATCCATGAATGATTAACACCTCGTGGAATTAACCGTTCACAGTTAATCATTCTCATTTAATCATTCACAGTTATTTTAGAAACCTGACATTTCCAAAATAATCGGTTGCCGACGTATGATGAAAAAATCTACCTTGTAGCCATATTAAAAAAGTAAAGCTAAAACTGAACTGATTATCCAATTTTGGATTTGCGTTCTTCTGTTAAAATTTAAAAAATGTTTTAAAGTGATTTTTTGGTCAAGTACAAGTTGAAATTAAAAGAGACTACAGAAAGTGTTGATTTTAATTTTTTTTTGACTCAAAACAAAAAATTACTTTAGAACTAAAAAATGTAGGCTTAGCAACTAAAGCTATGAACGAAAAACTAATGCTATTCAAAATTTATCTTTTGTTGCATCACACCCAAAGACCAAACTCAATTTAGGAATTGAGTTTACGTAGCTTGACTCTCTGAGTCGAGTTGCGAAACTGGGTGATTTTTTCAAAAAAACTTGCAGCCAAATTGAAAATCAAATTTTAAGTGGCAGATGGAAGGGTTTATTTCAGTTTGCCTTGTATAGGATACTAAATTCATTTAAGAACTGTAAAAAAATAAGTTAATGAAGAAATTCTTTATCATTTTAGGGCTCTTCTTATTTAAAATATCAGTTTTGTTCGGATGTAGTTGTGAAAGAAGATACTTCTGTGATTACTATTCAGATTTAAGTGAAGCCAGAGTTTTCATTAAAGGAAAAGTTATAGATCATGTAGAATATTCGCATCTAAATGTTGCTGTATATATTGAAGTTTTAGATATACTTAGAGATGATGTAGGAATAAGCGATACCATAAAATTATTTGGGGATAACACCAATGCTAGTTGTAGAATATATTCTTATGGATTAAAAGTAGATTCAGAATTTTATCTAGGACTAGGATTAACATACTCTGGTAATCCAATTGGCTATGATGTGGTTGATCCCGATTTGGAACAAGATAAATATTGGAGTTTTGGACCTTCGTTGTGCAGTACGATAAAACTGAGAATTAAAAATGATATAGTTACAGGTTTAATTTCAGAGCAGGATTTGATTAATGAATATCCTTTAGAATTTTTTGAGTCAAGTTTAGAATCATGTAGTTTTTCATTACCAGAGTTGAACACTTACAGATGCAATTCAGATCATTTTATAGTGTATCCAAATCCTTCTAATGGCGAGGCAATCAATCTTAAAAATGAATATTTTTATTCCTCAATTAGTAGGATTAATATTTATTCGATTGATGGGAAATTAAAAAAACAATTAGATTTTACGATAGATTCATTCCAAAAGGTAAAGTTTGAAATAGACGATTCTGGAATATATGTTTTAGAGATATTTTGTGAGGAACAAATATATTATAAAAAAGTAGTTGTAAAATGATAAGTACTCTTTTCATATTTCAATGAAATGATACTAATGATTATAATTTAGGAGTGATGGTTTTTCAAAAAAATAAAATGATTGACTTTTGTAACAATACATTCACATTTCGGATTTTTCTCGTTTTTCTGTTTTTTCTGTTTGGAAAAAATGGAATTGCACAAACATCAATAACTGGAAAAATAATTAACGAAGAAACGAAAGAAGAATTAATTGATGCAGAAATCATTTTGTATAAAAATGGAAACCTAATTCGAAATACAAGAACAGATTCAAAAGGTAATTATAAATTAAATATTGATCCTGGAAGCTATGTAATAGATTTTTTTTGTAGAGGTTTTACTACTCAAAGGGTGGTGGAAGTACTTGGAATAGAAGGTCAGCAGACAAAGTTAAATTTACAATTATAAAACAACTTCAACTTTTTACATGTTAAATCTATTTTCTTCTTTATATTTCTAAGGATGAGTGTTCCATGTCCTTTTTCTCCATCAATTCTAATATTTTCAATACTTA
>JBGCCY010000183.1:0-15642 GCA_045104975.1 Saprospiraceae bacterium
GTAAAAAGGAGTGTATTTTTAAATATAAATTTATTCTAAATAGCCGTTCTTTTCTTAAAAAAGGGGTCAGGCAGTCAGGTTCCTAGTAATAAAAAAAATAAAAAAACTTATCCATACATATTGGCATTATACTTGATGTGTTCTTCAACAGATGATTGAAATGATTAATGTGTCTAGTGAATTATTTTTAACTGTTTTTCAATCGCCTTTCCCTATTTGTTCAATCAGGTTCTTAACTGCTCAAAAAGATATATTGTAACTCCGTGGTATTAGAATTGTCCTTTCTTTTTTGAGTGTTTCACCTTCAAGATATTTTTATTTTTTCTATTTCATTTTTAATAATTTGAAATAGATTTTGGCTTTAAGATTTTAAATTCTATTGTTCTATCAACTTTAGAATGATACTAAATTTTTAATATTAAAGTCAACAACTTCAATACATCAGTTACATAAGTAATTGATGTACAGTATTTTATTTATTTATTCATTACATATATACTATTAACTATAATCACCATGCAAGCTTTAAAAATAAAACTCACTCTTGTTTTGTCTTTGCTTTGTATTTTCGTTTTCGGGCAAAATAATATATTATTAGAAGGCTATGTTTTTGCTGAAAATAATCGAGGATTTGTTCGAGGTGCGGAGGTCAAAATATTAGACCACATGACCAATGAATTACAAGCTAAAATGGCAACAGGAATGGAAGGAGCTTTTGCCGTTACAGTTCCTAAAGGAAGAAAATATCGTGTTGTCGTAAATCACAAAACTTATATTGAAACTGAAGAAATTGTTTCTACAATTGGACTGAAGGATGCAAAAAAAGTTTTTGTAAAAATCGAAATGGAACATCTCCCTGGCTACATTTTCGATGTTACGATGGCAGAATCTAAAAACAATGGAACGGCGCTTTTAAATTCAATTGATAGCGCTAGAATTGAAGTTTATAATAACACTACTCGTAAGGAAGAATTAGTTCTTTTAGAGCATCCCGCACCTGTGTTCAATTTCTTTTTTGAAAAAGGAAATCATTACACTATCATGATTCGAAAAAAAGGATATTTCAATAAAAGAATTGAGGCTTATGTAGATGTAGATAGTTGCATTTTATGTTTTGATGGTTTGAATATGACTGGTGTTTCAGAAATGATGACTGATGGAAATCAGATGGGAACGTTCCTAGCCAATATCGAAATGGAACCAATTGAGATAAATAAAACGTACGACATTGAAGACATTTATTATAACTTCGATAAATGGGATATTCGTCCAGATGCCGCTGCGGAGTTAGATAAACTAAAAACCATTTTGAAAGATAATCAACATGTAATTGTCGAATTGGGGTCACATACTGATGCTCGTGGAAATGATGATTATAATTTAAAATTGTCAGAAAAAAGAGCAAAAGCGGCAACTGAGTATTTGGCTGCAATTGATGGAATTGATTTAGAAAGATTGCAAGCTAAAGGATATGGTGAAGAGCAACTTGTTAATAGATGTACCAATGGCGTAAATTGCACAGAAAGAGAACATCAACGAAATCGTAGAACTGCTCTAAAGATTATCGGAACTGTTGATGTTGATCCACTTGACAAAAAAAGCTTAAAAGAACTAATTGAAGCTGACCAAGTACAAGAATTAATGTCAAAAAAAAACTAATCAAAAAAAAATCGTCAAAAAAAATAAAAATTGATTAATATTTTTGTTGTCCAACAAAAAAAGTGCGTAATTGTAACAATACATTTACGCACTTTTTTTTATAGAAAAAATCCACCATGTGATTATCGAATCACTACTTCATCAATATAATTTTCTCCTAACTCTTCATTCATTAATCTTTTAATTTTTTCTTTTGCAAAAGAAAGTTCTTGTTTTAAAGGAGCAGAATCTATTGTAACAAATAATTTTTTGTTTCGAATAGAAATTCGTGATGTATATTTTGAGATGGTTGACCCCATTAAAGATTCCCAGGTAGTAGCTAATTTATTTTTATAAAGTTTTGATTTGTATTTATACCCACCGACTAAGTTTTTTAGTACTTCATCGATGCGTTGGTCATTGTGTTTTTTCATAAAACAAAATTATTCTTTAATTCTCGGAAGTACTAATTATTCGATCTAGATTTTTTTTTATTCTTGACCTTGACCATTCTTAATATAGAATTTTTTATAATCTGCTTCGAAATTTTTAATAATTTCCTCTACCCTATTTTCATGTGTATCGGTAATAAAAACTTGTCCAAAGTTTTTTTCCAAAATCAATTGAATTAATTGTTGTACTCGACCTTCATCCAATTTATCAAAAATATCGTCCATCAAAAGGATAGGATTTGAAGAGTGGTTTTTTTTCAAAAAATCATATTGGGCCAACTTGATTGCTAATACATAAGATTTTAATTGTCCTTGCGAACCAAACTTACGCAACAGGTGCTTATCAATTCGAAAAGCTAAATCGTCTTTGTGAATTCCGCAGGTAGTTCGAGTTAGAATTCTATCTTTTTCTCTCGATTCTTTTAGTTGATCAGCAAAGTTTCCATTTTTCAAACTCGAAGTATAAATACAATCTACTTTCTCTTGACCACTTGAAATATCTTGGTAAAATTCTTTAAAGACAGGTCGAAAGGAACCCACAAATTCTTTTCTTTTTTCAAAAATCACTTGTGCAGGTTCCATTAATTGTTGATCATAGATGTCCACCAATTCAGCATTAAAAGAACGAGTCTCGGCAAATTTTTTCAAGGCAGAATTTCTTTGTCTTAATACCTTATTATAAGTGATTAAATTTTTTAAATAATCCCCATCTAATTGCGATAAAGTATTATCCAAAAATCGTCGACGTTCTTCACTTCCTTCAGTTGCCATCAATGTATCATCTGGAACAATGATTACGACCGGCAACATTCCGATATGTTCTGACAATTTTTGGTAGGCAACATCATCTTTTTCAATCTCCTTTTTTTTACCAGGCTGAACTTTTGCTACAATTTTGTTTTTGGTTTTGCTTTTTGTTGCTTCATTCTTTTCATTTAAAAAATAGCCCTCTAATCTAAAAAAATCCATAGTGTGTTTGACCACATTTCGATCGTTGACCCCTCGATGGCTTTTGCACATACAGAGATAATAAATGGCATCCAACAAGTTAGTTTTACCCATTCCATTTTTCCCAACAAAACAATTTAATCGTTCGCTGAAAACAAAATGGCCTGTTTCGTAGTTTTTAAAATGAGTTAATTTTATTTGTTGAATTTTCACTTAATTGATTTAATAATTGATTATCATTTTTAACCACATGAGGCAATTATATGTTTAAAAAAATGAAAAGAGAAACATATTTCAATGATTTCACTTTAAAATGAGGGTTAATTTTCGAACAAAAATAAATGAATTTTGCAGATTCTAAATTTAGAATTATCTTTAACATTCAATTCAATCACATTTTTTCAAAAATTAGAATTTAACATGACGAAAGTAGTTGAAAAAGTATCAAAAAGAGGTAAAAAGGCACCAAAATATAGCAAAGAGACTTATTTGACATGGTATGAAACCATGCTCAG
Source organism: Saprospiraceae bacterium (assembly GCA_045104975.1). Lineage (GTDB taxonomy): Bacteria > Bacteroidota > Bacteroidia > Chitinophagales > Saprospiraceae > CAJQQY01. The sequence goes on from JBGCCY010000183.1 coordinate 3,554, forward strand.
AATTCGTCGATTTGAAGAGAAATCATTGCAAAAATATGGTCAAGAGCAAATTCGTGGATTTCTCCATGTATATATTGGTCAAGAAGCAATTGCAGCTGGATTAGTTACTGCGATCAAAAAAGAAGATGCAATGGTTACTGCTTACCGACAACATGGTTTGGCAATCAGTCGAGGTATTCCTACCAAAAAGTGTATGGCTGAATTGTATGGTAAAAAAACTGGTATCGTAAAAGGTAAAGGTGGTTCTATGCACTTCTTCTCAAAAGAGCATAGATTTTTTGGAGGAAATGGGATCGTTGGAGCTCAAATTCCAATTGGAACAGGAATCGGTTTTGCAGAAAAATATAGAGGCACTGACTTGCTTTGTGTGACGATGTTTGGTGATGGAGCTGCTCGACAAGGTGCTTTGTATGAGGCATTCAATATGGCAATGACTTGGAAATTACCAGTACTTTATATTTGTGAAAATAATCATTATGCAATGGGTACTTCTGTAGAACGTACTAGTAATGTTGCTGATATTTACAAAGTGGGAAGTGCATTTGATATGCCTAGTGAAGCAGTTGATGGAATGTCTCCTGAATCAGTTCATGAAGCGTTGACTCGTGCAGCAGAACATATTCGTTCAGGTGCTGGACCATACTTTTTGGAAATTAAAACTTACCGATATAAAGGTCACTCTGTTTCTGATCCTGGAACTTACCGAACCAAAGATGAATTGAAAGAGTACCAAAGCATCGATCCAATCAAAGTTACTGAGAAAAAGATGTTGGATGGAAAAATTGCTACAGCTGAAGAAATCAAGGCGATCAAAGATAAGATCAAAGCTGAAATAGCTGAGGCAGTTGAATATGCAGAAAATTCTGATTTCCCTGATGGAGATAGCTTATTCGATGATAATTATATGCAAGAAGATTATCCATATACAAGCTAGTCCATTTGGATAAAAAAACAAAAAACCTCCTGTGAATTTATTTTCGCAGGAGGTTTTGTTTTTGCATATCGAATAACGATTTAGGAACAAGGATTTGATATTGATATTCCCATTCTTATTTTCCACCACGTCCCCCTGGAGGGCCACCTCCTCGTCCTCCTCTACCTCTGCTTTGTGTTTTTTGAATTTCGAGATATTTGGCAAATTGTTCCTTTGTCATCACACTTGATAATTCTTTATTTTGCTCTTCTCGTTGCTTTTGCATTTCTCCTCTCATCGCTTCTCGATCCCCATTGTTACTATCTCTAGATGCTTTTCGCTTAGCTTGATACTTCGTAGAAATTTCTTCCACTTTCACAATTTGTGCTGCTGACAAATTAAGTTCCGCATACATTTCTTGTTGTCGTTTTTGCTGTGCTTCAGGATCACGTTGCCCTCTTCGACCTTCTCCTCTCGGTCTTTCAGATCTAGTTACTGTTTCTGATGGAACAGCTTCAGCTACAGTTGCATCTGCTGATTTTTTATTACAACTAAACAACATTGCAATAGCAAAAAATAGAAATGATATTTTTAATAATTTCATGTTTTTAATTTTAATTTTGATAAAATAGTTTTTGATTTTTTAAAAATAAAAAAAGGATAATTTTCTTTTTTATTTATTTTTTAGATGATAAAATTATAAAAAACTTGCGATTGAATTTGAAGCAGCTATATTTTTTTCTTTTTGTCATTTATAAGGAGTAAGAAATAGAAGTTCTTTTATTAACTAAATCAAAAATCATGAATAAACTCAACCGCAAACAATTTTTAACGGCTAGTTCTCTTGGTATTGGTAGTTTACTTTTACCACCCAAATCATTTGGAAGATCTTTGCAACAAGACACAGAACCGATCAAGCCTGAAATTGTCAAAGAATTTGTGGGAGCAAGTCATGGAAAATTTGATCGATCCAAAGAGTTGATGGATGAATTTCCAAATCTGCTTTTTAGTGCTTGGGATTGGGGAAATGGAGATTTCGAAACTGGCTTTGAAGCAGCTGGTCATGTGGGAAATAAAAAGATTGCTAATTATATGATTGAAAAAGGAGCTAGACTAAATATTTTTGTCATGGCAATGTTGGGGAAAACGAATATTGTAAAAAGTATTTTGGAAGAATATCCACACCTTTTAAATACAGCTGGTGCACATGGTTTCACCTTACTGCATCATGCAAAAAGAGGAGGTGATGATTCATTGGAGTTGTATGAATATTTTCAAGAAAAAGGATTGAAAGAAATGAAGATAAAAATTAAGTAATTGTAAAAATCAAAAAGAAAGAGCTGTTAGCACTTCGAATGCAAACAGCTCTTTCTTTTTGAAAAAAATAATAAATTATTACGTGGATTATTTCTAAAAGAAATCTTTCCGAATTCTAGCTAAAATAAAAATCACTCCGTTACTTAATATTTTGCAACACAATTTTCTCCGTCCAAACTCGCTCCCCTTGCATAATTTGTACAAAATACAAACCTGCTGCATAATCTGTCAAATCTAAAACTTCATTATAAAATCCATTAAAATCTTTTACCTCCGATTGTAAAAGTTGATGACCTGCCACATCCGTAAGACTAATTTTCAAATCACTTCTTTCTCCTGATTGAAATTTTAACTGGGTAATTCCATCAGTCGGATTGGGAAAAACAGAAAAGTCATTTTCCATTATTTCATCACTCATTTCTACATTCAATTCTGAATTACAACAATAATCATAGGTAACTATTTCTTGAATTTTATACCCTAAAATTAAAGGTAAGATTTTTTGATTTCCTCCATCCTCAACAAAAACATCTAACACCTCACCTACTCCAACTTCTTCGATTGATTGATTCAAATCACATCCTGATTGGATAATCGAATCAGCAATATTAGTTATCATATCACCAGGTTGGATTCCTGCTAATTCTGCCGAAGAACCTTCATAAACTGTTTCCACCAAAACGCCTTGCAAGTCATCCATTGGACTTACAGTCAATCCAAAAACTGGCACCTTAGAAATTGTAACAATATTTTTACAAAATTGATTGCAATCATTTTGCATTACTACATTTCTACTATCAAATTCGATCTTTACAGTCTTCTCATAGGAAATTTTCTTCCCTGATATTATTAATTCCGAATGTTGAATATTCTCTGCGATGTATTTTTCGATATTAAAATCCCGCGCCTCGTCTCCATTTAAATATTGATATTCGGAATTTAGCTCTCCATGTTTCTTGCTTGAGATTAACCAATTTTCTCTTATCACTTCGTCTGGTGCCAACTGAGCAAAAAGACTATTCTGCAATAAAAAAAAGAAAAGAAATAAACTAGGAATTAAATAATTTTTCATAAAACATTAAGCGTTTAAATGGAATATGCATCATCCCACTTTAGATGGGTTATGATAATAATAATGTGAAATGTGGATTGTAAATGTGAAGTTGGTTTGAACTGATAAGGAAGCTAAAATCAGACCAATTTTTAATTTTTTTCAACAATAACCAGAAAGGAAAAAATGGACATACAATATATCTTTTTTCAAACTAAAAAACTGATAATCAGTTATTTACCAATTATCAGTTTTTAAAATATCTTATCTACAAAAATTTAATTCTAAATTAACTAACTGCTTCTTTTACTTGAATAATCGTTTTTAATTTTTCAATTAAAAAATCTACTTCCTCTGTTGTATTATATTTTGAAAAAGAAAAACGGATAGATTTTCGATCAGGGTTGGCTTGGATTCTTTCCAAAACATGTGATCCCTTTTCTGCACCTGAACTACAAGCACTTCCTCCTGATGCACAGATTCCTAAAATATCTAAATTCAATAAAAGTAATTCAGATTTTGGTGAAGGAGGAAAAGAAACGGTCAAGGTTTTGAAATGAAAATCACCTTCGTGGTCTCCATTAAATTGGATGTCTTCAAAGTGCTCCTTCAATTGATTTTTCAAATAATTTCTTAAACCCAAAGTGTACTCCCGAGTTGTTTCTAAGTTTCCGTAGGACAATTCTAATGCTTTTGCCATCCCAGCAATTCCATAGATGTTTTCAGTACCTGCTCGCATATTTCTTTCTTGCGAACCTCCATTGATAATCGGCTTAACCAAGTTTTCACCATTGATGTAAACAAATCCGACACCTTTTGGCCCATGAAATTTATGCGCAGCTCCTGCTAAAAAACTGATTTTAGTTTCGTCAACATTGATAGGGAAATAACCCATCGTTTGAACCGTATCTGAATGAAAATAAGCATTATGTTCAACACAAATTTCTGATACTTTTTCCAAATCCAACATCGTCCCAATTTCATTATTACAATGCATCAAACTAACTAAGGTCTTTTCAGCATCCTCCGAAACTAATGCTTCCAAATGAGCTAAACTAACTTTCCCTTTTTCATCAATATCTACAAATTCAACTTTTACATCCGCTTCTTTTTCTATCGCTTCTAAGGTATGCAAGATGCAATGATGTTCGATTGGCGAGGTAATAATTCTTTTGACACCAAGATCTCGAACCGCACATTGAAGCACCATATTATTAGCTTCTGTTCCTCCTGAAGTAAAAAATATTTCGCCGATTGAAGCTCCGATCAAATTAGCAATTTTCTTTCGAGCTTCTTCGATTACAGTTCTTGCCTCTCTTCCTTCTTTATGAATGGAAGATGGATTTCCATAATGGTTACGCATCAAATCAGACATAAAATCGATTACTTCTTCGCTGATAGGAGTAGTTGCCGCGTTATCAAAATATATTCTTTTCATTGTTTGTTATTTTATAACCTTAAAGGTAATAAGTGCCTTTGTTTTAAAAATATGATTGTAAGATTACACCAATTTTGTTTTAAACCATTTATCAACCATTACTGATTCATCAATATGATTCAGCTGGCATTCATATTCATTGGTAGCAGCATTATAGTCATAATCCTTTGCCCACTTTTTATGATTTTTAGCGAGTTCCGTAATTGAATCGGTAATGTATTTTACTTCTTTGTCTGTCATCACAGGATGAATTGACATTCGAATCCAACCAGGTTTTTCACTCATATCACCCAATCCTATTTTGCAAGTAACATCATTCGAATACTCTTGAGAAACAGACAATAAATAATGCCCATAAGTTCCTGCACAAGAACAACCACCTCGAACTTGAATTCCAAAACGATCATTCAATAATTTCACTCCAAGATTATAATGTAAGTCATCAATGTAAAATGAAACTACACCCAATCGTTTTTTTGCATGCTTCGCTAAAATATGAAGGTTGGAAATCTTCCCCATGCCTTTCCATATTTTTGCTAACAACTCTTCCTCTCTTTTTAAGATTTTTTTCACGCCCATTTCCTCTTTGAGTTTCATGCAAAGAGCTGCTTTGATCGTTTGTAAAAATGCAGGTGTTCCGCCATCTTCTCTAGCTTCAATCTCATCAATATATTTATGTTCCCCCCAAGGATTGGTCCAGTCGACTGTTCCTCCACCAGGATTATCAGGCACTCTATTTTTATATAATTTTTGATCAAAAATTAAAACGCCTGTTGTTCCAGGACCACCTAAAAATTTATGTGGAGAAAAATATATCGCATCCAAATGTTCCAGCTCATCTTTAGGATGCATATTGATATCAATGTATGGAGCGGAGCAAGCAAAATCCACAAAACATAATCCACCTGCCTTGTGCATCATGGAGGCAACTTTATGATATGGTGATTTGATTCCAGTTACATTTGAACAAGAAGTGATTGCCGCAATTTTAGTTTTGCGTTTACGATATTTATGCAACAACTCTTTTAAGTTATCTAAATTAACCAACCCTTTTTCGCATGGAGGAATCACTTCTACATCGCAAATGGTTTCCAACCAACTTGTCTGATTAGAGTGATGTTCCATGTGAGTACAAAAGATAATTGGTCGAACTTCCTCAGGCAATTTTACGAGACCTCTATATTTTTCATGGATTTTTAATCCTAAAATTCTTTGAAATTTATTGACGACGCCTGTCATCCCAGAATTGGAAGAAATCAAAACATCACTCTTTTTTGCACCAACATGCTTTTTGATGATACCTTGAGCTTTGTGGTAAGCCATCGTCATGGAACAACCTGTCACGGTAGTTTCGGTGTGAGTATTCCCTACGAAAGGAGCCATCTCGTTGATCAATAGCTTTTCGATTGGAAGATACATTCTACCGCTGGCAGTCCAATCGGCGTAAACAATTCTTTTTTTCCCAAAAGGAGTTTCGAAGGTTTGGTTAGCACCAATAACATTTTCTCTAAAAGGTTTAAAGTATTCTTCTAGCGTAACCTTTTTCGCTATTGCGGTCGAAGTACTCATATTATGTATATTTTAAAGTATTTAGATTTATTTGGTAAATATAGTTTTGTCATGGAAAATCAACTAGCATTATGCTAATTATTTTTCCTTCAATATTCAGTAAAAGTAAGTTAGTTTTTGGAAATAAAGGGCGGGATTTTGATGATATAAATTTACAAAATGTATTTTACAAAAGAATAAAAAAACTTAAAAATTCAGACTGGATAAAACCATAAACTAAATAGAATAATCTGTAAGTTGGAGAACATAATTTTGTCCACCTACTTATTATTTTTTAAATACATAAGACCACCCAACCTTTTCTAAAGATAAAGTTGTCTTAACTATTAAGACATGTTAATTGTAATAATTAAATAATGTTAAATGAATAAATAAAGTTGATATAATAATTAAATTAGTGCCGACATTTTACTTTAAAACATAAAGCTGAATTAAAAATTATGAAAAAGCCTATTCTCCTCTTAATCTCTTTTTTGATCTTTTCTCAAAATATATTTTCTCAAGACACCTTCTCCAAGGATGATGATAGTGAAACTCAGGGTGAACATCCTCATGAAAAATATAGTGAAGTAGGCATCAATGCAACTTCCTTCATTAATGAATTCGTTAGTCTTAATAGTAATGATGCTGCCATTGGCGATTATATGATTACTTATAAATATCATTTTGGAAGCAAAGCATTTCGACTTGGACTGGGCGGAAATTTTAGTCAAATGGACGAAGATACTGATGGCAACGGAACCCGAAACACCAATAGTAATAGCTTCGATATTCGAATAGGTTATGAATGGAATAAAAAAATCACTAAACGGTGGGCATTTTATTCTGGAATGGATATCATTGCTGGCAACAATTTTAGCTCCTCTGTTTCTGACAATTTTGAACGAGTCGAAACTTCTTCTAGAACAACAATTGTGGGTGGAGGTCCAGTTTTAGGGATTCAATTTTTTATTAATTCTCACATTAGTTTGATGACCGAAGGAAGCCTTTATTACAAACATTCCATTATCAATACTAAGGAAACCTTTTCACTTAATGGCGAATTTAACAAAGATGATACGAACAGTCGAAATGATTTAAATTTCGGATTGCCAACAGCATTGTTTTTTGTAATCAGATTTTAATAAAACAAAATGAAAAAGCTATCGAGTTTAATTTGTTTGATTTTTCTATCTGTGATTGTGTGGGGACAAAGTGATGAAGTTGAAAAATCAAGTGAGTCTTTCAAATATGAAATAGGGACTGACATTAGTCCATTATTCAAGAGTTTATTGAAACCAAAATCTATTTCATTCTTTAATACTCCCTATGTTTTCACTTTTAAAAGTATTAAAAACAATCAAGCCTTTCGATTTGGAATAGGAGGAGAAAGGAAACAAGAATTTTCCAATGACAATTCGGATGATAAAATTTTGCAAAGATCTCTTCGCGTGCGAATAGGTTTTGAAAAGCATAGAAAAGTTTCCGAGAGATGGCAAATTAATACTGGAGTTGACCTGAAATTTTCTAATTTCAAGTTTGACAATAACAATAATAACAATTTTAATAATACTTCTAAATTCTTTGGAGTGTCTCCACTTTTGGGTATTCAATTTCAATTGACGCCCCATTTGTTTTTACAAACAGAAGCTTCTTTTAATTTATATTATCAAATAAGTTCTTTCGAATCTAACTTTGATATAATTTTTCCAAGTCCATTTCCAGGGCCAGCTGCCCAAGATTTCAAAATAATTAGTGGAAATATAACTATTCCAAATGCATTGCTTTTGGTTGTTCAATTTTAAATTATGAAGCATTTTATTCTCTTATTGTTTTTCACCTTAGGGTTTTATAACATTGCTTTTACGCAAAGTGAAAATAATGTTTTAAAAAATGAATGGAGTGTCAATATTAACTTTTTTGTCAATGAACTATTTTTGGCAAAAGATATTGAAGAGGAAGAAGATATTATTGGATATCAAGCTCCGATAGAATCACTTCTCACCTATCGACGATATCTTAATAATAATTTTGTCTGGCAGATGGGAGTAAGTCTTTATAGTAAGAATAGTGAGATAGATTTTTTCCAAGGATTTGGAGGGAACCAATCTCAATCAAAAAAAGGATATTATTTAAGAACTGGGTTTCAAAAATATTATCACTTATCAGATAAAGTAAAATTTTATTTAGGAACAGATTTATTGCTTTCTTTTCAGAAGTATAAAGCATTTATTGACTTTGAAGATTCTGGTGTTTTCTTCGAAGGAAATTATACACACATCAATCGGGAAAAAGAAATTGGGTTGGTGCCACATTTAGGTTTTCGATGGCAAGTCAATTCTAGAGTTTCATTTTCAACAGAAACAAATTTGATTGCATCTTATGTATTTTTTGATATTGATTTAGATAGCCCATTTTCTTCTGAACCTATATTATTGGATAATAGAAGTTCCTTGCAAAAGGATTCAGAAAAGAGGTCATTTAGATTTCAGCAACCTATTGTTTTACTATTTAATTTAAAATTTTGAACAAAGGAATCCACTTAATATTGTTGCTATTTATTAGCTCCTCCTTGTTTTCTCAAGAAGAGAATTCTAATCTCAAAAATGATATTGGAATAAATGTTAATGCGATTTTCAATAAAATAATTTTAAAAAAGATAAATGATGAAATAGCAAATCCATTTCCTGATCAATTATCTGTTTTGACTTATCGACATTTTTATACTCCAAAATCAGCATTAAGAATTGGAATTGGTTTTGACAATTTTTCAAGAAATGATACTACCCTTTCAACATTTACGGGGCCATTAATAGAGGAAGATAAGTTCCGTTTTTATGCTTTTCATTTGGGTTTTCAGAAAAATATAATTGATGCTAAAAAAGTAAAATTGACTATAGGTTGGGATTTGATAGGTAGAAGAGAATATCAAGAAAGAAATAGAGACCAATCTTTTGTAGGAGGAGGAATCTTTTTTGAGGAGGTCATATCTAAAGATATTTATAAAGAAACTAACCTAGGCTTTGGGGTACCGTTGGGGATTCAATATTTTTTTAATAATCGTATTTATATTTCTACAGAATTCAGTTTGGAGCTCTTTCAAACATTTTCCAAACGCAAAACTGAATATGATGGAAATATTAACAATGATTTTCAGGAGAATCCAGATATTTTAAATATAAAATTGAGACCTCCATTAGCGATATTCTTAAATTATCGATTTTAAGAACTGTTAAAATTCCAACAATGCAGCACGCATTACGTTAAAACCTAATGATTGCTTTGTTTTTGAGAGATTTATCATGATATTGTAAAAACTTATTTTTCACTTTTTAAAACCTTTTCAGCTATGAAAAAAATTATCTTTTTCTTCTTGCTTTTAGGATTTTCAGGGACCTTATTCACTAGTTGCCAAAAAAATGGGAATGAAACGGAATATCAAGCTCCTGAATTAAACCTTCCTGCAATAGAATTCAACTACTCTGGAGAAAACTTCCCAGACCATTTCGATGGAATTGCTTCCTTTGATAATGAACCTAACGACAACAAAAGAACAGATGCAGGGGCGACTTTAGGTCGAGTATTATTTTATGATACTAAGTTATCATTGAACAATACCGTTTCTTGTGGAACTTGCCACATCCAATCTAAAGCATTTAGTGATGGCAAAAAATTCAGCCCAGGATTTGAAGGTAACTTATCTACTCGAAATACTTTGTCAATCGTAAATCCAAGATTTGCGGCTTCATTAACTTGGACTGGCCAAAATATTTCTTTAGAGGAACAAGTATTACAACCTATTGGAAATCATTTAGAAATGGGATTGGAAAACTTAGATCACCTTGCAACCAAAATTTCAAAAGTGGACTACTACCCTGCTCTTTTCGAGAAAGCATTTGGTTCTACAGAAGTTACACATGATAAAATTTCTAAAGCATTATCTCAATTTTTACGTTCTATGGAATGTTCTCAATCAAAATTTGATCAAGGATACAATAACGATTGGGCTAATTTTACAGCTTTGGAAAAAATGGGTAAAGACCTTTTTGAATCAGCTGACAATGGTTGTGACAATTGCCACCGAAATGTTAACTTCTACTACGGAAGTGAGGCTAATATTGGTTTAGCTATGGACTATGATGATGAAGGTGCAGGTAACGGTAGATTCCGAATTCCTTCTTTGAGAAATGTAGCATTGACTGGACCATATATGCATAATGGACAATTTGAAACATTGGAAGAAGTGATCGATCATTATAATGATGGTGTTCAACCTCATCCAAATTTGGATTGGAGATTGTCTAATGGAAATGGTGAGCCGAAGAAATTAGATTTGACAGATACTGAAAAACAAGCGTTGGTTGCTTATTTAAAAACTTTAACTGATGAGCAATTCATCACTAATGTAAAATGGAGTGATCCCTTTAAATAATGGTTTTTTATGATGGTTAATGGTTAACTGTGAATGGTTAATCTGAATATCTGAAAAAAACTCGTTTCATGAAAATGGAACGAGTTTTTTTTTGTATGATAAGTAAGAGAGATGTTAACGCTTTGAACTAGTCGTGTATAAAATCATTTTTTGTTAATATGTTTTTAGTAGAAAAAACATAAAAGTTCATTGAAAAAACGGTAAAAAAGTATCATTTTCGATAAAAAGTGAAAATGAAAAATCTAGAGAAGGTAAATGTATCTGATTTATTCGATTTGCTTCCCGATAGTAAAATTGATGAAATAGCTGATCGTTATCAAGTTGACAAATATGTGTCAAAATTAAAAGGTAAGTTGATGTTGAAACTAATGTTATACAGTCAACTATCCTTAAATGATATAAGTCTTCGTTCTATCCAAGAACAGTATAGTTCTATTTTTTTCCAAATTCTTGTTGATGAAAAAGGAGGAAATGTCTCTCATGGAGCGATCCGAGATAGGTTAATAAAAATTCCTTGTGCTTTTTTTAAAGATATTTATCATCATTTCTATGAGCAGGTAGCTGAACTTTATGATGACAAAACGCTAGAAAAATATCATCTAAAAAGATATGATTCTACCCTCGTTAGTACAAGTGCAAAACTTCTTGGTGAGGATGGTTTAATAGCATATGGAAATACAAGAGCAAAAAATACTCTCCCTAAACAAGTAAAATATACCACCGAGATGTTGGGAGATATCTTACTCAATATCAACATTTATACTGCTCAAAAATATGCTAGTGAAGACCATGCTCTTGGAGATACAATTTTGTCAGCAGTACATAAATCTGAACAAGTTGTTATTTTCGATAGAGGTTTGAAAGACCGAAAAGCCTTTGTTTCATTGGATAATTCGGAGGATAAATCAAAGACGCTTTTCGTTACTCGAATAAAAAAAACTCCAAAGCCACTTTCATTAAGTCTATCTCTTCGGCACAGCAATTAAAAAAATACCAGAATCAATATCACAAAATGTATGATAAAGAGGAGGTAGAGTTTTTGGAAGATAGTTTAGTCTATCTTCACTCTGGACGAGGAAGTAAAAAAATATCTACTCCACTTCGTTTGATTAAAATTAAGAGAATATCAGACGGTGAAAAATTTTGTGTTGTTACTAATATCATCAATGAAAGTGCATTTGAAATTGCAAACATTTATAGAAAGAGATGGGATATTGAAGTATTGTTTAGATTCTTAAAACAAGAAATGAATCTTAATCACATTTTGTGTCATGATTCAAATGCATTGCAGAATATAATTTACCTTTTGCTGATCGCAGCTATGATGATTTTAATTTATCGAAAACGAAATAAGATTAAATCTTACAAAACTGCTAAAAACCGTTTTTTC
>JBGCCY010000184.1:0-13507 GCA_045104975.1 Saprospiraceae bacterium
TATATATCTATATACTATTTTGATGCCAAAAATATTATATAAGTATATCTTGTAAGATATAAAGTATCTGATACTTAACAAAAAATAAAAGTAGTAAAAAGTGAATAAATATATTTTATAATTTGTTTTGCCTTGAGTTAAGATGAATTTTAACTTCCTGACAACCAACATTTTATGAAGTCAACTTCAGATTAGTCCAGGTAATTATTTCGATAAAGTCGGCAAAGAATTTATCATTATAGCAGCAGATTTTTTTAGGATAAAACCTATGATCAGTTCATTGTTTTTTAATAACAAACGACTACAAAATTTTCCTTGGAATGGTAATGTTGGGAGACTTATAATAGAGTGGTGAGAAATAAGCTACATCGCAAAATTTTTCTTTATCAAAATATTTTTTTGCTAAAAAACTAAGATGCTTTGCAGAACAAATTATAGGACTAAATTTGGCAAAAGGAGAGGTTAAAATTGGTTGACATTTTTCTGCTCCATTGCCACAGAAAATAATAGTTTCCTTTTTTGAAAAAATAGCTTCAAATGCATTCTCTTCGACAATCAAAGCATTGACAGATTGCTCTTCTTTTCCTTTCAAATTATACATTGCTGTATAAACTTCCATGCGTCTTGCATCAATCATTGGGCAGTAATGAACACCTTGTTTCTCTTCCTCTGCACAAGCCCATGCTAAAGCTTCTAAGGTATCAATTGCGATCATTGGCTTATCCAGTGCATAGCAGATTCCTTTGGCAACAGAGACTCCAATCCGAAGACCGGTATAAGAACCTGGCCCTTGACTCAGCGCAACTGCATCAAGCTCATTCAAAGTTAGATTTGCTTCGTCCAAACATTTTTGGATGAGAATAGTCAGAGTAGATGCATGACTGAATCCTTTAGCTGTTTCTGCTAATGCAACTGTCTTTCCTTCGTAGCTCAAACTCACCGAGCAAATATCCGTAGCAGTCTCTATGCAAAGTATTTTTGACATTTGTAAATGTATTGTTATAAAAACTCGTTAATTGTTCCTCTGATTATCTAATAAAAAAGCGGCTCAAAAATATAAATTTTGAGCCGCTTTTTATTGCAGTTGTTTAAAAGCTTTTTAGCTTATTTATTTTTTAAAAGATCATTGTATTTTTTCTGATCTCTTAAAATGCTAATTGCATCTTTGATCTCTTGATCGTTTTTCAATCCCATTTGGATTTTTCCTTTTTGGAAATAATAACGACTAACAATTTCTTTTTCTATTTCATTGATGATCGCTTCTTTGTGCTGCTGCAAATCATTCTTTTTCTCATTCTTGATTTTAGCTTTCATACTCTCAATATCGCTTTCAATAGACGCCAAAAGTTTTTCCTCTTTAGCTTGCTTCATCCAAGCTTTCATCATCTTTTCACTTTGTGTTTCATATTCAAAATTAGTATCAGCAAGGAATTTTATGAAAGCATCAAAATCTGTAAATTCAAATTCTTTAACTGTTCCTATTTCCTTATTTTTAATTGCGAACTGAGTAGCAAAATCAAAAATTGCATTCTCTTTTAACAAACTTTTTATGATACTTACATCGCTTGGGCTTTCTAAAGCTAAGTCTGGTTTTACACCTCCTCCATCAAGAACTTTTCTTCCATTTCGAGTATTGAATTCTGCCCGAAGTGAATCTGGAATATCTACAGGTTCGCCATTTTTATATTCAACTCCTTGGATACATCGCCCACTTGGGATGTAATATTTGGCAGTAGTCATTTTTACTCTAGAGTTGTAACCTACATCACGAGTATTTTGAACTAACCCTTTTCCATAAGATCGTTGACCAACCAAAACTCCTCGATCTAAATCTTGCAAAACACCTGAAACGATTTCAGAAGCAGAAGCAGATCCTTTGTCAATAAGTACAACTAAAGGGATTTCAGGATCTACAGGTCTATTTAATGTTTTAAAACTTCTATCCCAATCTACTACTTTTCCTTTGGTAGAAACCACCATTTCTCCTTTTGGAATAAACACATTCGAAACATTAACCGCTTCCGTCAATAATCCACCTCCGTTTCCTCGAAGATCAAAAATGACCCCTTTCATGTTTGGGTTGTCTTCTTTTAATTTCTTTAAAGCATCTCCTACATTTTTCCCAGCATCTCTTGTAAATGTAGTTAAAGTCAAGTATCCAATATCATCACTAACCATTGAATGATGTGGTACATTAGGTACTTTTACTTCATCACGAGTCAATGAAACCTTCATCTCTTTTGGAGTTCCTGGCCGTTCGATAGTTAAAATCACTTCTGTTCCAGGGAAACCTTTAAGAAAATCCATGATGTCATCAGAAGTTTTTCCTTTAGCAGATTTTCCATCAATTGCTTTAATCACATCTCCTGCTTTCAAACCTGCTTTTTGGGCTGGACAATTATCATATGGCTCAGTGATCGTAATATAATCACCTACTCGCTTGATGATTGCGCCAATTCCATTATATTTTCCTTCTGTGATATATCTAAAACCTTCGATTTCAGACTCAGAAATATAATTAGTATAAGGATCCAATGACTCAAACATCGCGTCCAAACCTGTTCGCATCAACTTTCCAGGATCCAAATCATCTACGTAATACGTATTAATTTCTTTATATGCATTAGTGAAAATTTCTATGTTCTTAGAAATTTCGAAGTATTTGCCATTGCGTGAATGGTCAGCTGTAGTAGCCATTCCAAGAAAAGCTAAGGCAAAGATGAATGCTATTTTAATAATTTGTCTCATGGCGAAGTATCGTGATATTATTATGAAAAAATTGTCTAGAAAAGAACGAATGAATATTAGTTTAAATTTTGGAATCATTTAATCTTTAAAATAAAGGTAAATAATTTATCACATGTAAACCAGTTAATAATCAATTGGAAAACGATGTTGATTGAATTTCAAGGGGGAAATTGAGGGGAAATATTACTATTATAAATAATAAAAACAATGCCAAGGAAATAATAAACATATAAGAATTTGAAATTATCTATTTATTCAAGGAATTTTTCTAATATTTCAAGCAATTCTTTTGGTGCTTGGGCATGAACCCAATGTCCCACATTTTCGATGGTTTCTAGTTTTGCATTTGGGAAAAAATGCTTTGTTGTTTCAAAGTTAGTTTCAGTTATATATTTTGAAAGACCACCTTTGACAAAAAGGGTTGCTCCTTCATAAATCTCATCTCCTTCTATTTTTGATAAAATGGCTTGATAATTTTGATGAATAACAGGCAAGTTCATTTTCCAAATATACTTTCCGCCTTTGTTTCGAGTTAAGTTTTTTAATAAAAATTGCCGCACTCCAAAGTCTTCAATTTGAGTTTGCAAAGAAGCATCGGCTTCCTTTCGACTTTCCGTTTTTTCTAAATTCAACCCTAATAATGCATCAAAAATAATTTCATGCCCACCTTCATAACTTTCGTTAGCAATATCAACGACGACTAGTTTCTCCACCATATCAGGATAGTCAGTCGCGAATTGCATCGCAGTTTTTCCTCCCATAGAATGACCCATAATTCGAGCAGAGTATATCCAATGACTTTCCATGAAGTTTTTTAAATCCTCCGCCATTACTTTGTAATTGAATTCATCATCATGAGGTGATCGACCGTGATTACGCTGATCGATGATGTAAACAGAGTAATTTTCTGCTAGTTTTTTTGCAATCGTTTGCCAATTATCAGAAGTTCCGAACAGGCCGTGCAAAATAATAATTGGATCTCCTTGCCCAAATTCCTTATAATTCAATTCCATATTTCAAATTTAATAAAGTCAAAATTCAATTGATGAAACATTTTTTTGTCCAAAAGGTTAAAAATGCTTGTTTCAAACGTTCTTAAGTCAGATTCCTGATTTATCGTTTTTTAAAAAATCAATACCCTCTTTTTGCATAATTTTCAAGACATAGTTATTATTTTTAGTTTTTACAAGCTCAAATCGAAAATGCCTAAAACACCTTCAAACAAGTTATTCAATCTCATTAATTCTTTGAGTGGTTCTGAAAAGCGCTACTTCAAACTATTCGTCAATAAAAATCAGACAGGCAAGGATAATAAATATATTTTATTATTTGATGCTGTTGATGCACAAGAAATTTCAGATGATGCAGCATTGCGAAAAGTAATTTACCCAGATCAAGAGATTCAAAGTCGAAAATTTTCCGAATTAAAAAATTATTTATACGAACTAATTCTCAAAAGTCTACAAGGTTTTGATGAGAAAACTTCCATTGAATATAAACTCAAAGGAATGCTGCTCAATATCAAAGTATTGTTCAAAAGGTCTCATTTTGAAGACTGCATTGAAATGATGCATAAAGCAAAAAAGTTGGCTGCAAAATACGAAGCTTTCGAGCATAATTTAGAATTGCTGGCTTGGGAGAAAAAAATTGCTTACGCAAAAATCGATGTCAATTTTATGGACAAAGAATTGGATCGAATTCAAGCGGAAGAGAAAACATGTTTGAATCAACTCGCCGAACTTTCCACTTACCGAAATATATTTTTTAAAGTACTTATTCGAAGTAAACAAGACGCCCTCTTGCGAAGCGAAGAAAAAGTAAATGAGATGCATGATTTGGTCAAACATCCTAAAATGAATGATGTCAACCAAGCTAATTCTCATCGAGGGAGAATAGTATTTTATCGTACTAAAAGTATTTATTATTATGCCATTTTGAATTATGAAAACTTTCATATTTATGGCGAAAAACTACTTAAAGAAATGGAAGCATATCCACATATGTTACAGGAAGATGTTTCGGAATACATTTCAGCTTTGAGCAATTTTACCTATAGTTGCTCAATATTGAACAAATACGATAAAGTCAATGAATGTCTTGATAAATTTTTAAAAATAAAAACATTGACCTATGATGATGACTTAAAAATACATCGCCAATATTATCAAAATAAATTTAATGTCTGCATCAAAACGGGAACATTTGAGGAAGGAGTAGCTGCAATGGAAAAACATTTAAAAGAGGTAGAGAAATTTGATCAAGATGCCTTTGAGAGAAACTCGTTTTACCTGAGTTATTTCTATATTTATTTTGGTGCTGGAAATTATGATAAAGCTTTAGAAGCATTAAATCAATTATTAAATTTACCCAAAACCACAGAGCGAGAAGATATTCAAAGTCTTGCTCGTATTTTGAATTTAATCATTCATTTTGAAATCGGAAATACCTTGTTATTAGAATCACTTTTACGATCCACATACCGCTTCTTGAGTAAGCGAAATAGGTTGTACGGATTTGAAAAAAGTGTCTTAGGATTTATCCAAAAATCAGGAAGGTTGCGTTCGGCAAAGGAATTGAGAGAAGCCTTTATTGACCTCAAAAAAGAATTTGAGAACCTCTCTCAAAACCCTTCCGAAAACGCGATGTTAAGATATTTTAATTTTACCGCTTGGCTGGAAAGTAAGATCGAAAATAAAACTTTTGCAGAAGCTGTAAAAAGTCATTATTTGAAAGTAATTACTTAAGGATTTAAATCACTACTTCCATCATTTGTCGTCAATCTAATATCCACAATTGTATCAGCAATCCAGTTCCCATTTGGATTAATTTTTATTCTTCCACCACCATTTAATTGGCTGTTTCGAATATGCCCTCCTTTAGTAGATTTTTTCCCTTGAGCATTAATTTCTACAATTGAGCTTTTTACTTTTAATTCGGAGAGTGTAATTTTTTTTGACATAACAGATAAATTTGAGCATGAATAATCAAAATAGATTCCTTTAAGATAAACTAAAATACTGTCGAATTGAAGCCACAAATTGCTCAAAAGTCAGATTTCTAATTTTTAGATGATAATAATATAACCTAGTTGTAGTCTAAGATAAGTTAATTCATAAGGAATGACAAAAGGTATAAATGGTTCTGTCAGGAGGGTTACTTAACCGTTCGTCGTTTTTTTAATATTATTCGTAAAGAAAAATCAAATAAATTGCTCCAAAAAAACGTCATTTGTCATAGTTTTTAAATCATTCGAAAACTTAATATTTTATTGATCACATCAACTAAATTCAAAAATTTAATATGAAAAAGCTTACGCAAATTTTTAGCCTTTTAATGCTTTCGTTTTTAACGATTACTACAGTTCAAGCTCAAGATGCTTCTCTTGATGACATTTTAAAAAATTACTTTGAAAATATTGGAGGGGAAGATGAATGGAAAAAAATTAAATCCATGTCCATGGAAGGAACCTCTGCGATGGGAGGAATGTCTTTTCCTGTTTCCATAAAGACAATGGAGCCAACTTACATGAAATTAGAAATAGATATCCAAGGAAAAAAAATTATTCAAGCATTTGATGGAGAAGATTCATGGGGACTTAATCCACTTGCTGGAGTTACTGAACCTCAGAAAGGAGATGAAGAACAATCTAAGCAAATGAAAAAACAAAAATTCCAAGATGAATTTATTGATTACAAGGGGAAAGGTCATAAGATAGAATTGACTGGTAAGGAAGAAGTAGATGGAACAGAAACCTACAAAGTAAAAATGGTAAAAAAGAATGGAGACGTGGTATTCTATTTTTTCGATACTGAAAACTTTGTTCCTATTATGGTTCGTGCATTTGTAGATTCTGGGCCAATGAAAGGTCAATCTGCCGAAACTTTTATGAGCGATTATCAGGAAGTTGATGGTTTAATGATTCCATTTACGACAGAGCAAAAAGTAGGAGGACAAACGATGTTTTCTTTTACAGCTGAAAAGGTGGATTTGAATAATGAAGATCTAAAAGCAGATATGTTTGCTTTTCCAGGAGAAGATGAGAAGAAAGAAGAAGAAGAAGAAGAAGAAGAAGAAGAAGAAAAAGAAAAAGAAAAAAAGAATTAAGAAAAAATAAATTCAAAAAAGACCTGTTCGAAACGCTGTTTCCAACGGGTCTTTTTTTTAGGACATTAAAATTTCAACGAATCGAAAAAATCAAAAACAATGAAACCAATCATTTATACATTTTTAACAGCTCTTCTCTTTTTTTCATTTTCTAATAATAGTTTTTCGCAAAACGATGCCATCAAAATTTCTTTTGGAGGAATGAATGCTCGAAGCATTGGACCAGCTGTGATGAGTGGTCGAATTACGACTTTGGACGCGGTGGAAAGTGATCCACAAATTTTATACCTCGGTGCTGCGAATGGTGGTGTCTGGAAATCAAATAGTGCGGGAACAACTTTTCGTCCTGTCTTTGATGAGCATACACAATCAATTGGAGCAATTACCATTGATCAGAATTTTCCAGATACCGTTTGGGTTGGAACTGGAGAACCTTGGACTCGGAATAGTATTTCGTACGGAGACGGAATTTACAAATCTATGAATGGAGGAAGCACTTGGAAAAATATGGGTTTGAAAAATACAGAGCGCATTTCTAAAATTCAAATTCATCCAAAAAATTCAAATATCATTTATGTAGCGGCACAAGGACATCTTTGGAATGCGCACGCAGATCGAGGTGTTTACAAAACTACCGATAGCGGAAAGACTTGGGAGAAAGTTTTATTCGTAGATGAGAATACAGGTTGCGCTGATTTGTCTTTGGATAAAAATAATCCAGAAATAATTTATGCTGCTATGTGGGATCATCGTCGGACACCTGATTTTTTTACATCAGGAGGAAAGGGAAGTGGCTTGTACAAATCTACTGATGGAGGAAAAACTTGGAATAAAATTCATAATGGTTTGCCAAAAGGAAACCTTGGAAGAATGGCAATTGAAGTTGCGCCTTCCAATTCCAAAGTTCTTTACGCAACTGTGGAGTGTGAGAAAAAAGAAGAAAAAGGTTTATACAAATCAGAAGATGCTGGTGCAACTTGGAAGCATGTTTCCAAAGATTTTAATGTAACAGTTCGTCCATTTTATTTTTCAAGATTGGTCATTGATCCAACCGATGAAAATATCATTTTTAAATGTGGATTGAATTTGACAACGAGTAAAACAAGTGGTGAAACTTGGCGAACTGCAGATCCTCAAAATATTCATTCTGACATTCACGCCGTTTGGATAAATCCAAACAATACTAAGCATATAGTCATCGGGACTGACGGAGGAGGTTATCGTTCATTGGATGGAGCGTACTCTTTTGAAATGTTTATGGACTTGCCGTTGTCCCAATTTTATCACATCAGTGTAGACAATGAAAAACCATATAATATTTATGGCGGTTTGCAAGACAATGGTTCTTGGGTTGGACCATCGGAGTCAGGAGGTGGAATTGAAAATAAAGATTGGTCATTTACAAATGGTGGTGATGGATTTTATTCCTTCCGACATCCGACCGATAAAGATATTGTTTACTCAGAATCTCAAGGTGGAAATATAATAAGATATAATCAGTCTGATGGCCAACGAAAAGATATCAAACCTCTTCCAAATGATGGTGATCCTGATTATCGATTTAATTGGAACTCACCAATTCATATCAGTCCAAACAATCCAGAGCGATTATATTTTGGTGCGCAATTTTTATTTAAAACAGAAACTCGTGGAGATGATTGGGCAAAAATTTCACCTGACTTAACGACGAATGATCCTCAACGACAACGTCAAAAAAAATCTGGTGGACTTTCAATTGATAACTCAACTGCTGAAAATAATACAACTATTTATGCCATCGGAGAATCTCCTTTGGATGAAAATATAGTTTGGGTAGGTACTGATGATGGACTCGTTCAAGTAACTTCTAATGGAGGAACTAAATGGGAAAACGTTTCGAAGAACATCCCAAATTTACCAAAAGGACTTTGGGTGACATCGGTCGAGCCAAGTCATTTTGATAAAAATACTGCCTACGTAACTATCGATGGACACAAGAGTGGAGACCTTGGAAAGTATATTTTTAAAACTACTAATCTTGGTCGAACATGGAAATCTTTGGCTACAGAAACTATCGAAGGTTATGCACATGTTTTGAGAGAAGATTTAAAATCTAAAGATTTATTATTTCTTGGAACAGAAAGAGGGTTTTATATCTCAGTTGACGGAGGAACAAGCTGGAAAAGATTTGACAACAACATGCCTCACAATGGAGTGCGAGCTATCGTTGTTCATCCACGAGAAGATGCAGTAATTTTAGGAACACATGGTCGTGGAATTTTTATCATCGATGATATCACACCTCTCCGACAAATCACTAAAGAGGTTGTGAATTCAAAATTACATTTCTTTGAAACCAAACCTACTTTGCTAAAATTATCCAAAGGAGGTTCTCCATTTGGAGGTGCTGGAAATTTTGTTGGAGCCAATCCCCGGAATGTTGCTTACATCACTTACTACATGAAAAAGCGACATACTTTTGGGAAAATGACTTTAGAAATTTTTGATAAGAATGGAAAACTCATTAAAGATTTGCCTGCCGGAAAAAGTGCTGGTGTAAATTTAGTAGAAGTTCCTGTTCTACTCAAAAGTCCAAAAGCAGCTCCAACTAATAATCGAATGGCATTGTTTGGATCTATTTTCCCACCATCATTGCCAGCTGGAGATTATACTGTAAAAATCAAAAAAGGTAAAGATGTTTTTGAAACGAAAATAAAATTAGCTTACGACCCTGATGCAAATTATTCAATTGCTGAACGAGAAGAGCAGCATGAAACAAGCATGAAATTATACAATATGACTAATGAACTAGGACATATGTATTTTGCCATGGAAGACATGCACAAGCAAGCCAACGATTTAATTAATCAACCAGGGAAAAAGAAGTTGAAGAAACAGATAAAGAAGATGGCTGAAGATGTAGAAAAATACAAAGCATCACTAGTTGCACTTGAAGGTGATTTTTATGTAGACGAAGGTGAGGCTTTACGAGAAGAAATCTCGACTTTATTTTTAGGAGTGAGTCAATACCCTGGAAAACCTTCTTCCAGACAGATGGATAAATTGAAAACTCTAGAAGGAAAAATGAAAAAGGTTCATCAAAAATTCGAAGCATTTAAATCTGAAATGGAAACCGTAAATAGATTGTTACAAGCAGAGGAGAAAGGACCAATTAAGATTAAAACTTTCGAAGAATATATGGAGAATTAAAAATCGGTTGACGGTCACTTCGTTTGACGATGAACGGTCGCTTCGCTTGACGGGCCGTCCACCGTCCAGCGAAGCGACCGTCTACCGATTCTTAACTTCCCGCCAAACAATATCCGATTCAAATCCCCTCGAGATAGCATACTTCGCTAAATTCCCATTCGTCATAAATTCATTTGGCTCACTAATTATTTTTAATCTTTTTTCAAAAATGGCATGAAGCGTTTCGAGGTAATCATCTTCGTCAATTTCGAGCATAGCTTTTTTGATACAGTATTCTGAAATTCTTCTTTGCATCAATTCTCGCTTGATTCGATACCTTCCCCACTTCTTAATTCGAAATTTTCCACCTGCATACATTTGTGCAAATCGCAGCTCATTCAGAAAATCATCCTTAATTAATTCAACAATAATATCTTCCAAGTCATCACCATAGATACCCAAGTCCAAAAGCTTCTGACGAACTTCTTGGTGACATCTTTCCTGATAGACACAGTAGCGTTGTAATTTTTTCAACGCATCATCTTTACTAACGTATTTGGTTGTTTTTCTTCTCATGTAGGACGACTCTCTGAGTCGTTTTTCGTTTGACGACTTTCCAAGTCGTTGTATTTTTTTTTGATTAACGACATGAAAAGTCGTTTTACGGAGAACGATTTGGAAAATCGTTTTACTTACCCGAAAGAATATAATCCGTTCCTAAAAATTTATCATCAATATTAAAATACCATTTTCGATCACGAGGAAAACGCATTCCATTAATTTTAATTTCATCTTCCAAAGTAATATACTCTCCATCATTTTTTGACTCATCATGGTAAAAACGATAACCAATCAAAGCATAAGTTTTTGGATGAAAATAAAAATACCAAGTGTCATGACCAACAGGTTTTGAGTAACTCACTTTCAATTGCCAACAATCTTTATCTTGAAATTTTGTCTTTTTGACTTCATCATAAATCTTAGTTCCAGGATCTTTCAACTTCATCGGCAAGCCATAAAGATACGATTGATAGTCTCTCCAAAAACGAGTCAGCTTACAGGTCAATCGATTCTTTTTTATTTCCTCTTCCGTAAAAGTTGTTTTCCCATTCAAAGTCAATGTGCAAGTATCTTTTTCCAAACTTCGAATCACCGTATTCTCTCCTGAAATATCTTTCTGCCAAAAAGTATTTTTCTTATTATTAATTTTAAACGTAGTTAATCGCTGCGGGCGGTTGGGGGTATCTTGTTTAAGATCAAAAGTCAATTTAGCTTTTTTCCATTTTCCTTTTGGATCATGATATTTGATACTTTTCTCCAAAAGCTCTTGGCCAGTCATTTGGCAAAAAACGTTGAATGAAAAAAGAAAAAGTATTGCAAAAATAAATAGCTGTTTCATGATCTCTTTTTTTAGAAAAAACACAATATACAAGTATTCTGAAAAATGATTTTTGGAAAAAAAATCAAAGTATTTTTCAAATTACAGAACAACATTTAAGCTTTAAATCATTTTTTTTTAACACAGAGAAAACGGAGGTAAGATACAGAGGTAACTGAGTTCTCTGTTTTCTCTGTGTTTGTTCTCTGATTTCTCTGTGGTTAATCTTTTCCGTTTTTATTTTGTACTTAGGTATTTTTCCTACTTTTATAAAAAATAACCTTCTTAAATATATTTTGTGATTAAGTTAAAACACAAAATAGTTTAAGAATTAAAAAAAACTCATGCTCGAAAAAGCTTATTACAAATCTCCACTTGGAATTGTCGAAATCATCGGCAGCGAATTAGGCATTCAACAGGTCAAATTAAAAATAGAATTAACAGAAGCCACCAAAGAATTTCCAGAACATCTGAAAGCTTGCGCACAACAACTCGAAGAATATTTTCAAGGGAAAAGAAAAGCGTTTGATCTGAAATTAGACTTCAACAATGCTTCTGAATTTTACCAACAAGTATGGAATGCATTATTGGAAATTCCGTACGGACACACCACGAGCTACGGAGCGATCGCTGAAAAAATAAAAAATCCAAAAGCAGTTAGAGCAGTTGGACTTGCCAATCGGAATAATCAAATTGCCTTCATCGTTCCTTGCCATCGAGTCATTGGAAAGAGTGGAAAACTGCAAGGATATTTTTATGGACTAGAAGCTAAACGTGCATTGTTGCAACTAGAAAACCCGATGAGTTTTGCGGAGCAGGGGAAGTTATTTTGACAAAAAATTAAAACTAAAGAATATAAATTTTCTAAAACTATTACTTCTTCCGATTTTATTTTTTGCGTGTAAATCGGAAAAATGCATAATCCCAGATTGCGCCACACCAGACATTAACATTTATTCAATATTGGAAATTACTTTTGATTCGTCATTTTCTAAAGAGGAATTATCAGAAGTTTTTTGTTCAACAAAAAGAATAGGGTCTGATGACATTGTTTCAATTGATACGATCACTAACTTACAAGAAACAAATTTTCAAATAACGATAGGCGAGATGAATCAAGGTGGACAATTCTTATTTGCAGGACAAGAATCAGGATTATATGCTGTGCAATATGTAGAGTATTTTTATGACGTAGAAATTCCAGAAACAAATCATTTTTATATTCTTGATGAGTTGAAATTTAAAACTGATGATGAACCTTGTCATTGTCCAGATTATAATTTTCAGAGTGCAGTATTAAATGACTCGCTAATTGTTTTAGAGTCAAATACTTTGATTTTGAAAAAATAAAATTTCAAAAACTTTAACTTTTTTTATTCGACAACATCTCATTTTGCTTCTCCATCAATTCCGTCATCTTCGTTAGCAATTCAATATTCTTTGGAGTTGTTACCGTTTCATCTTTTACATCCTCCGCTTTATTTTTTAATTGATTCATCACTTTCACTACCATAAAAACAGTCAGCGCAATGATGAAAAAATCAATCGTAGCTTCTAAGAATTTTCCATAGCCAATCGCAATCTCTTCAAGAGTTGTTTTTCCATCTTGCACCACAGCATCTCTCAAAATAAATTTACTTTCTCCAAAACTAACTCCATCCGTCAAAAAAGAAAGAGGAGGTAAAAAAACGTTTTTGACCAAAGCATCCACCACTTTATTAAATGCTGTTCCAATGATCACTCCAATGGCAATATCAATCATGTTACCTTTGAGAGCAAATTCTTTAAATTCATTAAAAAAATTCCGCATTATAGTTTTGTTTTCTCCAATGTCTTGTCTTGAAATTAGGATTCACTTACAATTCAAATTTCTCATTTTTCAGGAAAAGCTATTAATTATTTTCCTCCGATTCAATTCCATCAAAATCAATAAACTCCACCTCTTCATCATCCGCTCCTTCTCCTTCTATATCTGGAATCACATCTTTCCAATCGGTTGGTTCCTCAATGGAAACTATATTTCCAAAATGCTTAATCAACTCTTTTTGAATTTTACGTTTTCGAGTTCCACTAGCATCCAATTGTTGACTTACTCGTCTTTTATCTGAC
>JBGCCY010000185.1:0-19597 GCA_045104975.1 Saprospiraceae bacterium
AACTGATTATGTAACTCATTACGACAAACAAGCGGATGCTTTAATGTTCAGAGATTTCAACGATATGTTGTTGGAAAAAAATGAATTGCCATTGCCAAATGACTTTTTGAAAAGATGGTTAAAAACATCTGAGCAAAATGTTCAAGATAAAGATGTAGAAGAAGGATATGATGAATTTGCAAAATCTTTACGTTGGTCATTAATCCGAGGAGAGTTGATTAAAAAATTCAATTTGGAAGTAACTGACGATGAAGTTTTTGAAGGAATCAAAGAGCAAGTTCGAGGCATGTTCAAACAATATGGAATGGCTGACGCTGATGAATTGATTGTTTTGAATACTGCAAATCGAATGGCAGAGGACAAAGAGCAAATGAATAAAGTGTATGGTGAAATGATGAATGAAAAAGTATTCAACACCATTAAAGGAGAAATCACGATCAACGAAACTCCAATTTCGAGAGAAGATTTTGATACTTTATTACAAGAAGAACGTGCAAAAGCTGAAGCGGCGCAAGCTGCAGCTCAAGTGCAAAGCATAGTTAATACAGAAGCAGAGGAAGTTGAAGCAGAGGAAGTTGAGTAAAAAAATGATCTTCAGTTTGTCTGTTTAAAAGACAAATTGATCGAAAATAAATATTATTCGTTGAACAAAATTCAATTGAATTGTTTAACATTGTGAAGTTTGCGAATTGGAGGTGATTGACTCCCAATTCGCATACTTGTTTTTGAAACAATAATCTTTAAAAACTAAAAAATTTAGAGCCACCCGTTTTAGATTTTTACTAAAAAAATTAATACCGATATGTTTCCAAAAGATGAATTTAAAAAGTACGCTACGAAGCACCAAGGAATTAGCTCTTTGAATTTGGAGCGATTTGAAAAAGCACAACAAGCAGGATTTCGAAATAGTTTGACACCTTATGTTATTGAGGAACGTCAAATGAATGCTACTCAATTAGATGTATTTTCCCGATTGATGATGGACAGAATTTTGTTCTTAGGGACAGATGTAAATTTCCAAGTAGCTAATATTTTACAAGCACAATTATTATTTTTAGAGTCAGTAGATCCTAAAAGAGACATTCAAATGTTTATCAATTCTCCTGGAGGAAGCGTGATTGATGGAATGGGAATTTATGACACGATGCAATATGTAAGTCCTGATGTAGGGACAATTTGTACAGGAATGGCTGCTTCGATGGGAGCTGTTTTATTGTGTGCAGGTGCTAAGAAAAAACGTTCTGCTTTACCTCACTCAAGAGTGATGATTCACCAATTGTCAGGTGGAATGAGAGGAACATTTTCTGATATGGAAATCAGCTACAATTTCTCTAAACAATTAAGAGAAGAGTTGTATTCAATCCTTGCTAATCATACTGGAAAAACTTTCGAGCAAATCGAAAAAGATTCAGATCGTGATAATTGGATGAAAGCAAAAGACGCTAAAAAATACGGGTTGATCGATGAAGTGTTGGAAAGACATGCAGGGAAAGATGATGCGTAATTTTTTTTAATTAAAAAATAAAAATGATGAGCGATGAGTTGAATACTTGTCGCTCATTTTTTTTTGGAAGAAGGAGTCAGGTGTTAGGTTGGTCGCTGTGCTTTCGGTCAAGAGTCAAGGGCTTCTTGTTCCTTCCACTTTCGAAAGGTTAAAATCAAACTTTGGGAAAAACAGAGAGCCCCTGACTCTTGACCGAGAGCACAGCGACGAACCTAACACCTGACTCCTTTTTTAATAAAGAAATATTATAACCACCGTCAAACTTTTACTAACTTTGTGTGTTCAATTGAGTAAGAGGTTTACTTTTAATTTTTGAAAGAAAATAAAAAACATATAGTAATTTATATAGTTGTAAATTGCTGAAAGTCAGTCGATTAAGTTTATTCTAGAAGACATTGTCAAATTTTATTACAGAAATCACAATACCATATAATAAATGCGGAAATCTAAAAATACTCATCGTTGTTCTTTTTGTGGAAGAGATAAATCGGAAGCACTTATTTTGATTGCTGGAATTGACGGGCATATTTGTGAAGTTTGTGTAGAACAAGCGGATGAAATTATTCAAGAAGAATTATTTGCAGATAAAGGCACAGAAACGAAAGAAGAGTTTTCTCTCCCTGAAACAGTTACTCCAAAAGAAATTAAAAATCACCTTGACAATTATATCATCGGACAAGATGATGCTAAAAAATTCTTAGCAGTAGCGGTTTATAATCACTACAAGAGATTACGTCAAGATGTAATAGATGATGGTGTAGAAATTGAAAAGTCAAATGTACTTTTTGTAGGAAGAACTGGAACTGGAAAAACTTTATTGGCAAAAACAATTGCTCGGTTTTTAAATGTTCCATTTGCTATCGTTGATGCTACCGTTTTTACAGAAGCAGGATATGTTGGGGAAGATGTAGAAAGTATTTTGAGTCGATTATTGCAAGTGTGTGATTACAATGTTGCTGCTACTCAAAAAGGAATTGTTTACATCGATGAGATTGATAAGATTGCTCGTAAATCTGATAACCCTTCCATCACTCGTGATGTTTCTGGAGAAGGTGTTCAGCAAGCAATGTTAAAAATGTTGGAAGGAACAATTGTAAATGTTCCACCACAAGGAGGCCGAAAGCATCCTGAACAGAAATTGGTAAAAGTTAATACTGAAAATATTCTTTTTATTTGTGGAGGTGCATTTGATGGTATCGAAAAGAAAATAGCCAATCGAGTGAATCGGCAAGTGATTGGATTTGCGAGTGGAAAAAAAGAAAAAATTGATCGAGAGAATCTTTTACAATATATTTCACACCAAGATTTAAAAGCTTTTGGTTTGATACCTGAGTTGGTTGGACGATTGCCTGTTTTGACTTACTTAGAGCCTTTGGATTTGGAAGCATTGAAAAGAATTATTTCGGAGCCTAAAAATTCAATCCTTAAACAATACATGAAATTATTTGCTTTGGAAGGAATTCGATTGAAATTCAATGAAGGAGCAATTGAGTATATCGCTCAGAAGGCTTTGGAATATGAATTAGGAGCTAGAGGGTTGCGTTCTATATGTGAAGCAATTATGACTGATGCGATGTTTGAATTACCATCTCAAAAAGAGGTAACTGAATTTGAAGTAACAGAATCGTACGCTATGGAAAAACTAAGTAAATCAAAAATTTCCAAGTTGAGAGCAGCTTAATTTGATAAAAAAAAACATTTTTTGGCAGTTTTGTGGTATTTCTTAGATTTTTTTGAAAAATTTAGCCTAATTTCCTAGGTTTTTGGAAATACTTTTTTAATTTTATTACATCAATTTAAACGATTGATTTTTCAATTATGACTAAAGACTAAAGTCAATTTATTGACTTTATATATAATTATAGAGAGAGCGTTTATTGTACACCCCGTTTCGGATCCTTCTGAAACGGGGCTTTTTTATTTTAGGATCAGTAGTCAGGTCGCTCGCAAGCTCGCTGTCAGGAGTCAAGGGCTTCTTGTTTTCCTCAAAGTATGATCTTAACTTTTTAAAAGCAAGAGGAACAAAAAGCACTTGACTCCTGACAGCGAGCTTGCGAGCGACCTCATCCCTATCTCCTTTTTTCAAAAAAACTTCTTTACTTTGCAGCAAAAAAAAGCATGAGGTATTTTGCTGAACTTTCTTACAAAGGAACAAACTACAATGGTTGGCAACGCCAACCAAATGCTCCTTCCGTTCAGCAAACTATCGAAGCCGCTTTTTCTTTAATTCTTCGAACACCAACAGAAGTGATGGGATGTGGTCGAACTGACACAGGAGTTCACGCGAGTCAATTTTATCTTCATTTTGATTTGGAAATTATTCCCAAAGGTTTTGAAAGAGATTTTAAAAAAACATTTCTGAATAGAGTCAATAAATATTTGCCAACTGATATTGCGATCCATCGATTTTTTGAAGTGGAAGAAAATGCGCATGTTCGATTTGATGCCATTAGTCGAGCTTATGAATATCATTTGATTTTTGAGAAAAATGCTTTCTTAGCAGAAACAGCTTTTCGTTTTCCCCAAGGCAAAAAATTAGATTTTGAAAAAATGCAAGCTGCTGCAAAACTCTTGCTGGACTACGAGGAGTTTTTTACTTTTTGCAAAACAAAATCTGATGCAAAAACCATGTTATGTGATATGAAAAGGTCAGAATGGGTTTGGGAAAAAGAAGGAAAGCATTTAGTTTTTCATATTGCCGCCAATCGTTTTTTGCGAGGAATGGTTCGACTGGTTGTAGGAATGTGTCTCAATGTTGGATTGGGAAAATTGTCGATTGAAGAAGTGAAAGCTGCTTTGGATAATCAGGAGCGACTGAAAAAAAGTTATAGTGTTCCTCCGAATGGGCTTTTTCTAACAGAAGTTAAATATTGAGATCGCTTCGCTGACAGAGGACAGACTGACGATATTAGTTGATCTTGCTTTTTAATATTTCTTTGAGTAATGTACTCTTGCGAAATATCGTCAGTCTGTCCTCTGTCAGCGAAGCGATCTTTATTTAGCAATAGCTGCAAAAGGATCTTCAGTCAATCCATAAGCCGCCAAACTCGCAGCACCTTTTACATCTTTTAATTTTATATCAAAGATTTTACTTTTGTGCAAAGTAGAAATTTTTGCACCAGTATCTAATGTAATCCAATCTTCCCAAGTAAACTCAAGACCACCAACAGGAATTACTCCCACCCACATTTTCCAACTTTTCGGTATTCCATTTTCATCCAAAATCCAAGCGTAAGCATCACCAGGAGTCACGCCACCTGTTTCGTAAGAAACCATCATGGCATCTCGTCCATCCTTTGTTTGTACTAAACTTCGACTGGTTCCAGAGTCAAATGCTTTGACTACTGCATTGAGCCAAAAGGAATCATTACAAAAATATTCCCAAGCTTTGCTAACTAATTTATTGGCTTTGTCGCCTGTAACTTCTACACCTTTTGTAAAACTTTTACCTGTGACTGATTTGGTATGAAGCAAAACTTCATTATCACTCCACATTACTTTTACATAATTCCGACCTTTATCCCAAAGGAATTGATGTTGTCCTACAAAATCCCAACTAATAATATTGGTGGTATCCCAAGCTGTTTTATTGACGGCAGTCATCATTTTTTGAGCAAGAGTATCTGCTTCAGGAGAAGGAGATGTAGTTGGTCGAGATTCGTGAGCTATGATTCCTAAAACTGTTAGGATTAATAGCAAACTTGCTAAACCGATAAAGAACCAT
Organism: Saprospiraceae bacterium; assembly: GCA_045104975.1. Classification (GTDB taxonomy): domain Bacteria; phylum Bacteroidota; class Bacteroidia; order Chitinophagales; family Saprospiraceae; genus CAJQQY01. The sequence continues at coordinate 5,229 of JBGCCY010000185.1, forward strand.
TTAAAGAATTTTTTCATTGGAGGTATTTTTATTTTTTATTTTATTAATGCGAGTCTGTTTATGTTGTTAGAGAAATACGATCTTATAAAAAATTGAATTGGCTTACACTAAAATAGATTATTAATCATTTGCATTCCAAGGCGGTTTTCCACCTTCGGCAATACATTTAGATTCTAATAAATTTAAGAGAACACTTCGATCTATAGAATGTAATTTTTCAATTTTTTCATTACTTTTCTGTTTCAAAATAATCTCATAATCATCGAGATTAGGAAACCATAGCCAAATTTCAATAATTCGACTTTTATTAGTTCGGCTTTCATCAATAGCAGGAGCAAGATATTTTCCAGAACCTTTTGATTTGCTTTCACGAAATCTCTTTTTATTCCCAGCATAACTATCAAACCTCGCTTTAACAGTTCTTTGTGTTTGCCCAACATACATTACCTTACCATTTTCGATGAATGCATATATTGCAATTTTTTTCTTTATTATTTCATCAGGTATGGTGTAATTGTATTTATTCTCCTTCTCTCCAAACTCCCAGACTCCCATTTTTTTGAAATCCTTTAATCTTTTCATAATTAAAGCTTTTTTATCACGAACTAAAGTATAGATCTAACATCATTCTTACTAAAGAAACTTCCTCCACCCCGTCTTCCTCTTAATATGAAGATAAAGAGTTGGTTTCGCTCCAAACCCTTCCGTCCATTTTTCATTCTGATTAAAATCCAAAATAACCGGTCGAGTCGCATTCGTTTGAATAATTCGATCAATCAACATATGATGTGCACCTGTTTTTTTTCCTTCCTCTGAAATCGTTCCGATCAAACTTATCAATTTTCCGTGGCTAAAAATAAAAAAATCTGCCGCCAATAAATTACCTTTTTTATCTTCAACTCCAGTCGAAAACCCCAATCCACGATGCATCGCATTGTACATGATTCGTTGTAAAGCATGAAATTTTTCCTCCACCCATTTATTATCCTTGGTATGTTTTTTATAAAAATCTGCAAGAGTCTCAGGTTTTAGATTAGCGATGGAAAATATAGTAGAAGATTCTGCTGCTGAAATGATGTCTATTGTTTCTTTCGAATAATCATTAGCGATACTTGGATAATCCTTATTCAAAAGGATATGATAATTTTGATGTTCCGTTTTTTCAAAATTTAAATCGTCTTGAAAATTGACTTCTTCATTGAGTGCCATTTCTATATTTTGATACTCTGGTGGAATCGCATTTAGGAAGGCATCTACTCGTTTTTTCGATAAAATATTAACAGAATAAATCCCCGAAGACCGAACCCAATGTGGAATATATAATTCTTTAGTGTTTAATATTTTAGGTTTCCAAATAAGTGGTAGAACCGATTCATAATCATCTTCGATCAAGCAATCCCAATTTTTAGAAACATTGTTTAGATACCACATGTAGCCAAATGGATTTCCATTATTGGCAAAATGTACACAACTATTCCATTTATTTTTATCAATCTCTTCGGCTTTTAAATATTGTATATTCATATGTATTGATCGTGTTTTTTTTACCGTAGTAAAACTCTCCTGAGTCCTGTATTTTTATTCGGGACTCAGGAGAGTCCCGCTACGTTATGCAAAAGTATAACAAACCAAATCAGAAAAGGATTTTTGAGTTCATAAATTATATTGTAATTTGTTTTTAGGAAAAATACCAATAATGAAAAACTACCAACTTAATCGACTCATTTATTTTTTTGGATTATCAAAATTGCTGGTTCATTTTATTACCAATACCAATTATAGTTTTCATCGAGATGAATATTTATATCTCGATCAAGGCAATCATTTGGGATTAGGATTTATGGAAATTCCACCCTTGCTTCCAGTCATTTCCAAAATAATTGGTTGGCTTGGAAGTAGTGTTTTTATCACGCGATTATTTCCAGCATTGATAGGAATGGCAACTATCATCTTGGCAGGAATGATCGTGAAAAAATTAGGCGGAAAAAAATGGGCAATCATTTTCACTTGCGGTGGATTACTTTTATCGCCTGCGATGCTCGGAAGTAATTCATTATTTCAACCAGTTTCCTTCAATCAATTCTTTTGGTTTTTATCTGCCTACTTTTTACTTCAAGCCATCAAAACAGAGCAACCTCGCTTTTGGTATTTTCTAGGATTAAGTATCGGATTTGGTTTTCTATTGAAATATTCCATTGTATTTTATGGTGTGAGTATGGTCGCTGCGCTTTTGTTTACTTCACATCGGAAAGTGTTTGCCACAAAATATCCTTACCAAACTTTGCTCATTGCACTAGTGATTGCCACTCCAAATTTGTATTGGCAACAGGAGCATAATTGGCCTGTGATACATCACATGCAGGAGTTGGCAGAGTCGCAATTGGTTCATGTAAATTGGACAGGATTTTTATTGGAACAGTTGCAATTTCATTTTGCTTTTTCGATAATTTGGTTGTCAGGACTTGTTGGTTTGTTTAGTTGGGAAAAATTTAAACCATATCGTTTTCTAGGAATTGGATTTTTGTTGACCATTTTATTGATCGGGTTTTTGAGTGGAAAACCATATTATACAATTGGGGCATTTACGATTCTATTTCCGTTTGGAGGAATAGTTTTGGAAAAATGGATTTCAAAAAATGCAGTTCGAGCAAGTTTATTCTTAGGAATGACTATTTTGACTATTCCAATTTTGCCTTATGTTTTACCAGTTTTTAAGATTGATAAAATGAAAAGCTATTGTGCTTACATGGATAAAAACTTTGGATTAGAAGGTCCATTGATTTGGGAGAATAATCAAAAATATGAACTCCCTCAAGACTATGCAGATATGTTTGGATGGGAAGAATTATGCGAACGAGTGGCAAAAGTTTATCATAATTTGCCAAAAGAAAAAAAGGAAAAATGTATGATTTACGGAGGGAACTATGGACATGCTGGTGCGATGAATTATTATGGAAAAAAATATGATTTACCTGAGATTCATAGTTTTGCTTCAAGTTATGTGATGTGGACAAAGGAAGATGTTGACTTTGATAGTCAAATTATGGTAGAAGATAGTAGACAGTCTGCTACGTCTAGTTTTTTTGAGAAAAGAGTATTGGTAGATAGTATTCAAAATCCTTTTGCGAGAGAAGCAGGGTTTATTTATTTTCAAGAAATTCCAAAAGTGGATGTGAGGGAGACTTGGAAAAATATTGTTAAGGGGCAGAAAAAGGAGTTTAACTTTTGAAAACCCCCAAATCCTCTAACTAGAAGATTTGGGGTGAGATCATTTGGGGTTATACTTTCTTGTTAATTTCTAAAATGAAAAATGATGCCAACACAATTAGTTAGTCGAACAGAAATAAAAAAGGTCGCTGGAAAAATGAATTTATTTTTAGAAATAGAATTTTTTTAAAATGCTGGATGAGGCTAGAAAAATAACCGAAAGAAAAAACAATAAACTTGGCGACTTTTTTTCCAAAAAAACGACTAATGAAAAAAGAGGTATCAGTATGAATTGGATATTGGATATCACCTAATCTATTGACTGAAATTTAAGGCTGAAAATTTTTAACTGTTTTTATCGTAATTTGAGGATTCCTAAATTAACTTAGATTTCTCCCAAAATAAGCACAGATGAAAATCAGCCTAATCAGAATTTTAACACTAGGGCTTTTACTTTTTAATTCTTCTTTCCTTGCTCAAGTTCCTATCGATTCAGAATTGGAAGTACTTCGAGAACGTTATAATAAAACGATTCAAGCACATGAATTTGAACCTAAAATTGGTATTCCTATCTACGAGGAATTAGCGCCACAATTTGAAAAAAAACAAGACTGGATTTACTATTATAAATGCCTCATCGAAGCAGCATGGGGTTATGATTTTATTGGAGATAATCAGAAAAGCGTAAAAGTGATTGAAGCGGTAATCAAAGATTATCAAGATCGTAAATTGGACAATTATTACCAAGTTAAATTGGGAGATGTCTACCTAAACTATGGTAATATTTTATCAAATGGAGATCAATTTGATGCAGCTATAACATCTTTTAATCAAGCTTTGGATATATATGGTTCATTAAAAGAAGGAGAGAATGGATTTGAGATAAAGGAAAAATTAATGGCTTATAGTAACAATAATCTTTCGAAGGAATATGGTCGTAAACGAGAGTACGAAACGGCTTTAAAATATATTGAAAAAGCAATAATACTAAAAACAAAATCACTTGGAGGTAACCATAAAAGTACCTTGCGTTCTATCCGTTCGAGAGCAGAAATTTATATTGAGTTGGGATATTATAACCAAGCATTAGATATTCTAAAACAACTTGCTGGTGAATTTGAGAAAGGAAATATGGCGCAAGAACTCGCTAAAACGCAACGAGGTATTTCATCGGTTTATCAACGGAAAAAAGATTTTAAAACAGCAGAAGAATACATTAGGAAATCCATTTCTATCTACGATACTTTAGGGTCTCAAAATTTGAATAACAAAGTATATTCCTTGCATCAAATGGGAAATGTTTTAAAAGATGGAGGAGATTATCAAGAGTCGATTCCTTGGTTTGAAGAAGCTATTGCCTTGAAAAATAAAATATCTGGAATCCCAAATTATAGTGCAGGGATATCTACTTTAAATATTGGAAAAGCCTATGCTTATCTTGGTCAGTACGAAAAAAGCCTAAAAGTTTATCAGCAAGCCACAGAGATATTTGACCAAGTGTTAGATAAAAATCATCCAAAATATATCAGTTTATGGATGAGTATGGGGAACTGTTATTTGAAAGATGGGCAGGTAACCGAAGCTCATAATTTATTTGAGCAATCTTATAAATTGGCGAAAGAAGTTACAGTTGAAAATAGTTATGATCGAGTATTATCCTGTTTGAATTTAGCGAAAACTACTCAAGATTTAGATCAAGCATTGATGTTTTGTCAAGAAGGATTTGGGGAGTTGAGTGCCGATTTTGATTACCAGAATGTAGCGGATAATCCTCAGCCAGAAGATGTGTTTTCAGAATTTCATATGCTTTTATTATTAGAAGAAAAAGCTGCTATTTTTCATAAGAAATATCAACGCTCCAACGATGAAAAAGATTTGGTTCTAGCGATGGAAACTTATCAAGTGGCAAGTGGATTAGTAGATTATGCTCGTCAGAGTTTTTTTACGGAAAGTGCTAAACAATATTTAGCAGAGCATGCCAGAGGTATCTATGAAAGTGGTACTCAAGTCGCTTTTGAATTATTTGAGAAAACTCATAACAATATATTTACGGAAGTCGCTTTTCAGATGATGGAGAAAAGTAGAAGTTTAATTTTATTAGAAGCTTTGCAAACAGAAGCTGCTGCAAAAATTGCGAAAATCCCAGACAGTTTATCTTTTAAAAGAAATGAATTTCGAAGACAATTATTAGACTTAGAAACACAATTTAGTCAACTTCCAAGAGAGGATAATAAAACTCAAGATCTTAATAATAAGATTTTTGCAGTCAAACAAGAGCAGGAATTATTTAATGAAGAGTTGATGAAAAATTATCCAACTATTTCTAGAATTCAAAATGAATTAGATTTATTATCGATTGCTGATATCCAAGCTCATTTACTAAAGGAGGAAACTTTATTAGAATTTTTAATCACCGAGGAAGGACTATTTGTACTAAAAATATCTGACGAAAATGTTGGGTTTTTTAAGCGACCTAATAATAATGATTTGGAAATTAAAACCCTTGATTTTATTGGCTTAGTGAATGATAATCAACTAGCAAGTAAGCAAGGTGCAGGACAAGAAGTTTTTCAAAAATTCACCGAGCAAAGTACTGAGTTATATCAAAATATTTTAGCTTTTGCTCTAGATGGAAGCGAGCAAAAATTAATTTTAATTCCTGATTCATACCTTAACTATTTACCGTATGAATTATTGTTGACTAATAATGATTTTGGGAAAAGCGAAATTAATTACGTCGACTTACCTTATTTATTTGTCGAAAACTCTCTTCGGTATTCATTTTCTGCGAACCTTCAATTTCAGAAATTTATACCAGCAAAACATAACCATGAAGTACTTGCTTTTGCACCAAAATATGAAGGGAAATCTAACCCTATTTTAGCATCAAGGGATGGTTTTACTTCTCTTTCTCAAACTTCAAAAGAAGTGGAATCTATAGTAGGAATGTTAAATGGAATTTCAAGAATAGGTAGTACCGCCAATGAAAAAAGTTTTAAATCTTTGGCGTCGGATTACGGGATTCTTCACCTGGCAATGCATGCTTATACGAATGAAGAAAATCCGATGCTTTCAGGTTTGATCTTTTCTGAGAATGAGGATGAGGAAGATGATGTTTTACATGCGTATGAATTATATGGGATGAAATTAAATGCTCAGTTGGCAGTTCTAAGTGCTTGCAATACAGGTAGTGGAAAGTTTGAAAAAGGGGAGGGGGTGATGAGTTTGGCGAGAGGTTTTCGGCAGGCAGGAGTGCCTAATATTGTGATGAGTTTGTGGCAAGCAGATGATGAATCTACGAGGACGATTATGGAAAGTTTTTATACTTACCTGAAGGATGGAACGAAAACAGATGAGGCACTACGATATGCAAAATTAGATTACTTAAAAGGTAATTATAAAACTTTTCCACATTATTGGAGTGCTTTTGTTTTGATGGGAAATGATGATACTATAGAATTTGTTCAACCGACGAATTATTTACTTTGGGGATTTGTAGGAGTATTGTTATTTGGATTGTTTTTTTATTTTAATAAAAAGTAATTGTAACTATTGAGTATTGTTTTACGATAATAAATTTTTCAACGCAGAGGTGCGGAGACGCAGAGTTTTTAAATTTTTCGAAGAAAAATCTTCTGCGTCTCTGCTCTGCACCTCTGCGTTGAAAAATAAATAGTTGAAACTAACTACAAGTTTTCCAAAATGGTTTTAGCTTTTTCTTGTTTAAAATGTCTAGGTTGATTCCCTATTTTTTGAAAAGCATTTTTCGCTTCCGAAGTGTTTTCCATTTTTAAAAATGACAATGCTTTAAACCATTCTGCATTTTTGAAATAAGAACTTTCGGAAGGGATAGCATCAAAAGTATTGATCGCTTTTTGATATTCATTTTTCATCAAAAGACTTACTCCTAAAAATAACTTTCCTCGGTCAGAAAATTGAAAATTTTGATCATTTACCAAAGGGGAAAGTAGTTCAATTGTTTTTTCAAAATTTTGATTTGCATAGGCAGTCATAGCTCTATTCCAAGTGTCAGATTGGGGCGTATCATTTCGTTCTCCCACAGGTGCAGGCAATTCAAAATGATTGGAAAATAAGTCAGCTCCTGATGCTGGTTGTCCGAGATTTTGAATCAGAAAAAAGGCAGCCACTAAAAAAATAAACATCGCAGCTATTTGTATGATTCTTTTTAGTGAAAAAATATTGATTGATTCCTTTTCATGTTTTTCTAAAGCAAGAGTTGCTTTTTTTCTAAGTTGTACTTTTGCTCCAGCTCGAATGGCTCGCAGATCTTTTTGGTGCAATTCAAATTCGAGTTTTAGCTCATCATCAGATTCAAGACGTTGCTTAAAATCTGTTTCAGAAATTTCACCAGACTTATATTTATCAATATATTCTTGAAGTTCTTTGAGAAGACTCATTTTCTGTATTTTTCTTTTTTCATTAAAAGGGTTGTTGCATCAATTTTCTTAGCTTTTTCAAACATTTATACTTTCTATCTTTTGCTTGGGTGCTACTTTCTAGTCCAATTCTTTCAGCAATTTCACTCATATTATACCCCCAAAACCCCCAATCCAAAAGAATTTGTTTGCACGGTTCTCCTAGTTGATTTAGGTATTTATGGAGTTGTTTTATTTCTTCTTCTATCTCTATTTTATTAGGAGCGATGAGTGAAGTATCAGAGACTTCGGGTAACTCTTCTCGGTACTCTATATTGTTGGTCGTATTTTTTCTAAAAAGGTCGACACATTTAAAATAAAAAATTTTATAAAAATAAGTGGAGAGTTTACTTTCTCCTTTGAATTTGAAAGCAACTATTTGATCAATCATATCCATGATTGCATCGGTGAAAATATCTAAAGCTTCTTCTTTTTTTAGTCCAGTCTTTTTTGCAACTGTGGGTAGGTAATGAATAAAATCATTCATCACTTGATTAACTGCTGCTTCTTTTGAAGTACCACCAGCTAAAAAAGCTTTGATTATTTCATCATCAGACCATGTTGGGAGTTTTTGCATTAAGTAGTCTTAGGCAATTTTTTTTGATAGAAAAAATAAAAGTAAGCATAAAAAAAGGTATTAGCGCAACGCAGTTACGATAATACCTCTTTGAGCTTTTTTTTAAAAAGTATTACGAAACACCTACTGCTTCATATAATGGGAAATTTTCCATAAATGTATTTACTTCACTTCTGATTTCAGAAATTAAATCTTCATTTTCAAAGTCAGAAAGCAATCGGTCAATCCATTCCACTACTTTTACACAATCTACTTCATTGAATCCACGACTGGTAATTGCAGCAGTTCCAACTCTAATTCCAGAAGTGACAAATGGACTTTGTGTATCGAAAGGAACCATGTTTTTATTAACCGTAATGTCAGCCAAAACTAGTGCATTCTCAGCTTGCTTTCCAGTTACATTTTTACTTCTCAAATCTAAAAGCATCAAGTGATTATCTGTTCCGCCTGAAATTAATTTATAGCCTTTATCGACAAATGCTTTCGCCATCGCTTGGGCATTTTTAATTACTTGTTGACCGTAAGTTTTAAACTCAGGTTGCAATGCTTCGCTAAACGCAACTGCTTTTGCAGCAATCACATGCTCCAATGGGCCACCTTGCATTCCTGGAAAAACGCCACTATTTAAAATAGCAGACATTTTGATTGGAGTTCCTTTTTTCGTAGTTCTACCCCAAGGATTATCGAAATTTTTGCCCATGATAATTGCACCGCCTCTTGGCCCTCGCAAAGTTTTATGAGTTGTCGTTGTAATAATATGACAATGTGGAATTGGATCATTTAACAAACCAGCTGCAATTAATCCTGCAGGGTGAGCGATGTCTGCCAAAAGCAAAGCACCCACTTTATCAGCAATCGCTCGGAAGCGAGCATAATCCCAATCTCTTGAGTAAGCTGATGCACCACAAATGATTAATTTAGGTTGTACTTCCAACGCCTTTGCTTCCACTTTATCCATATCAATCATTCCCGTCTCCGCTTCTACTCCGTAGAAATTTGGCTTGAAATGTTTCCCTGAAAAGTTAACAAGTGAACCATGTGACAAGTGTCCTCCATGCGAAAGATCAAAACCTAAAATCGCATCTCCTGGTTGCAAAACAGCTAAGAAAACTGCGGCATTTGCCTGAGCACCTGAGTGAGGTTGAACATTCGCATATTCAGCTCCGAATAATTCTTTCAAATAATCAATTGCCAATTGTTCGATTTCATCGACCACTTCGCAGCCTCCGTAATATCTTTTTCCAGGATAACCTTCGGCATATTTATTAGTCAAGCAACTGCCCATCGCATCGATGACATCTTGGCTAGTAAAATTTTCAGAAGCGATTAATTCTACGCCACTTCTTTGGCGATGTAATTCTTTATTAATGAGATCTTGAATAACTGTATTTTTCATATTGTTGCAGGCATAAAGTGGTTTTAAAATAAACATTTTTCGACAAATCTTGGGGTCAAGTTAAAATTGAAATCGAAAACGACCAACGGGAGTGCTGATTTTAATTTTGACTTGACTTAAAAACACGAGATTTATTGAAGAATAAAATAAGAAAGTGCAAAGGTAAGTAGTTAAGTTCTCTATTAAAAATCTTAAAAAAAACTTTTTTACGATGCAAAAGGGATAAATACGAAAGGTTGGTAAGGTTTTAGTTTAAATATTAAATAAAAACAGAATATTTATAAAACTTAATATGAGGAAGGTGAGCCTTGCAAGTTTGATTAATAGACAAATACTGTTTTTTACCCATCCCCCCGACAGTTTAGTTTTTGTTAACCACTTAATTGAAAGGTTAGTCAGTCAACTAAATATCTTTTATTATTTTTACGAATTCCATTAAAACAATAGATTTATGTTATCCTTTTCTTGGAAACACATTTTTATAACATTATTACTTTTTATTTTTTCTCAAAATATTCTTTCAGCGTTAACTGATCGGTATCGAATTATGTGGGTGGATGACCCAGCGACTACCATGACGATTGGTTGGGAGCAAGTCTCAGGAAGTGATCCTGCTGTTTATTTTGATAAATATAATGGAGGGCAAGAAACTTTGAATTATGGTTTGTTTCAAAAAGCAGATCGCAAAGTTTGGTCTAAGGGTATGAATAATCATTTTGCTCGACTCATCAATCTTCAACCAAATACTATTTACCATTTTATTATAAAAGATAGTGAAGGCGTTAGTCAAAGAATGTCTTTTAAAACGGCTCCTGATAATCCTTATGAGCGACTTTCTATTATTGCAGGTGGTGATTCTCGAAATCATCGCAAGGCAAGATGTAAAGCTAATCTGTTGGTTTCAAAGTTACGTCCACATGCCGTAATGTTTGGAGGAGATATGACAGGAGGAGATATTGAAAGACAATGGAAAGCTTGGTTTGATGATTGGCAAAAAACGATAACTGCAGATGGGCATTTAACGCCAATAATTCCAGCAAGAGGAAATCATGAATCTTCGAATGAGAGTTTGGTAGATATGTTTGATGTGAGAAATAAAAAAAATATATATGCCTTGAATTTAGGAGGAGATTTATTACGAATTTATACTTTGAATTCAATGCTTGCGGCAGGTGGAGATCAAAGGAATTGGTTAGAGAATGATCTAAGCAAGAACACTCATATAAAATGGAAAATGGCTCAATATCATCATGCTATTCGTCCTCACATGAGTAAAAAATCAGAGCGAAATGCTCAAATGAAAAACTGGGGAACTTTGTTTTATAAATTCGGAGTTGATCTAGTTTGTGAATCTGATGCACATGTAGTAAAAACAACTTATCCAATTCGCCCATCAAAAGAGCGAGGAAGTGATGAAGGATTTATTAGAGATGATGAGCGTGGAACTGTTTATGTAGGCGAAGGATGTTGGGGAGCGCCATTGCGGAGAAATAATGATGATAAATCTTGGACTCGAGCAAGTGGAAGTTTTAATCAATTCAAATGGATTTTTATTGATTTGGATGGAATAGAAGTGAGAACTATTAAAGTAGATAATGCGGAGCAAGTAGTTTCGGTTGATGCCAATGATATATTTTCGGTGCCAGCAGGTTTGGATGTTTGGGCACCTCGAACTGGAAAAATTTTGAGAATAGGAAATAAGCCAGTTTTTGCAAGTAATGAAATTTCAAATCCGATTGTCAATAATTCAATTCCAAAAAAGGAACAATTAAAACCAAAACGATTAGTAAGTGTAAAACCCTTGGAAGTTTCTCAATTTCATTCTAAAGTTCAGTCAGATGAAGTGATCGTTCAATGGATGACAAAAAATGAAAAGGTAAAACCCATCTTTGAAATTCAGAGATCAATTGATGGAAAAAAATATTTAACCTTAGCTCGAATTTATGGAACTGGAGATGCTGAAAAAGTGAATTCCTATAAAATTGTGGATAATTTAAAAGGGGTTGCTTCGGGAATTTATCCAAAGTATAGATTAAAATGTACTCAGTCTAATGGCGAGGTTTTATTGCTTCAAGCGGAACGTGAGATTTTAGAAAATAGTGAATGGAATAATCATGATCGTTTGCAAACTAATCCACGAACTGGTCAAATTCAGTTTAAATATAATCTGCAAAAGCCAGCTGATATCAGCGTAAGATTGGTCAATAAGATTAATAGACAAGTATTAAAAAATAATTTTATTAATACAAAGTCAGGTAATTTTTTGCAATCTTTGGATGTGAGTAATATTGAAAAAGGAGATTATTTATTAATTATTGAAGCTAATAAAAAAGTGATTCAAAAATATAAGGTGGAGAAAAGATCTTAAGTACTAGATAAAAAATCAAAAAAAAGGAACTGATTATATTCATAATCAGTTCCTTTTTTTTTGATGAGAGGCTTAAAAAAAGTTGAGGAGTGAAGCCTTAGCAGGTACACTCCTCATAACCCCAAAAAACCAAATGAAAACTTCTTTAGTCTTCTTATATAATTAAGAACAACTTTTACAATTTATTGAAACAAAGATAAACTATTATTTTATAAATGATAAATAATATCTATATGATTGTTTATATATATCAAGTCACAATGTACAAATAAAACATAAAAAAAGCTAAAAAGTTTAAAACTTAAAAATTATTTTTTTATAAAATTAAATTTAGTTCAACGAAAATTTAGGCACTTGTGTTTTTGTATCATTGAAAAAGGTCAACAAACTAATTTCTACTTTCATAAAAGGCGTTAAAGGTAAATCTGACAAGATATCCATTACCCCTAATTCTGAATTTGCTGAAAAAATCCCCCACAGTCTTGAATTTTCTAGAGATAAAGCATAGCTAATAATTTTTCCTTCTTCAATAAGCTTATTTACTGCTATTCTTTGATAAGGTACTAAATCCATAAATTCTTCAGATAATATATTAGGCAGCTTAAAATCCACCATGTAATTATATTCTACCATTAGTTCGTAATTTTTTAATTTTTATTTGATGATTATTCAATTTACGCATTATAACAGTTTTAAACTCTAGTTTGGTTTACCTATTTTAATAAAAAAGTATAAAAAGTCATCGAATTATCAATTCAATTTAAAAAAAAGGAAAACCCTTTTTAGCATTTTTTAATGATCTGGGAAAAAAATTAATACTTTTTAACCAAATTTCTTGTCTAATTAACTGAACATTAGTGGTTTACAATCATGTTAAAATTTAGTTTTATAAAATAAAAAAAACCTAACGACAGAATTGATTTCAAATGAAATAATGTTTTAAAGGCCAACATAAAACGTCAGTCGTAAAATGTTTAACAAATCAAGTCTAATCTATTTTATAATAATTAAAATTTTAAGCCATGGTAGTATTAAAAAAATCTTCAAACCTAACATTCCTTTTACTCTTGGCTTTTGCAATTTTTGTTAGCTCTTGCGCAAGAACACAAAAATTAGTAGAACAAGGTCGATACGATGAAGCGGTAGAATTAGCTACTAGAAAACTTTCTGGAAAAAAAAGAAAGAAAGTAAAACATGTGAAAGCGTTGGAAAAAGCTTTCGAAAAAGCCACTCAACAAGACATGCAACGAATCGCTAAGTTGGAAAATAGACCTGGAAGCGAAGAAAGAATTGTAGATGTTTATCGACACATTAGAAAACGTCAAGAAACAGTTTCTCCACTTTTACCTTTGCTGAGTAAGAAAGGCTATCAAGCAGAATTTCAATTTGTAAAAGTAGATGAATTAGAAACAGCTGCTATGAAAAAAGCAGCGAAAGCATTGTATGAAACTGTTCAATATCAATTAGTCGATGCAGAACGAGGTGATAAATTAGCTGCTCGAGATGCTTTTCATAACTTGGATAAAATTGAAAATTACTTCCGAAATTATAAAGATGTCAACGAATTGAAATTCAAAGTTAGGGAATTGGGCATGACACATGTTTTATTTGAAATGAAAAATAATGCACAAGTCGTTTTGCCACAAGAATTTGAAAATGAAGTGCTTCGAATGGGCGTGGATGAATTGAATAGTGGTTGGAATCAATTCCATTTATCAGAACCTACAAATGAAAGTATTGACCTCAAGGTAAGAATGAATATCACCCAAATTGATGTGAGCCCAGAACGAATCAAGGAACGAGAATATATTGATTCTAAAGAAATTGAAGATGGTTACGATTATGTTTTGGATGGCAATGGAAATGTGATGAAAGATACTTTAGGCAATGACATTAAAGTTCCAAGGAAGGTTTTGATTCGAGCAAGAGTCTTCGAGGTTTTCCAAAGCAAAGCAGCCATTGTTTCAGGTCATTTGGAATATTTTGATGCAAAAAATAATGACTTGATTCGATCAACCCCAATAAGTGTTGAATCTGTTTTCGAAAATTATGCTTCTCATTTTAATGGGGATCGAAGAGCATTATCTTCTTTTTCAAGAGGAAGATGTGATACTCGACCATTGCCATTTCCATTGGATGAAGAATTATTATTGCAAGCGGCTGAGGAAATGAAGCCGATTGTGAGAGAAGAGATCTTGTATTCAGGGGCGAATCTGGCGGTGTTGAGGTAAAAAAATAAAATAAAAAGGGCTGTCAGCGCTTCAAGCTAGTCGTGTATAAAATCATTTTTTGTTAATATGTTTTTAGTAGAAAAAACATAAAAGTTCATTGAAAAAACGGTAAAAAAGTATCATTTTCGATAAAAAGTGAAAATGAAAAATCTAG
>JBGCCY010000186.1:0-11882 GCA_045104975.1 Saprospiraceae bacterium
CGCACCTTGTCGCAAGGCAGTTCCAAAATTCATATATTCAGAAGAATGATGGGAAACATGTCCTGCCCAAAATAATCTCACTTCATGATTCATGCGATGAAACCAATAATAAGCAAAATCATCTAAGAAAAACAAAATCCCAAATGCCCACCATTGTCTTCCTATCACATCTCGCATAGGCGACCATTCATGTAAATAATAGAAAGCAACAAATGCTAATGCTTTTGGCAAAAACTCCACAACAGCCGTAATAATTGCCATAGAAAATGAAGCTAAAAAATCTTTGCCTTTGTATATTTCTAATTCTTTATACTTTTCATAATACCATTCGGCTGCCACAGCAATTAGAAAAATTGGCAGGGCGACTATTAATAAAATGTCTTGTGATAATTCTTGAATGGCTGTAGTTAAATCCATTTTATGAATAATTTTTCTTTTTCTGTAAAATAATGATTTGAACAAAATAACCTATCGGCAAGTTTAAGCAATAAACAAGAGAATTAATAAAAAATAATTATGTGACTATTTTATTATTCTTAGTCATAAAATTAGTAATAGAATTATTACATTTAACTTTTTAATACTTTAAAACACAATTTTTTATGGGCTTAATGTCATTTATTAAAAAAGCAGGAAACAAAATTTTTGGAAAGAAAGAGGCTGCTGCTCCTCAACCAACTGCTGAAGCAAAAGTAGTATTAACTGAAGAACAAAAAAAGATTCAAGCTTTACAAGCTGAAGTAAGTCGATTAGGAATTCCTGTTTCTAATTTAAATTTAGAATTAGGAGAGTCAATTTCTGTTAGAGGAAATACTGAAACTAATGCTGATCGAGAAAAAATTATTTTGGCACTAGGAAATGTGGAAGGTGTGTCTGTTGTGGAAGATAATATCGTTGTGGCTAATCCAGAACCAGAAGCAACATTTTATACGGTTCAGTCTGGAGATTCATTGTCTAAAATTTCTAAGTCAGTTTATGGCGATCCTATGAAATACAATGATATTTTTGAAGCAAACAAACCAATGTTAGAACACCCTGATAAAATTTATCCAGGACAGGTTCTAAGAATTCCTGCTCAAGGATAATAATTTATTTGTTTTACGTTTTACAACAGACGTTTTACGTTTGATTATTAAAAATGTAGAATTTATAATTTAAAAAAGGTGATTTTGGATATATCCAAAATCACCTTTTTAATTATAATGTTCCTAGTAAAATATAAATCAAAACCGTCACTCCTACCAAAATCCAACTTAACAGTTTTGCATATTTCCATTGCTCGACTTCCACAACTCCTACATCAGTTATTTTAAACATATTCGTTCGAGGATAACTATTTGAAACTAAATGCATCACGACCACATTCAACACAAATTCAATTCCCCAAATATGAACAAAATGTAAATCGACTTCCAATACAAAATTCATCAATACATAAAAAGTCAATCCGAAAATCAAACCTACTTTCGCTCCCATCGCTGAAACTTTGGGAAAAAAGAACCCCGCCAAAATCACCGTTGCCATTGGAATAAAAAATATCCCATTTAATTGTTGCAACAATTGATACAATCCATCAGGTGCATTGGCTACAAATGGCGCAATCAAAATGGCAAATACTGCCAAACCAGCGGAAACCATTTTCCCCATCCAAACAGTTCGACTCTCATTGGCTGAAGGAGAAATATATCTTTTGTAAATTCCTAAACTCCAAATCGTAGCTGCACTATTTAATGCACTATTAAATGTACTCAAGATAGCTCCAACCATCACGGCAACAAAGAATCCTGTCATCCAAACCGGAAGTACTTTTTTGACTAATTGAGGATAAACTGTATCTCTCGCATCCCCATAAAGACTATCTCCGAAATAATAAAAACCAATAATCCCAGGTAAAACAATTACTAAAGGAATCAAGATTTTTAAGACTCCTGTGTACAACAAACCTTTCTGCGCTTCCTTGATACTGACAGCTCCAAGTGCACGTTGAATAATCGATTGATGCATCGTCCAGAAATATAACTGATTGATTATCAATCCCGTAAACAATACACTAAAAGGCAACGTGGCATCACGCGCTCCTTCTCCAATTGAATTTTCATCGCTAATTACTTTAAATTTTTCAGGTGCATGATTAAAAACTTTAGTCAATCCAGCCATCATATTTCCATCGCCAATATCTAATAAGGCAAAAACAGGAATCGCCAAACCAGCCACCAATAATCCAAATCCATTTATTGTATCAGTATAAACTACCATCTTCAATCCACCAAAAATTGCATAGATAGAACCGATCGTTCCTACCACCACGACTGTCAACCACAGTCCTTGATTTTGAGAAATTCCTAGAGAACTTGAAATCTCAAAAACACTTTCAATACTCAATGCGCCAGAGTAAAGTACAATCGGCAATAATGTCGTGACAAACGAAATAATCAACATCAAAGCAATAATCGTCCTCGTTAATCCATCAAATCTTTTTTCCAAAAATTCGGGAATCGTTGTCAGTCCCATTTGCAAATATCGAGGAACAAAATACATGGCTGCAGCTACCAATGCTAATGCCGAGGTTACTTCCCATGCAATGATAATTGCACCATTTTCATAGGCAGAACCATTCATTCCTATCAAATGCTCGGTGGAGATATTAGTCAACAAAAGAGAACCTGCGATCACCACACCAGTCAAACTTCTCCCTCCTAAAAAATATCCATCGGCAGTATCTAATTTGTCTTTACGAAGTTGCCATGCAGCAAAAAATGCTACGAATGCGGTAAATGCGAAAAAACTTAAGAATTGAGTCATGTTGTTGATTTTTTCATTTTACTTTGTGTCTTTAAATTTCGGTTTTTACTCACAAGGTGATTTCCAAATCACCTTGTGAGTATTCTACTCTGAAGAAATCAAATTTATCAAAAAATTTAATCAAGTTTGCATCATTCAAAAAAATCAAGATTAGAAAATTTTATTCAACAGTTTGGCATTTACTTTATTTATTTGTCAGCTTTGGTTTTGACATTTTTAGTTCGCGAGAATTTCTTCTTTTGGGATACTGTTCAATTGGGTTCAATTCATGGACAATTTTATTTTGATAATAATTTTAGTTCGTTTTTTCTACCTGAAAATATTGATAGCGGACACCCTCCTACTTTTGGAATTTACATAGCATTGGTTTGGAAAATATTTGGGAAAAGTTTGGTAGCGAGTCATTCTGCTATGTTGCCTTTTTTGTTTGGGATTATTTTTTATTTGGAAAAACTAGGAAAATACTTTTTCCAAAATTCCATTTTTACTTTTGCATTTATATTGTTATTAATTGTTGATCCATGCCTAGCAGGACAAGCTGTTTTGGTCACCCCTGACATTGTTGTTGTCTTTTTTTTCTTAATGAGTTTGGAGGGGATTTTTAATAAAAAAAGAAAAATATTAGTAATAGGAATTATTGGATTATGTTTAATTAGCATGAGAGGAATCATGGTGGCGGCAGCTATTTTCTCACTCGATTTCTTAAACTATTTTTTCGTTCTAAAAAAAGAAATAAAGTTTAAATCGCTATTTGTAAATACGCTACCCTATTTGTTTGGCGTAGGTTTGGGCTTGTCATTTTTACTTTTCCATTATTTAGAAACTGGCTGGATTGGTTATCATGAAAATTCCCCTTGGGCACCTGCATTTGAAAAAGTAGATCGGTCAGGAGCTTTAAAAAACATAGTAGTTTTAGGCTGGCGATTACTTGATTTTGGAAGGATATTTTTGTGGTTAATTTTATTAATTTTAAGTGTTAATATTTTTAGAAAGAAGCCACAACTTGATCTAAAAACTCAACAACTTTTAATTTTATTTTCAACCCTAATTTTCTTCTTGACTCCAGCATTGATTATTCACAAAATGCTTTTAGGACATCGCTACTTGTTACCCATTTTTTTAATTATTGATTTTATAGCCGTTTATTTTATTTTTAAATATGTCAAAAAGCGAGAATGGAAAATAGGACTTTTCTTAGTTTGCCTTGTAGGATTATCATTGGGCAATTTTTGGGTTTATCCAAAAAAAATATCCCAAGGTTGGGATTCTACTTTAGCACATCTACCCTATTACAAATTGCGAAATGATATGATTGAATTTATTGAAAAAGAAAAAATTCCTTTTGAAAAAATCGGTTCTGCTTTTCCCAATCTTTTGTCTATAAAAAATATTGACTTAAAAGATACAGAGAAACATTTTGAAGAAAAAAATCTGAGTGAGCAAGAATATATTTTTTATTCCAATGTCTTTAATGATTTTACGGATGAAGAAATTGACGACTTGGAAAAAAATTGGAAAGTAGTTAAGGAATTAAAAAAACAGAATGTTTGTGTGATCCTTTATCAAAAAAATAAATGATGCCTAGCCAAAATCGAATTTTACCCCTCATAGTCTTTGCCCAATTCTGTTGCACTTCACTTTGGTTTGCAGGCAATGCCGTCATGAGCGATTTAGTAAAAACATTTAGTTTAGATAGTAGCGCATTGGGGCATTTAACTTCAGCCGTTCAATTTGGATTTATTTTCGGGACTTTAGTTTTTGCTATTTTTACGATTGCAGATCGATTTGCCACTTCCAAAGTATTTTTTGTAAGTGCATTGTTAGGCGCGCTCTTCAATCTTGGGACGACATTGGATAACAATACATTTACAAGTTTAATTTCCTTTAGGTTTATGACTGGATTTTTCCTAGCTGGAATCTACCCCGTAGGAATGAAGATAGCAGCTGATTACTTCCAAAAAGGTTTAGGAAAATCCTTGGGTTATTTAGTTGGTGCTTTAGTTTTAGGAACTGCTTTTCCACATTTACTCAAAGGATTAGGAGCTGAATTACCTTGGAAGTTAATTATTTTTATCACTTCAGGTTTAGCATTTTTGGGTGGATTATCGATGTTGATTCTAGTACCAAATGGACCTTATCGAAAACAAAGTATGCAGGTAGATTTCTCTGCTTTTTTCAACGTTTTTAAAAATAGAAAATTCCGTTCTGCTGCTTTCGGATACTTTGGGCACATGTGGGAGTTATATGCTTTTTGGGCATTTGTACCAGTTATAATTGCAACATTCTTAGAATTAAATCCAACTCAAGAAATAAATATTTCTCTTTTTTCTTTTTTAATTATTGCACTTGGTGGAGTAGCTTGCGTAATTGGAGGCTACCTTTCTCAAAATTTCGGAACTAAGAAAATTGCATTTTCAGCGCTTCTGATGTCTTGTATTTTATGTCTTTTATCTCCCCTAGTTTTTTATTTCTCTTCCAAAATATTTTTGATTTCCTACCTGATCATTTGGGGATTAGTAGTAATTGCAGACTCCCCCTTATTTTCAACTTTGGTGGCTCAAAATGCTCTGGCAGAATCTAAAGGAACTGCTTTGACGATTGTAAATTGCATTGGATTTTTTATAACCATCTTTAGTATTCAATTATTGACCACCTTAGGGAACTCAATGGATTCAAGGTTTATTTATGTTTTTTTAGCGATAGGACCGATTTTGGGACTAATTGCATTGGGGAAATCAGGAGATAAAATGGAACACAGATGATACGGATTTATCAGATGATCTGGATCTGACAATTAGAGGTGTTGTGTTTTTTTTCCTTTAAATAGTAATCGTCAAATTCGCTAGAACCGCGTCATCCATTTTCCATAAAAAAGCCCGAATTTCCATTTCGAAAATTCAGGCTTCTATATATTTTTAAGGAAAACTATCTAGGTTTGCTTCGCATGTACTGCTAAACAATCACTAATTTTTTCCAATAAATCTTCTTGACCAAATGGCTTTCCAACGTGATCGTTCATACCAAATAATTTCGCTTTTTCTTTCTCCGTCAAAAATGCTGAGGCAGTTAAAGCGATAATCGGCACATCGCGTTTACGTGGATCTGAATTCTTTCTAATCTCTGCAGTTGCTCGGTATCCATCCATTTTTGGCATTTGAATATCCATCAAACAAAGATCAAAATACATCTTGTCAATTGCTTCCAATGCTTCCAATCCATCATCAGCAGTTACTACATCGATATCAAGTTTTCGTAATAACTTAGCTACCACCAATTGATTGATTTTATTATCTTCTACCAGTAACACTCTATTTCCAGCCAAGTGAGTAAATGTTTTCTTTTCTGGTTTTTTATTTGATTTTTCTTTAGGTCTATCATCTGCAATTTTGAATGGTAAATACAGAACATAAGTTGTTCCTACTCCAACTTCAGAAGTCGCTTCAATTTTACCATTTTGCAAATCAACTAACCTTTTTGTAATCGCTAATTCCAATCCTGAGTTTCCATATCCTTCGAACATGTCAGAAGCCTTACGCTTGAAATTAGTAAACATTTCATCTAGTTCCTCTTGATCCATTCCTTCGCCTGTATCTGCAATTGATAAAACAATCGTCATATCTTTTTTAGACATTTCATGCATCTTCGCATTGATCTCAATGGCTCCTTCTTCTGTAGATGAAATACTGCTACCTAATAGGTTGGTCAATATCTGATTCAATCGTACAGAATCACCAGTTACCATTTCTGGAATTTTGGTATCCATCGTAAAATTAAGTGCAATATTTTTGTCTTCAGCAGGTAATCTAAATCTTGACATTACTTCTTCGAAAGTTTTACGGATAGAGAAATCTCGTTTTTCTAAAGTAATTCTTCCTGCTTCAATTTTAGAATAATCTAACACATCATTAATAAATACCACTAAATTATTGGCTGAAAATTGCAACGTTCTTAAATGTTCTACTTGCTCGGGTCTTGGACTTTCTTCCAACAATAAATGAGTCAATCCAGTTATGATATTCATCGGAGTTCTCATCTCATGTGCCATTGTAGCTAAGAATCGATCTCTTGCAAAAGAAGATTGCTCGATACTTTCTCGCTCAGCCATTTCATCAACTAGCTTGCTATTTAAGACATCCAAGTTGGCATTTTTCTCTTCAAGCATATTGTGCTGCTTAGAAATCTCTTCACTTTGCATCTTGATTTCATCATTCATGCTACGCAATTTCGCATTGTCTTTTTTCTTGCGATTGTAACTTTTGAATAAACTCATCATAAATAAAATTCCCAGCCCCAAAAGAGCAAAAAGGAAATAATTAAATTTCTGATTGTATGATTCACTTTGCTTTAAACTAGCAATTTCTGCTGCTTGTTTTTCAGCAGCAAATTCCGATTCATATTTTGTAGTTAGTTCTAAAAGTGCGTTGGACTTTTCAAAACTGAATAATTCTTCCTTTTCCTTAACGAAAGCCAATTGATTCTGATAAGCATTTTTATAATCTTTCATATAAAAATAAGCATCAGAAATATTCTTGTAAATTTCTTGCTTGCCTGGCTGAGTTTTCATTGTTCTCAGTAGCTCTACACTTTTCGCTAAATTCTCTTTTGCTTCGACATTATTTCCAGTTCTACTATAAATAATTCCATAGTTTTTATAACATTCCGCTATTCCCAATTTGTCATTCATGTCTTGACGAATTCCCATTGCTCGCATATTCGCATCCTCTGCTTCATCATAGGTTTCTTGTTCAATATTTGCAAGAGCAATGTTATTAAAATCATTTGAAATCCCTTGCATATCTTCGATTGAACTATTCAAATCCAAAGACATACTGTAGTAAACTAATGCTCCATCAAAATTCCCAAGGTCTGTCAAGATACCACCAATATGACTTGCAATTGCTGCTGCACCTTTGTAATCTTCCAAATCTCTACGAAGGGCAAAAGCTTTGTCATAATGTTCTTGAGCTTTGCCATAAAGTTTTTTGAATAAATATAAGTCAGCAAGATTTTTATGCGTTTCAGCTGCGCCTTTCCAGTCTTTTAATTCTTCTCGAATCGTCAAAGCGTTAACTAAATTCTCTTCACTACTTTCTGGATCTTCTTGTTGGAAAAAAACAACTCCGATGAAATTTTTGGAAATAGCAATTCCAGATTTATCATTATTGTTGTTTCTGATTTTTAATCCACTAACAAAATATTTCATTGCATTGGTGTAATCATACTTAGCTTGACAAACCATTCCTAATCGGTCATAAGCTGCTGCTATTCCTTTTTGATAATTAGCAGAGTTGGCTTTTGTCAAAGCTTCATTTGCAATATTATTGGCATCATCATATTGCCCATTTTGCAATAAAGTCATAGACACTTCATTCAGACTATTCACATAAACTTCTCCAGAGTGCCCAGAAATAGTAGATCTTAGACTATCTACAGAAATTTTATTACCTGCGAAAAGTGAATTAGTAAAAAGAAATGTAAGAAAAATAAGTAAGTGAAAATTCTTCATCTTATTCGTTTAAATTTTATTGAATTTGAATAATTCTATTGGTTGATTTAGAGAAAAATGTACACTTTTATATACATTACACTAAATCATATTATAATTAAACAAATTTGATGCCGTTTGTATGCATCTTTTCACATTCGCTTTTTTTTGAAAAAAAACATCTCGAATATTATTTTAATTTTGTTCTAAAAAAAGGAGTCAGAGGCCAACCTGACCACCTGACACCTCATTAAAAAAATGGAACGAAAAAAACGATTTCATACCCTCGATGCACTTCGATTTTTTGCCTTTCTCAAGGTTTATTTATTGCATGTTCCATTGCAAGGAGATTTCCCTATTTTTTCATTTTTAAAAAGTGGAGGAGGAATTGGAGTGAGTTTCTTTTTTGTGTTGAGTGGATTTTTGATTACCTATTTACTGGTTTTTGAAAAAATGCAAAAGGGACAAATTAACCTTCGAAAGTTTTTTATAAGAAGAAGTTTAAGGATCTATCCATTGTTCTTTTTTTTGGTAGGATTAGCTTTTTTACTGCCTTATGAATTCAAAGAAAAAATTGGATTCCACATGGTTGGAGGGGGCTATGATTTAGACTGGAAATACTCTTTTACTTTTTTGGAAAATTATAAAATGCTTTGGTCTGATAATTTCCCAAAAACAACTCCGCTTTCTGTTTTTTGGTCACTCTGTATTGAAGAACATTTTTATATCACTTGGATGATTGTGCTTTTTTTAATTCCTAAGAAACGGATATTAGCATTTTTAATCGCTTGCATTTTTATCGCTTGGACTACTCGATATTTGGATCCTTTGATTTGGGGAAATACAATGATTCAACAAAATGATTTGTTTACCAATATGGATTATTTTGCTATAGGAGGAATGCTGGGTTGGCTAGTTGCAACAAAATATGATCGAGTTGTTCAGATTATCGAAAGCATTTCTTTGACAAAAAAATATTGCTATATATTAGGAGTAGTTATTTTGGTCATCTTCCAAAGTCAGATTTTACCTGAACATATTTTGATGCTTTCCATTCTTCGTCCCACTATCATTGCTTTGTCATTTACACTTTTGATTGCCATTTTTATTCCTCCTAATTCAAAAATTCGAATCAAGGATAATAACCTTATTTCGTATTTAGGGAAAATCAGTTTTGGATTATATGTTTATCATCTAATTTTTGTCCATACCTTATTTCAATATTTTTTAACTGAAGAAATATTGATGGATGATTGGTGGACCATTTGCTTTTTTATAATGGTCACTTTTGGTGGAAGTGTTTTGGTAAGTATATTTTCATTTCGATTTTTAGAAATGCCATTTTTGAAATGGAGAAATCGGATAAACCATTAACACGTGGTGATCTGCTTCAGCTGACCGTAAAAAAAGAGCGCAGCGATTTTTTTCTCAACATTACTAAAAGAAAGGTCCAATTCACTTTGTTCATCTTTTATTCGGATAGCTAAAGCAGACCAACATATACTTATTGATAATATGCAATAAAAGCAAGAATAACCAAAACAAATCCTACCACTCCACACAATCCAGAAAGTATCCCAAACAATCCTCCAAAAAGAGGAACTCTAGCCAAAATCCCAATTATTAACGAAGCAATAATCAAAAGCACTCCAATTCTAAATCTATTATCATCCGTCACTCCTCCAAAAAATCTTCTTCGTTTTTTATCTTTTTTCAGATTCTTTTTAGCGTTTCGCATTTCCCATTTCTGTTGGAATTTTGTCAGCTTCTTTTCCAGTCGTTTGGTTTTTCTAGCCTGTCTTTTCAATTTGCGCAATTGTTTTTTAGAAAGGTTCTTTTTATTAAAATCTTTGGAAAATTCATTGGTTTCTCGCTTTTCAATTCTGTCCTTTACATCAACCACAAAAGCATTTGAATCTGGTAAAAAAGTAATTACCAAGCCACACAGGATAATTAATCGCAAATATTTCTTCATAATTTCAACTCGTTTTATATTAAAAGAAGAGATTGTATTTTAAATATATTAGAAGTCAAAAGTATATAATTAATATTATTTTTCACTACTCTAAAAGAGATTCTTAAACTCTAATATTTAGTTTTATCTTCGCTTTTTTCTAATCAATATAAAAGTACATAACAACGGTTTTACAACAAAATGGACGACTCAAATCATAAAAATTATATTTCAAAATGGATAGAAAATAAAAATAGCGTCCATGTTATTTTATTTCTTCTTTCCATCTTAGGTGTGAGTTGGTTTTTTAATTATTTTGAAATATTTAATTATGCTCCACATGGATTTCATAGTTGGAGACAAACGGACTCATGTGCCTTTGTGCAAAATTATTATAACGATGGTATGAATTTTTTTCGACCAAGAGTGCATCATAATATGGCAGGTGAAGGTCTTGGCAGTCCTAGCGAATTTCCAATATTATACTATTTTACTGCCATGATTTGGCATATTTTTCAGCCACATGATGGTGTATTGAGGTTGGTTAATTTTTTCCTTTTGGGAGTTGGTTACTTTTCTATCTCAAGGATTACGTTGCAAATTACCAATGATCTATTTTATGCTTTGGCAGTACCTTTACTTTTGATGGGATCCCCAGTTTTAGCTTATTATGGATTTAATTATATTCCAAATACGCCAGCCTTGGGAATGTCATTTACAGGTGTTCTTTTTTTCTATTATTTTTTTAAAACTGAAAATCGCAAATGGCTAGTTTTTAGTTGTATAACTTTCTTGTTAGCAGGGTTATTAAAAGTGACAGTTTTGATACCTTTTATTACGGTAATAATAATTTTCGTTTTAGAAAAAACCAATCTAGTTAAGTTCAAGATGGAAGGGGAAATATTTAAAAATGGGTGGAAAAATATTCCACTTTTCCTGAGTGTTTTTGCCATAATTGGAATTTGGATTTTTTGGGTAAAAAATTATAATGAATTCCATACTTGCACTATTTTTATTACGAAGACTCGACCAATCTGGTCTCTTGCAGAACCTGCTATAATTGAAACATGGCAATGGATAGTTAGAGATGGAGCACCAGAATATTACCATCGAAATACTCGATATATAATCTTTGGCGCAGCCTTTTTTATTCTATTCTTTTTAAGAAAAAAACAGCCTAAATTATTATATACTTTTAATCTTTTTATCTTTCTAGGAGTGGTGGGAACATTTCTAGTTTTCTATCGTCAATTTTTTGTTCATGATTATTATGCCGTTGAATTGATGGTTTTTCCAGCTTCTATTTTTATTACTATATTTTATTTGTTAAAAAATAAATTTCAACTTATTGGAAATCATATTTTTACTAAATTATTAATTTCCGTTTTTATATGTTTTAATCTATCCTATGCACAACAATCTGTGAATTCAAAATATGAAAACATCTATTTGTTTAATAAAAACTATGAGCCAACAGTGGCAAAAAAAAGAGAAGCTAGAGCATTTCTAAAAAACTTAGGAATCGAGTATCCCCAAAAAGTAATCACGATGCCTGATATTAGTCCCAATTTTAACTTGAATTATTTTAATCTAAAAGGATGGAATGAATATGCCATCTCACCACAACCATTTAAGCCTTGG
>JBGCCY010000187.1:0-5631 GCA_045104975.1 Saprospiraceae bacterium
GACGATGGCATTTTATTGTTTAACCGTTTAGCCAGCCAGCCAAAAGATGTCGAAAGAACAAAAGTTTTTTATCATAAAAATTTTAAAGCAGTTTTTCCTGAAGGAAGTTATTTAGAAGTAAAAGGGAATTGGATGCTCATAAATTTAACGGTGAACGGTTAGTTGTTAATGATTAACATCATATCGGATTAACCATTAATAAATATATGTTTTTAGCACGAATTAGATTTTTAATTGGAATTGTCATCCTCGCCTTGGGTGCTCTTATTCATTTCAATGTGGGTATTGGTTCCGCTTGGTACATGTATTTAGCGGGCGTAATTATTTTGGCAACGCATTTTTTATTTGGAAATGTGATGATGGCTTTTGGAAAATTAAACAGAGGAGAAGTTGATGCAGCAGAAGATTTAATTTTACAAATCAAACGTCCTGATTTTTTATTAAAAACTCATCAAGCATATTATTATTTTGTTTTGGGGATGATTGCTTTGCAAAAAAAACAAGCTGGTTTTGCCGAACAACATTTAAAACAAGCGCTTGATTTAGGATTACGAACTGATACCGATAATGCGTTGGTGGCGATCAATATTGCGCATGTTCATTTTGTAAAAAAGGAATATAAATTGGCAGATGAATTTCGAGTCAAAGCGAAATCATTTGATTCCGATGATTTGCTGATTAAGGAAAATTTAAAAAAATTAGGCACAGCCTTAAAAGGAAGATTATGAAAAAGAGAAAAGTAATTTTGAATTTATGCACGACGCTCGATTCATTTATCGAAGGAGCGAATGGAGAAATTGATTGGTGCTTTACTGACCAAGATTATGGAATGACGAATTTCTTAAATCGAATTGATACTATTTTTTTTGGACGAAAAAGTTATGAGCAATTATTGGAAATGGCTCCTGATGCTTTTGCGGAAAAAACGAGAATCGTTTTTTCAAACACCTTAAAAAATAGCGAAAAAGGACCTAAGATAGTTAGTGGAAATATTGAAGAAGAAGTCAATAAAATACTCCTTGCTGAAGGGAAAGATATTTGGCTTTTTGGAGGAGCAAGTTTGACGACTGCCATGATTAAATTAAATTTAGTAGACGAATTAATGATTGCCGTTCATCCACTAATTCTTGGAAGTGGAAAACCTCTTTTTCAAAAAACCGATATTCGAAAGGAATTAAAACTAACTGATACTAAAACTTATTCAACTGGTTTAGTTCAACTTTTTTACGAAATTCAAAAGTAAGTTAGAAGAGTTCTGTATCTTTGCAGTCCATTGACCATCAACGATTTAAACAAATATTCTAAAAAATTATTCTTAATTATAATTTGTATTCAAACAAAAATCTAGTTAAGAATCAAAAAAAAATATCTCGATGTTTTCAATTAATATAAAACTTAAATTTGCCTTAATCGCCTTGTTTTTAGTGGGTGGTATTTTGTTAGCGATCTTTCAAGGATTCTGGTATGCTCTTCCATTTATATTAGTTGGATTGGGATTATTGGCTAGTTACCTTTTATTAGGAACTGTTCAATCCGCAGCACAATTAGTGCAAGAAGGAAACTTCGAAGAAGCGGAAAAAAGATTGGATTTAGTCTGGAAACCAGAATGGTTGTACAAAACAAATCAAGCTTTTTATAATATCCTTAAAGGTTCGTTGGCAATGAACAATAAAGATAATAATGCAGCGGAAGTTTATTTTAAAAAAGCAGAAGCTATCGATTTGCCAACTGACGATGAGAAAGCAATGGTGCAATTGCAATTGGCAAACATCAATGCGCAAAAGCAAAAATGGAATGCTGCTAAAGTGTATTTCATGAATGCTAAAAAACTTAAAGTAACGCAACAACAAATTAAAGATCAGATTGCTCAATTCGATTTGGCTTTTAAACAAAGAGGGCAAATGAAAAATGCGCAAGGACA
This sequence comes from Saprospiraceae bacterium, assembly GCA_045104975.1. GTDB lineage: Bacteria > Bacteroidota > Bacteroidia > Chitinophagales > Saprospiraceae > CAJQQY01. The sequence goes on from JBGCCY010000187.1 coordinate 1,922, forward strand.
GGGTCGAAGACAGATGATGCAACCGGGTGGGAAGAGAAGACGACCGAAGATGAGATAAAACCCCCAGCCCCTAAAGGGGAGCCTTTTTCCTTTGCCTTTCGGCAAGGAAAAAAGTTAAATATAATTTGTTTGACAATTACACTTTAATGAAAAAAAAATGGACTTTGAAATTTAATTTCAAAGTCCATTTTTTTTTATATTTTACTTTGGTTTTATTGAAATACCCCGCAGCAAGCTGACGGAGAATCAAAAAAAGTAGCTTAATAAATATCGATAGAAAATTTTCCCAAAAATATAATTCCACCACATAGGCACATAGAAAACATAGTATTTTACCTATGTTTTCTATGTGCCTATGTGGTCAAAAATTCTGCTATATTTTTTATTTTTAAATCATTGCTACTCTTGCACCCGATGCAAGCATCGGGGAATTCTTTAGATTAAATCAAAATATCTCCTCTATGAAACAATCAATTAAGAAAACTATTTTGAATGAAGGTGCCGATTCTCTTATTTTTGAAAATGCACGCAAACTAAGAGAGAATATGACTGAGGCAGAAAAGTTGCTTTGGGAAGAATTAAGATTGAAAAAAATGGATGGTTATAAATTCAGACGACAACATCCACTTGGAATTCACATTCTTGATTTTTATTGTTTTAAGAAAAAATTGGGAATAGAATTAGATGGCGGATATCATGAAACAAAAACTCAACAAGAAGCAGATAATCTTCGTACCGATATTTTAGCGAAACAAAATATTAAAATCATTCGCTTCAAAAATGAAGAAGTCATCATTAAAATAAAAGAACATTTAAATCAGCCATCAACCTAAAAAAAGAGGACTTTGAAATTAGATTTCAAAGTCCTCTTTTTCATAAAGCAAACATCGTCAAACAAAAAGGGCTTAACTTTTTCGATTGCCGAAGGCATAATCGAAAAAGGCTCCCCTTTAGGGGCTGGGGGTTAACTCACTCCAAATCCATTCCCCCACTCTGCTTCTCCTTTTTTATCTGCGCTCACAAAAGTCAATTCTCCTTTCTCATTTTCTGCCATCAAAATCATTCCTTGCGATTCTACTCCTCTCATTTTCCGAGGAGCAAGATTGGCGAGCAATAAAACTTGTTGACCGATGATGTCTTCAGGTTTGAAAAATTTAGCGATACCAGATACTATAGTTCTTTCTTCAAAACCTAAGTCAACTCTTATTTTTAAAAGTTTGTCAGCCTTTTTAACTTTCTCTGCTTCGATGATTGTTCCTGTTCGAATATCAAGTTTGGTAAAATCTTCAAAAGTGATTTCATCTTTTACAGGTGCTCGCTCGCTGGCTTTTTTAGCTTCGAGTGCTGCAGCTAATTTTTCTTTTTGGGCATTGACAATATCCAATCGAGAAGAATCTTTTCGATCATTTATTTTTGCAAAAAGTAAAGTTGGTTCGCCGATTTGGCTACCTGCTTCAAGAATAGCTTGACCTTTTTGAAGACGCTCTAGTATTTCAATTAAATCACCATTTTGAACCTCAGGCAAATTCAAGAGTGCTTGAATTTTGTCAGAAGAAAATGGCAAAAATGGTTTGGTTAAAACACCTAACAATGCCACGATTTGTAAACTCACCAACATCGCTTCCTTGATTTTTTCACTTTCAGGTTCTGTTTTATAAATCGTCCAAGGTGAAGCATCTTGCAAGTAAGTATTTCCCCAACTTGAAATTTCCATCAAAGTACTGATCGCCGGTTTGAATTGGAAACTTTCAATTTCTTGACATAATCGTTGAGTCAAATTTTCTACCTCTGCTAAAATCTCTTTTAAGTCTACATCAACAGAAGGTACTTTTCCTTCGAAATATTTATTAGTCAACACCACTACCCGATTGATAAAATTCCCTACGTTCGCCACTAACTCATTGTCATGGAAATCTACAAAATCATCCCACTTGAAATCGGCATCTTTATTTTCAGGCATGTTCCGAATCAAGGCATACCGCAAAGCATCTTCTTTGTTTTCAAAATTTTCAAAAACTCTTAGATACTCATCCTGCTCAATTCCCCAACCTCTCGATTTAGAAAACTTATCACCTTCAAAATTTAAAAACTGATTCGCAGGAACATTCACCGGCAAGTTGTAATCACCATGTGCTTTTAGCATCGCAGGGAAAACAATACAATGAAAAACGATATTATCTTTTCCAATAAAATGCACTAATTCCGCATCATCACTTTTCCAAAAATCTTCCCAATTTTTTCCATTTTCGGAAGCCCATTGTTTAGTAGATGAAATGTAACCAATCGGTGCATCAAACCACACATACAAAACTTTGCCTTCTGCACCTTCAACTGGAACAGGTATTCCCCAATCCAAATCTCGGGTAATCGAACGAGGCAATAATCCTCCGTCCAACCAAGATTTACATTGTCCAACTACATGGTTTCTCCAAGCCTTTGCGTTGTGGTGAGGCTCGCCGTCAAGTGTTCCTTCTTCCACCCATTCCTTCAACCAAGCTTCGTGTTTATCTAATTTAAAAAACCAATGTTTGGTTTCTCTCAGAACGGGCTTGTTGCCACTCAAAGTAGATTTTGGATTGATGAGTTCAGTTGGAGAAAGGTCTTTTCCACAATTCTCACATTGATCTCCGTAGGCTTTATCATAGCTACAATTTGGGCAAGTCCCTATGATATATCTATCTGCTAAAAACTGGTCAAACCCTTCATCGTAATATTGCTCACTTACTTTCTCCTCAAACTCATCGCCTTTTTCCAATAATTTCTTGAAAAATTCCTGAGCAGTTTCGTGATGCAAAGTTGAACTTGTACGATGATAATAATCGAATGAAATACCTAACTTCTCAAAAGTCGTTTTGAATAAATTATGATATTTATCAACAATCTCTTGAGGAGTAATTCCTTCTTTTTTCGCACGTAAAGTAATCGCAGCTCCATTTTCATCAGAACCACAAATGTATGCCACATCTTTTCCTTGCAACCGCAAGTACCGCACATAAATATCTGCTGGCAAATATGCACCTGCCAAATGTCCAAGGTGCAATTCACCATTGGCATAAGGAAGCGCGGAAGTCACTAAATATCTTTTTGGATCTGACATGTTTTTAATTTTGAACTTTTGAATTAGGGTGCGAATATACGAGATTGCCAACGATTCCGTATTTTTTTTAGTTTCAAAATTGGAATCTATTTTTTGAAAAAATAAAAAAAGCAATACTTCAAAACTTTACATTAGTCAATAATGTTGTTACTTTTGCAATCGCTTAAAACAAAAGAGTTTTGAGTAGGAAGAAAAAAAATATTAATTTTTTATTCTCCATTATTTAAGGGGCTGACTGGAATCGACAGGAAAGATTTTCGGTTAGTAAGCATGTCGGAGCAAAATTACTTACTCTGTTAACAAATAGTAATTAACCACTTATAAATGGCAATCAACGATTCGCCATGGCAGCCTAATTAGAATCTAATTAGATGCCTTTGTGCCGTGCGCTTGACGCCTAATATACAGCGTGCCGCATATCATACCCGCTCGAAAGAGCACTTAGGCTAGTTGCGTAGGATACCTTGACTACAATGCGAAATTCAGAGGATAAGGTGATGGCGCGGGTTGGTTTCTTCCTTGTCATCGCTCGAAAATCGAATAGAAAATAAGCATGTAGAAAGCTCTCTGTTGCTTTGTCTGGACCCGGGTTCAACTCCCGGCAGCTCCACTA
>JBGCCY010000188.1:0-10034 GCA_045104975.1 Saprospiraceae bacterium
TCTCACACCTAATGAAATACGTTTTTTGTTTTCATCGAAGTCTAATACAACAACATTGATTTTCTGATTTAAAGCTAAGATTTCACTTGGATGCGAAATACGTCCCCATGAAATATCTGTTATATACAATAAACCATCTACTCCACCTAAGTCCAAGAATGCTCCAAAGTCTGTGATATTTTTTTTTTTATTTTCTAATACTTGTCCTTTCTCTAAGCTTCCGATAATTGCATCTCTTTGTTCTGCTAAATCACTTTCAATCAATGCTTTATGAGATACAACTGCATTCTTAATTACTTCATTGATTTTAACAACTTTGAATTCCATTGTTTTACCAACGTATGCATCGTAATCAATGATAGGCTTAATGTCAATTTGAGATCCTGGAAGGAATGTCTCCAATCCACCTGCATCTACAATTAATCCACCTTTAGTTTTACTAACAACGTTACCTTTAATAATAGTACCGTTTTTATATGAATCAACAATACTTTCCCAAGCGCGCAATAACTTCGCTTTTCTTCGAGAAAGGATTAATTGACCTCTCATATCTTCCTGTTGCTCAACATATACCTCTACCATATCGCCGATAGCTAAATCTGGCATATCTCGAAATTCAGACAATGACAACAAACCATCAGATTTGTAATTAATGTCTAATACAACATCACCACTATTAATAGATGATACTTTCCCTTTTACGATTTCATTTTCCAAAACAGACGTCAAGGTTGCTTCGTATTCTTTAAGATATTTTGCTTTTTCTTCGTCTGAATAAGGAGACGCTAATCCATTTCCTAGTTCCCAATCGAAGTCATCGTGAGGGGTACTAAATTGGTCTGCTTTCTTCTCTACCAATTCTTCTAATGCAATTTTGTCAACGCTAGTATCTTCTGTAGATTCTACTACTGCCGCTGCGTCTTTAACTTCTTCTTCTGAAGTTTCTTTTAGATTCTTGTCATCTGACATACTTGAATCTTAAATTTGTAATACCTATTGTTTTTCTGATTTTTTATAAGTCGTTGAAAATCAATGGTATGTGGTTAAGTAATTATTTTAGCGGCGCAAAGGTAAGAAAATTATCTTTGGAAAAGAAGGAATAAACATTTTTTATACTTTGAAACGGATAGGATTTTTTTGGATTTATTCACAAATTTCATCAACCCATTTTTGATCTATTTTTCCAAATTCATTGATATGGAATACTGCTCCAATTACACAACCATTCTCCCCTACCGAATCGACTAAATAACGATAGTCAAATCCCATATTTATTGGTTCTCCTAAAATATTTTTTACAAATAAAGTGTCAACATCCAAATCAATTAATTCTGCTACTTTCTGAAGACTTTTATAATCATTATTTTTTTGATAATGTTGACCGATATTTTCTAATTCAGTTCTGTTTTGACAGGAAGAAACTATTAAAACTAGAAGTATTGGTTTTAAGAATTGATTCATGCTAGGATTCTTTTAATAAATTTTAATTGCGTCAAATTTAAAAATCTCTGTAATCAATTGACTACAGAGATTTTTAAATTACTCTAATTATATAGAATATCATGTTTTAAAATTGTTTTTTTTTAGTCTCTCTAACCCGACTATCCAAATGGTGGTTTAAATAATATTTTTTACCAAAAAAAACTACCTGCTTCCTAAATCTTGTGAGGGAGATACACTAAAATATTGTTTGTAAGCCTTTCCAAAATAACTCGGATCTGCAAATCCTACTAAATAAGTTACTTCAGAAACTGATTTTCCAGACTCTTGCAAAAGTTTTCGAGCTTTCTTTAACCTAAATTCATTAATCATCTTACTCGCACTACTTCCTGTGATACTTTTAATTTTACGAAATAGTTGAACTCGACTTAAAAAGAGAGCCTCAGCCATTTTTTCAACTGAAAAATTTTCATCTTTATAATTCTCTTCGATCACATCAAGTACTTTTTGCATAAATGGATCGACTGTTTCGACTTGTTCTATTTGTTTATCGCTTACATTTTCAGGAGCAGCAGTATTTTTCCATAAATTTTGTGCTCGTTGCTGCTGCAACAAGATAGTTTTTAATTGCCTTTTGAGGGTATCAATTTTAAATGGCTTATTCATCCAGGCAACTGCACCTGAGTCAAATGCCTCTTTTTGGTTGGTATCACTATTATGTGCAGTCAAAATCATGACTGGAATATGAGCAGTCAATTCATTTTTAGCTACTTGCTGGCACAACCATCCACCATTGTGGTCCGGTAATGTCCAATCTGAAATGATGATTTCGGGAATTCGGTTAATTGCTATATTCAAACCTGTAGAAGTAGAGTTTGCAATTTCTACATCATAATCGCTAGAAAGCGCAGATCTTAAAAATTCTAGTAATTCAGGTTCATCTTCTACTACTAAAATTAGTGTTTTGTCAGTCTCCTCATTTGAAAGACTTGATTCTGAACCGTCCTGATTAAATAAAATACTCGCCGGCATTTCCTCCAACATTTCGATAGGAACATTAACTATAAATGTCGCTCCCTTCCCTATTTCGGATTGAAGTTCAATATCTCCATTCATAATTTCGACTAGTTCTTTAACCAAAGCCAATCCTATTCCCGTTCCTCCTTTTAATTTCCCTTGAGTTCCTTGAACATATCTATCAAAAAGTCCTTTTTGCTCGTCGGCTGCAATCCCTGGCCCTTGGTCACTAACGGTTAACGATAAAGAATATTTACTATCTTTTTTCTCAAAATCACCATTCAATGTTACTCCTTGCCCTGGTTCACAAAACTTGATCGCATTACCTACAAGATTGGAAAGAATTTTATCCAACTTATCATAATCCAAAAGAAATTGCCCTTTTGGCATTTTTATTTTTTGATTAAAAATAATTCCTTTTTCAATGGCTTGTTGCTCATATCGTTCACATAAAGATTTAAAGGTAAAATCTAATTGGCCTACTTGTGGATTTAATCTTAGTGCTTTTGCCTCCACTTTGTTCCAATCTAGAATTTGATTAAAAAGCTCCATCAACCGTTTTCCATTTCTCCTCGCCAATCGAATATCTGATTTTGTACCAGAATCAATTACATTGTTTTCCGCTCTTTCTAATGGCGCTAACATCAATGCTAAAGGAGTTCTAATATCATGAGTAATGGAAGAAAAAAGTCGATCTCGATTTTCAGCTATTTGTCGATCTAAATCTAATTGAAGAGCGAGTTGCTTTTGTTTATTTTTATTTCGATAAATAAAAAAGGAAAGGATACCTATTCCAAAAAGTGCAATCAATGAGATAATAATTAAACGAGTTTGGGAAATGATTTTTTCTTGTTCTAAAAGTTGAATTTGGTTTTCCTTCTTATTGGTTTCATATTTAGTTTGCCACTCTTGAATCTGATCATTACGACGAGCTTCTTGAATATTCATATAATAAATTCGAGTTTTTACAACCCAGTCTTTTCCCTCTTCAAACCTACCTGCTAACATTAACGCTTCAGTATATTCTTCAGCAAATGGTAGCATTGTGGAATCCAAGCTGTCTCTTTCAAAACTTGGTTTTAAATTTTCAAGATATTCAACACAATCATCCACTTTCCCCATACTACATAGGTTTGAAGCATAATCTATCTGGACTCGCTCTTGAAAATTTTTTGTGAAAATATGTATACTGTCTAAAACTTGGATAAAATAACCGTCTGCCAATTCATTTTGTCCCATTGATTTATGCAAAAACGCTTTATTATAATAAAAGGAATACTTACTTACATCTGAAATGGTAATATGCTCTAGCAAAGTATCTGCGACATTTAAATAATTGGCGGCTTCTTCATAAGCCCCCAGATAAGATTTCATAAGCCCAATATTCTTATTAATTACAAACGCCATCTTAGTATCCCCCAGTTCTTTACTAATTTTTAAAGCTTCTTTATAGTACTCTTCCGCTTTGTCCATATCCACCTGCATATAATGAAAATGTCCTAATTTTTCATACCAATTCATCAAAGTCCAATGAGGTGAACCTTTTGATAAAGACTCAGCCGTTTTCTTCATTTTATCTAAAATTTGAACACTAACCTCGCCCTTCCCATATTGCTGAAAACTATAAACGAAACCGTACTGTCGTCTAAAAAGCCAAAGTAAAGCGGAGTCTTGTCCAACTATATTTATTGCATCATCATAGGCTTTATCCAAGGCTTCATAGGCAATTGGAAGCTCTTCTTTTGAAAGATCAGAAAACCAGTCCATCCATGCACGTAATTTTTTATCATCTGAAGTCTCCTCTATCGCCAATAAAATGGAGTCGGTGCGGGAGGTTGCCTGAGACAGACTAAAGTTAGTCACCAAAACTAATAGAAGAAGTGAAAATAAAAATTTCATATGTGCTTTTGGATTCGCTTAAAAAAATTGGCGTGTCTTAGTAAATACTAAGATAATTTTTTTTTGAGAAAAAAGATAGATAAATAATTGAAAATCAATGAAATATACAGTATCGGGTATATTATATCTATAAAAATTAAATATTTATTATGTCTTTTCTCTATTCTTTAGAAGAAACTCTTCTAATAAAAAAAACGCCTATCTCAGATGAGACAGACGTTTTATTTAAAGAGAGCGTTCATAACAAATGAATTTATATTATTCACTCATTAAGGTATGATTGTTAGTAGCTTTATATTTTTGACATAAAAAAATTCTAAAATTTAATTACGTCAAGGTAGACGTTATCGGAGCATTTGCCATTTTTTCTTACCCCAAGTAATCTGAAAATGAATTTTTAAGGAGAAACTGTTCTTTTCAGTACATCATTTGTTAGCATCAAAAAATGCTTTAGACCAAATCAGAGAGATAACTATTGTCATCCTTTTCTTTTAACCTTCTTGATGTAAATATATAAATGGATGGATTTAGAATAGAGGAATTATGTTTCATTGATCTATAAAAAAGTTACATAGTTGACCTTTTTGTTTGAAAAGTAACATTATTACTTACTTGAAGTAACATATTTACTCCTATCAAAATTTAATTTCCTATAATTTAATGTACTAGCGTTTAGTCATATCTTGAGAAGGCGTTGTTTTGAAATATTCCTTATAGGCTTTTCCAAAATAATTAGGATCTGAGAATCCAACTTGATAGGCCACATTAGCAATTGAGAGTTCTGATTGTTTTAATAATTGGCGAGCTCTTTTTAATCTAAACTCAATAATAAGTTTACTTGGTCCCCGACCAGTTATATTTTTAACTTTTCGGTAAAGTTGGGTTCGACTAAGAAAAAGGCTGTTCGCTAATTTCTCTACAGAAAATTGATCATCTTGATAATTAGAACCAATGTCATTCAATACTTTTTGTATAAATGGATCAACATCAATTATTTCTTCTTTATCAGTAAAATTTTCAGGTAAAATTTTATTCGTCCAATTCTTTTGAACTCTTTGTTGCTGTAGCAGGATCGTATTTAGTTGTTTTTTCAGTATTCCCAAATCAAAAGGCTTATTCATCCAGGCAACTGCACCCGAATCTAATGCTTCTTTTTGGTTTAGATCACTACTATGAGCAGTTAAAATTAAAATAGGGATATGAGCTGTTAATTCATTAGCAGCAATTTGCTGACAAAACCAACCTCCATTATTATCAGGTAAAGTCCAATCTGAAATAATTATTTCGGGAATTCGGTTGATTGCCACATTCAATCCTGCTGTTGTAGAATTAGCGATTTCTACCTCAAAATTATCTGATAATGCTGTTTTTAAAAAATTCAATAATTCTGGTTCATCTTCTACAATTAGTAATGTTGGTTTTCGATTACCCTTTGAATCTTGATTAACTAGAAGCATTTCTTGTTCTTGAAATGACTCAACAGGCAATTCATTCACTAATTCTATTGGTAATTTTACTGTAAAAGTTGCTCCCTTCCCTTTTTCAGAATGAAGCTCAATTTCTCCCTTCATCATATCTACCAACTCTTTAACCAAAGCCAAACCAATTCCAGTTCCACCTTTTAACTTTCCTTGTTCCCCTTGAACGAACCGTTGAAATAAATTTTCTTTTTCGCTTGCAGCTATGCCTGGCCCTTGATCACTAATAACTAATGATAGACAATAATTACTTTCAATTTCCTCAACTTTTGCTTCTAATTGGACTCCTTCTTTTGGTTCACAAAATTTAATCGCATTTCCAATCAGATTAGATAAAATTTTATCCAATTTATCATAGTCTAATAAAAATTGCCCTTTTGGCATTTTTACATTTTGGGAAAAACCCACTTCTTTTTCATTGGCTTGTTGCTCAAACCTTTTAATCAAAACATCGAATGTAAAATCCAATTGTCCAACTTGAGAATTTAATCTTAATGCCTTTGCCTCTGCTTTGTTCCAATCAAGAATTTGATTAAATAATTCCATTAATCTTTTACCATTTCTTCTGGCTAACTGAATATCTGAAATCGCAGATTCATCAGATATTTTGTTTTCCGCTCTTTCCAATGGGGCAAGCATTAAAGAAAGTGGGGTTCGAATATCGTGAGTGATCGATGAAAAAAGGCGATCTCGGTTGATAGCTATTTCACGATCTCGCTCTATTTGGAGAGCTAACTGCTTCTTTTGGTTTCTATTTCGATAGATTAGAAAAGATAGAAATCCAATTGTAACTAATCCGATTAAAGTAAGATTGATTAACCGACTTTGAGTATTTTGTTGTTGTTGTTCGAGGAGTTGAATTTTGGCTTCTTTTTCGTTGGCTTCGTATTTGGCTTGCCACTCTTGGACTTCGTCCTTGCGTCGAGCTTCTTGGATTTTATCGTAATACATACGAGACTTTTCAAACCACTCCTTCCCTTCTTTATACCTACCTGCCAACATTAATGCATCTCCATATCCTTTAGAAAACTCTTCCATAGTTCCGATATTTCCTTCTTCTTCAAAAATTGGTTTTAATTTCTCAAAAAATTGGATGCCTTCATTTACTCTTCTTAAATTACAAAGATTTCTTGCATAATCGGTTTGTATTCTAAATGATAATAATTTATTATTAAATACATCTAAATTATCAATGACAATTGATAAATAATCCCTAGCTAATTCAGATTGTCCCATCTCCTCATGCAAATAAGCTTTTCCGTAATAAAACTTATATTTTTCAGCAATACTTATCGAAGTATTATCAATTAAAGACTCTGCTAGATCCCCATATTTTATTGCCTTTTCATAGTCGGCTGTAAATGTTTTCAAAAAACTTAATGCATTATAGGCGATAAATAACCTCTCATTAAGATGCATTACTTTTGATAGTTTTATCGATTTTATAAAATATTCCTCAGATTTAACTACATCTGCTTGCATATATAAAAAATATCCCATTAGGTAATACCATAGAGCCAAATTTTTATGAGGAGAGCCTTCTATCCTAGATAACGAATCAGCTGAACTCTTCATTTTATCTAATATTTGAATCCTCAACATAACCTTCCCATATTCTCGGAATCTTAGAAGATTAATAGATTGAACATTTGCCTTCCAAATTTCAGCCGAATCTTGACCAATAATATCCACCGCATCCATATAAGCTCTATCTATCATTTTTAATACAAAAGGCGAATCTTCTTCTTCAGTATTATGAAACCACTCTAACCATACATCCAACTTCTCTTCATCTGGCGCATTTTCCACTTCTATCAAAATACTATCAACTCTAGGGGTTCTTTGCCCAAAACCAACTATAGATAAAACCATTAACAAAGAAAGCGTAATTAAAATTCTCATAATTCAAGAGTATGTTTATTGTGTATGTTTTCGATACTAAGTTATATCTTTTTTATAAAAAATATTCTAAATCTTCAACTCCATCATAGTAACTTTTTTAGAAACCAAAACACTTACCTTTTAAATAAACCAAACTCTTCTTTATCTAATTTCCGTTTTTCTCAAAAAATATAAATCCTAAACATGACTCCATCATTTCTTCTTAAAAATTCCTTTCGACTCGCTACTTCTCTTTTTTTCATAACAATATATTTACAATCCTCCGCCCAATCCATCAGCGGCTATATTTTGAATGAAGAAAATCAACCGATTCCCTACGCCAATATTTATTTTACCGAATTACAAACAGGTACATCTTCCGATCAAGATGGAAAATATTTTATGACGATTGCCGTCGAAGGAGAATATGAAATGATCGTTTCCTCATTAGGTTACACCACTAAAAGTTTTAAAATAATTCTTAAAGAAAAAGACGTTAAAAAAAATATTTGGCTGACTTCCTCCGAACGTGCACTTGATGAAATAGTCGTCAAAGCATCGAAGAAAGATCCTGCTTACGCTATCATCAAAAATGTCCAAGCAAACAAAAAAAAATACCTCTCGCAAATTCAATCTTTTAAAAGTAAGGTCTACATCAAAGCTGCTGAACGAAAAGAAGTCAAAGAAAAAAAACGAAAGAAAAAAAGAAGATCAAAAGCAACCATTCAAGCCAATTCAGAAGATCCGCTCGAAATGGGAATGGGTAATTCAACTGATGATATTTTAGCACAAGACGCAAAAACTGCTCTAGCGAAAATTCCAAAAATCAACATGGTGGAAATGGAACTTACGCTCAATTATCAATACCCGAAAAAATATAAAGAAGAACGCACCGCCTACAAAAGTTATGGAAGTGCATCTGGGCTTTTTGTGCCTCGATTTGATGAAACCGATTTTAATTTCTACCGAAATATGGTTCATCTGAAAGGCATCGCAGAAGCACCTGTTATTTCTCCAATCAGCCGAACGGCAATCCTATCTTACAAATATAAATTAATTTCCAGCGACGTCGAAAATGGTCAACTCGTTCATAAAATAAAAGTCATCCCACGTAAATCAGGCAACTCAACTTGCAAAGGTTTTTTATACATTAATGATGGCTTGTGGAATATCAATCGGTTGGATTTAACCTTGAATAAAGATGTTTTAATGTTGTTCGACAAATTTCAATTAAAGTAACGCTACCAACAACTAGAGGACAATGTTTGGATTCCAGATCGCCTTGAGTTTATTTATGAAGCGAAGCAAAACAAACGAATTTCTTTCAAGGGAAATACTATGATTTTGTATTCCGATTTTGAAAAAGATTATGCATTCCCTGCTAAGTTTTTTGGAAGTGAAATAGCCGTCACCACTAGAGAAGCCTACAAGCGAGATACTACTTATTGGAAAAATCTCCGCCCCGAACCACTCACCAAAGAGCAACAAATAATTGTCCATCGAACTGACAGTATTCTTGCCGTTCGCAATAGCAAAGTTTACCAAGATTCGATTCAAAAAAAATTCAACAAAGTCACTTTTATGGATCTCGCTTGGGATGGAATTGGCTTTCGAAATCATGAAAAAAAACAACGTATTTACGTAAGCTCAATTCCTAGTTTGATTGACTTCGAATTGGTCGGTGGACTTCGAATTGGGCCTTACGTTTCTTACTTTAAACGTTGGGAAAATGGTCAAATTCTCAACACTTCTGGCAACTTTAATATAGGAGTAAAAAACCAAGATCCACAAGGTTCTGCATGGGCTTGGTGGTATTACAATCCACATCGGCAAGCTTCCGCAAGTGTCAGCGGAGGTCGTTCATTTTACTCGATCAATAGTTATGATGCTTACCTCAACCAGCTCAAAACTTCCAATTATATTTTGCATGATTATTTCTCAGTTGACCATCGAATTGAATTGGTGAACGGTTTATATTTTTACGCACAAAGTAGTTTGGCGAATCGTCAATCTATTCAAAATTATGATGCCGAAACTATCATCGACAGTTTATTTAATGACAACGAACCTGCTTTGGAATTTGAAGGTTATCAAGCATTGCTGAGCACTTTTTCGTTGAGTTACACACCTCATCAAAAGTACATGACTGAGCCAAATCGTAAGTTAGTTTTAGGAAGCAAATTTCCCACTTTCAAATTCACTTATCGAAAAGGATGGAAGGGAATTTTAGGGAGTGATGTTGATTTTGACTTTGCTTCTTTTTCTATTTCGCAAGATTTGATTTTAGGGTTTTTTGGAAATTCTAAATACAATATCAAG
>JBGCCY010000189.1:0-7454 GCA_045104975.1 Saprospiraceae bacterium
CTCTCTTTCCACCCATTTCTTCAACCATCGCTTTTCCATTTCATGTAACCCCCGATTAGAATTCCCACTTGCTTGCAATATCTTTTTAGTTTTTTCTTGCACTTCAATCGTAATCAACCGTTTCATTTTTCCAATAGTTAAAATTTCATTCATCGACCAAATCGAAGAAGTTCCACTCAAACATTCGCCTGCATAGGAAGCTACACAATGATTCATTTTATTGCCTTCCAAAGCCAAATTTTTCAGGTTGATAATTTGGCGAATTCGAATCAATCGCTTGCCTTGTTTAATTCTCATCGACTGAATTGACGAAATTTTAAACTCACCTCCAGCTCCTGCCTCTTTTGCCAATTGAACATAGGTTCTCCATTTTTCTACATATTTTAAAACAGAGGTAACCGTTCTTCCTTTAAATTTAAACTCTGGAAAAAGCGCAGGTACCCAAGCTTCTTCTTCACAATCTTTCACATAAATATCTATTCCATTCTTTTTTTGAGCAATGATAAAGTCCAAAATATTTTTTAAATCATTCTTCGAAATATCTGGAAAACGATTTATAAAAAAAATCAAATCATCATACCACTCATCCCATTCTGTTTCAATTTGGATATAAAAATTATCTACTAATTTTGCAGCAATGGAATTGGAAGCGCCCATGCTTTTTATTTTTGCCCACCACATTGATTTTGGCAAATTAAAATGAGGCGGTGCATGATTTAGTAAAAAATTCATTTTACTATTCATCTCCAATTTTAATCTTGGAAATTTATGAATCCCTTTTCCCTTTATCACATGAAACATAATTTCCACTTCCTTAGATTCTATGGTCAAATAAAATCGAATAAACTGCTCTATCGTATCATCTACTGCATTTGGAATTTTGTAAGCAATCAACAAATGACAAAACAAACTTTTAAAGATAACACTATCATTTTTTGACTTTGGCATTTTCCAGGATTCCAAACTTCGACAAGGCGACTGAATCACTAATGATGATGCCATTTTTTCATAAAAATAAACTTGCGAAAAAATTGGTTTTGGAAATGATAATATTTTAGAAAAAATCTGAAACGCTTCTTTGTTTTTATTTTTTAAATAGCGTGCCCTTCGAAATAAAAACAGAAATTGATTTTTGCGTGTTTCATTTTTAAAGTCATTTGGTTTTTTGGCTTTTAGATATATTTCTAAAAAAGATTTTAATCCATCCTTTCGTTGTTGCTTTTCTTTTTTTAACTGCTGCTTCAATAATTCACGATCTCGAACTAAAGTGAGTTCTCGTTCGATTCGTCTCTTTTTATTAGCCATAATTTTTTTCTTTGGTAAATAATGAAAAAATAAAACTCGAGCTACACTTTTGTAAAAGCATTGTTAATAATTTAAATGAAAAATTAGTGGAGCTTTCGGGAGTCGAACCCGAGTCCAGTAATCGCCAATCCACCACTCCATGGAAAACCAGGATTTCGTCAATATTGTATGTTATACCTGATCATTAGCAACCCTGTCGATGCCAGTTAAGCCCCAAATATTTTGAGTAAGACATAAGAGTATCCTTAGCATTACGACAATTAAGTGCAATACCTTTTCTCTAAAAAAACTGTAAAATGGAAATCGTAATTCACCTACTTCTGCCAATGAATTCGATTCAGTTGCGGTAGGTTTTTAAAAAAAATAATTCATCTGTTATAATTTGTGATGTACAGAAATGCTAACTTTTGGTAGGTAAGAAAAGTTCCCGAGTAAGTTTTTATTTTAAAAATTAATCCTTAGACAAATCCCGTGAACTAAACTCGAAAAGTTAAATTTGAATAACCACCAATGAAATCGACGGGATGAAAGAGGAATAGAATTTACCTCTAAAAAATTACTTCTCCATAGTCAATCCAAGATTATCTATTATAGCTTGGTCTTCATAAATTTGGACTCTCTCAAAAGGAACATTTAAACTTGAAAAATCTCCTTTGGCAAATCTATGTTGCTCTTTCACAAAATCAGTTACATCAGAAATTTCAGTAATCCATGCTTGATTTAATTCCTGCAACATCTCACCTCGAATTCCTAATTGAATTGCCTTGCGTTCTAATTTTGCACCTTGTGGATCATGATCGGGATCCCATTGCAAACGAACTTTAGAAGCTGCTAATTTAGTTTTCCACGCTTCATGAGTTTTGTAAATCTGTTCTTGAAAACTTGAATAAACTGCCTCTCTCAATATCTTATTAAAACCTTCGTGTTTTATTTTGATGGCTAAAATTCGTTCTTGATTTTCTTTCGTCGCCCACCCTGCTCGATACATCATCCACATAAAATTAGGTTTCACCCAAGTCATCCGACTAAAGGAATAACTACTGCCGCCAAACTTTTGATTCGCAATAGCATAATTTGCAATTGCATTGTTATAAGCTTGGTAAACGGTGATTGTATCATCATCACTTTGCGCTATGATATGCTTCCCTTCGTTGGGTAATTGAGTTTGTTGATAATTATATTTTTCGACTTTCATTGTTTAATTTATTTTCAAATGCTTTCGCAATTTGTTTTAAGTAAGGAACTCCTTCGGCATTTTCTAACATAAAATTAGGGATACTTTCCAATCCAAATCTTCCTGCCATTATTCCAGTTGTAATCGATGCTACCGAATCAACATCGCCTCCCAACCAAACAGATTTCCGAAGTGCGTCAAATGCATTCTCACTATTTTTCAAAATATACAAAACACTTCCTGTGGTAAATTTTGAATCAGAAGGAACACCTTTTATACCTGATAAAAAATAAGGTTTGGGAATTGGTTGAGTCCCACATAAAATTTCGAAATCGGAATCGGTTAAATTTTCATAGCTTCCTAATTTTTCAATTTTATTAAAATACTTTTCATATTCTTCATTCAACGAAATATGATTTTTACAATATTGAATGACATCTTTTGTCTCTCCTTTTTTGACTAATAAAAATTCCGTGGCTCTAGCGATGCATTGACTTGAAATAATGGCGTTGATATTTGGGTGAGTTGCATCCGCATTTATTTTAGCAAAATCATTAATCAATTTTTCATTAACCAAACCAAGTGGAACCGAACGCATCGCAGGTGCATTTCCAGGATTAAATCGATCTCTTTGAAAATCTCGAATCTCATCTACCGTTTTTTCTCCATTAAAATACCAACTCATCGAACCATGTCCGTTTCGACCAAATCCTTTTTTCAAAATTCCTTTTTGATATTCTTCTGTCCATTTCTCCACTAATAAATTTTCACTAAAAGTTTTTTTAGATAAAAGTGCTTTGATCACTCCAATCGTCATTTCAGTATCGTCGGTGTAATCCCAAGGCGAGTAATTTTGAGTGAAGATTTTCTTTCGCTCTTCTTCTATTTTTATTTCCCCACGAGCATTGATGAAT
Source organism: Saprospiraceae bacterium (assembly GCA_045104975.1). Lineage (GTDB taxonomy): Bacteria > Bacteroidota > Bacteroidia > Chitinophagales > Saprospiraceae > CAJQQY01. The sequence goes on from JBGCCY010000189.1 coordinate 3,394, forward strand.
TTTGAAAAATCAACATTTGCTCGAACCCAATCTCTATCCTGAAATTCAACGCCTGCTCCAAAGGCATCTCCTATCGCAATTCCTATTAGTAAATCTTCTATCTTCATTTTATCTTTCTTATAAAATTCACTCTACTTGATACGTTTCAAAAAACTCTTTCCTCGCAATCCGATAAATTTCCTCTCCACCTATTGGACAAGCTAAAAAATCATTTTCTTTAACGATCATTTTACTTCCCCATTCTGCTTCAAAATAGAATCTAGTTTTCACACCAAACTTTTTTAGCAATCGTTTATTTACCTCAATGGCATGAATTCGTCCTGTCGGTTCGTATTCTGAAAAACCAGCTTTTGACCGTTTTTTATAAGTATACCTGGAGCGAAATTTTGAAGGAGTCAGGATATATTCTTCACTTGCACCAGTCTGATTTTTGACGATGTAGTCGCCAGGTTTTGCACTATTGATAGTTTCCCTTCCATCGCTAGTGGTCGTCGTAATTTGTTCTACGTCTTTTGCTTTTCGGGCAAAAACTTTTTTTACTTTTTGATAAATTTCACCTCTTGTCTTGAACAATGGAAATACCATTTGCTTCATTTTCTCTTGAGAATGCATCTGCTGTTTTTTTAGTCTGTTTAATAAAAATGATTTACTTTTTTATGTCAAAAACGACTTGAAAGTAAATGGTCTATTTGTACTTTACTCACAAGGTGACTCGAAGTCACCTTGTGAGTTTTCTGTGTTTTTAAGTTAACTCCTCTCTCACTTCCATCAAGGCAAAACCTAATAGATTCAAGCCTTTCCATTGATTTGGATATTGCGATTTTCGATTATCCTTTGCCAATCCAATTCCCCAAATTGGATCGACGGGACTTGCTTCTACCAAAACTCTGTTTTTAGTATTTCTCAAAAAAGTTTTCATTTCAACATTCTGTTCAAACTTAAAATGATTTCCTTTTTTGACAATTTCATAGCGAGCCTCATTCCATTTTTCTACTTCAAAGTTTCGAACTTGTCGCCCTAGTTTTTTCGCTTCGGCTGGTGATTGGCAATTGATTATTTTTTCCAAAATCTCGTTATCTTGAAATAATCTTGCCTTCTCTGCCATCATCCAATGTTCGGCGGATTTATATAAAATGTCGTCTACGACAAATTCACATAACCACCATTGACTCAAACAACTTGAGGTGATGCTTCCATCCTTGGAAGGTTGGTGTCCCCAAAAGAAAAGGTATTTGATCTGTTTGTTGGATTGGGCTTCTTCATAAATCCAGTCTAAATTATATTTCATGATTCTATGTATTTTTTATTTAATTGATTTCCTAATTCAATAATATCTTCCATTCTGGCAATTGACGCAATCCAATATTCTGGAATATTTTCAGCGCCATAAAAAAGTCCTGCCAAACCTCCTGCAATTGCTGCAGTCGTATCAGTATCATGCCCTAAATTAATAGCTTCAAAAACTACATTTACATAATTGTCTTTTTGTAAAAAACACCAAATGCTTGCTTCAATTGATTCCATCACATATCCGCCAGATTTCAAATCTGCGTGAGCTATTTCTCGAATATCATTTTGAATGAGTCGTTCAAAATGTTTTTGTTCTCGCTCTGCAAATTCCATAGATGTCCAAAAATGCATTATCTCATTTCGCATTTCAGCATAACATTGTTCTTTACTTTTTCCATTCAAAATATGCTCTGCCAATCTCAAATAAATCAAGCAACACATCGCTGCACGAATATGTCGATGGGTCAATGCCGAAACCTTCCATATGATTTCAAACTGTTCTGCAATTGGTTTTCCTTTGATAAAAAATAACAATGGAAGTATACGCATCAAGGAACCATTCCCATTATCATATTCGTCGCCTTGATATTTTAACAACTCTAAATTTTCATATTTCTCTTCCCTCAGAATCACTTGCAAACGAGTAATTGCTCTTGATGTAGTAATTCCAATATCAAAAACTTTCCCACGTGCCGCCCAATAACTTTCGCTTTTCCATGCAATAAATTTTGTAGCCATATCTGCTAAATCAAAACCTCCAACCAATGACTCCGCCAAACAAAATGCCAACGAGCTATCATCAGACCAAGTACCTTCGGGTTGGTTATAAGTTCCGTAGCCAATCATTTCTTTAGCAGCTGGATTCTTTTCCATTTCATATCGAGTTCGGAATTCGAATGGGACGCCGAGCGCATCTCCAATCGCAACTCCTAACAATGCATTTACGGCTGGGTTAGTTTTTATCATATTGTTTTTATTTTCTTAATTAATTGTTCGTCCAAATCCTTCATATAATCCTTCCCATATTTTTCATTTTCCAAATCATCATACATCCATTGCGGTAAATCTTTTTTAAACTCATTGGTCAAACTTCCAATCGCCAACGCCAACGAAGCAACGGTATCCGTATCTCCTCCCAAATCAATACTCATCCTCAAAGCATCTTGAAGTGTATTCGTTTTTTCAAAAACATATAAAACTGCTTCCACTGTTTCTTCTCCGTCAATCTTTACTTCACCATTCCAATTGGCCTTCCACTCTCGTCCTTGCACATCTGCCAAGTATTCAATCAGTTGATTTTTATTTCCTTTTTGAAAAATAAAATAATGACTCATCAAAGCAATTGCTTCGGCGGCATCGATTGCTTTTTTAGTTTGATGTGTGACTTCTCCTTGAATTTTCGCTTTCGCTAAAACTTCTTTTTCGTCTTCGAAAACCCCAATTGGATAAGCTCGCATAGCAGCACCATTTCTTTCACTTTTAGGAATAATTCGATCTAACAATTCTTGCCCATCTTTTACTTCTGTCATCAATTGTGAAAACCTTCTTGCATATCCTTTTCTAAAATCTCTTTGGAAAACTTCGACAAATTTGTTTGCAATATTTAAGGAAGTCCATTCTTGATTTTCCAAAATTAATTCTGCTACGCCGATTGCCATTTGAGTATCGTCGGTATATTTCCCTGTCAAATACTTGGTCAACGTATTTTCTTTTTGGATAAAACTTCGTTCAGCAAATTCAAATGCTGCTCCGTAAGTGTCTCCAATTGCGCCGTGGATAATCATGTTTTTCATTTTAATAGTTTATAAACTTTGTTTTTAAATCTCGTTTCTCTCTACTTTTTTCCTTGATGAAAAAAGTAGCAAAAAAATCAAGACTGTATTTTGTAAGTCAACAGTTCTAAATGCTAATTTTAGCCACGCAGCCCAAACTCGATCGATTGAAATTTTGTGCTGCTCGTTCCTCGGAAACGTTTTTTGTATCGATCTCAAACAGGACTGCTAACACAATCCCCTCACCTAAAATCAGCATTAAGAACTGTACGACTTACAAAATAAGGTCGAAGGAAAAACCGAAACCTTTTCCAACAATTGAAAGGAAACCGTTTCGATTTTAGTTTGACCTTATAGAAAATTGGTACAGTTCTTAACTTGGTTTTTTGAGCGAGGATTTAGTGAACTCAGCTCTGTTTGAAGTAACTTTAGAAAGACTTAGCGAGGAACGAGCTTTAGCCTTTCTTGAGTTACAAGTTTAGCTGTGTATGCTAAAAAAATCAAGTTTAGAAATGTTTCAATTTTATATAAAGTCTTGATTTTTTTTGTTTCGTTTTTTTTATCAAGAAAAAAAATGAAAGCGGGCGAAAATCACTCCCTAAATTCTAAGCGCTGCCCTAACTGACATCAACACCTTCCCCAATAAATTCATTCCTCTCCAATTCTTTTCATCTAAAGCTTCTTCATCTGTCGCTCGAAATCCAATTCCCCAAATCAAATCATAAGGCGAAGCTTCTGCTAGGATTTTACTCCCGGTTGCGAGTAATCTTTTCTCCAAATCCTTATGCTGTTTGAATTTTAGAAAATTCCCATACCAAACAATTCCTATTTTATGCTCATCCCAAATAGTTGGGGTAAAATTTTTAATCTCACGTCCCATTTTTTGTTGATTGGATGGATCAGTTTCTTCTAGAATTTTCTTTGCCTTTTCTTCATCTAAAATTAATTTTGCTTTTTTATTTATTATGTATTTTTCGCAACGATTATAAGTGATGCCAT
>JBGCCY010000190.1:0-12750 GCA_045104975.1 Saprospiraceae bacterium
AACTCAGGAATGATCTCTTTTCGGTCTGGATATTTTGCTACAAAACTCATCGCCATAGCTGAAGCTTTTCGCTCACAATCAATATGATCTTGCAAAAAAGCAGGAAAATCAGCCATCACCGCATCTATCCATTCTTGCTTACTCGGGGTTGTAATATCTATATTTAATTTCATCGTATTTTATCTTTGAAATGATTCTATTTTAATGTTTTAATTATTTTTGCAAATGTAACAATTGAAAGCTTGAACTCCTAGAATTTCACAATTGAAACAAGTACGTGGTGGTCTGCTTTAGTTGACCTTAGAAAAAAGATAAACAACTTGGGATAAAATATCTGTTAGACCAGCTAAAGAAGACCCTCACGTATTTCTATTAAATTTTTTCTTAAATTTCATTTTTAAACTTTCAAACTCAACATATTAATTTGATCAACTTAAATCAACCTTTACCCAACTGGTCCATCGAATCCATCTTTGGAAATGAGGTGCCCAATAATTCAGATTTTTTAGGGAAACCAACTTTGATTTTAATCTTTAGTTTGGGGTGTCCAGGTTGTGTGGGAAGGGCCATTCCATTTGCCAATCGAATGGTTTTTGAAAATGGAGAAAATCTAAATGTCCTTGGTATTCACTCCAATTTTGAGGGAGTGGATTTTACTCGAGAGAAATTTGAAAAAGCAAAGGATGACTTTTTTATACGATTTGATTTTTTTAAGGATAAAAATTTCAACACTACTTTTTTGGATTATGGAGCAGGTGGAACACCACATTGGCTGTTGGTCAATGAAAATGGAGATTTAGTTTATTCCATTTTTGGATCAGATCCAAACAATGCACTTTTGCGATTAGATTTAAAAATTAAAGAAGTTTTTCAATAGGAAAAAAATCACTAAATCATTTTCTAATACACAGAATTAGTAAACCGCTTAGTAAATCACGAAGTGGTTTTCCAAGCAACTAGTTTTTTGTAACCTAAATTAAAAAAAAAATAACATTTTGATATTCAACGGCTCATTAGAAGAATTTTTATTCGCTGCGGAAATCGTCCCAGAGCGAATGTATATGTTTGACCAAGATTTGCAAACTGGGCTAAGTGTAATTTGGAATGTTGGAAAGAAAGCCACCTTCACGATTGACAAAACACCAATTACCATTGGTAAAAATTGCATCATTTTTATAACTGGTTTACACACCATTGATGATTATAAATTTGAGGAACTTCGAGTCATTCAATTCAACAAACCTTTTTATTGTGTCGAAAATCATGACAGCCAAGTTGGTTGCAAAGGTTTACTTTTCTTTGGAGCATCCTCCGTTCCAAAAATCAAAATCACTAAAGAACGAAGTCGAGCGTTCGAATTACTTTGGGAAATTTTAATTATGGAAATCGAGGAAGAAGACGATGAATTAAAAATAGAAATGCTTCGAATTTTGCTCAAGAGATTTTTGATTCTTTGTGTTCGGATTTTCAAAGATCAAAACTATGTTGGCATCAAAGACAGCACAAGTATTGGTCTTATCAGAGAATATAATTTTTTAGTAGAAAAATATTACAAAACCAAAACGACGGTGTCAGATTATGCCAAAATGCTTTTCAAATCTCCCAAAACACTTTCTAATCTTTTTAAAAAACATATAGACAAAACGCCTTTACAAATCATTTCTGAAAGACGTTTATTGGAAGCCAAACGCTTGCTAAAATATTCGGATCAAAGCATTCAAGAAATTGCAGATGAACTTGCCTTTAGCGACATTCAAGCTTTTAGTAATTTTTTCAAAAAAAATACTCAACTCACTCCAACCGCATTTAAATCACTTCATATCAAATAGGAATTATTTACAAATCAATAGGAATTTTGATTTGCATTACATCAACCCAATAGGTCTATTTTTGTTTCGAATTTAAGTCAAAGCAAATATTCAATTTTATTTATTTCCCAAGAAATAAAAACACAAGGGAAATATTTACAAATCAATGGGAATTTTGATTTAAGAAAAAACAAAGGTTTACCCATAACTTTGTACTATTAATAAACAAAATAAAAAAGGAGTAATTATGCTAAACTGGAATGATGTAATCAAATACGCCAACCATGGAAATCTTGCCCCTGACCGACGAGTTGAAAAAACTGATGAGGAATGGCGAGCACAACTTTCGGAGGAAGAATTTCGAGTGACTAGAACCAAAGGAACGGAAGGTCGATTTACCGGAGAGCATTGTTCAAGATATGACCCAGGAATTTATTCTTGCATCTGCTGTGACACAAAACTATTTGACTCAGGTGAGAAATTTGATTCCAAAACTGGCTGGCCAAGTTTCACTCAACCGATTCTACCTAATGCCATCAAATATGAAAAAGATGGTGGTTTTGGAATGGTCAGAATCGAAGTGATGTGCAATGTTTGTGATAGTCATTTGGGGCATATTTTTCCAGATGGTCCAGCTCCAAGTGGTTTAAGGTATTGTATTAATTCTGTTTCACTAAAAAATGAGAATTAAATAAATGTGCCATTGTCGCTGTTTATTTTTTCCTTATTTTCCACTTTAGAAGTAGTTATTTATCTAGATAAACGCCTATTTCTAAAGCGAAAAATATGAAATAAATAAACTACGGAAAATAACACATTTACTTATTCCTCATTTCTAAAACAATTAGAAGATGAAAAATAAACAATTAGCAACATTCGGCGGAGGATGCTTTTGGTGTATCGAAGCGGTGATTCAAAGATTGGAAGGAATCGAAAAAGTAATTTCAGGATACGCAGGCGGTCATGATTCAAATCCAAACTATCGATCAGTTTGCTCTGGAGCAACTGGCCATGCGGAAGTAATTCAAGTTACTTTTGATGAGGAGAAAATTAGTTACGAAGACTTAGTAACTATTTTTATGACGAGTCATGATCCAACTACTTTGAATCAACAAGGTGCAGATAAAGGAACTCAATATCGTTCGATCATTTTATATCATGATGCGGAACAAAAAGCAATTGTCGAAAAGGTTTTGGATAATTTAAAATCAAAATTTCCTTCGCCAATCGTAACCGAGGTGGCTGCTTTAGATCATTTTTTTGAAGCAGAAACGAAGCATCAAGATTATTATAATCGAAATTCATTCGCAGGATATTGCAGAGTAGTGATTGATCCAAAAATTCAAAAGTTACGAGCCCAGTATGCTGATAAAATGAAAAAGGAAATTTCTCAATAAAACAAAAAGGAGTTTTAAAATGAAAAATACTGATCTAAAATATGGCATCGAAGGACAACTTGCTCCAGAACTAAATGTGAGTCGATGGGTAGATCAAAATGGGAAGGAAATAGCGCCAATCAACTTGGTAGATTTGGATGGGAAATTTAAAGTGATTTATTGTTTCCAAGCTTGGTGTCCAGGTTGTCATAGCGTAGGATTGCCTTCGTTACAAAAAATGGTTACAGCATTGGAAGGAAATGATCAAGTTTCATTTTTAGCTGTCCAAACTGTTTTCGAAGGTGTTCATACAAATACTTATGAGCGGATGGTTGAAATTCAAAAAGAGTATGATTTGAAAATTCCATTTGGTCAGGATGAAGGTGATGCAACTTCTCAAAATATTAGTCACATCATGAAAAATTATCGAACAGGTGGAACGCCTTGGTTTATTTTAATTGATAAAAGAAACCGAGTGATTTTCAATGACTTTCATTTGAATACTGAAAAAGCCATCGAATACTTAAAGGATTTGAAATAGGTTATTTTGATAAAAAAGAGGGTTGGGTTTTATGCCCAATCCTCTTCCTCTTTTATCTTCTCACTACTGTACACTATTTTAACAATTATTTTTTCTATGGAAAACTGAGTTTTGAGAAACCCGTGAATTGGCTATTGCGTAAATGCAAGGTTTCTTAAAGCGAACTAAAAAGTTCATCAACCGCTTTACCAAAGAATTTTTCACCTCATTCCCTTCGTAGCAACATCTGATAAATAAAATAAAGCAGCACATTCTCCAAAATCTGGATGGATAAATGAACTGACTAGACTGAAATCAATCTCAAAAAAATCGCTACATTTGAGTATCCATTTCAATCAAAAAATTATTCATAAAATGCAACCACTAGCGGAACGATTGCGCCCCAAGACTTTGGATGACTATATTGGTCAAAAACATTTGGTAGGCGAAGGAGCAGTTTTGAGAAGAGCCATCGAATCAGGAAATATTCCTTCCATCATTTTGTGGGGACCTCCCGGAGTTGGGAAAACTACGCTGGCAGGTATTATCGCCAATACTTTGGATCGCCCATTTCATGCTTTAAGTGCCATCAATTCAGGGGTTAAAGATATTCGAGAGACCATTTTGAAGGCACAAAAGAATCGTTTTTTTACTGCAGCAAATCCCATTTTATTTATTGATGAAATTCATCGGTTTTCCAAATCACAACAAGATTCATTATTGGGAGCTGTCGAAAAAGGAATCGTTACTCTCGTTGGTGCGACTACTGAAAATCCCTCTTTTGAAGTCATTTCTGCTTTACTTTCTAGATCGCAAGTTTATGTTTTGGAACATTTGACCAAAGAAGATTTGATGCAATTAATTGACGAGGCATTGGTAAAAGATGAATATTTAAAATTAAAAAATGTCGAAGTAAAAGAGTACGAAGCCATGTTGACTTTTTGTGGAGGTGATGCACGAAAATTATATAATATTTTGGAGTTGGTTTGCAATTTTGCTAACAAGGAAGAAAAATTAGTCATCACCAATGAACTTGTAAAGTCATTGTTACAACAAAACATTGCCATGTATGATAAAGGCGGCGAACAACACTATGATGTCATTTCTGCCTTTATCAAAAGTATCAGAGGGAGCGATCCAAATGGAGCAGTTTATTGGTTGGCTCGCATGGTGGAAGGTGGCGAAGATGTAAAATTTATTTGTCGACGAATGATGATTTCGGCATCGGAAGATATTGGGTTAGCGAATCCAAATGCTTTGCTAATGGCCACCACATGTTTTCAAGCGGTGCAAGCGGTTGGATTGCCTGAGGCTAGAATTATTTTATCACAAACGGCCATTTATCTAGCCACTTCTCCCAAAAGTAATTCTGCTTATTTAGCCATTGGAAATGCGCAAAGATTAGTTCGAGAAACGGGTGGGCTACCTGTTCCGTTACCTTTAAGAAATGCACCAACCAAACTCATGAAAAGTTTGGATTATGGCAAAGAGTATAAATATGCGCATGACCATAAAAACAATTTTGTGGATTTAGAATTTTTACCAGAAGAAATTTCTAAATCAAAATTCTATGAGCCGAGTGAAAATCTAGCGGAGGAAAAAATAAGGCAACGATTGAAGTCGATGTGGGATGGGAAATATGGTTATTGATTTTTTGCAAAAAAAATGGTTCTTAGAAAATTAAAACAAAACAATGAAGCTACTCTACTCTATAATTTTTCTTATTTCAACTAATTTACTTTTCGCTCAAGACACTTTAAATAACAAATTTCCAAATTATTTTATCACGACTATAGAATTGAGGTATGAGTTGATCGAACTAAAGAAAAAAGAAACATTCCCCAATCATTTTAGGTTTCTTCCATCATTTGATTTAGATCAAACTATTAAGCCATTTTCTCCTGATGAATTACCTCCATATTTTTATCTTGAATTATCTGAAGAAGACATTTTCAATTTCCAAAGTGGTTTTGAAATAGAACCAATGGAATATTTTTGGAGGACAGAAAATAATGGTATTGAATTAACTTCTGATCATCACTACACTAATTCTTCTTGGGTTATCTCAACAAATTATGACACAAAAGAATCAGCAAATTTTTATGATTTTTGGGTCAGCAAAAATGCTTCTTATTTAAAAAATCAAGTAACCATTTTGAGTTTATTTTATCAAAAAGAAAAATTCCTTCGTTCTGTTTTTGAATGGGATTTAAAATTTGCAACTCAAAACATACACCTTAATTTTTCTTACCTCAATAATAATTTTTATCAACACGAATCAAATACTGCCATTGGAAATGGAAACCGGAGGCATGTTTTTTTTCCAAAAAAATATCATGAACAAAAGATGAGTGATTGGGTGCATTCCAATATCACACAAAACCAAAACATTAGCGGTACAACCATCTTTGCCAATTTACTATTCAGTCCTTACAAAAAAACTTTCCTCAAATTTGAGTCAGATTTACATTGGTTTTTTCTTGCAAAAGATAAACGAATGAGACAAAGATTTAGAACTTTTGGAATTGGAGCAAAACCAATGGAGGGAACAATTATTTTTTTAGAGTACACCAATCGAATCATTGGATTTAACCAAACACCTAATTTTTTATTCTTTGAGGAAAAACCCTATTTTTCTCTTTCCGCTAAACAGATTTTTAAATTGAGATTATTTAAGAGGTCTAAAATTATGGTTCCCTGACATTATTAAAAGTCAACTAGATTGAGGATATCAAATTCTTTCATCTTTTGCTCAAGCAGCAAATAGGAAAGACTTTTTTTATAAAAATCAACCTCCAAAAAATAAAAAAACCCGCCATTAAAAGTTAATGACGGGAGGTAACCATATACGTTAATCATCAATTATTTACTCTTCGATGATAGCAGAGATATCATTAGTGGTTAGCTGTTTCATTAGCTCAAGAAAATCTGGCTCGCAATAATCAAAGATTCCATACTCATGAATTTCATTAGCAAGTGCTACAGCATTTCGATTTTTATGGACTCTTATTTCAAATAAAAGTTCATGAACCGAACTACGTGTGTATGTTGTTACACCCTGAAAATCATAAATAATTTGATTGAGAAGAGATTCTTGATCTGCTGATTTCAACTTCAACAAAATTCGGTCTGTGACTCCAAGCAAAGTCCCATCGGAATCAATTAAAAGATAATTCGCATAATCGACAGCGTTATCTTCTCGAAGACATTGTAACCATTCATCTTCTGCATCATCTTTCGAAGAATTATTTAGTGCTGCAATAGATATCATAGAATCAGAAAGTATCTGAATACTTTCTAAATCAAGATAATTCTTTTGTTTAGATAAAACTTGTAGTTGTTTATCCGTGTTCAGATTTGCTTTAAATTTGATAAGAATTTTTTGCTCAGAAATTTCCAACGCTACTTTTCCATCAGATCCATAATAAAAATTTTGTGCATAAAAGTTTAGCGTTAAACACATCATTATAACTAGTAAAACAACAGTATTTCGCAATATCATAATTATATAGGTTTTAGGAACTGAAACAAATCAGCTATTTAGGTTTATAAAAATTTATGACTTTATTTATATTTAATAACAATACAATTACAATTTATTCCAAATAAGTTAAATTGATCATTAATAGCTGTATTATTTTAAAAGGGGAAAATTTACATTGTAGAAAGGGAATAAAAATAAATTACATTTTTTATAATATCGAGAATCAAAAAAGGTGAACCCAAATAAAAATGCATTGTCATTTTTATTAAAAACAACAATGCATTTACTTTTACATTAATCAGATTGATTTAAGTACTTATCCTTTATTTTTCCCACCAACCTTTATCTTTTCTGATTTCTTCTTTCTTTGGAGATTCATTTTCTATCATCCATTTTTCTTCAAATTTATTTGTTCCAATCTTATTCACCACCATCTGACTCACCTTTCTTCCATCTTCCAATGTTAATTTCAATGATTCTTGGTGAAAAGAAAAAATTGGTTTTATCGCAAATATATTTTCAACGAGGAGACTTCTTCGTCTGCTGTCCTTTCTAGTTGCGCTTTTTAGATTAACACTTTCATCAGGAATATTCATCACCACCAATTCCAAATTATGGTAAGCCGAATCAAGCAGAGAAGGATTATTTAGGTTGACGGATCGAAAAGTTAATTCAATAAGTCCCTTTGATCCTACTGTTTTTTCATCCGATTCTTTAATTTTCAAGGTACCTTTGTCAAAAGCAGTTTTTAGATAAAAACCCGTACTATCTTTATAGGTTTTATAAATTCCTTTCATTGATTTTTTCCAATTTCTTTCCATCAAAGGAATCTCTTGGTTGAAAGTCAAAAGTGAATCGCCCCAAGTAAATAAGTTATAATTTGCAAAAGCAAAATCGCTATCACTCCATCCTTTCACTCTAAAATGTGCTTGAAGTATCGAATCTAATTTTGCTACATTAGCGGTTGTTTTCACCAAAGAATCTACCTCAAGTTGACTGACATCCAAATCTTTATAAATAGATTTTACTCGTTTTTTAAAATATTTACTAGCCTCATAGTTGGTGAAATACATCACTCTTTTTTTATCCAAAAAAACTAAAAAAAAGCGTTGCGGAACAATCATTTCATTGGTCAAACTATCAATCACTTTTTCCCTATTATTTTTTAAAAAATTCACTTGATCATTTTCAATTCCTTTCCATTTTGGGCAGTCTTTATCTTCCAACCAATTCACTTTTACGCCATCTATTTCTTTGTAACCTTGGCAATTTTCATAATAAAAAAATCCTTGGTCGAAAGTAAAAACATCATGATCTACTTCTTCTTGATTCTCCCCTTGCAAACAATCTTCCATATTATAAATACTATAAACGTATGTTTTTTTATTGCAACTGAGCAAAAGAACCAGCAAACAACTTATCGATATTAGTGTTTTCATTTTTGATATAATTTAAGTTCACAAAAAATTAGGAACTGGTGTTTGATAAAATTGAAGTTGTTTTAATTAGGTGAAAAAAAACGAGTATTTAAAAAATTATAATCGAATTCAAACCCCCAAAGTACTTCCCTTTTCGCAGCCGAAAAATGATGAGAAATTTTCATGATGTCATGAATCAAATCTTGCACATCATTGTTGGGTGCCAAAATAGAATATTGCAAAGCCCAACCATCTTCATGTCGTAAAGCAAATTTCACAAAACCTCTATTGTACAAACTTTCATTTTCATCCGCAGGCGGAACATTCGATAATCCTAGTGAGCTTGCTGCTCGATAGGCATCTTGCACATTGCCTGTAAATCGATCATAGCTTGCTCGAAATTTTAATCTACATAAATAGCAAAGTTGCTTTGGTACAGGTTTTTTTAAAATTCGTTTGTAAGTTCCTTCAATCAAAACATGTGGATCAAATTCCATAAATCCACCTCCTGTCCACCATCGATCATAAGAATCTCCAAAACCTAATTTGTCAAAAAACGGCCCATCATTGTAGTAACCAAATTTTAAGGTTTTCCAGATATCCACTCCAAAAAAACCAACCTGTTGATTTCGATTTCTAACATTTAAAATAAAATTGGATGCAATCGTCGTAGAAAATTTATAATATTTTTGATTCAAGATGGGCGAGTTCATCGAATTAAAAGTTTGGATTTCATTGAAGAAAGGTTTGTCGGTGAGCAAGCCTGCCCCCCAAGTCAACCCAAGGGAATTGATAAAATCAATTTGCAATTTTCTTCTATCCCGATGGAGATTGGTACCGATTCCATTGCTATAAAAATTAGTGTTTAATTGATACGTAGGAATCAAAGTAGAAACAGTCTTATTAATTTCGATTGATTTCGAAACTGCTACTCCCATGCTCATCGAAAAATTAGAAGAACCTTTTCGGTTGAAATGAAAATTGAGTTGAAGCGAAATGCCCAAGTCAAAGGAGTCAATTTTTTCTAAGGAAGTTTGATCAATTTTTTGACCGCAATCGCAATAGGAATTGCCTGCGAGTACTTCATTATTCATGCAAAGCCAGATAATGAGAACGAGGGGTATTGTTTTCATTTGGTTTATTTTAAAAAGTGTAAAACGAAAAATTATAATTTAAATCTAATTTGGTTAGAAATTAAATTGACTCTTGTTTTTTACTATTTATTTGTTTTCATTAATCTAAATTTAGTGATTTGATATTAAAAATTATAATTTTAGTCCTTCAACCTTAATCAAGAAAAAATATAAATGGATCACTTTAAAACTTTTTTAATAAACCAAAAGCGAATTCAAAATATAAGTTGGTTTCTTTTTCTACTCATTACTATATCATTTTTTATTTCTCTTGCCCAAGGGAGTACTAATGTTTTTTTACATGCAGCAAAAATGATTGTCGTTGGAATTGTTTTATTGAACTTAAATAATGGTAAAAAATGGGCAGTAAAAGTCATTTTAATTATTGTGATGATTTCTATTTTACAATGCATTGCTGGAATTTTATCTGTTGAAGGAATAGCGAAATTATACTATATAATTTTGTTGATTGGATTTATATTTATTGTCAAATTTCTTTCTGACTCAAGAGGGTTTGATACTTTTTTTAGATTAAAAAATAATAATTTCGATCCAAGTCCAAAGGAAGGGAATGATTTTATGGACTTAGTTAAAAACGAAAAAATGATAGAATTTGAACATCGTAAAATTACTACTCCATCCGATTATTTCGAATTACTGCCCAAATTATTTGCTCTTTGTCATGTTGAAAATCAAATTTTAAAAATCACTCATCAAGAAAATATCTTTAATATTGAGACTTCAGAAACTTTGTACGAATTAGCTTTCAATAACCAGCAAAACATTTTTGACAGAAATATCATTGAAGGAATAAATTTCATTTTAGAAGGAATGGAAGCCAAACACTTTTTATATTTTGCCCATCCTAAAAATATATTAAATCAAGATCCCATCTTAACTTTTGTCATAGGTTCAAAGTTGAATTCTTATCAGAAATTAGTAAAAAATGGATATGTCTTAAAGTAACAACATTATTAATTCAATAGTAGTTATCAAATTTTATTTCCTATTTTTGATTAGCTGATTTTTTAATTCTGAAACAGAATACTCTATGTCAAATAAAAAAATTCTCCTTTTATTTTTTTCCCTAATTTTCTATTCTCAATTGTTTGCTCAGACCTTTGTCAATCGAGCAACTGACTTTGGTATCGTCGAAGGTTATGGCAGTTTGGATTTTGAAGAATTCGGAGGAGGTGTTAGCTTTTTTGATTTCAATGGAGATGGTTGGGATGACTTATGTTTCCCTACCGCAACTGGAGACAGTTTACTTTTTTTCCATAATAATCAAGGTGCTTTTGAACGAATAGATGGACTTGTTTTAGATACTTCTGCCACCAAACAATTACTTTGGGCGGATATTGACAACGACGGTGACAAAGATTTATTAGTCACTAATTTCATGGCAGCCAATCGTCTTTATGAAAATGATGGGAACATGAATTTGACAGACATTACACTTTCCTCAGGTTTCTTTTTATTTCCAGATCCAACTTATGGAGCAACATTTGGCGACTATGATGCTGATGGTTTTTTAGATTTGTACATCACCAATCGGTCGAATGGTACATTTGATAATTTCACCAATTATCTTTGGAAAAACAATGGTAACAATACATTTACAAATGTGGCCATCCAAACAAATACCTCTGATGGATTGAAAGTTTCTTTTTGTGCTACCTTCATCGATATCAATCAAAATTTGAGACCCGACCTGTATATTGCTAATGATAGAATAGCAACCAATACTATGTTTTTGAACAATGGAAATACTTTTTCAGACATTAGTGCTTCTTCCGGAACAGATACGGTTGTCAATGCTATGAATGTTGGTTCAGGTGATTATAATAATGATGGACATCTAGATATTTATGTGACGAATACCGTGGAAGGAAATGTTTTGTATCAAAATAATGGCGATGAAACTTTTACCGATATGGCGACTTCGGCAGGTGTTGCTTTCAATCAAGTAAGTTGGGGAGGCAATTTTTTTGACTATGATAATGATGGTGATTTGGATTTATATGTATCAAGTGAAGAAGTGGAAGATGGTAAAACTAATGCGCTTTATGAAAACTTAGGTGATGGTACTTTTCATCAGTCTTTGCCTAACGGAATTGATGGAGATACTTTAATTAGTTTTGGAAATGCGGTGGGTGACTTTAATTTAGATGGAAAAATGGATATAGTCGTGGTGAATGCTTTGGGCGACCCGATGTTGATTTGGGAGAACCAAACGGTCAATGATAATAATTGGTTGAAAATAAGATTAGAAGGAGTAGAAAGCAATCGAGATGGTATTAGCAGTTGGATTGAAATTTATCACGATGGCCAAAAACAAGTTCGCTATACAAAATGCGGAACGGCTTACTTAGCTCAAAATACGCAAACAGAACATTTTGGAATTGGGTCTTTCGAAACATTGGATTCCGTCATTGTTCGTTGGCAAAGTGGAATTATTGACCGACTTGAGAATGTTCAAGCGAATCAAATTTTGGGAATTTTGGAAGGGATGACGATTGTTTCGACTACTGATATTTTGAAGGAGAAAAAATATTTTGAGGTTTCGCCAAATCCAGTTTCGGAGAATTATTTTTATTTAAAAAGTTCTTTTGGAGAAAATGTAGAAGTGGAAATGCAGTTATTGAATGCAAGTGGACAAGTTGTTTTTGATAAAAAAATGAAATTGATGCAAGGAGAAAATCAGGTGGAATTGCCGATGAACTTGGGGAGTGGAGTTTATTTTTTAAACATAAGAACAAGTGAGTTTACCGAATACCAAAATTTAATAAAATTGAATTAGAAGATATTTGATTTTCATTTTATAGATATGCTTTGCTAAAATTGAAACTCGACCGATGTCAGCGCTTCAAGCTAGTCGTGTATAAAATCATTCTTTTAATATTCTATTTTTAAGAATGTGTTTTAATTTTTCTACCCCTTGAGGATTTGAAATTATCTGAAATAGAATAATATCTTGTAGTTCTTTGAAAAAACGGTTTTTAGCAGTTTTG
>JBGCCY010000191.1:0-24621 GCA_045104975.1 Saprospiraceae bacterium
GCCGCCGCAGCGCCGTCTTGAGCCATCATTTCAAATGCTCCAGTAGTCATACATAGAGCGAATACAAGCAGAAGTGCAATAATTTTTCGCATAGTCAAAAGGTTTTACGATTGTTTTTTAGTTAAAAAATTAAATTATTTCATTCCGAAATCCTCGGAATCGTTGCTGGTTGATAATTAGTTGGTTGATTCGTTTTGTTTTAAATTCAACTTTCAAACTGTTCAAAAATTAATCAGTTCTCAACTATACAACTTGCGATCAGTAATTATACATATATTAAGTTCAGCGGAGAGTAAGGGATTCGAACCCTTGATACCATCTCTAGTATACACGCTTTCCAAGCGTGCGCCTTAAGCCACTCGGCCAACTCTCCCTATTTCATGCTTAAAGCAATGTCTAAGTCCTCAATTTCTGCCTTTTGGCAATACCCTTTGGTATTAGGCTATTAACATAAAATGTAAATAAAATTAAATTTTCAAAATTTTCCAAAACTCCATACATATAAAATGTATTTTATTGGTAAAAATACACTATCTCTTCTAAAAACCATGATTATCAGCTATTTATGTAGCTCCAAAGTATATATTTTTTTTAGAAATCCACTTTATCTACCTTTAAAAATCAGACTATTCTGTTTCTTTTTTCCCAAAAACATCTAAAGCGTTTTTGGAAGTAATCTTTGCAACCTCTTCCAAATTCATATTTTTAATCATTGCTAACTTTTCAGCAACTAATTTTACATACCCACTTTCATTTCTTTTTCCTCGATACGGAGTAGGTGCCAAATATGGTGAATCTGTTTCTAAAACTACATTTTTCAACGGAACTTCTTCCATCGTTTTATCCAAACCTGCTTTCTTAAAAGTCACCACTCCTCCTATTCCTAAATAAAATCCTAAATCAATGATCGCATTGGCTTCTTCGACTGATCCTCCAAAACAATGAAAAATCCCTCGCAATCGATCATCTTTCTCTTCTCGCAAAACATCTATAACTTCTTGCGTCGATTTTCGAGAATGAATCACAATTGGAATATCGAATTCTTTTGCCCAATTGATCTGAGTACGGAAAGCTTCTTTTTGAATTTCAAAAGTCGAAGTATCCCAATGCAAATCAATTCCAATCTCTCCTATCGCACAGAAATATCGTTTGTCTAACCAATTTTTGACGATAGCTAATTCTTCTTGATAATTTTCTTTGACAGAACAAGGATGCAATCCCATCATGGCAATGCATGTTTCTGGATTTGATTTTTCCAAAGCTAACATTGCATCAATTGAAGTGCTATCAATATTAGGTAAGTAGAATTTTTCTATACCATTATCTTTTGCACGTTGCATCATTTCAGCTCGATCTTCATCAAACTGATCTAAATATATATGTGTATGTGTATCGACTAGCATTATCCTCTGTTATTAAAATAACCTCAATTCCGTGGGGTAGGCTCCATTTACCTTGGATTTGAAAAGAACAAAAGTAGTGAATTGGATTCGTTTTATTGATTAAACTTTTCTAATAAAAGTCAAAAAACAGATACTGTCAACATAACTGTTTTTTAATACTTTATTTAGTAGATTAGAAAAGTAGATTTTTTGGTGTGTGAATATTAATTATTTTTATAAAAAAAAGCCAAATGCAAAAATCAATTTTTGAAATATCGCAAATGGACTGTCCTTCTGAAGAAAATCTCATCAGACTGAAACTTGCTGATATTTCTGAAATCAAAAATTTAGATTTTGATATCCCTAATCGGCAATTAATCATTTTCCATTTTTCAAAAAAAGAAAAAATCGGAAATGCTTTAGCTGAATTAAAATTAGGAGAAAAACATCTGGAAACTTTAGAGGTTGAAAACCAAGAATTTTCAGAAGATAAACAACAACGCAAATTACTCTGGACAGTTTTGCTCATCAATTTTGTTTTTTTCATCATTGAAAGTACAACAGGTTTTTTTTCCAAGTCAATGGGTCTCGTGGCAGATAGTTTGGATATGTTAGCAGATACTTTTGTTTACGGCATTAGTATCTTGGCGATTGGAGGAACGATTGCCTTGAAAAAAAACATTGCAAAAACAGCAGGTTATTTTCAAATCATTTTAGCTACTTTAGGATTTGTGGAAGTTATTCGTAGATTCGTTGGAGAGGTTGAGATTCCAAATTTTTCGACTATGATTATCGTTTCCATTTTGGCACTAATTGCCAATAGTATTTGTTTATTTTTATTACAAAAATCGAAAAGTACGGAAGCACATATGCAAGCAAGTTTGATTTTCACATCGAACGATGTGATTATAAATTTAGGGGTAATCATCGCTGGGATTTCAGTTTATTACTCTAAATCAAATTTACCTGATTTGGTTATTGGAACTATTGTTTTTGTTTTGGTGATTCAAGGTGCGAGGAAGATATTGACTTTGAGTAAATAGACTTTATTCGTTTGGCGTTTTACGGTCGCCCATATAATTTCATTTAGAATAAACTCTAATAATTAATTGGGAAATTTTAATTTAAAAAATTACGACTTAGAAAGTCGTTTTACGTATGGGAAAAAAGAAAAAATACTACGTCATTTGGGAAGGTAACGAAACTGGAGTTTTTGATTCTTGGAAAGAATGTCAAGTCCATATCAAAGGCTATCCTAATGCAAAATATAAATCATTTCCAACTGAAGCAGAAGCAGAACAAGCTTACCGAGGAGGAAGTGCGGCAGATTTTATTGGAAAAAATAAAAAAACTCCTACTAAAAAAGTTAGTGCTGAAGCTCGTGAAAAAATCGTTTGGGAAAGTATTGCTGTTGATGCAGCTTGCAGCGGAAATCCTGGAGCAATGGAATATCGAGGGGTGGATACGAAAACAGGCATGCAACTTTTTCATCAAGGTCCATTCAAAAGAGGAACTAATAATGTTGGAGAATTTCTCGCACTCGTCCACGCTTTAGCTTTATTGCAAAAAGAAAATCGTCCTGATTTGCCTATTTATTCAGATTCTCGAATTGCTATAGGTTGGGTAAAAAAGAAGAGAGCCAATACCAAATTGGAAAAAAAAGCAGATAATGCTATCCTTTTTCAGCTAATGACTCGTGCCGAAACTTGGTTAAAAAATAACCCAATTACGAATCCTATATTGAAGTGGGAAACGAAGGAATGGGGAGAAATACCTGCTGATTTTGGTCGAAAGTAGTAAAATAGGATGATTTTCATTCATTTCTCACATTACACATATTTCACATAAAAAAAATATTAGTGTCACATTTTTTAAGGTATTAAGGTAAATTTTGGCTTACCTCGGTTTGGTATTTGGAATAGGATGAAGTACCTATAAAAAATAATCAATACGTCAAATTTTTAAAATAACTAATACATGAAAAATCGAGTAGTGATTTTATTCGCTCTTGCTACAGCTTTGACTTTTACTCAAAGTTGTAAGAAAGATAACCTTACCTCTTCAGACTCAAATAATATTATTTCCACCTCCACGAGTCCTGTTCCTGATAATTATTTCCAATCATTAAATGCATCCAATGGTTTTAGCGATCGAGTTACGATAGTAAACGAAACGATCATCATTGAAAATAATACTGATAGTGATAGCCTTGGTTCTGGTCAAGTGGATACCCGAGACGGTGTAACTAACTCTGATTATTACTGGTTGCATGTAGCTGAGGTGGAGCCTTTCGTTTTGGACGGAGTTACATTAAGTGCAACTCATATCGCTTTTTTAGATGACAAGGCATATATCAGTTATCATAGACGAGGTGTCGAACATTTGGGAGCCCTAGAAGTGGTAGATTTATCTGATCCAAATAATCCAGTTGTTATTTATAGAGGTAATTTTAATAGCGCCGATATTAATTCAATTGAAGTTGGAAAATTACCAGGTTCAAGTGATGTGAAAATTTGGTTAAGTCTTTCTGATAGTAAAAAAGGTGCAGTATTAGGTGTCGTGACAATGGCTGGAGGAACAACTTATTCAGGAATTGAAATCGTGAACCTTTCTAAGTTTATTGACGGAGGGATTTCTTCTTCAGCTAATTCAGTTACTTATTCAGGTGACTATTTATATGTGTCGAGTGGAAAAACACATGGTGGTGCTTTTTGTATAAATGCTGAAACTTTAGAAGTACTTGGAAGTGTAGAATTTGAAAATGGAAAATATATCGAGGTGAATGGAACACCTGAAAATGCCACTAAGGTGGTTAGTTTGCAAACTGGCGCATCAAGTTCTCTTCGAGTAGAAGATATTGGAAGTTTTCACTTTTCAAATGAATATAATGTAGGAGAAATTTTACATCAAAATGTGGATACAGATAGTCGAGGAAAAAGTACTATTCACTTTGTCAACAATGATCCTGACAATGTTTATATAACCAAAGGGAAACATGGTTTGGCATCTTACAATATTCATACTGGTGCAGAAACTTGGTCTTCAAGTGATGCTATGTTGACTACTGGAAATACCAATGGAGTTACCTCTGATGATGAATTTATTTATGCTGCTAACGGCGCTGATGGTTTAGCTGTTTTTACCAAACCTGAATTTCCAGGAATTGCTCCTGAGTTAGTTTTCACTTGGGATATGAATGAACCAAACCCAGCTCCTGCTAACTTTATTGAAGTAGATGGATCTACAGAATGGATTTTAATCGCTAAAGGATTAGGAGGTACTAAAATATTAAGACGACCTCAACCAGGTGATTATTTACCAATTAGTGGTTTTAATACACAAGGTGTACCTAATAATGTACAGCAAATAGAAATATGTGATGCTTTACTTTCTAACATCATTTCTTTAGCGCTTCCTAATGGGCAAAATGCTATGGCTGCTCATCCTGAATATTTTGATAATTCTGTCCCTTATAATATATTAATTGAAGAAGATGCTGAAGTTTCCATTAGCTTTATTAATGAAGGAGCAGGGTATAAAAATGTATTAGGATACTATTATTACAATGCAGATAATCCACCTACTAGTGTTGATGATATTATCAAGTTAATTGCATTTCCTAATGCTTCAGCACAAGGCTCAGGTGGCGGATTATTTGAAGGAAGTACAGTCTCACTTTATGGTAATTTCAAGGCTAATACTGTAATTGGATTTTTCTTAAATTCAAATGGATGGAATGCAGGAACTGGGACAATTTCAGAAGGTCTAGCTGCTCATTATTCAGATCCAGCATTCAACGCAAATGGAAGACAAAGTGTAATATTATACGAGCCATTATGTGAAGAATTAGTAGTTTGTTTTGACGATCAAGTAGTAGGTTCAGGTGACAATGATTTCAATGATGCAATCTTTCAGCTAAATGTACATCCTGCCTCTGCAGTTGATATTACAGCTTATCCAACTGTAAATGCTTCATCTCCACCTCCAAATACTCAAAATAATATTGCTCAAGGAAAAACAGCTACACAATCGTCCTTATATAGTAATTCCCAGTTTTTGGCTTCTGAAGCAATAGATGGTATTACAGGTGGACAGAATTTCAATCATACTAAGAAAAATCAAAATGCATGGTGGGAAGTTGACTTAGAAGAAGTGTATGATCTGTCAGCTATAAATGTTTTTAATAGAGCAAATTGCTGCCAAAGTAGATTGAATGATTTCCATGTATTGGTTTCAGATGTGCCTTTCAATAGTACGGATCTTAATCAGACAATAAATCAACCTGGAGTTAGTGATTTTCATTTCACCGGTTCTGCTCAAGACCTTACAGAGATTAACCTCAATCGTCAAGGACGATATGTTAGAGTTCAATTATCTGGAAAGAATTATCTCCACCTATCGGAGGTTCAAATATTTAACTAAGAAGTAGTTTTTTTTACAAATAAAAAAATTGTCCCGCATTTCTCATTAAGTAGAAATGTGGGATTCTTTTTTGGAAAAAAATCAACGTAAGTTTGTTTTATTAAAAATAAAAACTCTTATCAAATTTGATTTTTTCTAAAACGAAACAATACTTTTTCAAACCAATTGACAACAGCCAGATTGTTCTTTTTAGAATACTTTTTGGTCTTTTGATGTTATTGGAATCCTTTGGTGCGATTGCAACTGGCTGGGTAAAGAAAACTTTGATTGATCCTCAATTCACCTTTAGTTTTTTCGGGTTTGAATGGCTACAACCTTTGCCTGGGAATGGCATGTATTTCTATTTTGGTTTGATGGGAATGGTAAGTTTGATGGTGATGCTTGGCTATCGATATAAAATCAATATTTTGGCTTTAGCGATCCTCTGGTCAGGCGCTTATTTTATGCAAAAAACTTCGTACAACAATCACTATTATTTAGTGATGTTATTGACTTGGGGAATGGTATTTATGAACCCACACCATTATGCTTCTTTGGATGCAAAAAGGGAAAAAGCAGCAGGTCATATTTGTCCAAACTGGAATCGATTATTTTTTGTAATTCTATTGTTATTGGTTTTTACTTATGGAGCTATTGCAAAATTTTATCCAGGTTGGTGGAGTGGTGACTTTATCAAAAATTCATTTTCTCACAAAACAAATTACTGGCTAATCGGGCCACTCTTGGGCAAGGAATGGTTCCAACAATTTATTACTTTTTCGGGAGTGATATTTGATGCTATTATTATTCCTTTATTGATTTGGAAAAGAACTAGGATGCTTGCTTTTTTCGGTTTGGTCTTGTTTAATATTTTTAATTCTGCCGTTTTCCAAATTGGAATTTTCCCGTACACCGTGATTGCTTTAACAGCCTTCTTTTTTGAAACAGAAACAATTCGAAAATTATTTTTTTCAAAAAAACAATATACACACGTTTCTAATTTAAGTTCTAAAAAACAAAAAAACAATACTTTTACATTCTACATTCTGATTGCTTTTTTCACGATTCAACTTATGTTACCCTTGCGTCATCACTTCATCCCAGGAGATGTCAATTGGCGAGAAGAAGGTCATCGAATGAGTTGGAGAATGATGCTGCGAACGAAGCGAGGTACTATTAATCTAGAAGTGGTAAATCCGAAAACGCAAGAAAAAATTCGTGTTAAAAAAGAAGAATATTTGACTAAAGATCAACTAAAAGAGTTGGCAACAAAACCTGATTTCCTTTATCAATTTGTTCAACGATTGAAAAAAGAATATGCTGAAAAAGGAATAACAGATATTGAAATATATTGCAAGATGAGTCGAGTGAGATTAAATGGAAATAAGGCAAAACCTTTGTTTAAATCTGACATTGATTTAGCAAAAGTGAAGTGGAATTATTTCGGTAGAAATGATTGGGTGTTGGATTGATATAAAAATTGTAGTTTTTTTTTGCATTGAACTATAAAAGGCATTTAGCTTAATTATTATATTTCTCTAACCACTCCACTACTCGATCGCTCTCCTCAAAACTATGCCCAGCCTCTGGAAAAAAATATTCTAAATCATTTTTTCCTTCCAATTTTTTCAAAATCCTCTCTGCATTCGAAAGCGGAACGACACGATCATTTTTTCCATAAAGTAAAAAAACGGGTTGCGAAATGTTCTCAACAAAATGAATGGGTGAACTTCTTAACATCTTTTTTCGAAGTTCCATCATTGGTTTTACTTCACTTAAATATTGATACCTAAATTGAAAATTATACCGATTATAAACTTCTCTTGAAGAAAAATCCGATGGCCCAGTTGTCGAAATAACTCCATTCAATTCAGGACTCCTAATTCCTGCAAGTAAGGCAACTGTTCCTCCTCGGCTGACTCCATAGCTGACCATTCTTTTAGTATTTATATTTTCTGAAAATTGTTTTTTTGCCAAAAATAAAAGTCGCAAAGCATCATCTGTAGCTCCATCAAATGCATCTCCAAAGAATCCATCAGAGCAATATTTTTCATCCCCAATTTGGAAAGCTTGTCCTCTAAAAGATGGGATTACGATGAAATAATTCTCAAATTTTGGAAGTAAACTTTTGATGTAAGAATGATCTAAATTATAAATTGGAGTCGCTTGATTGAGTCCAGTTGCGTAGAGTAATAATGGGTATTTCTGAGTAGAATCGAATTGCGAAGGAGTCAATATTATACCATAATGTTTTTGACCTTCGGCAAAATGTTCAAGCAATATGAGTTGCCTATTATTTACGTATGCATATTGTTTTATTATTTTAAAACTTTCACTTTGGGGGTTGAAAGTTTTCCATTCTTCTAAAACAACTTTGAGTTCTGAACTATCAGGAAGTCGAAATAAACTATCTAAATTAATTCCATCATTAATGTCGTTATTTTCGTATGAAATCCTTGCTACGCAATCACAAGTAATGGATTTATTATAAAATGAAAGGAATCCAAGTGTTCCAATAAAAATGAGTAATCCTATTTTCAGAGGTAAATTATTCATTGAGAATGTTTTATTTAGCTAAGTTAAAAAGTAAAACCCAACTATTTTAATACAATTGGTAGTCTTTCCTTTTGAACAAAAAAATATTCAACAAATGAAAAAATTAAACTGGATTTTCACTTTTACTTTCTTATTGATATTATTATCCATTGGATGTAATTCTGATAATGAAATTTGTTTCGATGAAGACATGGCAGAAAATCATTCTGGAATTTGTCCCCGACATTGCCCTGAGGTTTGTGGTTGTGATGGAAAAACTTATTGCAACGAATGTAATGCCAATAGCAAAGGTGTTACCGTTGATTATCTTGGACCTTGTAAGTGATTGATTCAAAATGATTGACAAAAAAATACTCACAAAATGACTTGAAATCATCTTGTGAGTATAGTTGTAAATTGAATGTAGCTTCTAGAACCCATTCGCCTTAGCTTGGCTACTTGACTTAACTGGATTCCAAGGATCATCGTATGATTTTTTCCAAATAAATTCATGAATATAAGCTACCGAGCGAACCATTCTCAAATAGGTTCCTGTGTAAATACTCATCATTGGAACATATGGCCACAATTTCAATTCTTCTTTTCGTCGTTCCGAATAAATGTAGGTACTTGTCATTTGCATAAATCCTACGATGGTATAAATGGTGATATTCATCGGAATGATATACTTCAATGATCCCGAAAAATTAAAGACCAAATCAAACATATACAACCACCAAGTGATATCTAAAATCACATTATAAAATACATTTTCGAAAAGCGCAAAGAAATTAGACCATCTAAAGTTTTCACTTGGAAGATAAACATCTTTGTGCTTTCTCACCCTAAATCTAATAATGGATTTATCCCAACGCAATCTTTGTTTGGTCAAAACTTTAAACTTGGAAGGTGCATTGGTCAAGCAAACTGCCGATGGTTCGAAAACAGTTTTAAAACCAGATTTTCTAATTTTAACGGTGATGTCTCCATCGAGTCCTGGTCCAATATCCCAGCCCTTGATCGAGTCAGTTACATCTGCTCGAAAGGCACCAAAGGCTCCAGAAATAATTTTATAAATTCCTAACTGTGAAGAAATAATTCGCCCAACAGATATTGTTTTTAGATATTCAATTGCTTCCACTCTAGCACACAGGCCTTCGTCCGCATTTCTCACTTTTACGTTTCCACCAACTGCTCCAATCTTTTCATCCATAAAAAATGGAATTAAAATATTTTCAATGGCTTCCCGATCGAATGAACAATCGGCATCCAAGTGAACAATATATTTCCCTTTCGAAAACCGTAAAGCAAGATTGGCAGCCGAAGCTTTTCCACCTCTCATATCATTTCGCAAAAACAAATCAATCAATCCTCGCTTCTGCAAATTACGTCCAATGATTGGTGTCTCATCATCAGATCCATCATCCACGATAATTAATTCAAAATTTTGGAAAGTCTGCTCTGCTAAAGATTTGGTGAGTTTGAAGAGATGTTTCCCTTCATTTTTTCCAGGAATAATGACGGACACAAATGGGTTTTCGCTCCAAAAATCACGACGCGCTTTTTCCCATTTTTCTTTCCGATCATTTTTAAAAAGATAGTACCAGCCTGCAATTACAAAATCGGCCATGATATATCGAGTCAACTCAAAAAAGATAAAATACCAAAACACTCTGATAAATTTATCAGGCCCAACTGAATACCAATATCGTAAATATTCTGGTATAATATATTCTAATTCTGGACTCATTCTAACATTTGTAAAACACTATGGTCGTCGGGGTCAAGTGCCAAAACTTCTACTTCTAACAATCTTCCGCTCCCCATTTCAATATTATCTCCTATTAATTTTTTCAAATTATAATCTATCATGTCCTTCATTTCTGAAGCTAATCTTCGATCACTTTCTGGCATTAGAAATGCGAACGTCGAGAAGTTTTTATATGAAATCAAATCTACCGGACGCAAATATTGCGATACGATATTGAGTATTTCTTTTTGTAAAACATCTTTAGTTTTCTCATCTAAGAAATCAAATTTCTCTTCGTTCAACTGAATGACTCCAAAGTGACTATCATGACTTCTCAGCTCCAACCTTGTCAATTCTTGCCCCACTAGAATTTTAAATAATCCCCATCCAAAATAATTTTTAGTCGTCTTAAATTCATAGGTAGGTGCGGCAGCTACTTTTTTTCCAAAACCACGAATAGCCAACTTTTCTCCTGCTGCTGTAATCTGCAAAGTCTGGACAGCTCGATTCGCAATATGTTCCAAATCCATATCATGTCCACAGTCTATACATGAAGCTCTCATGTTGACATCTTGTGATTGATGATTGCAAGTTTGACATTGATTGATCTCTGATGGTTTGTCATAATCAATTCCGATGTGACGTAAAAGTTTATCGCATTTTGGACACACCATATCTTCGTCTTGCTTAAAATCTGACTCAGGTCCAATGTAAGCACATCGGAAATGGTGGATCAAATTTTCAGTTTTTAATTCTAAAGAATTACAACTTGGACAGACCTCTCGGAAGTTCATATAAGTACCTTCACACTCATGACATAAGTTAACTTTATCGACTGTTTTGAATTTGAAATACTCTTCGTATTTCACTTGAGAAAGGTTATCTAAAATCTGAAGATGATCATCCACAGAAATATATCCACTCAAAAAAGGAAATGAATATCCAATTTTGGAAACTCGATTTCGAAATGGAACTAGCGGCTTTTGCCGAGTATAAATGTATTGAGTAGTTTTAAGAATTAGACTTTCTGAGAAATTTAAGTTTTTTACATCTGCATGAATTCCTTTGACTCGCTCGTTGATTTCAAGCGATTTTTGCAACGCTTTATTCATCGTAAGATCCTCCACTCTCCCATCAGTCAATTGAACTATTTCGGTAGGTATTGAAAGTGATTTGATAAATAAAGGTTTTAAATACATAGCAGTAATCTCCGAACTTCTCACCTCTTTGATGATGTTCGAGACTACTTCTGGAGATTCATTCTCAATGAATATTCCATCAGCTTTCGACAGGTCGAGACCTGAGAAATTTGCGTCCGTTTTAACAATCGCAAAGTTTAGTCCTTCAAATTCTTTGAAGTCTAACCTTAGCGGTCGTTGTAATATTCTTAATGCATTCATTTTGACGTATGCTTAGCTTGCTAAGCTCTTAACTCTGTTGAATAATGTGTTTGGTATTTGTTAGGGTAACAATAAACTAGATTAAATATTTTTTAGTTTTTAATCAAAAACCCAATTTAAGTGACTATTAAAAAAAACATATTAAACTTTATAATCACTTGACTATCAACTGGTTGCAAAAAACTACAATTCATACTTTAGCTTAGAGACATCTACTGTCATTTTATAAAAATTAACCCATCTCGCTCCTTCTTCCTCCGTAATTGGCATTATGTCAATCACCACATTTCGTTGTACGGGTTCATATCTACTTTGAAATTCCACCGGCAATTCTTTGGTAGAAATATAAATATTACTAATCCTTCCCAAGCCTTTCATACCATCTGGAAACTTAATTTGCATGACATCATTCATCTCCAAATGTCCCATTAATTCAGGATCAAAATAGGCTCGAATACTAATATTCTCTCTTTGATGAATTGTCATTACATCTTGCTTTTCATAGCAAACTTCGTTGGGGCTAAAATTTATATTTCCAATAATTCCATCAATCAAAGCGACATAAGGCGTAATCTCATTAATCATTACATTCTCTAAATCTTGCTTATCTGCTTCTAATTTTTGCATCTCTTCTTCTTGTTTTCGGAGACGATATAAATGCTTTCTCAAAAAACTGATCTCTTCTTTTAAAATTTTTCTTTGGACTTCTATCTTCATTATTTCTGATTCGATAGAAGTCAAAGTATATTCAATATCATTCACTCCTAGTAAAACTAAATCTTGCTGATGCTTAAATTCATCTTTCTTAAATTCTAGTCGAGAAGATAAATTGTCTTTTTCTATATTTTTTAAAGCTATTTGTTTTTTCAAATTCAGTCGTTCTCTTTCGATCCAATCAATTGGCTTATTTGCATTGTATGAATTACGAATCGAGTTCCCTATGTCGTTATATTCATTATGATAAAAAAACAACGTATCTCCTTTTTTCACTTCTTGTCCTTCTTCTACCATGATGTCCAAAATTTTCACATCGTTGGTAAAAGTCAATGCTTGTTTTTTCAGTTCTACTTGTCCTTTCCCTCTCAAAACTGCCACTCCATTAAAAATTCTAAATCCAGAAAATAAAACGATCGCACAAAGAATACCAATCCAGGACCACTTCTGCCAGTTGATCTTTTGCATAGCCTTTGGCGGCTCCTTGAGCGTTTTGATCACACTCGTTTTAGATTTAAAATTAAAATTCTTCATTATTTTCGCTGGTTAAAATAGTTGATGTGTCTATTTAAATTTCTCTTTTTACTTTTTAGCAATCTGCCTATTTCGTTTGTCCAACTCTACCAAAGCCCCAAAACTTTCAAATAAAAAAACACTCTTCGGTTTTGCTCGCCGAGCAGATGAAATCCAAAATTCTAAATGATTCCGATTATCAAATTTATAAATGGGTACTTTCTCAATTGTTAAGGTGGTAAAAATTGGATCATAAATGGTCAACGCTAAGATCCCCGCATCACCGAATTTTTTATAATATTCTATTGGAATTTTTTCATCCAAAATGACTGATTTAAATTCATTTTTTTGCAAATAATTGGTGATAAAAGTGAAGTCCTTCTGAAGGTCTATTTTTGATAAATAAACATATCTGATCCCTTCCAATTTTTTTCCAACTTCTTCAAAATTCCGAATAGACAAACAAGACATGAAATCTGAATGATAACTTTTCGTAGCAATTTTTGCCAAGTTGAGATACATCATTTGTTGGATGTCCAATAACTCCATATCTACTGCCAAAATCATATCTTGATAATTCAAAGCTGAAAGCGGTGAGTGTCCTCGTCGGTCATAATTCAACAAAACCTTTTCCACTCGCAGCAATTCTTCTAGTCGTGCTTTATTATGTAAAAACGCGATGTACTGTTTCATTTTATAATTATACTCTTGGTACAAATTCAACAATTCACGGGTATTATTATATACTTGATTATCTGCTTTTTGCTGGATGAGTTCACCTTCCAAAAAGTTAGACATTCGTTTTTCTTTTTTATTAAAATCGATGGGCATACTAAATGAAGCTCCAAAACTTGTATAGGAACGATCGTACTCAAAAGTTCGAGTTCGTAAATTATAATTACCAAATAGTTTTAAATTAGGAAGATTGACATTGGCATCTCGATTCTGGATGGCTTCTTTTTTTACGTCCACCATCTTATTGATGAGTTGTTCGTAAATAGTATCGTTAAGTAATTTATCGATATCAATATTTAAGATGGGAAATTTACCTGCATTTAGTTTCAAGGTATCTTGTTGAACTCTAGCGGTAAATGCATGATTAAAATTTTCGTAAGTATTGAGTAAAGCTTTACTTTCTTCGACCTTCTTTTTTACATCCAAAACCTCTGTATATTTTACATCATGGATATAATATAAGTCTGTCAAAATTTCCAATAAAGATTCTAGGTAAGGAATTCTTTGACGCAATAATTCAATCTTTCGTTGATTGCCAGTATGAATTATTTTATTATAAATGAAAGGATAATTATTTGTTTTTCTTCTTTGACCTGACTCCAATTCATGGAGTATTAATTCATCCTGAACTGCTTTACTTTTTCTCTTTTTGTCAAAATAACCATCGTTTAAAACGTCCCATTCTAATCCAGCTCTCCATCTCGTTCCTGGCTCCAACACTTCATCTGCTCGCTCTCCATTATGAGTATATCTTGCTGAGAAACTAAGACCAAAATCTTTCTTAATAGCCTTCATTTTTTCTTTCAAAAACATCTCCTCCAAACTGTCTACTTCTGTAAAACCATACCCCAACAAATCAATCACCTGCTGCATGGCTACTTCGTCCGCAACAAGTTGATTATCAGTTGATTCCGTGAAATCCAACATCAATACTGCCTTTTGATAAATACTATCTTCCAATGCTTTGTTCAACGTTCTAGGCTGAGCAAATATCGTATGTACATTTACCAAAAAAAACAATCCAAGAAATAAAACACTCCATGATTTTCTCATACACTATCTGAGATTTTGTTTCCAAAAATGCATTAAAACACTTCGTCGATTATTCGACTCAGTTAATTCTTTTTATGTATTTCCCAGCTCTAATAAAAGCTGTTTAGGTCATGGTTAGATTGTAGATTCTATGGTTAAAGATGAACGGCTAATAATTAACCGCTCATCTTTAATCATTATTAAAGAGTCATGTAAACTACTCCTCTTGGTATATTTTTAATCGTATTTCTAAAATCAAAAATAAATGGTTGAGCTGAACTCATTGATAGATATTTATCAATTGTATCTTCGCTAAATTCTTTGTGTGGAACAGCTAAAACGATACAATCAAATTCACCTGTCGGATTTGATGTTGCTTCGATTCCATATTCATGCATCACCTCACTTGGAACTGCTTGCGGATCTTCGACCGTTACATTGATTCCCATGCTTTTGAGATGTTGAACCATTTCAGCAGCTTTAGAATTTCGAATATCTTGAACGTCTTCTTTGAAAGTGATGCCTCGCACTAAAACTTTTGCATCCATATTTGCAATCCCATCTTCTCGTAATTGTATCGCGATTCTATTCGCTACATGCTGTGGCATATTATCATTGACTGCTCTTGAAGCAGCGATCAATTTCGCATTCACTCCCAACTCATTGGCCTTGTGAACCAAATAATACGGATCAACTCCAATGCAATGTCCACCCACCAAACCTGGATAAAATTTTAAGAAATTCCATTTTGTTCCAGCTGCATCCAACACATCTTGCGTTCGGATTCCTACTTTTTCAAAGATCATAGACAACTCATTCATCAATGCAATATTGATATCTCGTTGCGTATTTTCAATAATTTTTGAAGCCTCTGCCACTTTGATCGAAGTTGCTGGATGAACCCCTGCTTCGATAATCATACTATAAACATCTGCAATCACATCACAAGCTTCTTGATCGCAACCTGAAACTACTTTTGTAATTTTTGTCAACGTATGTTTTTTATCCCCTGGATTTATTCGCTCAGGTGAGTAGCCTATTTTAAAATCAACACCTGCTTTTAAGCCTGAATTATTTTCCAAAATTGGTTGACAAACTTCTTCTGTACACCCTGGATAAACGGTCGATTCAAACACTACGTAATCTCCTTTTTTCAAAACAGTTCCCACCATCTGTGTAGCACTAATCAAAGCATTTAAGTTTGGTTTTTTATTGGCATCAACTGGAGTTGGAACAGCAACGATATAAAATTTAGCATCAGCTAAATCATTTACATTCGCAGTAAAATTTATTTTTCGATTGTCAAATGCACTTCTCGGTAATTCCCCTGAAGGATCTTCATTAGCATTCATCATATTGACACGATTTTGCTTAATATCAAATCCGACTAAGTCTAATTTTCTAGCAAACTCGAGCGCCAGAGGTAATCCAACATACCCTAATCCAATCACCGCCATCTGTGCATTATGATTTAATAAGTCAGATATTATTTTTTTAGTATCGTATTGATTTAAATTAGAGTTTCCTGATACATTCGTATCAGCATAGGTATGATGTAGGTCTAGCATGTGTATTGAGTTAGTTATATAATTAATAAAAATAAAATAGGGAAAACCTAAGATGGGGGAAGGGTATTACTTTAAACAAAAATATTTAAAACGAAGAAAACCTATTGACAATAAATTCATTTTGGAGAGCCCAAAGTTTTTGAATGTTTTTGTGAATATTTGTTTCCAACACCATGGGTATTACCAATTCTATACCGAAATTGAATCTTGAAGTTTTTTTTGAAAAAAAATAGAAGAGTTTGTGACATAAAAAAGTGATATTGATTCTACAAACCAATATCACTTTTAAGATATTTAGGAGTCAAACGGGTCGCTGACTCCTAAGTTTCTACTACATCAAAGGAATAAGATAATTTCCCTAAATCGTTCCCTTTCAGAGTACAGGGGCACTACTTCTTATCTCTCTTTTTATGTACGTAAGCTTTCTTCCCCGATTTACTTTTAATTGAGTTTGCCACCGCATTTGCATCTTCACTCGTATTATATTTTGCTACGCATACGGAGTAATAATCTGAAAAATCAAATTCCACGATTTCCGCATTTGGATAGCCCGAACTTTTCAATCTATCTACTTCCGTTTGGGCATTCGCCTCACTTTTGAAAGCTCCAGCAATGACTAAATAATCGCCTGAACTGCTCGTATTGGTTGGAACGATTTCTTCCTCATCATCATCTTTTCCAATAATTTCATCTTCATCTCCTTCTAGCGGAATGACTTCGTCATCGTCAGCATCCTCATCTGAAGTGATCGAACCTGTAGTGGCATCATTATGTTCATCCATAGGTTCATCATCCTCGTCTTCGATACTTTCGACAGGTTTATCATCTTCGTTGTCAGCGCTGATGTCGTTGGCATGAATAATCGTTGGAGATTTTTTTGCGCAAGATTCTGCTTGAGTTGCCATATAGGTTAGTCCTAAAATTATGACTAAGGCAAGCACAAAATAAGTTACTGTTTTTCCCATGGTATGTTGTGTTTTGTGTAAGTTAAGTATGTTTTATAGATTGGTAAAATTATAGATATTTTTGGAAAAAGAAATATATTTTATTTAGTAAAAACTAAGTTCTTATTTCTAAAAACTCAACTGCCCCGCCCCTGCTTTCACTTTCGTTTCCACCGCAACCAAAGTTCCATCCAACACAAAATGAACCATCGTTCGTACTTTTCCTTTTTGGAAAATAACTTGCAATGCCGTTTTACAAAGGTGCAACCACGGAGTCATTTTCAAGGCCTCATTTTTATATTGTTTTGCTTTGCCTGCAAAATCACTATTTTGAATAATCACCATTCCTTGATCGGTTTCGATGACAAAATCAATATCTGTTTCGAATAATCTTTTTTGATAAAAATGTCGAATCGGATATTTTCGATGTATTTTTTTGATAGAAAAATTTTCATTCAAATACTCCAAAAACTTTCGCGAATAATCTAACAATGCATTCTCGGTAATAGTTTCCGCCAATTCAAATCGTTGCAAAAACCCATTCGCCATATCCCATCTCAATTGATTATCATACTCCAAATGATCGGCTATCAAAAATGCTTTCGTCATTTTTATCAAAACATAAGTTTCAGTATCCTCTGTGATTTGGAAGGCAGCTCCATGATTGATAATTGCTCCAGATTTCCCAGTAAAATCATTCAACTGTTCTTTGGTCAAATCGATTTGATAACTTTTATGTTCTCTATTTCCTTGTCGTTCACCTAAAAATAAAATCTCTTCTTCCTTCGGGTCGGTGTGCATAAAATCTTTTGGAAATGCTTGCACCCAAGTTTCTTTATATAAAACATCACCCCACTCCCATTGCGTCTCTCCTGAGTTTTCATCTAAAGCAGGCACCTTTTCATCTCCTTCATGCCAGACTCGATTGAGCCACAAAGTCGCTTTTTTTCGAGTTGGAAAAACCAAGTAATCCCGTGCTCGTGTAATTCCAACATACATCAATCTCGCTTCTTCCTGCAAAGCTTGTTCTCTTGCTACTTTGCTCACGTCACTCACTTCCAATCGTTCCGCAAGTGCTGTTCCACTACTTTGATCCGAGTAAGGATTGATCCAAAATCGCAACCATCGACCTGCTAAAATATTTTCCAAATCAATTCCTTCTGATTCTGAAACGATATGCATTCCAAAAACATCACTCCTTAATTTACCTTCCAAACTATGACAAATAACCATCGGCCACTCCAATCCTTTACTTCGATGATAAGTCAAAATATTGACAGCATCACTCCCCTCTCCTGAACCTTGCACATCTTTATCATTATTTTCCAAATCATTTAACCACAATAAAAAACCACCCAACGACGCGGCGGTGTGCAAGCGATTACAAGCTGCTTCATATTGCAAAGCGAATCGACGCATCACATCTACATTATCTAATCGTTGTTCCACTTTTCCCCAACGAGCAATAATTCTTCGCAAATCCAACTCTTCCAAAACCACATCTAATAATTCTGCACTACTCAACTCGACGGTCGTTCGACGTAGCTCATTTAATTTTTGAATATAAAGATCATCTTCTGCCCAGCGAGCATTCGAAGTTTCTTTTTCTAAAAAAGTTAAACGGTCTTCAATAATTTCTTCGATGTGTTTACCCGAAGCCAATTTTAAAATTTCAGCAATCGAAAGAGAATCATTTTTATTCAACATATATTTCAAGCAAGCCAAAATCAACTTGGACTCCGCTGTTGAAAGTAAACCTGTTCGAGCTATCGCAGCTTTCAATCCTGAACGATGTAAAGATTCGGCAACCGCTTGGCACTCTGCATTCGATCGACAAAGAATGGCAATGTCACCAGGTTGCATCGTTCGCCATGCTTCTCCATCTTTTGGAGCAACCAACGATTCCTTTTCTAACAAGACTCTTACGGACTCTGCGATACAGTTTTCCATCCAAGGTTTCCCCGGCAATCGGTTACCTTCAATGTCAGCTTCGAAGTGCCAATGTTGAATTGCATCGCCAGCTTCAATAGGTTCGCTGTTCTTATTTTTGCTTTCTGCTGTGGCAATTTTAGTTCGCTTTGGTTTGAGGACAACTTGATTTTGAGGAATGTGTGAAAATGATTTGGTAAAAATGGCATTGGTTGCATTCACAATATCTTCCCTTGATCGCCAAGAGTATTCTTGAATATCTTCGGGTTTTACACCACCTGCTTCCACCATAATAGCTTGCATCAATTTTGGATCAGCTCCTCGAAAGCCATAAATCGATTGTTTCGGATCACCTACCCAAACGGAATGTTTTGCAATTTCAGAAAGCTTTAAAAATATCTCCAACTGAATCGGACTCGTATCTTGAAACTCATCGACCATCAATAAATCCAACTCACTTTTCAATACTTCTTTTACATGTGGATGATCCAACAATCGCTTGACTTGAATTTCCATATCAATATAATCAATCAGTCCTCGTTGCTTTTTGTAAGCATCGTATTCTCGAATGGCTTCAATGGCGATATCAAAAATTTGATGGATAAATTGTTCGATGTCATTGTGAAATTGCGGAAGGGTATCATGCGCTCGAGCGAGCTCTTGCAGATCTTGAATATCGTCTTTACTTTTTGCACCGACTTTTAATTTGGAAATTTTCACCCATTTATGCCAATCCAAATTGCCTCGCATGTTCAATTCATTGCGAAATGCCTTTAAGGTTTCCATTCCTCCACGAGTAACTTTAGTTTCGTCAGGATTATTTTCCAAACGATCAATTGCCTCAGTCATTTCTTTTTGCAAATCAGCATAAACTTTTGCAGGATCTTTTGCTGATTTTTCTCCTAAAAAATTAGCAAAGGTTTCAAAAGATTTCACTTTACTTTTTTCCAAAACTTCTAGAGAAAAATCATTTGAGCGAGCGACATCTGTCAATTCTTTTACTTTCTTTCGCCAATCGTATTCGCCTTTTTTATTGAGTCCTAAAATATTGGAGTAGCGATCCATCTTTTCCATTCGCTCCAAATTCAATACCGTCGCCAAACTTTTATTAAACATCACTTGCTGATCTTCATCGGCAATAATATCAACCTCAGGGGACACGCCTGCCTCGAAAGCAAATCGTCGCAATAACTTCAC
Source organism: Saprospiraceae bacterium (assembly GCA_045104975.1). Taxonomy (GTDB): domain Bacteria; phylum Bacteroidota; class Bacteroidia; order Chitinophagales; family Saprospiraceae; genus CAJQQY01. The sequence goes on from JBGCCY010000191.1 coordinate 20,101, forward strand.
TCCCAAACCATGAACTGTTCCAATCAAAGCATTGGTCAATTCATCCGCTTGCTCAGTCAACCCTTCTTCCAGCAATCGTACTCGTACTCGTTCTTGTAATTCTGCGGCGGCTTTTTTGGTAAATGTGGTGGCAATAATTCCGCTCGCTCGAACGCCACCTTTGAGCAATTCGACCATTTCGGAAGTCAAACGATACGTTTTTCCCGAACCAGCGCCAGCAGAAATAATTTTAATATTTAACTTCATGGAGACCCGTTTTTTGAACGGGTGAAATTACGATAAAAAATGAATATCCAATATCGAACAAGGAATAACCAATGTCCAATATTTGTAAAAAAATAATTCAGGGAGAAAGTTGGATATTGGTTATTCAAAAAAAAACTTAGAAACTCAAGTTGAACTACTTGTCAGCAGCGCTGATCACTTTACCTGTATCTAAAATCCGAATTTCGACGCGTCGATTAAGTGATTGTTCTTTTTCATCTCTCGTTGTTGGAAAGACCATTTGAGTATTGCCATAACCTTTAAAGGCCAAGCGTTTTTCCTCAATATTATTTTTTAATAAAAAATCATAAATTACTTTTGCTCGATTGACGGAAAGCTCCCATTCCCATTTTTGAAGTTGTGTCTTGGTTCGGAAAGGAGCATTGATATGTCCTGCAATTTCGATTTTGATAGCAGGATTGAGTTGCATAAATTTTAAGACTTTAGGTAATTCAGGTTTTGATCTAGGTAATAAAATTGCTTTATTCCCAACATAATATAAATTCTTGATAGACACCTTCTCCCCTACTTCGATAGGCAAAAGTGGAATTGACATCACAACTGAATTTTCTTTTGCCTTGACCATTTGAGTATCAAAAAAGTAATCTTTTTTATAAATATCTACACCAACAACTGTATTCTCTACGACCTCTTTTTCGAAAGAACCATCAGGCGAAGTCTCTAATGAATCTTTGTGGTTTTTGGTATGAAAAATAACTTTGGCTTGCATGCCTTCGCCCGTTTTTTTATCCACTACTTTTCCTTTGATAATGGACATTTGATTTTTTTTGTAAAAACTAATGACTGCTCTTCGGTTTTGTTGGCGGCCATCATCGGAGATATTTTCAGCAATAGGTTTTGCCTCTCCAAAAACTGAAGTGGATATTTTTTCTGGAGAAAAATTTTGTTGAGAAAAAAAATCTTTGACGGAATTACTTCGTCTGCGAGAGAGTGCTAAATTATTTTCATCTGTTCCAATGTGATCAGTATGAGCTTCGACGTGAACAAAAATATTTGACTCATTCTTACTACTATCCACCATTCCCAACAATACATTTGCAGACTCAGAAGTAATATCATCTTTTCCAAAATCAAAATACACTCGCTTTTGTAACAATAGATTCACGGAATCAAAAGGAGAGCTTTGAGCTATCGCTATTTTTCCAAAAAAGATAAAAAGGAGGGAGATTAATATTTTTTGATGAGTCATAAATTCTGTTGATATGTTTGAATAAAATAGAATGGTTTATCTCTTTGAAAACATAATGTGAATTTGAAAAAAAGGAACAAAATTCTTTCCCAAGTGTTACTTTAAGAAACTGACTTTTCATTTTTTTTAGTATAAAAAATTGACCTAGATTATTTAATTTTCAGCACTTTTATAATCAAAACAGATTAGTCCTATGATTTCGAAATATAGCACGTTTACTTTCCTTTTAATACTTTTCCATTTTTCAACTTCGAGTCAAATTATTATAACAGGTACTGTTTTAGATGCCAAAACTAAATCATCACTTGAGTTTGCAACAGTCCAATACTCTAAGTATGAAGGAGTTATCACCAATGAAAATGGTGGATTCCAAATCAAGTCTATGGAGGCGATTAAATCACTACAGGTGAGTTATATTGGCTATCAAACGATTGAGGTTCCGATTACTAATCCAGACAAACCTATAGAGATTTTACTCCAACAAAACACCACCTCCATTCAAGAAATTGTTGTCAAAGCAAAAGATCTGTATGCCTCTAACCTTCTTTTTAGGTCTGTAAAAAAATCGAGAAAAGAAGCTAAACCTAGGCATCAATCTAAACTATTTAGGAGAACCTATTCTTACCGAGAGAGTCGTCCTGCGGAATTTATGGAAGCATTTTATAATGTCAAAACACGTGATGGTGGAATTGATTTTTTTGAATTAAAAAATGGTCGTTTCGGAATTCCAAATGATTCATCCTTTCTCAACATTGACTTGACAGAGTTAATGCAAGTCCATAAATTATTTACCAATGAGTTTGATTACCTACCTGCTTCTCCTTTGGAATATACTTCCTTGAGAAAATTAAGAAAAGATTTTGACATAAGGATTCGAAATAAATATGCTGTTGAAAATGATACCATCATTGAAATCAGCTTTGAACCATTGCGAAAAAAGAATATTCTTTTCGAAGGAAAGGTTTGGATAAAACAATCCAGTTTAGTGATTGAAAAAGTAACACTTCAAGCCATAGACACTAAAAGAAATCCATTTAAAACAGTAATAGATCCTATAAAAAATAAAGTTGCTAATTTGGATTTCAGTTTAAATATTGGTTTTAAATATCATGATCAAAAAACAGTTTTTGATTACATTCAAATAAAAGATCAAAAGACAATTGTAACGCCAAGAGAAACGTATAAAGTCAACTCGAATACTAAATTAGTTTTTTATGATTATGAAAAATTATTTCAAACACCCTTCTTTTCTGAATTCTCTGAAGCCTATCATGATTATGAAAAAATCTTATTTTTCCCTTACGATAAAGAATTCTGGGATAGGAATTTTTTAATTTCAGAAACTGCTGATGAAGAAAAATTTAGGAAGGAATTAGAAAGCAAAAATCTTTTTAAAAACCAAAACGGAGAAACTGCTTTATTGATTGAGCGTCGATTCGAACGATGGAATAAAGATTGGGAAATCATTCCTGAATTGGTTTCTGAAAGAGAAATCAGGCCTGGTCATCGATTAGATGAAGTCATTTTTATAAATCAAGAAAAAGCACCCCCTCGAAATAATTTATCTACTAAAACTTTTATTTTTTTAGATTATGAATGCTATTCAGATACCGTGATTTTCAAAACGGAGGCGGTGATTGATTATCGTTTTTCATTTACCATTCATCGAAATAAAATTGATTTTAAATGCTTGGAAGATTTTCTTCATTTAACCAAAATCTATGCTAGTGAATTGCAAAATGAGTTGGAAGAAAAATATTCAAAAAATAATATCTGCCCTGATCGTGAGGAATTAGCTCTTATTTTAAATGAAAAAAATAAATTGTTGACAGATGAATTAAAATGGTATAAAGTAAAAATCCATTCTGGACTTAGTGAGAAAAGGGCGAAAAATAAAAAGATTAAAAAAGCTTCCATTGAGATTAAAAAACGACTAGAAGAAGTAACCTCGAATTAATCCTAAATGAGTTTGACAATTTGCCCATTCAAGGTTTGGATGGTCGCTTCCAAGCAAGTTTGATTTCCTTTTTCCACCATTAAATTAACACCTAGTTTTTCAAGCTGGTTTTTAATTAATTCAGGAGTTGGATGGATCGCTTTGAAAGCTAAGACTTTGCCTGCTTGTGGAAGCGTTTTGGAAGGATGAATAGCTTCTCCCCAATTTAAAAAGAAAGGCATGGTCCCATTTTCATTTTCCAAAATTGGTTCTGTCAATTGCCATTTTAAAATATTTCCATTGGTTTGATTTCGAGTACCGCTTTCAATTTCCCCTAGAGGAATTTGATGCTGGTTAGCTATTTTTTCTAGTTCCAATAAATCTGATTTTACTGCTGCCCAAGTCCATAATTTAGGTTCAGTTGCTTGATCTGTTTTCATCCAAAGTGGTTTTGGAATATCAGGTTGAGCAGGATCGGGTGCAATGACTTCGAAGTAAATATCTCCAAAAGCCAGGAGTGCATTGTGAGTTCCTCTTCCTTTATGTTGCCCTCCGATAACTGGTCGAATGCCTAATAATTTTTCAATAGCGTCCATTCCTGATTTAAGAGTTGGGGCTGCGAAAATGAGGTGGTCTATTTTTGGAAGCATGGCCTTTTTATTTTTCATAAAAAATAGTAAATTTTATTTTAATCTAAAAGAGCTGTTAGCACTCGAAGCGCTAACAGCTCTAATTTATTATTTTTAGAAAGAAAAATCAGTTTTTCTTTTCATCTGTCTTCTCTTCTTCTTTCCTATTTTTTTCCTCGACGAGCCCTAATTCCTTTGCTCTTTTTTCCCATTTTTGACGAGCGAGTATTTGCATATCTTCCGATCCATCAAACTCATCCACAATCTCTAAACCTAATAAAGTTTCGATGACATCCTCCAAAGAAGCGATTCCTGACATTCCTCCAAAATCTCCTACGACAAGCGCAATGTGTTCTCTCTTTTCCATAAATTGATTAAACAAATCTGGGATTGGATACTTATCATTGACCACAATTAATTCTCGCTTAATACTGCTCAGCGGTTCATTATCCTTTTTTTCAATCAATGAAGCAAGCAATTGA
>JBGCCY010000192.1:0-16187 GCA_045104975.1 Saprospiraceae bacterium
TTCTCTCAAGTTCTTGATATTCGTTCTAGCTGATTTTTTGTAGTAACGATTCTGAATACGCTTTTTAGCGTCTTGACGAATTCTTTTCTTTGCTGACTTGTGATGTGCCATTATGTATATATTTACTAATAAATTATGATCTAATTATCCCATTTTCTCAAATGGAGTGCAAATTTATAGCTTTTATTCATAAAAGAAAACTTTTATCCACATTTTATTTATAGTTTTTTTATTATTAAATCTTTATAAAAAAGCATTAAAACGATACCCAAATGAGTACATATTTAATTTTTTTCAACGATATTTGCTAAAGTTTTTTAGAACCTGAATAAGATCAATTATATTAAATCAAAACACATTTACGATCCTACCGTAAATACATAAGTTGTTTAATCTACTAGATCAAACAACTTTAAAAAAATACCAAAATATAAAATGAACGATTATTCCTACGTATTCAATGCACACCCAAGTTTTATTGAATCCATGTACAAAAAATTTCAAGAAGATCCTGCTTCTGTTGAAGATGGATGGAGGTCATTCTTTGAAGGTTTTGAATTTGCGGCAAAAGCAAATGATAACGGCAATGGAACTGCAGCAACCGCTCCAAGCAATGGCGCAACAACGATGAATGAAAAAGAATTTGGAGTACAATCCATCATTCATGGTTTCCGAAGTCGAGGTCATTTAAAATCCACCACCAATCCGATTCGTGATCGACGAGATCGAAGTCCTAATTTGGATCTCGCAGATTACAATCTAGAGGAAAGTGATTTGGGTAAAACATTTATAGCAGGGGAGGAGATTGGTTTGAGAAATGCAACCTTGCAACAAATCATAGATAAACTAAAAGAAATCTATTGTGGTAATATCGGTTACGAATATACTTATATCGAAAACCGAGAGAAGAGAATGTGGTTGCGTGATAAAATTGAAAATCGAGATTCCGGTAATTTTGGATTGAGTGATGATAAAAAGAAAAGGATTCTTCAAAAGTTAAGTGATGCGGTAGGTTTTGAAAAATTTCTCCACACTAAATATGTAGGTCAAAAAAGATTTTCGCTCGAAGGTGGTGAATCTACGATTGCTGCTTTGGATGCAATTATCAATGCTGCGGCAAATGCTGAAGCTCAATTTGGAAAAGGAACAGAAAAATATCCCATACATAATGTAGAAGAAGTGGTTATTGGAATGGCTCACCGAGGAAGGTTGAATGTTTTGGCAAATATCATGGGCAAAACCTATGAACATATTTTTAACGAGTTTGAAGGAACTGCTGTTCCTGATTTGAGTTTTGGAGATGGAGATGTAAAATATCACTTAGGTTATTCTTCACAAATCAAAACACCTTCTGGTAGAAAAGTACATTTAAAGTTAGCGCCAAATCCATCGCATTTGGAATCCGTAAATACGGTGGTGGAAGGATTTGCAAGAGCGAAAGCAGATATTTTATATAAAAGTGAATATGATAAAATTCTTCCAATTTTGATTCACGGTGATGCTGCAATTGCAGGTCAAGGTATCGTTTATGAAACGGTTCAAATGAGTCAGTTAGAAGGATATTTCACAGGTGGAACGATTCATTTTGTCATCAATAATCAGATAGGATTTACGACTGATTTTGATGATGCTCGATCTTCTACTTATTCCACAGGAGTGGCGAGTTTGGTTCAAGCTCCAGTTTTTCATGTAAATGGAGATGATCCAGAAGCGGTAGTTTTTGCGGCAGAATTAGCTATAGAGTACCGACAGAAATTTAACAATGATGTTTTTATCGATATGGTTTGTTATCGGAAGCATGGCCATAACGAAGGTGATGATCCTCAGTTTACGCAACCTGAAATGTATATTAATTTTATCAAAAATCACAAAGATCCAAGAGAGTTATATTCTCAAGTTTTAGCTGAACGAGGTGATATTGAAAAGGCAATGGCTGAAAAAATGGAGGAAAGTTTTTGGACAGACCTTCAAAAACGGTTAGATAAAGTAAAGCAAAAACCTTTGGCTTACGATTATCAAACACCTGAATTGGCATGGAAAAAATTAACGAGAACTACAGATCTAAAACAATTTCAAGTTTCGCCAGCAACTGGAATTGCAAAAACTAAAGTGAATAAACTCATCAAACACTTGATGACTATCCCTGAAAATTTCAATCAGTTGTCAAAGATTAATAGATTGATAAAAGGAAAGCAAAAATTACTCGATGAAAATAAGTTGGATTGGGCAATGGCTGAGTTGATGGCTTACGGATCTATTTTATTGGAAAATAGAAATGTGAGAATGAGTGGACAAGATGTGAAACGAGGAACTTTCTCTCATCGACATGCGATTTTTAATGATGCTAAAAACTTTGAACAAGTTAATCGTCTTGATGGTATAGCTAAAAAGCAAGGGAAGTTTAGAATTTATAATTCTTTCCTTTCTGAGTTTGGAGTGCTAGGTTTTGAGTATGGATATTCCTTGGCGACGCCAGATGATTTGGTTATTTGGGAAGCACAATTTGGAGATTTTTACAACGGAGCACAAACGATTGTGGATCAATATATTTCTGCTGCCGAAAGTAAATGGCAACGAATGAGTGGCTTGGTTATGCTATTGCCTCATGGTTACGAAGGGCAAGGTCCAGAACATTCAAGTGCTAGACTGGAGCGTTTTTTACAAATGTGTGCTGAGGCAAATATAACTGTTGCGAACATCACTACACCTGCAAATATTTTCCATGCCATGCGAAGACAATTGGCTCGACCTTTCCGAAAGCCATTAATTATTATGTCGCCAAAATCATTGTTGCGTCACCCGATGGCAGTTTCTGATGTGTCTGAATTCGAAACAGGAAATGGTTTCCAAGAAGTCATCAATGACCCTGAAGTAAATACTAAAAATGCGAAAAAAATAAAACGCGTTTTGTTGTGCTCTGGAAAAATCTATTATGATTTGATGGAGAAAAAAATGGCAGACAAACGAGATGATGTTGCGATCGTAAGAGTGGAACAATTATATCCTTTGCCAACAGATCAGTTGACTAAGATTTTTAAACAATACAAAAATGCTGACATCAAGTGGGTGCAAGAGGAATCTGAAAACATGGGAGCATGGAGATATATGCAAGCGAAGTTTTTAGTTTATTATAAAAATATTCAATTGGAAAATATTTCTAGGAGAGCAACAGCTTCACCTGCAACTGGGTTTAAGAAAGTTCATGAGAAGCAGCAAAAAGAGATTGTTGCGAAGGCTTTCAAAAAATAGTACTTCGATTTTTAGTAAAAAGAAAACCCTAGAAGATTTAATCTCCTAGGGTTTTTTATTGAAGTTGTTTTATGAATTATTCTGCTTTCATTTCAATATAACTTCTCAAATCTTCCATCATCTGATCACTCATTTTCTCTTGAGTATATTGCGGCATGTAGGCTTTCTTTCCATTCATTGGAGGTGTTCCATATCTTCCAACTTGATAAATTGAATATCGAGTATATTTTGGAATATGTTTATCCAAATGCTTAAAAGTCAATTGTTCATCATCCAAATCGAAGTAAGAATATCGTTTATCCTTATGACAATGTTGGCAACTTAATTCATAAATTAATTTCCCATTTTCAGGATTGCCTTTTAAGTTATAACCAACCTTTCGATCACTAGGTGGAGTGATAAAAGTCGCAGGCGAACCTTGCAAATAATAAGATTTGATGAGTTCAATGGCAGCCGTTTTGTCTCCTTTATTATTGAGAGCAGCATTGACTGTTTTGTAATCGGCTTCTGACAAATTGAGGTCTTCCATTTTTAATTCCAAAGTCCACAGCCAAGCCAAAACAGATTCCACTTCCCAGTTTTTCAACTTACGTCCTTGCGCACATTCGACTGCACAAAGTTGAATAGCTTCCCGAAGATTATTTCTTGCAGGCTCAACTAGTTTACCATATTTTTTATCATAATCGCCATTGTAAAAAGAAGTTCGATTGACAATCCCATAAAGTGAGGTGCCTTGCAAAAATGGTAATCCATTCTTTTTAGCATAATTCAATCTTGCTTGAGGATCGGAAACTCGTAAATCTGGATCTTCTTTAACAATATTGTGGCAAGAAGTACAAACGAAATGCTTGCTTTGTTTTTTAGTACTTCCTCCGCTTGGCTTTTTTGCAATCCCCTGAAGGGCTAAATCGGCACCAATCTTTGCAGAGGCTCCTTTGATCAAATTGGCTTGGTGCTTAATTGGAGCATCACCTAGTTTTTTTAAAACATCAGAGATTGCATCTTCTTTTTTTACTTCAAGAAATGATTTTTCTTCAGGCAAAAAACTAGTTAAAATAATAGTAGCTAAAACCAATATGGATATAAAAAATAATTTTTTCATAAAATATTCTTTTCCTAATTTTTCATAAAAAGATTCACTTTTCAACCTCACCATTTACATTCACTCTTCAAAAAGTAAATCGTTACACATATATAATGATCAATTTTTCGATTGCCGAAGGCTATAATCGAAAAAGGTTTTGAGATTTACAGATTAAAAATTCTGGAAATCGTAAACCCTAAACGAAATTCATTATCTCCCCAATTGCTTGTCGTGTATGGAATATAATCATTCTCAATAATTCCAGTTGCATTGGTAAAGTTGACTTGGAAAATATGTCCACCTGTGTCAATCTCTAAACCAATTCCCATTGGCGCATAAAATCCTTCTGGTCGATCTGTTAACAAAAAAGTAGCATCAGCTATAATTCCAAAAACTTTATTGATTTGAATTCGAGTGGCTGCACCAACTGAAAAAATGCCATTCACATCATCAAAATCTACTTTGTTTCGATGCGTATAACCTGGCATGACTTGTAAAGTAAATCGTTGAGAAAATTTACGTGCAATCAATAATTGTGCGGTGTATGAAACTCGATGAGCGAATTTATCAAAATTAGTCAAAACATCACCCTCCGCACTTTTCATTGTTGAAATGGTCGAAACCCCCATCAATGTCATGGACAAAGGCATAGAGTTATCATCTTTTTGATGGAGAATTCTATATTTTATAGAAGGACTAACTAAAGCACCTAATGCTCCTGCACCTTTAGTTCGACTCACCCCAATGGTCAATTCATTGGAAAGACCATATTCAAATCCGAATAATACATCAGCAGCACTTTCTAAACCATATAAGGTTTGCCATCCACCTTTGGTATTTCCAAAACGATGACCAATTCGAAAATCTAACTTTCGATTAGGAACCGTTTCGACAGAATGAGAATTGATGATTCGGGTATCTTTAAAAGTTTGAAAAACAGGATCTTGTGCATTGACCTGAAGAGAAGAGAAAATAAAAAATAGACATATAATAATCAGAGATTGATTTTTCATTGATGATATATTATTTAGGTGATTGTGGAGGTTTTTTAAAATATGGGATGAATTAATTTTCTGGGTAATTTTTATTGACCCAACATTCTACTAATTCAAAATCTGTTGCTGAAAGTGAAAAACCTTCGGGCATATTCATCGTATTGATGACTTCTTTTTTAAACTTGGAATCACTTAAATAAGGAACTAAACCATCAAAAGAAGAGTAGTTTCCCCAAGGAAATCCTTGAACATGACAACCTGTAAATGCACAAGATGCATCAATGATTGGTTTAATTTGGAGATCGTAAGTAACATCCATAGAATCGCAAAAAGGGTTGGAAACCGTTTCTGGGTCAACAAGTTTGTCATTTGTACAAGAAGATTGACTCATTTGAACCAAAAACAAACTCCCTATAATAAGTAAGGAAAGCAGATTGATTTTTTTCATAAGAATAACTTAGTTTAGAATATCTAGTGATAATGAAATGTAAAAGTAAAAATCTAATTAAATATTTTAACTCAAATCTTAGGCTGATTTTTAAATACCTAATTTAATACAGGTGAAATATGAAAAAGGATGCGTGATTTTTATAATGAATTTATTTTTTGTCAACTAATAGGTGATTAATGTTGTTATTAACATGACATTGAACGAATTTCAAAATTAGATTATCATAATTAATCGTAAAAAAGGGTTAATTTTGCTAACCAATTTACAAATTGGCTGATCAACAACGACAAATCTCGTGTTTTCAATTTCAACTTGACCCCAAGATTTATCGAAGAACGAATCATTATTTTAAATAAAAATTTTAATCAATAAAATAGAATAATATGTATCCACCAGATTTAGTAGCTCCAATGCACAAAGATTTGACTGACCATGGTTTTCAAGGTTTACAAACGGTTGAAGCTGTTGATGAATTTATGAATAATATGGAAGGGACAGCATTAGTAGTTGTCAATTCAGTTTGCGGATGTGCTGCAGCAATGGCTCGCCCAGGTGCGAAGTTAGCTATGCAAAGTGATAAAAAACCGTCTCAATCAGCAACAGTTTTTGCTGGAGTAGATCGAGAAGCAACAGAGAAAATTAGAGAATATTTATTACCATATCCTCCTTCTTCTCCTGCAATTGCTTTATTTGAAAATGGAAAAGTAGTTCATATGTTAGAGCGTCATCACATTGAAGGACGACCTGCTGAAATGATTGCAGCTAACTTGAAAATGGCTTTTGATAAATATTGCTAAGAACTAGCACATAGCGGTCTGCTTTAGTTGACCTAAAAAAACGACTAAACAAAATAGTCAAAATAAAAAATCCAAGGGAATTGATTTCTCTTGGGTTTTTTTGTTAGGAAAAATAAGTGATTTAAATGAATTGATTTAGAACCACTTATTTTTTATTAGTCGCTGTACTCCTTTTTTTAGGTCAACTAAAGCAGACCATCACGTGTTAACTGATTAAGGTGCAAGTCTTTCCATTTTCCATTTTCCCTTCTTCGACAATTTATATCTAATTCGATCATGTAATCGACTTCTTCTTCCTTGCCAAAATTCAATTATAACAGGTTGCACCAAATATCCACCCCAATGTGGTGGACAAGGGAGTACTTCTTCCTCTTTGAATCTTTTTTCCAAATCTTTCATACTTTTTTCAAGAACACTTCGATTTTTAATCACTTTGCTTTGTGAGGAAACCCAAGCACCCATTTGACTTTTCTTTGGACGACTTTGGAAATATTTTTTAGAGACTTTTCTACTGACTTTTTTGACGACACCTTCGATACGAACTTGTCTCTCCAATTCTAGCCAAACAAAAGTTAAGGCCACATTTTTATTTTTGGCGATCTCTTTTCCTTTTTGACTCTTGTAATTGGTAAAAAAAGTAAAACCATTCTTATCTAAATCTTTTAATAAAACAACTCGTGCGGAGGGGATTCCATCAGAGCTAACTGTTGAAAGCGTCATTGCATTGGGTTCAGGAACTTCACTTTTGAGTGCTTCCTTTATCCAAGTTTCGAATTGATTGATTGGATTGTCTAAAACATCAGAAATATCCAATTCCTTTTTGGAGTAATCTTCACGAAGATGTGCTAATTTCTTACTAGCCATGATTAATTTTTTAGGTGCTTTTTATTGAAAAAATACGGGAATTTGTCACTCGAAGGTAACAATTAAACTCATGTGAAGTTTTGATTTCCTGGAAAAAAGCTAATGATTTTTATCATTTAATTTATTGTGATATTTTTCAATACGAAGATGGGAAATGTCACAGAACATAGGGTTTTAAACATATGGTATTTTAGGGGGATGTGAGGTGTAGTTTTAAATTTTTTTTGAAAAAAAATGTGCAGAAAAGAGGTCAAAAAGTAATTATTTTTTGTCACTAAAAATTTAAATAAGAATCAAGGTTTTACTTTTTTTTTAAATTAGAGAAGCTAGGAGCTAATAAAATCAAGCGTTTTTCTTTAAGTCAAAAAAACAGTATGTGTTTTTTTGACTTGTAACAAAACTTCATTTCAGTGTATTGCATTTCAATTGAATTACTTGACTTCCAGCTGATTCTACCCCTATATTTGAATCATCGAAACGAACTTATAATTTTTTACTCCCACTCAAATTTTTCAGGTTAATAATCTAAAGCTTTCTTCCTCCCATTTTTTTGACAACGAATTTTACAATTAATATATCTCCCCAAACTTATTCTCCCCACAACAGTTAATACAATTTTTTCCAAAAACCTTCCCCAGATAAAAGTCCCAACGTCCATGAATATATTTACAAATTCAGTAGCTAACCTTACTTTCTTATTTATATTCCTTTCTCATTTTGCATTTTCTGCAAACATTGCCATCATCGAAAGTACTTCCTTTCATCCACTTCAACAGATGGATTCTAAATGGCAAAATATAGCTATCTCATCTGGTCACACGACCTCTATCCTTTCTCAAACCTCTTTGGACGATTTAAATAATTTATCTGGTTTTGATGTTTTGATTCTTACCAACGGTTTAATTCAATTGACAGAAATTCGCAGAGAAGTGCTTCATCAATTTGTTGCTCAAGGCGGAAATGCATATATCCAGTCAGAATACCAAGCTACACAACCTGGTAGCAAAGCATTCGAATATATGGTGAGTCAATTAGGAGGAACTTTTAGTTGGATTGGAGAATCAAATGGAAATTTATCTCCAATGAATATATTTGGAGAATTATCAGAAGGAGATTCACCTGTAACTACGATTGACCATTTCTGGTACGGAGCATACGGAGAAGGTGGAGAAAATATTATTCCTTTTTTAGAAAAAAATGACAAACATTACGGTTTTACTTTTTGTTCAACTAATCCATCTCACGGAAAAATTATTACCACTTCAGATCAAGATTGGATTCGACTCGATTACTCACCTGAGTTGATTCAAAATATCATTCAATCTCTTACGACTTCTGGTTCGTTAGTTATCCCATCTATTTTTGTTAGCGTATCAAATGACCAACCTTGTCAAAATGATCCTGTAACCTTTATCGCTAACGTTGGTGCAACAACTGCTACTGTTCAATACCAATGGCTAGTTAATGGAAATCCTGTCTCATGGGCTACAGATGCTACTTATACCGCTCTTTTTGATGATGGAGATTTAGTAAACTGTGAAATTACGTTTTCTGATAATTGCGCTTCGCAAATGGTGTCGACTCCACCATTGGAAGTAATTATTATCTATCCTTTGACAGACACACCAATACTAGACATCACTACAACTAATACGACTATCTGTTCTATTGAATCTGTAACAGCCATGGCTTTGGCTACAAATATTCAAGGATTAGCAAATGTCTCTTACCAATGGACATTGAACAATCAGGATATTCCTGGTGCAACAAACACTACAATTTCAATCAACACTTTGAACGATGGAGATATATTAAATTGTCACTTGACCTACGCTGATTTTTGTAATGGTGACGATCAAATTATATCAAACACACTTATTTTTACAGTCAATGCTTCAACCACACCTTCTATTTCAATTATTTCTGACTTTGCCAATATATGCGTCGGTGAAGCTATCACTTTTACAACAAACACTAATGAGGTAGGAGCTAATCCAACTTTTCAATGGATGATCGACGGAATAAATGTAGGATCAAACACTTCAAATTTTACAACTTCTAATCTTACCGATGCACAGACCGTAACTTGTTTAGTTACTAGTAGTGATGTTTGTGCAAACACGCCAACAGCTACTTCAAATTCTATCTCAATCAATGTAACCTCACCTGTAACTCCTGAATTAAATGTTCAAGCTGACCAAACGAATATCTGCTCAGGCGAAACAGTTATCTTCACAGCTAATGGAACTAACCTTGGTTCTTCAGCTCAATATGAATGGTTCATTGATGGAACATCAACAGGCTTAATCAACACCACTTTTACAACAAACAACTTAATTAATGGACAGGCAATCACTTGCCAAGCAGTAACTTCTGAAACGTGCGTAACTACAAACACACTTACTAGTGCACCGATCCAAATCGAGGTTACAACTCCAGAAAATCCAACCATCGCAATTACTTCTGATGCAACTTCAGTTTGCTCAGGTAGCATAGTAAACTTTACAGCTACTGGCGAAAATTTAGGCTCTAACCCACAATATCAATGGTTGGTAGACGGGACAATAACAGGAAACACAACAAACACTTTTAACACTACTTTTACTACAGAACAAACAATTAGCTGTATCGTTACAGCGACTAACACTTGCTCAGGAGCATTGACTGCTAACTCAAATGAAATCGAAATTACACTAGGAACTCTTTCAGTTGAAATGATGGAAATTCAACCAGAAAGCTGTGATAATTCTAATGGTATGATCGAACTTCAAGCGACTGGCGGCTTTGGTCCATACACTTACAATTGGGACAACAACACTACAAACACGAACACACTTAATAATCTTTCCGCTGGCGACTATTCAGTTGTCGTATCAGATGTGAATGGTTGCTCTGCTGCACTCGAAATCAATATTCCTTACATCTCAACTCCGGAAATTGAAAACTTAGAAGCAACTCACATCAACTGCACTAATCTTGGAGGAACGGCAAAAGTTACGATGTATGATCCAGGCACATCATATTCTTATGTTTGGAAAAATGCTAATAATGAAATTATTGCAAGTTCTGAGGAAGTAAAGAATCTTCCTGAAGGTTTATATTATGTTGAAGTAACTGATACTTATGGATGTTCAGTTTCTGAAGAAATATATATAGAAGCAGAAGCTCCAATTTTAGTTGAAATTTTGGAGTCAACAACTGTACAGTTAGGCGATGAGTATCGTCTTCAAGTAGTAACCAACTACACCAATGCTACATTTTCTTGGGAAGCTGATGAATCACTTTCTTGCTTAGACTGTATGGCTCCAACTATTTTACCAACACAAACCACTACATATTTTTTGACTGTAACTACTGCAGAGGGATGCTCTGTTAAAGCTCATGTGACGATCCAGGTAGAAAAATCACGAAACGTTTTTGTACCAAATGCATTTTCACCTAATAACGATGGCAACAATGACACCTTCACAATTTACGGAGGAGACGATGTTGTAAAAATAAAAAATTTTCAAGTATTTGATCGTTGGGGAGCTGTAGTGTTTTCTAATTCCGATTTTCAGGCAAATGATGAAACACAAGGTTGGAATGGAAAAATTAATAATAAAAAAAATGCAGGAAATGTATTTATTTATTTTGCAGAAATTGAATTTCTTGACGGCCGTGTCGAAGTATACAAAGGCGACGTGACGGCTACTAGATAAAAAAACTTTTATTTTTTTTGGAAAATTTCGAAAGGTTGAAAAATTGCAATTGCAGTTTTTTGACCTTTTTTTATAGATTAAGCGGTGTTAGCGTTTTGAACGCTAACACCGCTTTTTTTTTAAAATTTTGAAAAAAAAAGACCCTGTCAATTAGCATTGACAGGGACAAAACAAAAAACAAACACTATGAACAAACACTTATCTTTAAAATTCCCGTAGGAATTAATTTATCTTTTTTGAGACCGAAGAGGAAATAACTCTTCGTAGTAAAATTTAATTTTTTTTAGTACATCCGTCACTTGTCACTCTCCGTCTAAATCTGGTAGGAGTTGAAGTTGGAATAAATTATTTTCACAAATCATTAAATTATATTTTGAAAAATAATATTTATTATATTTTAAAAAAGGGAAAATTCAGTTTAGTTTTTTTTTGTAAAAGCATTGTTGAATAGTTATTGCTTTTTAAAAATTGAACTAAAGTAGAAAGGGGTAAAACGCTGATTATCAATTCTTTGTGGGAGTAAATATTGATTGCTGACTCTATTATCTATATTGCAAATTGGATGCCAAAAGTACCATGTTTAGGGTAGTTTCTTAAAAAAAAAAAATCCCCTCGATGTTTCGAGGGGACAAAACAAAAAACAAAAACTATGAACAAACACTCACCCTAAAATTAATTAGGAAGATGTATTTTAAAACGCTATTTCAATATTTAGGTTACAAGCCATAATGATTTTTTCTTTTAAAAATCATTGTAATAGGAGTTAGGTATCAGGTCATTCGCCTGTGGCGAATTGTCAGGAGTCAGGAGCTTTTTGCATTCCCCAATATTTGATATTATTTTCAAATAATGGGAACAACATGAAGCGCCTGACTCCTGACCGAGAGCGAAGCGAAAAGCCTCACTCCTGACACCTTTTCTACCTCATCCATTTAGGTAATTCGTCGCCACTCTCCTCTTTGAAATTCACTTTGCCATTTATTACTTCGAATGTCCAAGTATGTCTTTTCTTACATCCTGAGATACATCCGTCAAATTTGATGACATAATTAATTTCCCAACCGTTCTCTATTTTTTTAACTTCAATATCATTTCCATCACCGTTTGGTTCCATCAGATCAACAAGCGTTACACTTTCTACTGTTGATAAATCTTTTGCCAAAGGAGCGATATTCAATGATTCTTCTGCGCGCATATTGAATGAAAAATGTTCTTCATCCCATTCTACATGACGATCTATTTTTAATTTAAATTTTTCACTCAATGCGTTGATCTTATCATTGTCAGTTACATCATCTCCTAATCTAAGAGGAGTAGCCCAAGTCGCATCTCGTTTATAAATTACGACTAATCGATCCACCGTTGGAGTCGGAAAAGTGTGTAACTTATGTTGAGTGGTAACAATATTTGCTTCAGGTAATCCACTTGTGTGAATAGCGATTAAACTTGAATAAATAGATTCTACCATTTCCTTTGGTACTTCTGCATCCATACCTTCGAAATTATTTCCATTAACTAACTGACGTAAAGCTAATCGTGTCGCATCTTTTTTATATTGATTTTTCTGGTGCTTGGAAAGACCTGCAACGGAAGAGGAAGTTGGATCTCCATTATTATCATTGCCAAACTCTTGCATCGAACTGCTTCCTGAGGCACTCAAAAAACAAACCATTGCTAACAAGAGCAATTGTTGTTTTATAGTTTTTTTCCGATGAAGATTTGAAATCATAAGTAAGTGAATTTATTGTACTTAGTTTTGCTAAACTGTTATGCAAAGCATATACCAACTTGGGAAGAGATTTTGATTTAAAGAAGAGAAGTGTGACTATTTTTTTTTTGTTATGAAAAAAAATATGAATATGAAAACATAGAAGTTTATTAAGGAAATTGGTTAAAATGTCTGTAATTCAACTAATTTTTGATAAGCACCTTTTTGCCCTAAAAGAATTTTATGGCGGCCTCTTTCAATAATTTTTCCATCTTGCATTACGATGATTTCGTCAGCATGTTGAATAGTCGAAAGTCGATGAGCAATGACAATCGAAGTTCGATTTTTCATTAAGATTGTCAAAGATTGTTGCACTAATTTTTCAGATTCGGAATCGAGTGCAGAAGTAGCTTCATCCAAAATAAGGATGGGTGGGTTTTTTAAAACAGCTCTTGCGATGGTGATTCGTTGGCGTTGACCTCCACTCAATTTATTGCCTCGGTCGCCAATATTGGTTTCGTAACCATTTTCAGTATTTAAAATAAAATCATGAGCATTGGCGATTTTAGCAGCTTCGATAACTTGTTCTTTGGAGATGTTTTCTAATCCAAAAACAATATTGTTATAAATCGTATCATTGAATAAAATGGCTTCTTGCGAAACGATCCCCATCAGATGTCTAAGGTCTTTTATTTTTAAATCTTTAATGTTTTTTCCATCAATAAAAATTCCTCCTGAACTAACGTCGTAAAATCTTGGAAGTAAATCAACCAAGGTACTTTTCCCTGCACCTGAAGCGCCAACGAGTGCGACGATTTTCCCTTTTGGAATTTTTAAATCTATTTTATCTAAAATCTTTTTTTCATCTTCTTGATAGAAAAAATCAATATCTCGATATTCAATGGAATGATTGAATTGCTGAATTGGTAAGGCATCTTTTTTCTCCTTGATCGTTTCTTCTGCATTTAAAATATGGTCTACTCGATCGACTGCTGCAGCTCCTTTTTGGAAATTATAATATGCTTTTGAAAAAGATTTGGCAGGATCAATAACGTAGTAAAATGCCATCAAAAATGCGAAAAAACTTTCTGCTCCAAGTGCTCCACTAAATACTTGTCGGGATCCATACCACAACAAAATCGAGACAACTGCAATGCCTAAAAATTCAGTTAAAGGAGAAGACAAATCTCTTCGCCAAAGCAAATGAGTTAAGGTTTTTTTGTATTCATTATTTTCTTTTTGAAATTTTCCTTCTTGATATTTCTCTGCATTAAAACCTTTGATAATTCGTAAACCAGAAAGTCCTTCTTCGACAATGGAGACTAAGTTTCCTAATTTTTCTTGAACCGTTGAAGACTTCTTTTTCAAAGTTTTTCCAATTCCTCCAATGATGATTGCCGTGAAAATGATGAGTACAAAAACGAACATAGTTAATGCCGGACTCAAATAAATCATCAACCCCAAACATCCAAACATAATCAAAGGCTCTCGAAAAAAGGCTTCCAAAACATTTAAAATACTCCATTCGATTTCCATCACATCAGTTGTAATTCTTGACATCAGATCTCCTTTTTTTTCTTCTGAAAAATAGGAGAGGGGCAAGGCCATCATTTTGGAAAAAAGTTGTTGGCGCACATCTCGTACGATTCCATTTCGTACTGGTGCCATAAAAAATAAGGAGAGGTATCGAAATATGTTTTTTAATAAAAAAAGTATAACAATGAAAATACAAATGTAGGCAAGTGCAGTTTCTTTGCTCTCCGTGTGCATCAAATTGCTGAACCAATATTTGGAATATTCAATCAAGTCCGCTGCACTCCATGACAATTCTGGCTCCTGCATCACAGGTGCTTCGATATCAAAAAGTATTTGTAAAAAAGGAATAATTGCAGGGATACTCACGATCGTAAACAATGCCATGAAGACGTTGCAAATGATGTTTAGAATTACGTTGCGGCGGTATGGTTGAAGGTAGCGGAGGAGTTTGCGAAGCATTGAAATTAACGGTTAACAGTTAACGGTGAATGGTTAACAGTTAACCGTTAATCATTCACCGTTAAAAAAATTATTTTCCGATTCGTCGATATTCATTAGCATTAGATGCATCGATTCTAACCATGATTTGGTGAAGGTTATCTTTCTCAGGTTTAGTGCCTTGCTTGAATATCTCGATCAATTCAGGTCTTTTACTATTAGCAAACATTTGCATAATCATAGAGTTTGGATAATTTCGATTGACATCTTTCATTACTGTGATGGCTTCCATTACTTTGACTCGGGCAGCAGTTGGATCTAAGTGCATATTGTCCAAACCTTCTCGGTGATATTTATACATTGCTATTCGATAGTCTCTAATTCTAGGACTAGTTAGATTTTCGATAATCCAATATCTATTTCTATTACCATCAATTTGTCTCCATCCAGGAAAAGCAGACGCTGCATTTTGAGGCACACTTTGAATAATATCTTGACAAATTCGGAAGTAAGGATCTCCTCCAAGTGATGAAAATGAATCATAATCCATTCCTAAAATTAAATTAACGTAGTATCCCAACAAAGCACTTAAGTTATCTTGAAATAAATTTTTACTAAAAACAATAGGTTGAAATGGTTCGTAATTAAAAACGACATCTTTATCTACATGATTTAAAAGTGTTGTTTCTTCACTACTTCCATAAATTGGGCGAGATGATTGAATGGCTAAGTCAGCTCTAAAAGAAGTTTGAGAAACCTCTTCTGTTATTGTTAATTGTATTTGACACTTGATTCTTTCTTCTTGTTCGTACACATCTTCTGTCCATTTACGATTATTCAAAAATTCTTGGATATTCGTTTCCAAATCTTTGAAAACTTTAGGATCCACGTTTTGAATTTTAGGCGTATTCACTTTTACATCAAAAAGTACTTCTTGAGCAAACGAAAATTGACTCAAAAAAATGATAAAAGGTAAAAGGAGAAATTTTTTCATTTTAATTTATTTTAGCACATATGTCCTTCCATGTTTTAAAATTTGGAAGAACTATAATTAAAGTATTTTATTCAATCATCGAGACAATCTCATTGACAATATCAATTGCCACTTTTGTCTTAGATTTTAACTCAAAATCCTTCATCTTATTGTCTTTTCGAAGGATAGTAATTTTGTTAGTATCTACAGCAAAGCCAGCTCCCTTATCTTGTAACGAATTTAAAACAATAAAGTCGAAGTTTTTTCGCTCTAATTTTCCTTTGGCATTTTCGATTTCATTGTTAGTTTCCAGGGCAAAACCAACGATTAATTGGTTATCTCTTTTTTGCTTACCGAGAGTAGCTGCAATATCTGTCGTTTTTTCTAACTC
>JBGCCY010000193.1:0-24677 GCA_045104975.1 Saprospiraceae bacterium
TGTTCAACTGGGTATTCTGGGGCAGATTGTGGGACTCATTGTAGTGAAGCCATAATTGGGACTTGGGATGTAACTAGTGGACAAATTATCGGTTGTGATTTAGAGTCATACACCTTTGCTGCAGGATCAACTAATACTGAAATACTAGTTACGGTAACTGTTACTGGCGGTGCTACGGCTACGGCTACTGGTGCATTATCATTTGACTGTTCTACGATGACCTATGAAGTTCCTGGTTTTTTCTCAGGAACAATAACATTCAATGGAACTACTTTTACGGATGTACTTAACGTAGGATGTACATTTGAGGCTTCAAAACAATAGTATTACTTTTTAGTTGAAAAGAAAAAAAGCTGAAACCTCGTCTGAGATTTCAGCTTTTTTTATAAAATATAATTTAGTCAAAAAACTTAAAACGTCTAACGATTTTACTTTTTCTTTTTCCCCACAAACATCTTTTCCCCCGCTTCAATTTTTACTTTAAAATGATTCTCCTTCGGCGGCACAGGACAATTATATCCATCGCTAAATGCACACCAAGGATTGTAGCATCGGTTAAAATCAATCACGACTTTATTATCTTTGATGTCACTCATTTCTAGATCAATATATCTTCCTCCGCCGTAAGTCGATTCGTCGTTCGTCAAATCATTGAAAGGAATAAAAAGATGCTCTTTCTATTCTTCCATTTCTCGTAATCGTAAACTTTGGTAAATGTGAACAGGTACTTTTTTGCCATCCAAATCAACCGTTGCGATTCCGTATAAAACATAATCTTGCGTATTGCCAGAGTAAGTTGACATTTTAAAAGGAACTGCTTCAGGCGTTCTTTTAAAAGTAGCAGGCAATTTATATTTTCGATTGGCTTTATAAAACCGCATGTCTTTCATGCCGTTTTTATCATTATAAAAAGGGGAACGAGCTTCATCTAGAAATTCTTGTTTGTAGTGCTTTCGGAATTTTTTGACTTCTTTTTTGTAAGCTCTTTTGCTTTGGGCAAAAGTAAGGAAAGGAATAGTTAGAAGAAGGAGGAGGACTAATTTTTTCATGTTTTTAGTTTTTGAAATTTGCAATGAGCTGGGATTAATTAAGTATCGGATACCACCTATTCTAAGGTATCCGATACTTTTAGAGAAAAAAAGCAAAATTATTTCACATCGACCAATGCTATTTTTCCATTTTTACTAATTGCCATTCGAGTAATATTGTTTAAATTATGTTTTCCAAAGTCAGCAACTTCTAACCAATTGGTATCCCAACCTTTTTTGTATTTAAATAATTTACTGCCTTTTGCCATCAAATAAGTATTGTCAGGAAGAATCACAAAATCCTCACTTTGAGATACTGTTGCAACAATTGTTTTGCTTCGCATAGTGTTAAGGTCCAACTCTTTGATAGTCCAATTGGTCTCTGTTCCTTTGTGAATAAAAGCCAAATTTCCATTAGGCATCCGTTGCAAACATCTTCCAATATTTGAAGTCAAAGTAACAACTGATTTATCCAAAGTATTGGCGATAGCTAACTTGTGGGGATCACCAACAATGAAGAGTGCGACCATTTCATTCTTTAACCAACAATGGTATCCAACATTGGTTTGGACAGGTAAAAGTGGTTTTCCTTTGCTTGATCTGTCAGTAGGGAAAAACCAAAGTCGTTGCGTGTTTTTTCCATCTGCCTCTTGTCTGACACAACTAAAATAGTACGGTTCTAAAAGAGCAGTAGGAGAGTATTCGCGATCTTCGGATTGAGTAACTTGGGTTTTTACTTGAGTTCTCAAATTCAAAGAAATAATATCGGTCTGTGATTCTTCCGAAGCTGAACCCATTGAAAAGTAAATTTCATCGTTGGAAATGAAAGAAGGTTGATTGTTGTAACCACTTGAATTAAAGCCAGTTAAAAATTGTGGATTAGTGAAAAGGAACGAACTGTCGCTTTGTTGTTCCATTTGAAAAAGAAAAATATTGGTGTTGGGTAATTGAGCGCTTGCTATATTCCAACAATATACACACGTTAATAAAATTAGGGTTTTTCTCATGTTCTGTTATTTGTTTATCAAAGCAGTTTTTGAGTAAGAGTTATAAACTGAAGTTATGTAAGGAGTGTATCTCCCATGGTTCTACTTTTTTTCCTTGATGAAAAATAAAATAGTAAAAAGAATAAGGCCGAGAAGTAAATCGCAAGATTAGTTTTTCAAATTTAAAGGAACGAGTCTGATTTACCCTTGAAAACCTTTGAAGCCATATTTCTCAATTTCCATAATTGCATCCACATGAGCATCAGCAATTCGCTGACGAGTTTCATCTTCTAGCAATTTCCGACCTTCTATTTTATTATTAAAAAAACCATTTTCAGTTAGGATAGCAGGCATAGAAGTATATTTTAAAATATAAAATGCCATGCCTGTTCGCACTCCTCTATTAAACCACTTCGTTTTGGAAATCAGATGTTTCTGGAAAATTTTAGCAATCTTCCGTCCATCCAAACTAGTTCGGTAATACCAAGTTTCGATGCCGTCAGCAGAAGACCAATTGCCTTTCTGATCTTCTGGCCCAGCATTGGAATGAATAGAAATATAAACAGGCGGTAAGTCAGATTGCACTTTCAATGCATTGGCTCTAGCCACTCTAGTTTTTAAAATATTGCCTACATTTTCTTCGGGAACGAGATTATGATATTGTACCCCTTTTGCTTCAAGTGATTCGATAATTTTTTTGACGATTCCACGATTAAGCTCATATTCCAAGATCTGTTTTCCATCTTCCCACTCAGGAGAACGCTTGCCTCTTGTTTTTTTTCCATGCCCATTATCTAGTATCCAAAGGTAACGAGGCGTGTGCGAGGGGATTGTTTCTTTTGGAGGATCAGTTTTAGTTGACCCATTTGGTTCAGAAGTATTGGTTGGCGGTTCTTCGATAGGTACATCGACTTCTACATTTACCAAGACAACATCTTCATCCAATTCTTCCAATGGCATATCTGCACCATCTTGAGGTTCTACATCAACGATCTCAGGAAGTTCATCTTCCGTAGTTGGAATATCAACAGGACTGGTAGCAGGGGGAGAAGTAGGTTCTTTTTTACTCCCAGAAAAGGAGGAAAAAAGATTTTTGAAAAAATCGATAATGGCTTGTAACATATACGGTAAAATTAGATTGTTTGGTTAAAATTAATCAATTAAAATCAAAATCAAAATTTAAAGATTTGGTTCTAATTTTAAGAAGAAAGGCTGTTAGCGTTCGAAACGCTAACAGCCCTATTTGAAAATAATGCTTTCGTAATTACTAATTACATTTTATAGGCACCAGAGAAAATTCGACTCCAATTGATTCCATTTCTCATATTTCCATTTTTCGTTGAGAACCAAATGAAAAGCGGTTTTCCAACAATGTGATTTTCTGGAATGAAACCAAAGTATCGACAATCTTCTGATGCATGTCGATTGTCTCCCATGCCCCAATAATAATCTTGTTGGAAAGTATATTCAGTTGCAGGTTGTCCATTGATGGAGAAGGTTCCATTTTTTTCTACCAAAGTATTTTTTTCATACACATTGATGATACGACGATAAAGTGCGATGGTTTGTTTGTTCAGTTGAACCGTTGCTCCTTTTTTAGGAATGGTTAATGGTCCAAAATTATCAACTGTCCAATCTCCAAAGTATCGTGCATCATGTGGGAAAATTCTCGCTTTAGCCGTTCTTGGATCTGCTTTGTGTTCCACGACTGTGATAATTGCATTTGGATACCAAGTCTTAATCTTGTTTTTCTGACTCTCGCTAAGCTGCATTTTGAAACCAGCTCCTTCTCTGGAAATGTCCCCAACAGCAGGAGCTATAGTTACTCCGATCTCTTCTAATTTTTCAAAAAGTTTATCTTGTTCTGTTTGGTTTGTCATTTCGATTCCTTGAACAGAATATTGAAATTGTATATTCTCAGAATTTTTAAGCGGTTTTCCATTGATGAAAACTTGCCGATCTTTTATTTCCATTACATCGCCAGGAATCCCAATACATCTTTTGATATAGTGATCTCTTTTGTCGATAGGTCTTAGACGTAAATTTCTTTTTTTAGCATATTTAGCAACTTCTGGATTTCGTCTGACATCTTCAGCTGTCCAAACAAGTCTTCTTGAATTTGGATTGGTAGTAAAGTATACACTATCTCCCTCAGGATAATTAAAAACGATTGGGTCATTATTATTAATCTCCGAAATAGCTGGCAATCGATGGTAACCCAAACTTGGCGTTTTCAAATATGACTCAGAATTCAAGTAAGGAATGGTATTGTGTAAAAGTGGAATCATCGCTACCGTCATCGGAGTTCGTATTCCATAGTGTGCTTTACTCACAAACATAAAATCACCTACCAAAAGTGATCCTTCCATCGAAGGTGTTGGAATTACATATGCTTCAATCAAAAACATTCGAATAAATGCTGCGGCAAAAACTGCAAAGACAATCGCCTCTGCCCATTCTCGAATAGGCCCTTTTTGATATGGGTTTTTAGTACGTAATTTTTGAAGTTTGAATTTATCGTTGGACTCGATGGCCGTTTGGATTTCGGCGAAATATTTCTTCTCATTTTCCAAAATTGGACCTTCATATTTTGCATTGGGATCATTTCCGATTTTCCAAAAAATATAAGGCGCAAAAATTACCGCCAAAGCTGCCGATCCAAAATCATGTTTTCCAAATGATCGAACCATGTCAACACAAAGTCCTGCCCAAATGAAAAAATTGACAATCGGAAATAACATCCACAAAGCATGCGATGGTTTTTGTCCAACGATTTTACACCATTCGACAAAGTTGGTTCCAGGAATCCATGCCTTCTTAGCTTCAACACCTGCTTTCTCAAATAACTTTTGCAAAGTAAAGCATGTCAACAAATAACTAATTAGGAAAAAAAGTAAAATACTCACAGTTCTTTCTGTTTGGTTTTTAAAATAAAATATCGATAATTTGAAGGTGATTCGTTTGACGTTGAACGTTGGCCGTTTGACGTTTTGGGAATAAACTTTCGTTGATTAAAAACGAAAAATATAGGTTGATGTTCCATATTTTCATTTTTCAATCTCGCAAAGATAAATTAAAATGTGAATTAGAAAATGTTATGGTTTTCTTAATGTGGAGGAGTGCGGAGTTTTTTTCGACAGAAGGATGATTTTCAACCATTGAGGCACACACCCATGTCTCGTGGAATTTACTTTTTTGGGAGCAAAATCTTTTTACATTTCTCAATGATCGTTCCCGCTTCGACATATCCTTGAGCAATCAAATACAAATCATCTCCATTTTGCAAAACTAAAGTTGGGAAACTTCGAACACCAATACTTTGAGAATAAGTAAAATCCTTTTTTACTTTTTCTTTCCATTCGTCGGACTCAAATTTTTTCGCAAAATCCGTTTTATCTACTCCAAATTCCTTGGCTAATTCAGCAAAGGTTTCTGTCAGGTTAGTATTTTTATTTTCTTTGTAAAATTCCGTCTGTACTTTTTTAAAAAACTCAAATTCAGATGCTGGTTTTAATTCTCTCATCAAAACGACTGCTCGACAAGCTGGTTCAGTATCGTAAACAAACGTTTTATCTTTTAAAATTTCGTAACTAAAAGGTTGTCCACTTCGCTCATTTACCTCTTTCCAATGCCCTTTTAAAAAATCTCCAAGGTCAGCCATCGTTTCAGTATTGTACGGTCGGAGTCCACCCATAACTAATTGAAAATCAACGTCTTCTGAAAGAGAATCTAATGCTTCAGACATTTCAGGAGAAAATCCATAACACCACGAACACATCGGATCACCGAAGTAAATTAACTTTGCTTTTGATTGAGCCATACCTGTATTTTGAGAAAGTAAGAGAAGAAGGAGGATGACATTGAAGGTTAGACGTTTTACGTTCGACGGCCCGTTTAACGTCCAACGTAAAACCTTCAACGACTCATTAGTCAAGTGATTCCACATATCCTTTAATTTTTAGTGTAGTTCCTTTTTTTTGATTGCTAAAGTAAACTTTTATTTTCTTTTTAAAATAGCCTTTCTTTTTTGCATCAAAAACTACCTTGATTAGGCTCGTTGAATCAGGAGGAATTGGGTCCCATGTCCAATCAGGCGTGGTACAACCACAAGTCGTTCGGACATTGTCGATGAGAATGGAATCGTTGCTGGTATTTTTAAATTCGAAATGAAACTCCGCAGGTTCTTTGTGAAAAATATCACCAAAGTCATGTTCGATTGGTGTAATCCATTCGATTCCTTCGTTGGCTTGAAATAGAAAAGGGAGTGTGAGAAGTAGTAAAATATATTTCATAAGATGTTATTCAATTTTGACTAGTTTCTTAACGATTAAAGGATGCCTCTTGTTATTGAAAAGCTGTATGTAAATTTATTTTATTATCTCATGATATTAAGAGTCATAAAAAATGTGTAACATCATTAAATAATTAGTTCCCATTTTTTACCTAGTTTTTTAAGAAAAAATATTAATTTTGATTTTAAATTCCATCTTTCCGATTATCTCATATCCATAAAAACTTTCTACCTTTTTTATTTTATTAAAAAGATTTACTCTTTTTGATGAATTCCAAATTCCATTCACCTAATCATTTTTACAAAAAATATTTTTATTATTAATTTTTCAATTCTCGATTGGATTGGAGAAATAGATTTTTCTATACTAAATAAATTACGAAATTATTTTAAGATGAACACACGTAGAATTTTACCCTTATTGATTGTCCTATTTTTTCCCTTATTAATTTCTGCCCAATGGTTGGAATGGCAAGACATCACAGCAACTAATTTAACCTTAAGCTCTGTCGCCAATTCTGATGATGAGGAGAAGGACATGGAAGTTGGTGATTTGAATAATGATGGATTTACAGATATGATTGTGGTGCGAAAAGAGCCATTTTCCAATTCAACTGAACCTGCCAAATCAGATTTGTTATTGATGAATGTCAACGGTGTCTTGACTGATCAGACAAGTCTATTTGCACCTGAATTTATCTCTAATCCAACATTTGGAAGAGATGTTTTTATTGGTGACTTTGATAACGATGGTTGGAAAGATGTGGTGGTTGCAAATACATTTAATCAACAACCACTTTATTATAGGAATCAAGGAAATGATGCCAATGGAAATTGGTTAGGATTGATTGATGACTCAGCCAATCGCTTTCCAACGATTACGGGAGATGTACCTTTGATTTGTGCAGTTTGGGGTGGAGATATTACGGGGAACGGTTCGATGGATATTTATTTTGTAAACTACAAGCAAAATGGCGGGGGCGGGATTGCAAAAGATTTTCTTCTGATCAATGATGGAAATGGTTTTTTTACAGATGAAAGTGAAACTCGATTAGGTGATTTGAGAAACTCAGCTTTTGGTACTGCTGGCGAAATTCTAGATATTGATAATGATGGAGATAATGATGTGATTAAAGTGACGACACTTTATAGTGTTGCACCATGGAATAGTCGAGGTGTGATTATTTTATATAATGATGGAACAGGTAACTTTAGTAATTGGCAAAATATCAGTCAACCTGTGAGTGGAAGCCCTTACATGATTAAAGTGTTGGATTTTAATGGAGACAACAAATTAGATGTATATGTAGTAGATGATGGGAGTGATTATTTGTTAACTTCCAACACCATTACTCCAGATAATAACATTGTTTTTACATCTCAAATAATTAACTCTACAAGTGTCAATGGATTTGGAGGAAATGTTCATGCGGCTGATTTTGATTTGGATGGAGATTATGATATTGCCGTTGCTGATGTGGATGTAGATATTCCACCCTGTAATTCAAATCGTCGTTTTGCTATTTTGGAAAATGTGAATGGAGTCTTGGTTGATTCATATGGAACAACCGCTTACGATTGGGCGACAAATACTTATGACTTTGGAATCTTGGATATTAATAATGATGGGTTGGATGATTTTGTTTTGGGAAAATGTTCAGGCTATGGAGTCTTCCTCAATGACAATTGTGATTTGGTGAGCGGAGCTTCTGATTTTGATGTGGATGGCATTCCAGATGCTTGTGATCCATGTCCAAATAATCCAGATCCGAATTGTGAAGAACCAGTTGATTATCCAATTATTTCTACGGATCATAATGTTGCTCGTCAATGGAATGAAATGTTGTTGGAGTCGATTCGAAGAGATTTTGCTCGACCAACAGTTCATGCTCGAAATCTTTTCCATACTTCGATTGCCATGTGGGATGCATGGGCAGCTTTTGACGATAACTCTTGTACTTATTTATTGGGAAAAACGGTAGATGGTTTTACTTGTGACTTTAATGGAATTTCAACTCCAACTAATGTCCAAGCAGCAAGAGACGAAGCGATAAGTTATGCAGCGTATCGAATATTTTCTCATCGATTTGCCAACTCTCCGCAAGCTGATATTTTACAAAATGGATATGATAATCATATGTCAACTTTAGGCTATGATATTAATATTACTTCGACCGATTATTCGAATGGTTCTCCAGCAAGATTAGGGAATTATATTGCTCAATGCATTATTAATTTTGGTTTGCAAGATGGATCGAACGAGCAAAATGATTATGGGAATCAATTTTACCAACCAGTTAATCAAGCGATGATTGTGGATGCTCCAGGGAATCCAAATATTACAGATTTTAATCGATGGCAACCTTTGACCTTACAACTTTTTATAGATCAAAGTGGAAATGAAATCCCAGGTAATACGCCTGATTTTTTAAGTCCTGAGTGGGGACAAGTTTCGTCATTTGCCCTTGCAGATAATGACTTAACAGTAAACACACGTGATGGATTTAATTACAATGTTTATCATGATCCTAGTTCTCCTCCTTTGTTGCAAATGGATGGTTCCGGTGAATCAGATTATTATAAGTGGGGATTTGCAACAGTAGCTATTTGGTCTTCTCACTTGGATGCAACAGACGGTGTGATGATGGATATTTCTCCAGCATCTTTAGGTAATTCGAATGCACTACCAACCACTTGGGCTGACTTCCCAAGTTTCTATAATCAAGTTAATGGAGGAACGCAAAGTAATGGTTATACGACAAATCCAATTACTGGTCAATCTTATGCTTCGAATCAAGTTCCAAGAGCAGATTTTGCTAGAGTCTTAGCAGAATTTTGGGCAGATGGTCCTGACTCAGAAACACCTCCAGGACATTGGTTTACGATCATGAACAATGTTTCAGATCATCCAAGTTTGGAAAAGAAAATTCAAGGACAAGGAGCAGTTGTAGATGATATGGAATGGGATGTAAAATCATATTTTACACTAGGAGGTGCAATGCATGATGTAGCGGTAACTTCGTGGGGAATCAAAGGTTGGTATGATTATCTTCGTCCGATTTCAGCGATTCGTGGAATGGCAGATTTGGGGCAAAGTTCTGATCCAAATTTACCGAACTATGATCCCGCAGGAATTCCATTGATGACTAATTATATTGAATTAATTGCATCAGGTGATCCACTAGCAGGAGCAGGAAACATTAATGTGGGAAAAATAAAATTGAAAGCATGGCGAGGTCATGATGCGATCAATAATGTGGATACAGATGAAGCAGGAGTTGATTGGATTTTGGCAGAAGAGTGGGTACCGTATCAACGACCTTCTTTTGTTACGCCACCTTTTGCAGGATATGTTTCAGGTCACTCGACATTTTCAAGAGCTGCAGCAGAAGTGTTGACTAACTTCACAGGCGATGAATATTTCCCTGGAGGAATGGGATCATTTTTAGCGGAGCAAAATGAATTTTTAGTTTTCGAAGATGGACCAAGTGTTGATGTAGAATTGCAATGGGCTACTTATCGAGATGCGGCAGATCAATCTGCTTTGTCTAGAATTTGGGGCGGAATTCATCCACCTGCAGATGATGCTCCAGGGCGATTAATTGGAAAAAAAATAGGGGAGGATGCTTTTAGTAAAGCATTGACTTTTTTCTCAGATTCAGATAATGACGGCACACCAAATGGTTGCGATATTTGTCCACTTGCAGCAACAGATGATTCAGATAATGATGGTATCTGCGATAACGAAGATTGTGCTCCTAATGATCCAAATTTACCTGCTCCACAAGGAACATCTTGTAATGATGGAAATCCAGATACTAATAATGATGTGATTCTTGCAGATGGTTGTACTTGCGAAGGAACCCCAGTTACTGGAGGATGTAATATCATTGTTACAAATTCGAATAGTACAATTAATATTTCAAATTTGACTGACCCAATTGTTTCTGTTTCGGTATATGATCAGACAGGAGGTTTAGTTTTTAATTGTACACCTTGGGGAACACCTTGCAACACAAATGAAGTTATCAATAATTTACCTGACGGAAATTATACCATAGCCATTCAATCTTTCGATAATAACTGGGTAGGAATTTGTAATATTTCAGAGAACATTACCATCTCAAATATTGGTACAAATCCTTGTGATAATAATGGAGGAGATGCTGATGGAGATGGCGTTTGTGCAGATGTAGATTGCGATGATAATAATCCAAACTTACCAGCTGTAGAGGGTACATCATGTAATGATAATGATGCTTCGACATCGAACGATATGATTTTGGCAGACGGCTGTACTTGTCAAGGTACCCCTGATTCAGGAGGCTGTAATGTCAATGTTTCCAGCGATGGTAGCGTAATTACAATTTCAGGATTGACAGATCCAATTGTATCGGCATCTATTCTGGATATTGGTTTTAATCAAGTATTTAATTGTAATCCTTGGGGAAGTCCATGTGGGACTTCTGAAATTATAACGAGCCTTCCAGAAGGAAATTACTTTGCCAGTATTCAAACTTTTGATAGCAACTGGAATCAAATCTGCGATCTATTTATTCCAGTAGAAATTACAGGGATTGTTGGCCCAGGACCTTGTGCTGATTTTGGCGGTGATGCTGATAATGATGGCGTTTGTGCCGTTGAAGATTGTGATGATACTAATCCAAATATTCCAACTACGGCAGGAACTTCTTGTAATGATGGAAATTCAAATACGATTAACGATGTGATTTTAGCAGACGGTTGTACTTGCGAAGGTACAGTTCAGCAGAGTGGTTGCAATGTTTCGGTGACTGGTGCAAATTCTACTATTACTATTTCGGGCTTGACGGATGCGATTGTTTCGGTTAATGTTTATGATCAAAGTTATGCACTTTTATCTAACTGTAATTTGTGGGCAACACCTTGTAATGAGACAGAGATTTATGAAAATTTACCTGATGAAACTTATATCATTGGTGTGCAAACTTTTGATAATAACTGGGTAGAAATTTGTAACCTTACAGAGACCATTACTTTCACTAATGGCAATGCGAATAATCTTTTTGCAGTACCTGATATTTTGAATTTTTCTGTAAAAAAAGAAGGGCGAAAATCTGTGATTGATTGGGTTATGAACAAAGATGAACATGTTGATTTTTATGAAATTGAAGTATCGAATAACTTTGAAGGATTTCAATTTTTAGAAAAAATAAATTCGAAACAAAGTGCGACGCTTCGACATTATCAAACTAGAGATGTTGATCCATTCTATGGAGAAAATTTTTACCGACTGAAAGCAAATACTAATGATGGGAATTATTTTTATTCAAAGATCAGACGAGTAGAATTTGATATTGATTTCGATAATGTATTAATTTATCCAAATCCAACTGAAGAAAAACTTCATGCAGAAATGAAAGACTTCGCAGGTATGGAAGGAACGGTAGAAATCTATAATACTTTTGGACAAAAAGTGTTAGAACGAAAATACCTTTCTTTTCCAAGTCAAGCAATGCAATTTGATGTGAGTGGTTTGGTGAGTGGTTTGTACACGATTTCATTTAAAGTAGAAAATCACAAACGGTTTTCGAAGAAGTTTATCGTGAGTAAATTGTAAAATAATTTTTCATAGAAATAGATTAGTCCTTCCAGATTTTTAAAATTTGGAAGGACTTTTTTTTTTTTAACTTTTGATTTTACAACTATTAAACTCATTTATTACGTTGATTATAAAAAAGAAATAACATGAAGAAATTAAGTACGATCATTTTGTTTGCCGCCCTTTTGGTGAGTTGTTCCAAAAGCCAAAAAGAAATAGGCAGTACGAATATTGACGGATCAGATTCTGTCAATTTGGTAGATGGGAAAACCTTCAAAGTTTGTAAAGTTGAAAGAGCAAAAACACCTCTTGAGGAAGTCTCTTCTCAACAGGCAATACTCAATTTAGCAAATAAGAAAGAAGAAACTTTATATAGTGATCCTACTGCCACACCCAATCCGAAGTTACTTTGTTCCTCCGTTGGAGATGATAATATGGTTCCAAGCCATACTAACGCTTTTGCTGAAGCAGCTTATTTAGCCTATGCTCAACATCGACCTTTAGTGATTTCTCCTGATATGATTTGGTTGATGATTACTCAAGGCTTTGCTTTACATGTAAAAGAAAATGCCGAGGAGTTGCGAGATATTTTTGTAGACCATGAAGGGCAAATAAATTTAGATGTAGCGCGTGGTTCCTACCAACCAAGTAATAGAATTTGGTGGGAAGGAATTTTTCCAGATTTTTCCAAAGCCATTGCAGCAAACACGAAGGAAGAAGTTTGGGGCTTTGTGGCGCCAAAATTTTCGACCACTACTTTAGTTGAAAAAGCTGCTTTTGAAATAACTTTGATGGATGCGATGAGTCCTTATTTTCAATATTCCATTTCGATCATTTGTGGAATTCCAGAAATTACTTTAGAAGGAGAACCTGAAGATTGGGATAAGATTGGAAAGCAAATTGAGCAATTGGATAGTTATGATTTGAATTGGTGGACAGATGATTTAAAAAATATTATTGGTGAATTTAAAAAAGCGAGTAGAGGAAAAATTAATAAAGAATTTTGGGCAGGTATTTTTGACCAAAAAAACTATAGTGTAGGTTGTGGAACTTCTCCTTTTATCACAGGTTGGGTGTTAGATTTTTTTCCATATTTAAAAGTTGGAAAAGATAAAGAGGGTAATGTTAAGTATATAAAAAATCCACTACTAAAAGGGAAAAAGGGGAAACGAAGAACTGATGAGGATTACAACACAGCTCGTATGACAATGGAAAAAATCCCAGGAGGATTGTCTCGTGCAAAAGTATTGTTAAATGATAACGGAAAGATGACTACATTAAATTTTAATGCTGGTTTTGTTGGATTTAAACAGAATAAAAAAACCATGGCTTTGCGTCCAGATATTCAATGGTTTATCACAGATTTGGAATTGCAGCCAACGAAGGAGGAGTTGGAGAAATATCAAAAAAGTTTTCATTAGTAATATTTCTTTTGAAATTTTTGAAGGAAAAAAAGAACTTAGTAACAATACAATTACAAATTATTTCTTTGAAGAAAGATTCAAAGAGTAGTCATTCTTTTTTGTTTTTTTTGAAAAAAAAAGGATGAAAAAATACAGGAAATATTAGTGATTTATTTCAGTTTATTGCTTTCATTTTTTTTGCCTAAATTAGTCCTTTAGAAAAACCTAACGACTACTACAAAGACAATAAAGAATAAGATGAATAAAACGCTGCAAGATCAACTTTTCGAAGATGTACTTTCCAAGTTTCCCAAAAAATCAATTGCCGTAGAAGAACTCACCAATTTATTTGGCGTGGGGAAAGATGCCGTCTATCGTCGTTTGCGTGGCGATACACAATTGGCACCTGATGAACTAGCTGCGCTGGCACAAAAGTTTAATTTGTCTTTGGACTCCTATGTTTTTGAAGATGCGAATACTGTTTTTTGTAGTTTCAATCCTTTTACTAAAGAAATTAAAAATGTTTCTGATTACTTGGAAGGCATTCATAAGTTGATGGGGAAGGTGCAACACTTACCGAATACGAGTATGTATTATGCAACTTCAGATGTACCATTGTTTGTATATTTTTATTTTCCAGAAATATTACAATTCAAAATTTATATTTGGGGACGAGCAGTTTGGATGTTTGATTATTTGGATGACATGAAATTTAATTTCAATGTAATCGGACCGCATGGAATGGAAATGGCGCAAGACATGTTGAGATATTATGTGAAGCTTCCGAGCACCGAATTGTGGACCACGGATATTTTGGATAATACTTTAAATCAAATTGAATACCATGTGAATAGTGGCCATTTTTCTAATTTGGAAGATGCCATGACCCTTTGCCAACGACTCGATGACTTGGCGAATCACATGGAAACGACTGCTAAATTGGGGTACAAATTTTTACCGAATCAATCGCAGGAAATCAAAGGTGGTGAGATCAAATTATACCATAATGAAATGGTGTATTGCAATAATACTATTCTCTTCGATACCGTTGCAGGAAAGGCGGTTTATTCTAGTTATACTAATCCTAACTTCTTGAAGATCAATGATCAACGTATGTGTGATTTTACACAATCGTTTTTTGAAAAAATTAGATCAAAGTCTGTTTTGATGAGTGTGCAAGGGGAAAAACAACGATCATGGTACTTCAATCGGATGAGGAAAAAAATTGAATTGACGAAGACGAAGATTACTTTGCAGATGGAGATATTTTAAGCCCCAATTCCTAAAGGGGAGTTTTGGGTTTCCTTTTAAGTAGTGCGAATTAATCAACCCGCACTACTTATGTTGCTTTTTCTTCCATTGATTTGAAGTCATCAATCTAGAAAGAATGGGGAATTATTTTTTATAAATAATTCCCCATTCTCATTTGTAACCTAGAGGCCAAATTATTGAAAGTCTAAGGTTTATTTGAAAGAAAACCCAAAACTCCTCTTTTTGGATCAAGGGTTTACCTTATCTTTGCGTTTTTATTTTAACGCAATTTTCTACTTTGAGAAAAATAATTATTCTTTTCCTTTTTATATTTTTGGGTACTAATTTTCTTTTTTCACAAGAAGAAAGTTGGACAATTGAAGCTATTGAATTTGAAGGTTTAGAAAAAACGAAAGAAGATTACCTTCGTCAGTTTTTGCAACTTCGAGAAGGGGAGGAGTTTGTAACAGTACATTTACAAAACGATATTCAACAACTTTGGAATGTCGGAACCAACCAAAAGGTTGCTGCTCAAGTTGATTCGCTCGCCAATCAAAAAGTAAAAATCACCTTTCAATTACAAGAGAAAAAAACACTTTTGCCTATTTTAAATTTTGGTGGAATCAAAGATAATGTTTGGTTTCAAGCAGGATTTATTGATTTCAATTTGTTAGGAAGAGGTCACCAGTTTTTAGCTTTTTATCAAAATACAGATAGCCGACATGGTGGACAAATTTATTATCGAATTCCATATTTGAATCAAAAATGGGGATTGGCATTTAATTTTTTACAATGGCGATCACGGGAGCCTTTGTTTTTTTCGGAGGGTACGGTGGATTATGATTATGATAATTTGAGTTTGGGAATGACTGTAATTCGGAATTTTGGATTTAGAAAACGATTGGAATTAGGGGCAGATTTTTTTAGGGAGAATTATAAAAAAAGTGATTCGCAAACCTTGGATAATCCACCTGGACCTGAAGATTTGGTTCAACCAAAAATATCGTCGAAGGTCGAATACATTCATAATTTTTTAGATTATAATGATTTTTATTTGAAAGGTTGGGCAGCTCGAGGAATTTGGCAAACGGTTTATAATTTTGATGATGCTTCGTTATTTAATAGTTTGATTTTGGAAGGAAAAAAATTCCATCGTTTTGGGAACAAAGGCAATTTTGCATTGAGAACTCGGCTAGGAATTTCTACTAATAATAATTCTCCCTTCGCACCTTTTGTGGTGGATAGTCGAGTGAATTTAAGAGGTTCTGGAAATCGAATTGAACGAGGAACTGCACAAGCTATTTTGAATATAGAGTACCGGCATACTTTTCTAGATTTTGATAATTGGGCGGTGCAAGGAGTAGTTTTTACTGATCTTGGAAATTGGCGAACGCCTGGAGGACAACTCAATGAGTTGGTGGGGACAGATGAATTGCGTCAATTTGTAGGAGGTGGATTTCGGGTGATTTATAAAAGAATTTATGATGCGATCTTGCGAGTGGATTACGGAGTGGATATTTTCAATAAAAATCAACGAGGGATTGTGTTGGGGATTGGGCAGTATTTTTAAACCCCCGCCCCCTAAAGAGGAGTTTTGGCTTTCCTTAGAAAGGATAACCTTCTTTCATTTTCTAAAACTGTTTCTTTAACATAAGATTGGGGAACTATTTTTTACAAATAGTTCCCCAATCTTTCATAAAATAAAATCTTGAAATCAATGAAAGTATTAATCTAATTGCTGGGAAAGCTCTTTAGGGATCGGGTGGTTAAAATCGATAATTGATCCCAATATTCCCTCCGAACAAAACATACTTTTGCGACAATTCATAATCATCAGTTGCGAAGTCGCTACCAAAATATCTTATCGCTGGAGAAATATTCAACTCCCAATTCTTCGACAACTTTCTTGTAAAGTTTAATCCCAAATGATAACTCAATCCAACATTTGATTTAAAAATATCGAAATCATCATTTGCCAAATCAACATCAAGTAATTCAACATCAGGAATTATTCCCTCTGTTTTCAAAGAAAGATTTGCAAAAATTCCTCCTTGAATTCCTGCCTGCCACTTTTCTCCAAATGAACGATTGTAGCTAATCAAAACAGGAATATCTACCATTCGGTATGTATTGAAAATTTCTTTTTTGATCTCAGTTGTTTTAGTTTGAGTAATCAATCCCATGATTTCAGTTGGAGTTGTCGACAGTCCATAACTCAAAAATTCAACTCCTTCTATCTGCTTTTCAGAGATAGTAGAATTAAAATATTTATACCGCTCCGAAATCGAAGTGAGTTGCAAGCCGGTGGAGATTTCTATATTGTATTTTTCTTTGTTTAAAATTTTATAAGAGAAATTAACACCAACTTGAGAAGTTTCCAAAGGCGTTTCATAAGTCTCTCGGTTCTGTAATAATGTATTTGGTGCTTCTCTTTTCTCAGCTAAAGTTCGCTGAGTATAATTTATACCACCATAAATTCCAATAGAGAATGGACTTGCTTTTCTTTCTTTTTTTGAATTAATTATCTTGTATGGTTCCCCAACTTTCGCCACATCAACTAAAGAAATTTTTTCAAAATCGAAATTTAAAAAATTGATCAAAGAAGAAATATTTAAAATTTCTATGTTATTTCTGTTTTGATTCTCTTGAGTATCTAGATTCCGAAAAGCAGAATCTTCCTCTTCATTTCCAGTTTTTACTTCTGAAGATAAAGCAGTAATTGGTGTTTTGTTTTCCACAACATCATTGACATTAGTTGATGATGGTGGATTTAAATTTGATTTATTTTTAACTACTCGATTTTTATTTTTGGAAAAAGTAGATTCTGATTTTGAATTAGTGATGTCATTGTTTTTTTGAAAATCACTTTGATTATCGCTTTCTTTTTTTCCTAAATCATCTTGTGGAGTAGCTGCAGTATTTGTATTTAGTTCTATTGTATTTTTACTTTCGGTCGTTTTTAAGTCAGCTGTGTTTTCTTGATGATCAGTATGTTGTGCGATGTATTCTTTTTGTGAAAAATGATTTCCCAAAAACCATAGCCCAACTGACAACAATAAAATACCTGCTCCCCACCAAAAGAAAATACCTTGACGTTTTTTCTTTTTCTCTGTATTTATTTCATCGACTTGAGGTTCGATGGCATTCCAAATGCTATCGATATCGATGTCGTTATTTTGCCCTTCAGCATCTTTTCTTAACCTGTTATTGAACTTTTCCCAATTCATGCTGATCTATATTTAGTAATATTAATTGATTCTAATTTTTTTTTAAGTAATCGTTTGGCTCTCGTTAATTGTGATCTGGAGGAGCTTTCCGTAATGCCCAAAAGTTCTCCAATTTCACTATGGTTATACCCTTCCATCACATTCAAATTAAAAACGGTTCGGTAACCAACTGGTAATTCTTCCACCATTTTTTTAATCTCTTCAATTCCAAGTGTATTAAAAATCGCAGGGTCAACCGAATCTTCCACTTCCAAATTTGTGAGAGAAGTTTCCTTTTTAAAATGACTTTTTCCTAACCATTGCAAGGCACATCTTACGGTAATTCTTCGTATCCATCCTTCGAAGGAACCGATATTTTTAAACTTATCGATGTATCTAAAAATTCGAATAAAGGATTCTTGTACTACATCTTTTGCCGAAGCTTGATCTGAAACATACCGACGACTGACTGTCATCAACATGCCAGAGTATCGCCTCACCAATTCGTACTGGCTTGACTTTTTACCTTGCTGGCAATCTTTAATTAATTGTTTTTCAGAGATCAAATTTTTTGTTTTTTACAAAAGGTTTTTCAAAAAAATGTTTTGGTTTTTAAAAGATGCTGCCGGGGAAAATTTCCCCGACACATCTTTTTTGTAGTTTTAGATTTAAGCTTTAAGTATTAGAATAGTTTTAGTTTCAAGCTTTTAATTTACAAGTTGCTTTTTTTATAAGTTGACATTAAATTCACCTTCAAGTAATACAACGACACCATTGTTTTCTACTTGCCCACTAAATGTTCCGACCGCATTGGTATCATATTGAGTTACTGTAAATGTAGAGAAAGAAGGTAAATCAGGGTTTACTGATTGTATATTCCAATCATCTAGCATTATTCCTTCTATAAAATTACTTTCACTATATTCTCCCACAGCAATTCCTCCAAAACCAATTCCAACAAAAATGTTACTCCCTTCTGCAAACATATAAGTATCATTCGCTGTTGAATTAGTAGTAAAGTTAAGTACTGTTTTTGAATCTCCATCAATGGTAAGAATCATATAATTTTCTAGGGAAGCACCACAGGTGGACAAGTCGCCTAGGTCATTTACGGTTTGAGCAGTTGCAGATACAGCAGTTCCTTGTTCTAAATTATCCATGTTTACTCCAACTACTTCAATCTGAGCAGTCGCTAAACAAGATGTTATATAAAATTCAAATTGACCTCCAGTTATATAATGATAACTTGGAAAACCATCCATAGTGGCTATAATTAATCCATTTTGAACTAAGTTGTTATCACAATCTCGGAGTGTACCTTTAATCACCGTATTATTAACATTTGAATTGTCAACTACAATTGTTCCTAAAGATGAATTTGAAGGAAATGGGCCAAAATCTTCACTAAAAATGATATCGCCACAATTATCGTATAAGTTAAAGGTTAAAATTTCATTGGCAGGAACACTTGCGTTTATAGTTCCATTATTATAAATATATCCAGTTCCAGTTGTTCCATTTCCTAATACAACTTCTACTAAGTGTCCATTCAATGGAATTCCATTAGGATCAGTAAACGTAGCATCGACAAATATGATGGAGTATGGATCATCACAATTCCAAAAGGAAAAATGACTCACTTCGCCTACATAAGTATCGTTTTGCAAATTAGCTGAAGACTCTT
The DNA here is from genome assembly GCA_045104975.1 of Saprospiraceae bacterium. Classification (GTDB taxonomy): domain Bacteria; phylum Bacteroidota; class Bacteroidia; order Chitinophagales; family Saprospiraceae; genus CAJQQY01. The sequence continues at coordinate 19,431 of JBGCCY010000193.1, forward strand.
CTTGCCATAATCCATACTCTTCGTTGTATGACCATAGTGGAATTTGTTCAGGTGAGCTAGCTATTAATTCATCAGGAATAGGCATCGTGATCGTAGCTGTTTTTCCATCAGCAATATTTAATTTTTCACCACTAGGAGATTCTAACTCGACGGCAATCATTCCGAAAGTTTGTAAGGCAACTTCTTCGCTCAAGGTGTTAACCCCTTGTAAATTTCCAGGCATTTTATCCAATGTTTCAAGTGCGGTCGGATTTAACCAATGACTTGCAACAAAGACAAAACCTTCGTAAATATTACCTTCAGAATCTTTTATACTGTTTGGTTCGAAATTGACTTTTGCACCACCTTCGATGGTAATTTCAGCACTTTCTTGAGCAGAGAATTCGGCATCAAATATTTTTGTGATCATCTGAATTTTAACTCGACTTTGAACTCCTTCTTGTGGAAAAAAACGACGACTGCCAGGGAAATGCGTTGCATCCTGTTTTGCCGTAACTACTTGACCAAGTGAATTCATCGTTGCATCATTGATTATAAAATGACCAAATTCGTTCGTGAAATAATCTTCTCCATTCATTTTGATTTTTACATCAGACATTGGTTGATTATTTTCATCGACAACTTGACCGATGAGAGAACCTGTGATATTGTCTACATTAGGGGTGTAAACTAATACTGTAGGATCATCATTTTTGACATTCTCAGTCACATCATTGATGTCTTTTCGACAAGATGAAATAAAAATCAACAACAGCAATCCAATTATATTTAATTTATTCATTTTTCTTTTTTTCTGATTTTTTTTAAAATAGTTTTAATTTATAAACCTCGTATTTTGCGCAAACTAGGTTGAGAACAAATGCTCGTTTTCTTCTAGAAAAAAATCAATCCTTTCGTTCTTCTGACCCTTAAATCAGTAAATGGGATAATTCGCTGCACCTATTTATATTTTTTTTTGAATAAAATTTTTAACTTTAAAAAAAACTAATCCTTCCTAGTGCTAACGTGCTGATTATCAATGTTTTATCAAAACAACAAAATTTCAAGACTATGTTTTTAAAAATTTTAAAATATGGCTCCTGTGCTCTATTTATAATTCTACTTTCTATTTTTTTGATTGACCTTTGGGTTCAAAAATCTACCCATTCACAGATTTTTACTTCTGTGGATGAGATGCCTAAAAATAAAGTTGGATTACTTTTAGGTACTCGAAAAATGCTCAAAAGCGGCTACGTCAATTTATATTATTCACATCGAATCGATGCGGCGGAACAACTTTTTAAATCTGGAAAAATCGAATACATTCTCATCAGCGGAGACAATAGTCGAGAAGAATATGACGAACCCACCGACATGAAAGAAGACCTTATCGCAAGAGGAATTCCTGAAAATAAAATCTATCTGGACTTTGCAGGTTTTCGAACCTTAGATTCTGTCGTGCGAGCCAATGCGATTTTTGGACAAGAACAATTTACGGTGATCAGTCAACCTTTTCATAATGAACGAGCGATTTTTATTTCTGGAAAAAAAGGATTTAAGACTATTGGTTTTAATGCCAAAGATGTGAGTAGTCGATATGGCTGGAAAGTGCAAGTGAGGGAAAAACTAGCGCGGGTAAAAATGTTGTTGGATATTGTGGTGGGGAAGGATCCGAAATTTTATGGGGAGAAAATTGAAATTGGGTAGAGACAAGGCATGCCTTGTCTCTACGGAAAACTAAAACTCTAGCTATGAAAAAGAAATTTAAAACCAAAATTAAATTAGCCTTTGTGCTAATTCTTTTTTCCACATATCTATTTTCTCAAGATCCACTTTCTTTTAATTTCCAATTTCATCAAGGGATAACAGGAATTGATCTTAATGGTGAGGCTTCTCAATTTGGGCTTTTTGGTGAATCAACTTATTCTGTGAAATATGGAAGTGACCTTTCGATTGGAATTGGTTTTAATTATTTTGTAGATGAAAAAAGAAAATTTAGTTTTACTGGTTCCGCCTTATGGAATTATTATTCCTTTCAGAGAAAAGAAGAATCAAGTTTTACCCCATTTGGAGGAATGACAACTACTCATTCAAGTTGGAGTCAATATTATCAAGCTCACTCTATTTTATTTCCAATGAAATTTAATAAACATTCAGATCATTTAAGTTTCACTCTGGGTGTCGTTCCTCGATGTCGTTTGCAAACAAGAATGACTATTGATTATACGAGTTTCATATTAGGGACTCCCATGTTAACACATACCACACGTCGATATAAAGCAGGAGGAGAGTATCCCACATTTGCAGCAACTGCAGATTTGGAATATAGGATTGATTTACAATATGTAGTTGGAATTAATTATCACATAAATAAAGAACTTGCGATTAATATAGAATATAGAAGTAATCTTTTGGAAAACAATTTGATTTCTAAGATGAATGTTATTGGAGAACCGAATGCAGTAACAATTTCGTTGGGGGTGAGTTGGAAGATTTTCTAAAAAAAACAAAAATGAATTATGAAAAACGCTTTTACTCTAAAAACAAGTTGGTGTGTTATTTTCCTTTTTTTATCGGTCTTTCTTTTTGGACAAAAAGAATATTCGTTGAGTTTTCAACTCAAACACGGAATTACAGGATTAGAAGGAAACGAACAGCCAGATGGAGAATTTGGTCGTATAATTAGAGAGACAATTCCCGGAGGGGATTTTTCAATAGGGATAAAAACTAATTTTTTCTTTTCTGAAGAAAAAATTATAAGTGGAAATTTCGGAATTTTGTGGAATTATTATTCTTTTGCGAGAATAGAAAAAGAAAATGTTCCCAATGCTTTTGGAGTAAGAGAAGAACACGAAACAACTTTTCGATTTTCATCTCATTCGGTCAATTTTCCAATGAGTTTAACTACACGATTCTGGAGAATAGGATTTTCGGTTGGGATAATTCCAAGGTATCATCTAAGTACAAAGGTGAATGAGGATGCAATAATATATTCTAGTATTTCTAATAATTATAAAGTGGAATCATTAATTTTTGAGGCTGGAAAAATGAATACGAATATAATACCAAACATGGCATGTGATATAGATGTTAGTTTAGAAGCTGAAATGGATGTCCAAGTATTTTAGGGAGTAAACTTATTTTTAAACGAAAGATTGTCTATTGAGCTACAGTATAAAAATATTATTGATGAGAATCATATAAAGGTATCTTGTATTAGAGATGCAAGGAATAGTATGAGATATAATTTCAATTCAGAAGGAGTGACCCTCGGATTTAATTGGATATTTTTTTAATTTTCCCTTTTCAAAAATAGTCTAAATAATTTCTAACAAAACCTTTTAACGTAAAACAATTTTCCAACTTGTCTGTAGCAACTATTATAGATAGAATTCATGTCTTGTCTCTTTGGAAAAAGTATAAAAATCATGAACTTAGTTTGGCAACTATTTCGATTGGAGTAAATTGTAGGATTTTTTAGAGTAGGTATAAAAAATAAAAACATGAAAAAAATTATTCTGTTAATTCTCCCTGTGTTGTTGTTCAGTTTAACTTCAATTGCACAAGAGTCTGTGTTACAAGAAGCAGATATGGAATTTGCCAACAAAGAATATGAATCTGCAAAAACTATTTATTTGATCAATGAAGCTAAGTTATCTCCTCGGCAAATATCAAATTTAGGTTTATGCTTTTTTATGGAAAATGAACATGAAACAGCTGTAAAGTATTTTGAGCAAGCAGTAGAAAAAGGTGATGCTCATGGGTACAGATATTTGGGATATGAATATGAGAATGGAAAAGGAGGTTTGACTCAAGATAAAAAAAAGGCATTTGAACTTTATCAAGAAGGAGCAAAATTGGAAGATAATTTTTCAATATTCAATCTTGGTTATTTTTATTTTAATGGTGTAGGAACTGAGAAAAATGACCAACTTGCTTTTGAGTATTATTCTAAGGCTGCTGAACTTGGTCATGCACGAGCAATGAATAATTTAGGTAACATGTATGAGCATGGATTCTACGTTTCCCCAGATTTCTCAAAAGCTCATTCATTATATAAAAAATCCGCAGAGCGAGGAGATGTTTTCGGAATGACAAATTTTGCTGAAATGTATCATGAGGCTATTGGCGTAGAAAAGAATATGGATATTGCTATTGAATGGTACACCAAAGCAGCTGAAAAAAAACATACTACTGCTCAAAATGAATTAGGGAATCTTTATCTGCATGGAGTGGGAGTAGAGCAAGATTATGAAAAAGCATTTTATTGGTTTGAGCAAGCTGCTCAACAAATGGAATTGACTGCTATTGTTAATATTGGACGAATGTATCGACTTGGGCAAGGCGTTGAGAAAAACTATGGAGAGGCTTATAAGTTTTTTTCTTACACCGCAGGACAAGGAAATATTTATGGCATGTATGAATTGGGGAATATGTTTTACAATGGAGAGGGAGTTGAAAAAGATTTAACCAAAGCTTTAGGTTTTTATGAGAAATCAGGAATGAGTGGTTTTGGAGAATCACAAACTGTCGCTGGTTACATGTACGAAAATGGAGAAGGTACTGAGATTAATATTGAAAAAGCAAAAGAGTGGTATTCGAAGGCAAAAAAATCAGGCAGTAAATATGCTGCTGAAAGATTGGCGGAATTAGAAAAATAAAATAGGGAGGCGAAGTAGGATCGTATTTTAAAAATCCTTACTTCGCCTCATTATTCAACGATCGCCAATGCTCTAAATAATACTCCAACAAAATCGGCTGATCTAAATTGTTCGGCAAAACATTTCCCACACGCACATCTTTTGGAAAATAAAAAAGATGTTTCAACATTTCTTCTTCCAAATATTTTGTTGGAATTGTATTGTTATATTTTAGTTCGAGATCATTTTGCGAAGCTAAAATAAATCCCCAATTTCCAAAACTTGGAACATTGATAGAGTAGGGGTAACGATGCTGAAATCCAACGGATTCAAGGGTTGCGTCGATGCACCAAAATGCATTGGGTGTCAAAGTCGAACTCGTCGCTTGCGTCACAAACAAACCTTCGGGACTTAAATTTCGCATCACTAATTTATAGAAAGCATTGCTGTAAAGTTTGGCGATGCTTTCGCTATTTGGATCAGGCAAGTCGCCGATGATGACATCGTACGTTTCGTTTTTTTCTAATAAAAATTTAAAAGCATCATCGTTAATGACGGTCACTTTTTCAGATTCCAAAGCGCCGTCGTTGAGCTTTTTTATCAAATCCATTTCAGTCGAAAGTTTGGT
>JBGCCY010000194.1:0-25061 GCA_045104975.1 Saprospiraceae bacterium
AATGGAATGAATTAAATTCTCCAAAAGAGGAGATAGAAATGAAGCCATTAATTGAATTAGGGGAGCCAGCTAAATTAAGGATTAAGAAAAAAAGGCAAAGGTTACTATTAATACAACTTTTGGTTTTCACTTTGATACTTATTCCTTTAACTATTGTGGCTATTAATTTTTTTTATAAAAAAGTTGAGACATCACATCAAAAAATTGCGCCTCATCATTATCAACCAATTCCTCCACCTTTGAATAAGGAATTACATGGATATTGGAAAAACGGATATACTGCTTTGGCAAATAAAGAATATGAAAAAGCTATTTCGCATTTTGATGTATTAATTAGGAGAAGTGCTGAAACAACTTTTGGACTCACGGGATTAATATCACTTTACCATGAGCGTTGCAAAAATGGTCATAATTCTTCCTGTGATTTATTATTTAAATCATTAGAAAGGTATAGGGATAAATATAATATTAGAGAAGTAGAAAATGATGCAAGAATCATTAGACAAATAAACAATTTTACACGATTGCAAATAGAAAAAGTTTTAAGCGAAGAATCTCTGTAACAAAACATTTCCAAGGTTCGTCATCTATTTGAAAAACGTTAACATCACCTTAACATCTAAAAAGTGTTAAAATTTAAAATAAATTGCAACTTCGAATTTCGAAGTTTGTCATTAATACAAGAAGAACAGAAAGTGAAGATTATTGTTTGTAAAACTCTGATAACAAATAGTAATTTTTAGTATGACAAAAACTACCTTTTGGTAGTCAAACAAAACAATTACATTTTTTCCAACTGAACAAAATAATCATCTCTGATTTCATTGATGATTAAGAAATACTTTTTTGAAAGGTCAAAGCTAGGCCAATCAAATAAAAAAAATCGAAATATGAAAAAACCACTAGTCTTCCATCTTCTCGTCTCTTTTACATTCGGATTTATTTTTACAGCCCAAGCAGAAACAGAATTTATTTATGGAAAAGTTTCCACTTTCTTAGGAGAAACCTATGTGGGGCAAATTCGATGGGGCAATGAGGAAGCCTTTTGGACTGATCGATTTAATGCTAATAAAGTTTATAATAACAATATTGATTTCTTGACGGATGGAGAAATTCTTCAGTTGAAAAAGGAAAAACAACATTTCAAAAACAAAACTCATAGCTCCTTAGATGATTCACAAATGCAAAACGATAAAAGTGAATACACTTTTTTACATCAGTTCTCTTGCCAATTTGGTGAAATTAAAAGCATCAAAATGAATCGTTGGCAAAAAGCAGATTTACAATTACGAGACGGGGCCAAAGTGACCGTCTCAGGGAAAGGAACAAATGACATGGATACGCCAATCGTAATCTATGACGAGAAAAAAGGAAAGATTGAAATTGATTGGATGGAAATTTCAAAAGTGGAATTTTTAAAAGAACCTAGAAAATTCAAATCAGCTATTGGCGAACCATTATACGGAACTGTTTTTACTTCTGAAGGAAATTACAGCGGAGTGATTGAATGGGACAAAGATGAAAGAGTTACTACGGATGAATTGGATGGTGAAATTAAAACTGGAAGATTCAAGTCCACTTTTGCCAAAATCAGAATCATCAAACCTCATCAAGCAGGAAGTATGGTGACCATGGAAGATGGAGAAGAACATTACGTTTTTGGAACCAATGATGTGAATTACAAAAACCGTGGCATCACCGTTACCAATGATGAAATCGGTCACATCAATGTAGATTGGTCCACTCTAGAAAGAGTAGAATTTATTCCAAAAAAGAAAGCTGGAAAAGGATATAGTCAATTTCAAAAACCTCGAGAAATTTCAGGAACCGTCACTACCAAAGAAGGCAAATCATTAAAAGGAAAAATTGTTTTTGATCTAGATGAGCAATATGATTTTGAAGTCTTAAATGGTGGTTCTGGCAAAATGTTTTTCGAAATTCCTTTCCGTAATATCAAAAGAATTTCTCCTCAAAGTGATAGTAATTGTACTGTAGAACTTAGAAGTAAAAAACAGATTCAACTTAGAGATTCTCAAGATGTTTCCTTTAAAAATGAAGGACTCTTGGTTTTTCATCAAGATAGTACTAATCCGATTTATGTTAGTTGGCGAGAAGTGGAAGAAGTAGTGTTTAATTAAATTCAAAAGTGATAAACTAGGGATGATAAGTAATGAGTATCATAAAAAAATTCATCACTTATCACTTCTAGCTCATCGCTAGATAAAAAAGGTTTTGTTCGGTTTTGTTATACTAAACTCTTATCAATTAGGGTTTTAGAATGCCGTTTAATCACTTGTGATTAGACGGTAGTTTTTTTTATAGAAAAGCGTTGTTACAAATTAAATTATAACAACGCTTTTACATTTTATTTCTTAATTATAAAAAAGCCCAATTAGCGCTTGAAGCGCTAGGATTTTAATAATTAGATTTACTTCATTTTACTTTTAATATTCGCAGGAATAGCATCCTTATGAACTAAGATCGCAACAGTTTTTAATTGAAGATAAGATTCTGACATGTACAAATATCCTTTGTACTCACTCACTTCTCCCCAAGAATTTTTTATTTGAAAATACTTCGTTCCTTTTTTATCTTTTGAAATCCCAGTCAAATGCATTAAATGATCGTCAGTCGTTGCATAACTTTCAAATTGCTCTTGACGCAACTCTTGAGTAATCTTTTTTTCTTTACCAGGATTAACAAATAAATCTTCTCGCTCTTCATCATCAGGAACTATTGCCATTCCATTTTTAGAAGAAAATCCTTTCTCACTTACATCTCCATCCCAAGCTACAGAATAACCTTTATTGATGGCATTCTCTACTATCGTTTGAACATCTTCGATTGGCAAATTATAAAATGAGCCATTCGAATAATTATCTGGAATTTCTAAAATAAAATTTTTATAAAATGGATGATGAGTAAAAGAGGTAATATTCACATAATTATCTGCATTCAACCCCATTTCCTTTGCGTAAGAATTCGCAGAATATTTTTTTCCTTCATAAGTGAATTGTTGAGGAGTTGCTCCAAGATAAGTATCGACTACAGCATCGAATGCTTTCATCCATTTTTTACTCAATCTTTTTTGCTTCAATACTCCGTCCAACATTCCCTTGAGTACTGCTGCCATTTCACTATGATCGTGTTTTTCATCGCCTTCTAATTTCCCAGAGTAAATTGACTCAGGAACCATTCCATGATCACCGATCACTCGAATCAAATCATGTGACAAACTTCCTTGACTGAAATTTGCTTTTCCTTGACGCATCACATAGTTGCGTGCTTTGTCTTTATAAACATTTCTGACTACGTACATTTCTGAAAAATCTTGCGGCCCATGCCCCATTCGAATTGCTTCGCTTTCCAGAAATGACGATGTTGCAAAACTCCAACAAGTTCCAGTCCGATCTTGACTTTTGACCGGAGTGCAACTGATCGTTTTGACAGATTTAAAGCCATAGGAATTAGGGCTTTTCATCTCCACTTGAGCTTGACTGACCGAACCAGAAAAAGCTACAAGTGCAATTAATTTAATCAATTTAAATCGCATAAAATTTAATTATTTTAGTGTTTGTAAATGATGCCACTTCAAATATATCAAAAAAGACAAACAAACAATCTATCAAAATTATCGAAGCGCAAGTAAAATGTCTTTTCCCAAATTTCGATTTAATTCATTTTTTGATTTTATATCTAAAAAACATATCTGACAAAACATTATTTCTTCTTTCAATCCATATTCTGATGGATTTTTTTCGGTGGGATGATAAGGCGTAGGTGGGAGGTTTTCTATTCCAAAAACATTAGGGTACAATAATAAACTTCGCTCTGCTTTAAAATATTTATTGTAAACATATATTTGCTTCAAATCACTCATCAAAGGCTTTGCTTCTCGCATAACTTTCCATTTCGTATCCAACACATATTTCTTTCCAAAATAAGTCAAAACAATATCTGGCTGAATTTTCCTTCTTTGAAAAAATGGTTTTCTCTGTTGCCGTTTCACCTCCAAATTACGATTTTCCAATCGTTTCAATTGTCTAAAAACATACTCTTCAAACAACACATTCATATCGAACATGATCGCTAATAAATGATGTTTCCCTCCTCTCAAGTCTGGACTAAAATTCAAGACCAAAAGTCTAGCAATTTCTAGAGCAGTTTGATAAGATTCTGTTTTTCGATCATGGGTGAATTTCAAAAAATCTCGCTCAGTAAATTTCTGCGTTCCAGATTTAGGAAAGTACATTTTCATTTCTTTCACTCTTGAAAGTAGCGAAGGAGCAAGCACCAATGTTTCTAAAACATCTAATGCTCTTCGCAAAATTCGATTTAGCAAATGATCATAATCATACTGTTGATATTCAGCATAAAATCGTTCTTGGTGTGCAAAATTCTTTTGGATATTTTTATGGAAGATTAATTTACCTTTTAGAAATTTTACATTCGCTTCGACTTTTCGATACCTTCGGAAGAGTCCTTTGCGCAACAACTTCTCAATTTCTTTTAAAAAGATTTCAAAGTATAATTCCAAAATAGAATTGGTACGTAACTGCAACCGAGCAGAAGCCAACGTTTCCACTTTGATCAATCGACATTCCTTCAACATATCCATCAGCACATCATGCCATTGATTGACATCTGCATTTTCTTTTTTGTCCGCCTTCGGCAAAATCTCAATCGTCAAATGACCAATTTGAATCGCTCCAACATAGTGCGAAAATTTCACTCCATTAAAAAGTAAGGTGTAATATTTACCGCCATTTTTTTCGGAATAGCGAACGAGTGCGTGGAAATGTTTTTTGGAAAAAATACAACCATTAAGTTCGTCACCAATGCGAAGCGTTTGATGTTCGAAGACTTGAAGGAGATGAGTTGGCGTGATCGTTGAGTTCATTTTTTTTAAATAAAATTATTCATCTTTGATGCATCGTACGGATAGCGCATATTCCATATTCTTATCCGTCTGGACAATTTTACTCAGCCCTCTCTCAAATTGTATGACATAATATTGATTAACAAAGACTCGATCACTTCCCCAATAATTTCCAAACTTGCCTAAATAATTAAAACTCTTAAGATCTGTTTTAAGTCCTCCGTAAAGTGCATTAAATTCCGAACTACCACCATCAATTAAAAATGGAAAAGCTCCTTTGTTATATGAATTAGAAAAACTAATTACGTCCCATTCTGCATAAGCTGTAATCATTTTTTCCCATTCTGCTCTCGTTGGAATTCTCCAGCCAGGAGGAACAGCTTGATGTGCAGCATCCAATGTATAAAGTCGTCCATAATTTTTTCCGTTTATTCGATTTCCTTCATAAAAATAAGATCCATCTCCTACATCATAATTTAGATTTTTGGCCATCCAAATTCTCCCATCTTTGAGTTTTACCGTTTTATAAGTTTGTCCATCTCGAGGATCAGAAAAAGAATTATGAATATTCGAATTAGATTTCTTGGTGAAAAACTCTCCTGACAAAATAGAATCTGCTATCCCTTGAACTTCTTTCATTTCAGGTGTTTCAAAATATGGAATATCTTCTTCTTGTTTCTTTTTTAATAACATCTCATCAATCGCTTTGCTCGCTGCTTTTTGAATTTCTATTTTTCTCTGACAAATTTTCCCTACCGATTCTACAATTTCAGTAAAAGCATAATCTTCGTGTTCAATCACAGGTTTTCCATCTGTTGGCAAAACTTGCAACTTGGCAAAAGGAGAATAACTCCATGCACATGGTCGTAAAATAATCGGAATTACTTTCGCCTCATTTCGCTCTTCTTTTTTCAAGGCGTCCATCATCTCTTCATCATAACAATAATCAGAATCTATAAAATCAGCGCTGATTAAAAGCAAAATTATCTGAGCAGAATGTAAGTGATTTTTAATTTCTTTTTCCCAATCATTTCCAACCTCGATGATTCCATCATACCATATTTTAGCCATCCTTGCTCGCTCCAAAGGGCGCAAGTGCGTTCGAAGTTTTTCCATGAGTTTAGAATCTTCTCGAGAATAGGCTATGAATATTTTTACTGGTGATGACATTTTTCAAAGATAGGAAGTTAATTGAAAATGACCATTTCATTTGTCAGCATTATTTTCATCTTCTGTAATTTTTGATTTTAGAAAAAATATATTGGTTAAAACGAAAAATAACAAAATGGATAATAGAATCCAAAGTGGTAATTTCAATTCAATTTGTGATAAAATCATATAGATAGATCCAATCATTAAAACACCAAAAACAGTCGTAATATTTTTTTTTTGATCTCTTCGGAAATCATCTCGATAACCAAAATACAAAAACATTAAAAAACAGAAACTTAAAACTAAATATGCTATTATTTCCATATCATTCTTTTGCCAAAAATAATAAAATTCAAAAAAGAATGCGCCGCACTCCAAAAAGTACAACGCATTAAAAAGGTACGAAAATTTAATTAATCAACTTTTTCTTTTTTGTAAAATTAGATATCAATACTCGTATCAAAATGCCACATATCACTATCCAATCCTTTTTCAATCATATATTTTGACCAAAAATTTTCAGCCGTGCGTATCTTGTTATCATTTCGTTTGTCGATCGGATGAATGATATAAATTTCACAATCTGACAAGTCTTCAAACTCGCAGGAACCATCAAAATTCGATTTCAAATTCTCATATTTTAACTTACCAGAATGGAAGTTAGCGAGGTCAGAATTTTCCAACATATCAGAATAAATAACAATGACTTTACGGTCAGCATTTGAGTTGTTTATTTTATGAATTCCTTTGCAAAGTGGACTAAAAATATGAGAAGAATTCAAGGCCTTTCCTGTAAAGGAATTATTGATATCCGAAGTCTTTTCGATCAGCTCCGTTTTAAACTTATCCAACTCTTTTTGACGAATATATCGATTGCCTTCCAACTTCGATTTCCCTTTTTTCAACTTCACCGTTTTGCTTACACTCGATGAAATATCGTGCAAAGGGTAGATTCTAACTTTTCCAAAATTTCGATCATTCTCTTCCGTCACATTCATCATGGTTAGATATTTCTCCACATCATTTTCCAATAAATCAGAGTAGTCCTGACCTTCCGTATAATCTAAATAGATAAATAATTCAGTATTTGTAACTGGCTGGTTATCAGCGCACCCAAGCAGTAAAAGTATTGATAAAACAAATATTATATTTTTCATTTCGACTTATTTTTAGTTTTAAATTTTAATCGTAAAAAAATCTCCCTCCCGCAATTCTCGGAACTCACAAACGCATTGGAGGGAAACAAGTAATCATAGCTTTGTTCTTTGTTGAAATAGTATAGTAGTATTAAAAATATTTTTTAATTCGGATCTAGTTCTGGTTTCTTTTCAAATTTTAAATCAAGTGTAGGGATTCCTTTTGCCCAACTTTGAGGAGAAAGATGATTCTTTCTATGCATCAAATTGGCTGCTCGATATTTCTCTACCGTAATTCGATAACCTGCATCTACCATCGCTTCGAGTGCAATAAATGCATTGAGTAATTCGTCGTAAACTTTAGCCGCACGGTTGCGCTCTGTGATCAAAGTGTCCTTCTTATTAAGGATCGCTTTTTTCTCTAAAGTATATTGTTCGTTGCGTTCTTGCAGACGAGTATTTTTTGTCGTTTCCAAAGCTTTCAATTGACTTTGAATTTTCAATTTTTCTTTATCGAAACTAACTTTCTCTTTAGTAAATTTTTTATGTGCATGTTCCAATTCATAACTTTCATCATGACTAAAATATGCCGCCAAAACTCCAATGAAAAACAAAATCAAATTCAAGCAAGTAAAAATTACAATGTTCAAATAACTCGACTCCTCCCCTATATTTTCTGCCAAAACATATGCTCTAAAAATGCTCACTCCAAAATTGAAAATCACAAAAAGCAACACACAGATCACACTAAAAAATAGGAACTCTATTTTCTCTCTCCGTTGCTTGATAAACACTCCTGTAAAGTGCGCCAAAACCGGAATCGAAATCGCCAAGGAACTCGCCATGATGATGGTTATAAAAAATGCTTCTCCAAACTTTTGGAAAATTTGCATATTCAAAGGCACCTCTGCCAAACCAATTCCTATCAACAACAACACATAAAGAATCGTAGATTTAAAATGAATAATTGGAGCCATTCGTCCTGTTCGTTCTTGCACATCTTCGAGTTCAGATTTGGCAGTCAAATAATCTCGTTGCACCACTTTTTCATAATTATCAACTTCTAATTTTTGAATATCAAAGTCTTGTTGGATAAATTTATCATCCTCCATTTTCTTTTGATCAATCAATGCCTTTTCACTTTCAATTAATTCTTTTCGGTTATTTTTTAAGTCCTCAATTTTCTCCGCTTGAGTTTTAAATTCTAAGTGTGGTCCATCGAGATATGGTTTCCCTTTTTTCCATAATTCAGCGATGAACTTTTGGTATTCATGTTTGAGCATACCTTCGTGAGGACTCACTTGTGAATCTTCTATTTGAGGTAAATCGAGTGAACCATCTTGGGTTCCCATTTTCTCAGCTTGCTTCAACATTCGCTCGTGATGCTCATCTACTTTGTTTTTTTGCTGCGAAATTAATCCCAAAACGGAATCCATAATCGCGTCGAAATTTAATTTTCCGTTTTTCATTTTTTTAATATTTAAAAGGTTTGTAAATGTTTTGTTATAAATAATATTAATTGTTTACTTCATTCGAATTTTATCAGTTGCCATACCTCTCCCATTCGAAGTGAGTCACTTCATTTCAAATTGCTTAACCGACTTATTTTTTTTTGTGAAAACGAAACGCTTGCTTCGTTATAGATTAGAACTATGCTTTGTTTTAAATTAAACTTGTAATTCTACCCTCATTGAATACCACAATGTTAAAGTTTTTAACAATTCAAATCTTCTTTCTTCGATTTGGCTGGACGAAAGTTCGACAAATGGAATAATTCTACATTCGTTTATTAACTGGAATTCCTTTATTTTAAAGCAAAGGGAGTAGATTATTTAATTCCTACATCCTACATTAAACATACATCTCAAATTATCATCTGCCCAATTTGATAAGATTGAGAAAACAAACATACATTATCATGAAGACACCATTCGCCCGTTTGGAGCAGCAATTTGGCATGCTCCGCTCGCAAGCCATGTATTATTGGAATCCTTTCCAACGTCAAAAACTCATTCGTTTTTATCAGCAATTTATTCCTGAAGGTTCACTTTGTTTTGATATTGGAGCTCACCTGGGTAATCGGCTAGATGCTTGGTTAGCGCTTGATACTCAAATCGTTGCACTCGATCCACAACCACTTTGCTATCAATATTTGCAACGTCATTTTGGAAAAAAACCGAATGTTACGATTCTTCCAGTTGCTGCAGGTAAGGAGTTGGGTAAAATGAATTTGCATGTCAGCCACCTCTATCCAACCGTGAGTACTTTGTCTGGAAATAAATGGCGTAACGCACTTAATGATGCTTCCGAAGCTTCGGTAACTTGGGATGAAACAGTTGAAGTGGAAGTGACTACTTTGGATGCTTTGATTGAAAAACATGGGCTTCCTTATTTTTGTAAAATAGATGTGGAAGGTTTTGAAACGAAAGTGTTGAAAGGTTTAACTCAACCCATTCCTATTTTATCTTTTGAATTTTTATCGACGAGACAAAAGAGTCGAGTGACTTGTTTGAAGTATTTAAATAGTTTGGGAGATTATCAATATAATTGGTCGGAAGGAGATTCTTATCAATTAGAATTAGAAAACTGGGTAGATGCAAATGTATTGTTAGAAAGTATCCGACGAAAAGGGAATCAGCTTTTTTCGGGAGACATATATGCTCGTTTAATCTAAGTAAATTGAGCATTCAGGGCAAAAACATGTTTAACCACAGATGGGACACAGAGATAATGAAATCCTCTGTTATCTCTGTGTCCCATCTCTGCTTTCTCTGTGATTAAATAATAAATATTAACAAGGATATTAATATCCTTTACTTAATATTCTATTCCTTTACAATTTTAAATATCCCTAAATTTTTCTTTTCCGATATTACCTCTGCAAAATAAATCCCAGATGGAAAAGGAGTTTCTAGCCTCAGTTTTATTTGATTGTCATATTCTTTTCTCATTAAAAGTTGTCCGTTTAAATTGACAATTCTAACTTCTAAGTCATTATAATTTTTTCCTAAATCAATCTCCAGATAATCTTGAACTGGATTCGGAAAAAGAGAAATATCTTTTTCGGCCAAATTATTTATGGCTACATCTATATCAATTTTTATTTGATAAATCGAATCGGTACCATTGTCTGCAATCCAAAGTGAATTCTGAAAAGCAGTAATTCCATTGGGATAGAATTGACCAGGACAATCAAATGTATCAATCTTTTCCAAGGTGATCGGGTCTAATCTATAGATATTTGCCAAGGATGAGCTACCTCCTGAAATAGTATTAGACGTGAGCCAATAATCATTTCCATCAAATGCAAATCCATGGGAATAGTTAAGATCAGTTGGATATTTATCCAAAACATTTCCATCAAAATCCAAAACAAAAATCGTATCTGATACTCCTCCAAAGAAAAAATTAACAAATAATTCATCACCGACGATTTGCATTCCATGGGTGAATTCTGAAATGCTATGTTCAATCGATTGAACTACGTCTCCCGTTACAGGATCGACCTTACGAATAATCCCTTTGTTATCGTCCAATCGCCCTCCGATCCACAAATGATCATCGCCATAAGCTATTCCATTGCCATACAATCCAGTAAGATTGGTAATATCAAACTCATTAACTATACCTCCATCAACAGGATCAATTTTATAGACTTTGCTATTACTTTTCATATAGATAAAAGTACCATCATTGGTAATGTCTAAAGTTGTTGAAGTTGGTGCAGGGATTACGTTGATGATCTCATAATCTGATTGTGCAATGATTAAAAAAGGGAGAATCAATAGAAGGAAGGTAAAGGTGTTTTTCATTTTTTTTAAAGTTTTAGTTTAATAGATAAGTGAACTTACTTATTTTTTTATAAAAAATTAAAAAAAGAAATTGGATTAATCAGGTTTGAAAAATGATTGGCTTTGAGATTCCTTTTGGTTTTCACCTTTTAAAATTTATCACACCTGACCAGAGAAGCTCTTCACGAAGGGTTCGGAATATCAATCAAAAGTATATCCAACTCCAATTCCACCCCAGACATTTGGTAAGGTAAATTTCTCTGATTGGAAAAAACCATAATAACTTATCACAGGTCTAAAAAAAAATCCTGAATATGAGTTTTGAAATCGTACTGCAGCAGTTAGTCGTGGAAACAAATCATCAATCTCACTATCTCTCAAATAATCCAAACCAAACCCAACTTCTGGATGCCAATTTCCTTTTCCCCATGTTTTATTCAATTCAACTCCTGAAGAAAAGAAGGGTCTAGGATCTCCGCTTTCTTGCGGAACTGGAAGAAATCCTAATCCAGTTGTAATTCCTAAACCTTGATATTTTTCTGAAAATCTTAAATCAAAATTAACAGAATAATAAACCCCACGACCTGCTAACTCTAAAAAAATAGTTTTTTCATTTTGAGCATTCGTGGGTGAATAATAAAATAAGAATAAAAAAACAATGGAACATCTTATTTTATCATACATACATTTATTTTTCAAAATTATCATTTTAGAACTCCCTTCCCTTCCCTCAATATCTCAAAATCATCTGTCGTACAATCCACTATCGTACTCGGTTCATCACTTCCCATTCCACCATCTATAACAATATCCACACGTTTTTGAAAATCATCATGAATCAAGGAAGGGTCAACGATAAATTCTTCCACATCATCATCTGACTTTAAAGAAATAGAAAGTATTGGGCGACCTAGTTCTTCCAAAATTGCCAATGCAATTGGACTATCTGGAACTCGAACGCCTATCGTTTTTCTTCTATTTTTAAAATGGCGAGGTACTTCTTTATTCGCTTTTAAAATAAATGTAAAGGCACCGGGAACATTATCTTTCAACAACCTAAACAATTGATTATCAATCTGATATACATATTTTGATAACTGTTGGATGTCTTTACAAATAAAAGTCAAGTTGGCTTTTGCTGGATCAATTCTCCTTATCTGACAAATCCGAGCCACCGCTTTTTGATTAAAAATATCACAACCTAGTCCATAAACGGAATCTGTTGGATAGATGATAACGCCTCCTTTTTCTAAGGTCTCAGCGACCTTTTGTATTTTTAGAGCGCTTGGATTTTCTGCATTAAGTTCAAGTAACATTTTCGTTTTTTTGCTAAAAGTAATAAAATTGAATGGGATTTTTTACCGAAGATTTAAGAAGGATTTTTTCGCAAAGTTGTACAGAGTTTTTTTTTGGCGAAAGAAAAAATGCGAACCAAGCATTACACTTCGTTCGCATTTAAGATTCTTTTAAATATGTCGTTCCACTTTAGGGAACAGAGACTTATACCATCGCAGGTCCAGCATTCACTATTTCCGCTGATGCTTTGTCTGAATATTTTTTGAAATTCTCCGTAAACAAATTTGCTAATTTATTTGCCGTTGAATCATACTCTTCTTCGTTTCTCCAAGTGTCTCTTGGATTCAAAACTGCATTTGGAACATCAGGACAAGTCTTAGGCATCGCCAATCCAAAAATCGGGTGATTATGGAATTCTACTTTGTTTAATTTTCCAGTTAATGCAGCTTTAATCATCGCACGAGTATACGATAATTCCATTCGTTCGCCTTGTCCGTAACCACCACCAGTCCAGCCAGTATTGATTAACCAAACATTGATTTTCCCTTCTCCTCTTCTGCTTCCTTTTTTAATTTTCTCTCCTAACATCTCAGCATACTTCGTTGGATGTAATGGTAAAAATGGTGCACCAAAACAAGCAGAGAAGGTAGCCAACGGCTCATTAATTCCATCTTCTGTTCCTGCAATTTTTGCTGTATAACCGCTGATGAAATGATACATCGCTTGCTCAGGAGTTAACTTGCTGATCGGAGGCAAAACCCCAAATGCATCACAAGTCAAAAAGAAAATGTTTTCAGGTAAATCACCTCTTGATTTAAACATGATATTATCAATGTGAAAAATCGGGTAACTCACTCTTGTATTTTGAGTAATCGAAGTATCTGCATAATCTACTGTACAACCATCTTCTTCAAAACCAATATTTTCCAACATGGCTCCAAACTTAATTGCTTTATAAATTTGTGGTTCTTTACTTGGCGAAAGGTCAATCGTCTTAGCATAGCATCCACCTTCAAAATTGAAAATAGATTCCTTAGACCAACCATGTTCATCATCACCAATCAATCGTCTTTCAGGATCGTTAGACAAAGTTGTTTTTCCAGTTCCAGACAATCCAAAAAATAATGCCGTATCACCTTGTGCACCTGTATTCGCCGAACAATGCATTGGTAGTACTGCATTTTCTGTTGGCAAAATAAAATTCAAGGCAGAAAAAATTCCTTTCTTGATTTCACCGGTGTAAGCACTTCCACCTACGATAATTTTCTTTTCAGTAAAATTAATAATGGAAAAATTCTCTTGGCGAGTTTTGTGTTCTGCTACATCAGCCAAAACAGAAGGAAAAGCATACACTTCCCAATCAGGTGAAAAAGTTTCTAATTCATTTTCCGTTGGTCGCAAAAACATATTGTAAACGAATAAATTTTGCCAAGGATATTCATTAAAAACTCGCACATTCAACTGGTAGTTTGGATTAGCACAAGCTGCTGCATCTCGCACATAAACCTCTTCGCAAGATTCCATGTACTTCATCATTTTAGCAAATAAAGCATCAAAAGATGATTTTGCAATTGGGATATTAATATCTCCCCAATCTACCGTATGTTCAGTTATCTCATCTTCTACGATAAACCGATCTTTAGGCGAACGTCCAGTAAATTTTCCAGTATTGACTACGAGGGCACCGGCGCTACTTAATTTTCCTTGACCAAGTCTGATCGTTTTTTCAACTAGTGCTGCAGGTTGAAGGTTGTGTTTCTGATTTGAAGATTTCATAATAAAATTCTCGGGTTAATTAGTTAAGTTCCAATTAAAAATTGGCCGGCCAGGTAAAAACTAAAACAATAACAACAAAACGAAGTATTGATAATAACTTAGATTTGACACGGAACACTAAATTTTTAACTTAACTAAGATTAGTAAATTTTTATATTTCTACAGTTTTGATTTCCTAAAATAAAAACAGCCATTTAACGAATCAAACAAACTTTAAACGATTGATTATCAAGTGTTTATCGGTATTGAATTGAAAATTCGTTAAATGACTTTTATATTAATTTTACAGTCTTTAGCATTAAATGGTGCACAAATTTACGGCTAATTAATGAAAACAAAGCACAATTAAGTAGGTGATTTTTTTTTACAAAGATTCATTTTTTTTGAAGAAACACATTGATATTATTCATAATTATAATGCATTGATTAGATTTGTAAAAAATTTTACCCTTTCTATTTACCAAATGATCATTTCTTTGTTTTTCTAAAATATCAATCAATTAAATTATTCAAAATTTCTTACGTATGAAACCTCTTTACGTTGCAGCAACAGGACAACATGTCGGAAAAACCACTTCCACTTTAGGACTCGTCACCAACATTGTCGAACATGGATATAATGTGGGTTATTGTAAACCTGTCGGTCAACAACACCTTTATATAGAAGGTCAAATGATTGATAAAGATGTGACTTTGTTTTCCCAAATTTTAGGATTCAAAATCGATGGTTCACTACACAGTCCTGTCGTGATGGCTCGAGGTGTCACTCAAAAATATATCGAAGATCCTTCGCAATTTCAATTTCGAGAAAATATTATTAAAGCCTCTAAGCAGTTGAGCGAGCAACATGAAATGGTGGTCTATGAAGGTACAGGACATCCAGGAGTGGGAAGTGTCGCTGATGTTTCCAATGCTGATGTAGCAAAAATGTTGGGTGCGAATGTACTAATGATTGTCGAAGGTGGAATAGGAAGTACGATTGATAAATTGACGATGAGTATCGCTCAATTTCAACGATATGAAATTCCTATCGTCGGAGTAATTGTCAATAAAGTGATTCCTGAAAAAATAAAAGATGTAGAATATTATGTAGGGAAAAAACTAAAAACTTTAGGTTTAGATTTGATGGGCGTTTTACCTTTTGACAAGCGATTATCATTTCCGATGATGGAGACAGTCACTAATGCGATCAAAGGAACGGTCTTATTTAATGAAGACCAATTGGACAATCGAGTGGAAGATATTGTTGCAGGATCTTTGGTAGCGATTAATGAATTTAACAACTTTAAAAATATTTTACTCGTCGTTAGTTCTAAGAGATTGGATGAAGCAATTGAAAAAGTGAAACTAATTTCTAGTTTGAAGAATTTGTCAAAGACGCCAATTTCTGGAGTTATCATTACAGGTGATGGTCGTCATACATCAGGAACTCACGTTTCGGATACTTTTAAAAATTACATCGAAGAACATAGTATTCCAGTAATTGCAACTGACTTAGACACTTATGGTTCGGTTGTAAAAATTAGTAGAATCGAAGTAAAAATAAATACTCGAACGCCTTGGAAAACCCAACGTGCGATTGAGTTGATTCGGGAAAATGTAAATGTGGATGCGATTTTGGAGAAGTTGAAGGATTAGTTTTTTTTCTGTCCCAGTTTGTTTCTTTTTGACGTTGACTTCTTATGATATTAATATGTTCTTTTAATTTAGTGATCATTTTCCTTCAGAAAATTTTAGCCCTAAAAAAACAGATCAGACCATAAAACGTCAACGTCAAAAAAATCATGAATAATAATTATTGCATCCAAAATATAACTCATGAATAACAATATACTTACATTTTTATTATCTCTCCTTTTTTTAGCTGCAATCTCAGCATGTAGTTCCACCAAAGAAGTTAATTCAACTAATCATCCATTTGATAAAACCACTTACCAAATTTTCCAAAACGGAACATTTGTCGATGCAGAATTAGACCAAAAACCTGAAGCAATTGCTGGTGAAAAAGAATTCCTAATGACTATGTATCGCAAAATAAATTACCCCGCCCAAGGAAGAGAAAAAGGAATTCAAGGAATGGTAAAAGTGGAAGTTATCGTCAATGAAATGGGAAAATTAGAAGATTCCAAAATCGCTAAATCCCTCGGACAAGATTTTGATGACGAAGCTTTAGCAGCAATTCGAAGAGGATTTGAATTGCCATTCCAAGCTGCTATGCAAAATGGAAAACCTGTCAAAGTAAAATATCAAATACCTGTAAGATTTAAACTCCATGGATAAAAAAACAATCTGCCTCCTACTCCTTTTTATGTTTTCCAATTGTAATTTTTCAAAAAAAACAGCAGGGCTAAAGTCAAATAAAGACCACCCTACTTTTCTCGAAACTGATCATTTTGGTATTCGGGTAAAACCAATTTTAAATCGAGAATATTTGATTTTTTTGAGTTGGTATATTTCAGTTTATGGAGAGAGTTACCCTGAAAAAGTAATTAACATTTTACCAAAAAAATCTCTTGATCCACGCTACGGTTCTAATTTCGAAATGAATGATATATTAAATGCTTCAACTTCCATTCTCAAAAATTATATTTTCAATCCAAAGTATATTGACTATCCTTTGATTGGGCTTTCGTCATCTCAAATTTTGGAAATGGAAAAATGGATGAGCGATCGATTTAATGAAAATGCCTTGATTGAAAAAAAGAATTTAAACTTTAACCCTGAACAAAAAGATGAGGATTGTTTTACTTTAGAAACATTGTTGGTGCAGCAATATGAAGGTAGTGTTCGTAAAGCTTTTTCAAATAGAGTTTGGAGAAAAGAATATTTAGCTAACTTCCGATTACCTTATCAAAAAGAAATTGATTT
The DNA here is from genome assembly GCA_045104975.1 of Saprospiraceae bacterium. GTDB lineage: Bacteria > Bacteroidota > Bacteroidia > Chitinophagales > Saprospiraceae > CAJQQY01. The sequence continues at coordinate 16,899 of JBGCCY010000194.1, forward strand.
AATAAAAAATCATCCAAATTTCTACACCCAACTAAAGGAATATCCTTTTAATAAAAAAGATTTTTTGTGGAAATGGAACAAGTATTATTTAGCTATTTCTCCGAATAAAAATACAATCATTTTAAAGCATTCTATTTATTCAATTGAACTCATCTATGAGAATGGCTTTGAAAATAACAATACATTCACGGATGCTACTTTAAAGGATAAAAGTTTAGAATTTTCCAATAAAAAATATTTAGATTTAGGAAATCCCGATGGAGCAAAAGATCAATATGAAAACAAATACCCTTACCTTGAAAAAAATAGATCTGGTCAAATGCAATTTGTCATCGTTGGAATTGATGACAAAAATCGTCCTATAGTTGCTGATCCAATTCAACTAAAAAATGAAGGTCCTTTAGAGAATAAAATATTCCGAATCGCTTTTAACAAAACGCTAGAAAGTCAACATTTACCGAAGTAACATTACATTTACATTTTTAATAAAACATACAAAATGTCAAACCAAGAAGAAAACGCTTACATTTTAGGAACCGACGAGCAAGAACTTTACCGTCTCGGATTGCAACATCAAGTTTGGGCTTCAGAAGCACAGGAAGGATGGAAACTGGCACAATTTAGTGCTGGACAAACCATTCTTGATTTAGGTTGTGGCCCAGGTTTTTGCACCAAAGAATTAGCTTTTATAACTGGCCCAACGGGTAAAGTAATTGGTATTGATTTATCCGAGAGTTATATTAAGTATTTAAACAAAACAGCAGAATTACATCATTTGAATATCGAAGGAATCGTAACTGATTTTAATGAAATGAAATTAGAGGAAGCGAGTTTGGATGGAATGTATTGTCGTTGGGCATTGGCATGGCTGCCTAATCCAAAAGAGATTTTAGCTAAAGTTTTACACGCCTTAAAACCAGGTGGTAGAATGGTCATCCATGAATATTATGATTGGTCTACTTTCCAAACCGAGCCAAATTTTCCATCGCTGACCAAAGCGATCAAAGCTGCGCTAAAAAGTTTTAAAGATTCTGAAAGCGAAATTGACATTGGCAGAGAATTGCCAAGATTGGCCGAAGAACTTGGAATAAATATTTTAAGCATCCGACCTATGGCAAAATTAGCGACCCCAAAAGATGCGACTTGGCAATGGCCAAGATCTTTTTTCTATAGCTATTTCCCAAGGTTAATTGAAGCAGGTTATCTTACTCAAGATGAAGCTTCCGCAGCACTCGCAGCATTTGATGAATTAGAAAATAAAAATGGAGCAACTATTTTTTGTCCAATGATGATCGAAATTGTTGCAGAGAAAAAACATAAATAATGTTGCCATTACTATAGCTAAGCAAAAGAGCAAAATTAAACGATAAAAAAAGTAGATACCCGTGACACACATTCAACCCCTACCGTATGCACACTTATGAGTAGTGATTTTTTTGCCACGAACTAACACCAATTTCTCGAAAACATTACGCATATTTTAATTCTCGAATGAATTTCAACAAGTTGAAATTGGCGAAATTCCACGAAATCTTTACTATTTTGACAATCATGGAATTTTGCAAAATCTGACTGGTCAGATTTAATTAGGGATTCAGATTGTTATCGTCAAAAATTCGAGTACTTCGTGTTAATTTGTGGCAAAAATTTATATCGCCCATAAGTGTGCATACAGTAGGCTTTCAAACCATGCCACAGATTTTGAAAGATAGTTTACTAAAAATTCCGTGCTTAAAAACTACATTTAATTTTGCTTATTTATAAACTATCAAATTTTAAAAAAATGAAAACGATAAAAAGTAATTGGAAAAATTATCTATTTGAATTCCTATCTATTTTTGTTGGAGTAAGTTTAGCATTTGCGATGAGTAATTGGGGCGAAAATCAAAGAGATGCAGTAGCCGAAACTAAAATCTTAACCGAAATTAAAAATGGGCTAAAGCTTGATTTACAAGATGTGGAAGAAAATATTAAGGGCCATAAAAAAGGGGTTAAGACTTGTAATTATTTTAGAAAATTAATTGAGGATCCAAATGCCAATCAAGATTCTGCTGCTATTCAATATTTTTATTTACTGCGAGATTTTATTTCCATCCAAAATAAATCAGGTTATGAATCACTAAAATCAAAAGGTTTGGGTTTGATCAAGAATGATTCTTTACGGTTTGAAATTATTTCGCTTTATGATTTTTATTATGAAATAATTGAAAAATTAGAAGAGAATTATGATGAAATGCAATTCAATAAAAATTATTATTTGGAGATAAATAACCTACTAGCAGAGTACATGGATTTTGACAAAAACGGAAATTTAATTAAAATCAACCATCCCAAAAATTTAACTACAAAAGAAAAAAAGAAACTCTTGAGTTATCTCTGGCGAATTAAAAATAATAGAGAATATATCCTTAGGTATTATGAATTAATGATGGGCAAACTCAATCATTTGATAAAATCTATTAATGAGAATACTTAAAATTAAGATGGTAAAATAAATGCTCACTTTTATTTGTACCGCATGATTACGGAGTTGGATTTTGACTCTTAGCTTCCTTAATAAAATTCACTCCGCAACAAAAAACATCATAAAACAACAACAAACAACAATAAAAATTATTTTTTCACATTCTTTATTGGTAACTTTAATTTATACAATTCAAAACAAAAATTTGATTTACCATGAAATTACCATTTTCAGAAGCATTCGAAGTGCTCCAAGAACGTGACGAACATTTTGAAAAAATCACTCAAGAAACATATCCTTCCAACATCATTAGTGCACAAATTTTAATCATTGCATTATTTTCATTTTGCTACGGCTTGATTATGGGAAGTTATAATAGTTGGATGCAAGCAATATCGTCTGGCGCCAAATTGACTTCCTTGCTTTTTTTGACGTTGATCATTTGTTTCCCTTCATTTTATATCGTTCAATTGGTCTTAGGTTCTAAAGTCAAAATCAAACAATTAGCGGTGATGATGTTAAGTGGATTTTTGATGACTACCACAATCATGTTAGCATTTGCACCAATCGTTTTGTTATTTCAATTGTCGGGTGATAATTATAATTTCTTAAAATTCTTGCATGTCGGTGTCTTTATATTCTCAGGTTTTTTTGGAATGCGAGCAGTTTTAGATGCATTAAAAAATTCGTTTGCAGAGCAAGGAGTTTATCCTCAGATTGGTTTAAGTATTTTTCGAGTTTGGGTAATTATTTTTGCCTTTGTGGGTATTCAATTAGCGTGGAATCTTCGTCCATTTGTGGGGTACAAAGACATGCCTTACGAATTATTGCGAAAGGATACACAGGGAAACTTTTATTCAAGTATGATGAATTCTCTAGGAGAAATGATGGGAGGGCCAAACATGCAAAGAAAAAAAGGAGCTAATCAAGATGATTCTCCCGAAAAACCACAAAGTGATCCTCCGAAAAAACCAAAAGAAACTAAACAAGAAAAACCACCAACAGAAACCATTGAATCTACACAAAATGATTCTCTCAAAAATGATTAATTTTGCTCAACCTGTAGGATAAAACGAAAACGTAGTAATCTGTCTTAGCAGAGTGTTCAATAAAATATATAAACCTGCTAAAGCAAATTACTACGTTTTAAGTATTAACCAAATAATCTATTTTTAATATAACAATAAACTATGCATGGGGAAATAATGACGATCGAGGATGTGGCAAAGTACCTTAAATTAAAACCACAAACCATTTATACTTGGGCGCAAAAAGGAAAGATACCTGCGGCCAAAATAGGGAAGGAATGGCGATTTCGAAAAGATTTAATCGATGCTTGGTTCAATGAACATATCCAAGATCAATTCCAGCCTATCATCGAAAAAATGAAAAAAGAGAAGGAAGAGAAAGAGAAGAATCAATAATTTTCAACAGTAACCTTTAGTCTTTTCAATCGTCTTTCTCGTTCATTCTAACCTCTAAATATATTGCATGAATTTCAAGATAATTTTACTTTTAGGTATTTGCATCAGTTTTACTTATTGCAAAAATGAAATTGCAAATTCTACTGAAACTCCGCTCCCACCCAATTCTAATACAGACAGAATAAATGAATATATCACAGCCTTGACTAGTTTAAAAGAGTTCAACGGATGCGTTTTAGTTCACCAAGATGGAAAAGAGATTTTTAAAAAAGCATTTAACCTGACTGATCAAAAAGATAGCAGTTTATATGTGACCACAATTAGTCAATTCGATGTTCGATCCATTTCAAAATTGATGGCCAAAGCAAGTATTCTTCAATTGGAACAAGAAGGAAAAATTAAGCGCACAGATTATTTGAATAAATACATTCCTGACTTTCCAAACGGTAAAAAAATCACCATCCAACATTTAATGTCTAATCAATCAGGTCTCCCACGAGAGTATGTTGATTTCAAACAAAATGAATTTGACCTTTCAAATGAGCAAATAATTGACTTAGCAAAAAAACAAAAATTAGAATTTGAACCGGGAACAGATACTAGATATTCGAATGTTGGATTCCAAGTTTTATACTTTGTAATTGGTCAAATTTCTAAAACCTCATTTTCTCAAAATCTTCACTATATATTTTTTGATCGTTTGCAAATGGATGATTCTGGCGGACATTTTTATGCTGATAATAGTAATCTAACTAAGTATGCTTATGGTCATGAATTAGATGACGAAGGAGATATTGTCGCCATTAAAAACTTCCCACCAAGTACTTTCAAAATGGGAAAAATTTATTCCACCGTTGATGATTTGATGTCATTTTTAAACCATTTGGAAAAGGAACCTTTTCTTTCCAATTTGAAAAATGAAAACGGAGTTATCGGACACGCTGGGGGAACTGACGGGAAACGAGCCTACGTTCATTCCAATCCTGATTTGAAATATAAATTCGTTTTTTTGACTAATTACGATGCAATTCCTTTTCAGAAAATTGTGGAAGACCTACAAAAAATCTTAGAAGGAAAACCTTACGAAATACCCAAAGAAGTTAATCGAATAGCCATCAACCTTCCTGAGAATGTTTTAAAAAAATATGTAGGTAAATATGATTTTGTAGAAATTGAACATTTGATTTTAGACATAAAATTGGAGGAAGGTAAACTTGTCGTTTATCAAGATGGCGAAAATAATGGCACACTATTTCCAGAGAGTAAAACCGTTTTTTTCTCTGATAAAAAATCTGAAGAATCATTTGAATTTCAGAAAAATGACAAAGATTCATTTGACGCAATTATGGGTTTTAGAGGAGCAAAATGGAAAGGCGTGCGATTATAAAAACATATTAGACTTGTGAAAAATTAGTTTAAATTTGCTTTTTTTCATTAAAATTCAAATCACACATTTTGACAAAAATTCGATTTATCATCTCTGTAAGTTTATTTGCTCAAGCGTTATTTTTCTCACAAATTGGATTTTCTCAAAATCAAAACCCTATTTCCAGCGATCACAACAAAGGTGATTTCTATGTGTATTGGGGTTGGAATCGAGGATGGTTTTCTGATTCTGACATTCATTTCCGAGGAAATAATTATGATTTTAATTTAGAAAATGTCGTTGCTACTGATCGTCAAAGTTCATTTAATTTGAAGACATATTTCCACCCAACCTACGTCACGATTCCACAATATAATTTTAGAGTAGGTTATTTTTTTCATGAAAAATATAATATTTCAATCGCTTCTGATCACATGAAATATGTGGTACAAAATGATCAAACAGTCAATATTTCTGGGGAAATTGAAGACTCTGAAACAGTTTACGATGGTATTTATAATAAAGATAAAATTGTCCTTGCGGGGGATTTTCTAAGGTTGGAACATACGGATGGATTGAATTATATCAATGTTGCTATGCGTCGTTCAGATCGGATTTTGAAATGGCGAATGCTGGAATTTCATTTAACCGAAGGCATCGGCACAGGGATTCTTTTTCCTCGAACCAATGCTACATTATTGAACAAAAAACGCAACGACCAATTCCATCTTTCTGGTTATGGATTCGATGCGATGGTTGGCTTACGTACCAAATTTTTTAAATACTTTTTTGTCCAAACTGAATCAAAAATTGGGTGGATCAACATGCCCGATATTCGTACGACAGATTCGACTGATGACAAAGCAAGTCAACAATTCTTTTTTGGACAATGGAATGTGGTTTTTGGGGCGAGGTTTAAATTAAAAAAGAAAAAATAACAATACATTTACATTTAACTTTTTGATAAGTAAAAGAAAGCTTTTTCATGATTATCTTTGTATTATTTTCTGCGTTATAAAACAACATAGTTATGAATATTTTAAAAATTATTATTCTCATTTCCAGCATTTCACTTTTAAATTCTTTTGGTTCTGATTCAAATACATTAGGAGACAAACTATTTGGAACTTGGGTTTATTCAAATTATGATAACAAATCGATTCAATTCAAAAAGGAAAGATCTTTTGATGACAAAAAACCTGGAATAAAATTTATGAAGAATGGAACTTTAGTTAAGCGACAAAATTCAGGTTGGTGCGGAACGCCTCCTATTTCTTATAAAAATTTTGAAGGAACTTGGAAAACTACATCTGATTCTACTTTAAATATTAGATACAAATATTGGGGAGGAACAATTGAGGAAGATTGGTTAATTATTGATTTGTCAAATAAGGTATTTACTGTAAAAAGTTTAGAGCAGCGAAAAGAAAAGGACTATTAAAAAATTCGAATTAAATAAATATGAAACACAAATATTACCCCATAACACTATTCACTTTAGTTTTTATTTTCCTCTCCTCTCCTATTTTTTCCCAAAGAAAAATCGACTACACGTTTGTCAATGTCAGTAAGTCTGATATTAAATGGTGGAATAACTTGGAGGAACCATGGCAATTCATTTTTAATCGAAAAGTCGGCTTTGGAACTGAAATCACCCAAGCCAAACTAGATCAATTATTCTTGGAAACTGAAATCGCCATCATTGGAAAAAACATCACTCATTTAAAACCGATCAAACGTTTTAAAAATTTAGAGATATTTTATTGTTCTGGAAACTTAATTTCAGATTTATCACCACTAGCAAAATTGACTAAGCTAAAAAAAATCGAAGTTGGAAAAAATCAAATTAAATCTTTAAAGCCATTAAAGAAACTGAAAGACCTAGAATTTTTAAGCATTTTAGATAATCATATCAGTTCCCTTTCTCCGCTTTCAAAAAATGAAAAACTACATACTTTATTAGCTCAAGACAATCAAATCGAATCCTTAAAAGGTTTGGAAAATAAAGTTCAATTAGAAAGAGTGACTTTGCAAAACAATAAAATCGAATCTATCACCCCATTAATAAATTGCAAAAAGATCAACAACCTTCATCTTGATGGAAATCCTATCTCGGATATTTCTACACTAAAAGATTTTATCTATTTAGATCAACTTTACTTGGCTAGAACAAAAATAGAATCGATTGCCGCTCTTGAAGATCTAATTAATCTTGAAATTTTGTCGATACTCAATACCCCAACCAAATCACTTCATGGTGTTGAAGAAATGTCGAAACTTCGAGATTTATATTTTCAAGAAACGATGATTCAAGATTTGGAACCGCTGCGAGATTTGGTTAGTTTACAAAAAATTGTTTTTCATAAAACGGCAATCTCCAATTTAGAACCGTTAGAGAAAATGAAAAATTTATATTTACTTTTTTCTGAGACGAAAATTTCGGAGGAGGAAATTGAGCAGTTTAAAACTTTACATCCTAATAGTACTATATTGACAGAATATTAGAAAAATGGAAAAACAGGTCACCGTAAAAGAGGCTATTCGAAGAGGTCAAAGATTGATTAACTTTCCAAGTCTCAGTATTATGACAATCGGTTTCGTATTTTCCATACTTCTATTCAATGAAGATATACACAAAGCTATTCCTATTATTTCTCTTTTGTCGACTATTATTATTCTACCTTGGTTGTATTGGAGTTTTGCAATTGTGCAATGGCGTATTTGGGCATTTTCAAATGTCAGAAATGTTCACGAGTTAAAACGACAAGCAATTGAAGGAAAATTGATTTGGCCTGATGATAGTATTTTTAATACAACTGAAATTAGAAATTCAAGGCAACAAACAACTTTAGCTCAACTTGAATTGAAATTTAAATTGCACTACACTCATGAACCAATTCATGACGATG
>JBGCCY010000195.1:0-2894 GCA_045104975.1 Saprospiraceae bacterium
GGATTGTACAACTTGTTTTAATTTAAGGGCATTGCTTTGGTTAAGTGCTTTTAACAAAGTGGTAAATGTCAAACCTTTCTTTGCATTCATAAATTTTCGAAGTACATTTTTCTTAATGGATTTTTGTAAAATATCATTACCTAAAACTGCAGTCACTCGGGTACCATTGTTTTCAAAAATCGGAACGATGTCGATGATTTCTTGAACAGACATTTCTTCCTCATCGTCTTCCAAAGTTAGGCCTTGAATATTCGGCTCAGTTGTTCGAACGACCGTATAAAATGAAAACTCTTCCAACACTTTTTTGGGTTGATGAAAATCCAAATCACTACAATCATTGCAACCACAATCATCATGTTCGTCTTCCTCACTTGTTTCTAATTCTGCAATCAAAATCAAGTTAGCTGGGAAAAATAATTTCTCTTCATAAACAGGTTCACCATCGTCTTGAGTGATAATCGTATCCGTCTCTAATCGAATTTCGATAGGATTGTTTGTGATGCCTTTCACACCTATCATTGCATAAGCTTTGGTGAAAAACCCAATTGGGGTATCCATTGAAAAATATCCATTGGTTTCTGTTTCAACGACTTGCAAAGGATAGAAATCTTCATTCACAGGTTCTTCTTTTTGACTTGCAAAAATTACAACCTGTACTTTTTTCATATCCTTTTTTCCTAAACCATCAATGACTCGGCCAACCATTTTTTTAGGTCGGTCAGGCAAAGTGTTCAAACCTTCAGCATCTGCTAGTAGTCGTGGCGGAACTTGAATTTCGATAGTCCTATCATTTTCGATTTCTATGTAATCAATTGTTTTATGACCGATGATTTCTCCTGCGGGAGCTTTCACTTGGAGGTATAATTTTTCAACATCACCTTGATGATTTAATTTGACTGTTGCCTTTCCTTCAGCATTTATCGCAAAGGATTCTTTTTTCTTTTGAATCACATTTTTATCCAGCGAATTTTTTGCATCATAAGTGATTTCTAATAAATGATTGGCGTAGGGATTATGAGTTGGCGTAGCGTCAGCAATAAGTTGGATATTAAAATTTAGGGCTTCTTCAACTGTATTGATTTGGATAGGAAATTCTCCATTGTCTTCCGTTTTATGAACAGCGTCATAGACAACGTCTTTCCCTTCCGACACTAAAACCAGATGAAAGGTGTTGAGGAGAAAGCCAATATCGGGTGAAGGTTTAATCATAGAAACATTCACACTTTTGTAACTTTGAACAGGAAATTTTAATTCATTTTTGATGGTGTTTCCATTGGGATTAGCGATAGTATAATGAACGGATAATTTATAATGTGCAAAAGGGTTACGTCCCTCTTTTGGGATTAATCCATCGATGTTTACTTTAAAATTATAAAGCTCATCATTCCTTGGGATTTTTATAGCCAAGGGTTTTGAAGTAGTTTTTTTTATTTTTTGAGGTGTAGATGTTTTTGATTTCTTAGGGAGAAAAGTAGATTTAGTTTTTCCAAAAGAAATTACTTTTTCAATGTCTTTTAAAAATCTTGAATTGATTTTTCCAACGGTTTGAAGATCTTCCATAGAAGTAATAAAAGTGCCTTTTTTACGAGCAGCTAAAATTCTTTCAGCGATCGTTTTTCCAATGCCTTTGATTTGAATTAGTTCTTCTAAGGAAGAGGTGTTGATATTTTTTTTCATTGCGTTTGGTTTCTCTGTTAAAAAATAGATATGATTTTAAATAGATTAATTACAATTCAAATTTGGTTTTTATAAATATAAAAAGATGATCAGATTAGTATTTGACAGGTTCTTTTGAGTATTTGGTAATTGTAGTTTAGTTGGGGATCTAATTAACCAATTCAATCTACAATGGCTTGACAAGATGATTATAACGGAAGTCTAAAATGCGAATGGCAGTAGGGTTATATATGAAGTGATGGTTTCCTATTATGGAATGAGATTAATTGAGGATAGTTTGAATGAGTTGGATGAAAATATTTCAACGAAAAAAAGAGTAATTGAAAAATTCCAAATAACGATTTTTCTAAAACCATTTTTAATATAAAATATCTTAAATGGATTCTTTTCCAATACCAATCGGATAATGGAAGTTTAAAATGAATAGCTCAAGTTGAAAAACTTGGGCTATTTTTTTTGGTTAAAATATTATATTTGTAAACAGAGATTTAGGAGGTTGCTTGGATATAATTATTTAAGCAACCTCTTTATATTTTAAAAAAACTAACCATGAAAAACAATTCTTTAGTTGCTTTGCTTCCATTAATCCTATTTTTTATTTCATGTCAAAACAAAGAACTCCATGTTGATCTTTTGATAAAAAATGGAATAGTTTATAATGGAATTGATACCCTTCCAAATCATTTTTCTATTGCAATTAAAGATGATAAAATTGTTTACATAGGCGATGAAAAAAATCTAACGATTCATACTGTCAAAACTATTGATGCAAATGGATTAATTGTTTGCCCTGGATTTATTGACCCACACACTCATTCAGATCGAGAATTAAAGCTTCCAGAGAGATCGCATAATTTGCCTTTTTTGATGCAAGGTATCACGACAGTTGTGGCAGGGAATGATGGCAATAGTTTTTTCCCAACAAAAGATTTTAAAGCACTTTATGAAAAACATGGAATAGGAACCAATGCTGTTTTATTGGCAGGACATGGTAGAATTCGAAAAATAGTAGTTGGACGAACAAATAGAAAAGCAACAGCCGAAGAAATGAAAAACATGGAATCTTTAGTTCAAAAAGAAATGGACGCAGGTGCATTTGGATTATCGACAGGTTTATTTTATGCACCAGGTAGCTATGGTGATACAGATGAAATTATTGCACTTGCAAAAGTTGTTGCGAAGAATAATGGCATTTACGATTCACATATTCGAGACGA
>JBGCCY010000196.1:0-3468 GCA_045104975.1 Saprospiraceae bacterium
AGGCTTTCCTAAACCCTCGGCAATCTCCTTTACCACTTCCTCAAAGGTCAAAGTTCTAGGGCCAGTAATTTCGTAAGTCTTTCCATTATGGCTATCGTCTAACAATACTTTTACAACTACCTCTGCAATGTCGCTAGTGTCCACAAATGGAATTTTTGCATCAGGCATTGGTAAAGCTACATGACCTGCCAAGATAGGGTCAAGTAAAAAACTTTCACTAAAATTTTGATTGAACCAAGAGGCTCTGACGAGTGTATAATCCAAACCTGAATTAGCGACTACTTGCTCACATCGTTCAGCTTCTTTTTCTCCTTTTCCAGAAAGTAAAACAGCTTTTTTTACACCTGCCTTTTTAGCGACTTCCATCAAGTTTTGGATGGCTTTTAGTGCCCCAGGAACAGCAAGGTCTGGATAATAAACGATGTAAACTTTGTCCATACCCGTCAATGCATTTGACCAAGTAGATGAGTCATCCCAATCAAATGCAGGAGCAGTTCTTCGTGTACCTAATCTTACTTTTTGATTCTGTTGAATTAATCCGTCGACCACTTTACGACCAGTTTTGCCAGTAGCGCCAGTTACTAAAATATTACTTTGATTCTTCATGTTATTTAGAATTTTATAGTTAATAAATATGATTAATTTTTAATTTGAATAAATACTCCAATGAGAGATGTGATAAATGAAAGCACAGCGAATGCTGTTCGTATCCAATGCAGACGATTCCATTTCGTTTCGTAAGATTTCCTGAATTCAGATTTTTCCATATCGCTAAGTGCAGCTATATCCAAAGCTTCCAAAGCATCATTGAGCGGTACATTTCCAAAAATGGTAACACCAAATGTTCCAATTAAATAGAGTAGGGTCGCAGTTAGTAAAATCCAGAATATTGTTCCTGATTTAAAATATTGAAAAGTACTCAATGCTAATACCAGAGGACTTCCCATAAAAATTAAATAGAAGGCAGGATTAAGAATAGCTCGATTGATAGATTGCATACTTTCTAAGTAAGTGATGTCTATAACTTTTCGAGTTCCAGGAATGATGGAAACTGTCCAAGCATAAAATAGACCTGCGGACAAACCTGTTAAAATTATTGGAGAAAAAAGGGTAAATGATTTGAATGAAATTTCCATGATAAATAATTATTTAATGTTTTTAGATTGAAGCCAGTTTTTAAGCGTTTGATATTCTTCATCGGTCAGTTTTACTGAATCACCTTTTGGCATTCGGCGATAGACGAAGACTTGTTTATGAATTTTTTTTGCATGTCTGTCCATATTTTTTAGTGTAAAAATTTTGAAAGGATTTTTCTTTTTATGACAGACATTGCATTTAGATTTGAGGATTTGGAAAGCCGCTTTTTTAAGTTCAGAATCGGCTTTGCTGACAAATGATTGTTTAGCGAACTTGACATTTACTTCCGATTTTTTAAATGCGGTAAAAAGCTGAAAGTTGAAAACTAACAGTCCAATAAGAGATAGATGGATTAATAATTTTTTCATTTTACTTCTGTTTTGATTATGATTACAGAAGCAAAATTGAGGATAATTTGCAGGGCTAACTTGACCTAATCAGCCAATGTCTTGACACTTTAAGCCAAATGATTTTTTATTGAGGATTTCGATATTCAAAAGGTGATTGACCAGTCCATCGCTTGAAGGCACGACTAAATGCGCTTTGTTCTGAGAAGCCAGTTTGAAAGGCAATTTCGCCAATGGTGCAAGACGAATTTTTGAGCAAGTCTTTTGAAGTTTTTTCTTGAGTCTGTTTTATCAAGTCTCTAAAGGTAATTCCGTTTTCAGATAATCTTCTAGTCAAAGTCCGACTGCTCATCCCCATGTATTTGCCAATTTGAACGATGCTAGGGATTCCACTAGGAAGCGTATCTTTGATAAGATTTTCTACATCGGAGGCTATTTTTAATGAACTGATTTCTATGCCTTTAGTTTCCTCTTCGACTCTTTCGACTAAAAATTTATTAATGCTAATATCTGCTTTTGCAGTTCGAGTTTCAAGGTCAGCGGTTTTGTAAATCATAAAATTCTGAGGCTGATTAAAAAAGATGGGACATTTAAAAGCATCCGTATAATTTTTTAAATCTTTCGGTGGATTATGTTTAAACGAAATACTAAGTGGTGAAATATCAGTTTCGGTTATTGCTCGAAGGACAACGACAGATGCAGAAAATGTCGCTTCATTTGATAATTCAACTCCTCTTCGATGAGCATCTCGTAGCAGTAAAATTTTAGATGTTTCATTTCCTTTTTCTATTTTGAATACATAGGTGTTAGATAAAAGATGAAAATATCTTTCACTTCGTTCGTATATTTCTCCAGCTTTTGAACACGTTTTCCAAGATAAGCCAAGCACTCCATAATCATCCATTTTCATTTGTTGACCTATGCGTACCGAAAATCCAGAGCCAAGCCTTTGGTCTAATTTTTCATGAAGTTCAAAAAATAAATCCGCAGGAACTGCCCGAATATCTTTTAAAGATTCTAATGGAATTGGAAGATTTTTAAAATCTTCTTTTGACATTCCTTCCTCTAGAGCATAATTTATCATTTTTTGATAAAGGCTTTTAGAAATATAATTCATTGGTGTTGTAGCGATTTTCTGAGGCTAAGTAGTGTCACACTACTTATAAAAGATGATAAATGTGATTTTCAAAAACTAAATTAATGATTACTTTTCTAAAATCCTGAATATTTAAAATAGTCTCTAAGATTAAAAAAATTGCTTACGCTACTAGCTAGATTGATAGACTAAATAACCTAATGGGAAAAGCCAGATTCCAAAAAATATTTGTGCAATTCGATAACCGTATTTTTAGAGAGTAAGAAAAAATAAAACTAACTCGTTGACCTGTTCTGTCTCAAAAACGATTGTCAAGTTTTCTTTTTCTAACAATATAATTGCAGCATACTGATGTAGCATATTGAGGCACATGATGGCAACACTTATGACTACACTTAGCAACATTAATAGTGCTTGACTTTTGTTGACATTTTTAAATAAATGATACAAGGTGAAAGCCAAAAAGAAGTAAGCAACTTGCATCAGTAAATCACTTATAAAACCTATTCGGAAAGTGACTGCATAAGTAAGATTATTCTTAATGGTTGCTGCTGCATTATTGGGAATGATAAATTTTGCTCGGACATAAATCTCTGGATACATTCCAAAAATGATGACCAACAAATAGAGCAAGCCTGAAAGTCTTGCCGTTTTTTTATTAGATTTCATTGTCAAAGTATTTTGAAAAAAGTGGAGGAATACGATTACTAAACTTGGAAAGTTTAGTAATCGTAAATCAAATTTTACCGCCCAATCGGAATCATATAACCTACTGAAAGTGTACAACCTTGATTTCTAGTTTTTTCCCAACCATCGGGTTGGTCTCCATCAAATTTGGTATTGTCGGTCAATCCAAAACTGTAGCGAGCATCCAAAACGATAGAACCA